>CAYRSS010000030.1:0-45808 GCA_964426945.1 uncultured Phycisphaeraceae bacterium
TTCCCCGACCCGCTGCTGATGGTCGACGTCTCGCCGCTGGGCGACCACGCCGACAGCACGCCGGAATACCTGTGGTATCTGAAAGACGCCCTCGGCTCGACCGGGGCGCTGGCAAACCTCGCCGGCGAGATCGTCGAGGGCTGCGTCTACACGCCCTACGGCGAGACGACGCTCCTCGACGAGTTCAACCGCCCGCGCGAGGTCGTCGCCCGTGAGGCGTTTTTCCATGACGCGAACTTCGACGGGGCGATTGACGGGTTCGACTGGGTCGATCTGCAGACCCACCTCGCGGCCGCGGAGGCCGGGGTGTTCAACCCGGTCGCCCTGCGCATCCACGACCACAACGCCGACGGCCGGCTCGACGCGGCCGACGAGGCGAATTTCCTGGCCGCGTGGCAGCCGGAAGACCCGGCCGCCGCCGTCCCGCCGCAGTGGCGCCGCCCCCGCGGCCCGGTGGTGGACGTCCTGGCCGACGGGGCGTACGATGTCATCGACTTCCTGACGTTCCAGACGTGCCTCGGCCGCGACACGGCCGAGTGCGTCCTGCTCTTTGACATCAACAAAGACGCCGTCGTCGACATCACCGACTACGAGCTCTACGCCCACACCTGGTCCGGCCCGGACGAGCCCCACAACTTCGCCCGAGGCTCGAAGTACGGCAACCCGTTCCTCTGGACCGGACAGCGGTACGAGACGGAGACGGGGCTGTATCACTTCGTGTATCGGTCGTACTCGCCGACGCTGGGGAGGTGGCTGCAGCGGGATCCTTTCGAGACCGCATCCATGGGCGGCGGTCATTCGGGTAGTACACTCCTTGATTTGGCTCCCGGTTCTCTACTGCCGCACGCTCTAATCAGCATGCCGCCGAGCAGTCTAAATCTGTTCGAGTACTCTCGATCACGCGCCGCATCCACGACTGACTCTTTGGGCTTGTTCGAATTCACACTCGGAGGGACCTTGGTTGCGAGCGGCGAAAGAGCATCAATAGGAGCAATCCTGTTAGGGCAGATCAACTCAGCCGTTGCAGCCATCAATTCGGCTATAGCCGCGATTTATGCACACTTATGGATTGGATCTACGACTATAGCGGGGATCGGTAGCCAGATGGGCTACTTCGACATCGCGACTTTCAGTTCGATCGCCAGCGAGTTTGCAAGTTTCGTCGAGCGTGTAAGTCAACGCGGCACTGATGCGGTTGGTCGGTTCTATGAGAATGTTGCACGATCGGGAGCTCATTATCCTGACCCAAATCAATGGGGTAGATTCCAACACACACTCGATCATGCTAAACAGTTCTTCGGCACGGGGGGGCAGCCCTTAACCCCCGATCAGGTTCGCAAGTGGGGAGAAGCACTAGATTATGTGTCGAGATCCAAGAACCCATTTCCTTGGAGCTCCGGCGCGCAACAGACCGTCGCTCGGTTGGCCCAAGTGGATGGCAAGTTCCTTTGCGTTCAACACGATGCGGCAGGTAATCTCGTAACGGCATTTGTCCCCAACCCGGGTCAGCTACAGGCGATGATGAATGCAATAAGTCTTTCTAAGGGTGGATGAAGTGGATCCGCGCATTAGGCTTGAGCCGCCATATATAAAGATGTGCTTTTACTCCCATTCAAGGACGGCGGAGGCCGTCTTCGGAGAAATTCTCCTGTGGTTGCGCGAGCGCGGGTTTGGCTATTATGGTGAGTCCGTATTCGTACGGTCACATCACGGACGGTTGCCGCCGTTCGCCAGCGTTCACTTCCATGCCCTACAGAGCAATAATCTTCGTGTTGCTGGACCTGAATGGACGATGATGCTCCTTGAGTCCAAGGAGTGGATCCCAATCCGGATGCAACTCTACTCACAATTAACCCCTTCCTTGGTAGGTCTAGAGTACACCGGCGTTCCGGGCGACGGAAGCCTTTATACAGTTCATCGGCCGGTGACACTGATCGTCGGTGGCGCTGATGTCGATCTATTGAACAATGTTACAGCGTCTCGGCTCCCGCTGGACTTGGTAACGCGAGCTCGAAACGTACTCCATTGGAGCAACACGACTTTTCGAGTGTTGTGCAGCGAGCTGCGGCCCAGTTACGCTTCTGCTGGTTTTGAGGTCGATCTGATGGCTCCATCGGATCTTACCCTGAGAGATGATCTTCTCGCATCTTGTGATTTGTTCATCGCCGCGGACCTGGTTAGCCACGAGTCGTTGCAGTTGCTTCTAGCATTCGCCGATGCTTGGACGATCGAGACATTGTGCTGCGGGCATATCGTTCATCTGGAAGAACGTGACCAACTGCTTAGGTTGGTGATCGCGCGCGAAGGGCTTCTCCAGATTGCCCAGGAGATTCGACGGGCGATATAGCCTAACTAAATGGGCAATTGCACCGCTTTTGTTTTGGCACAAATAGCCATCCTACGCTGGCTGCGTAGGCGGCAGAGTTGGCAACCTCGTCTTCGACAACCAGTGGTTCTACGTCTACGACGCCTTCAACCGCCTGTCGGCCATTCGCGAACGCGGCTCGTTCAAGGCCGACGGCACGGAATTCACGGGCTCGCCCGGGGCGGTGGTTGCGGCGTACGAATACGACGCCCTGAACCGCCGCGTACGCACGACGCAGCGGCCGGGCTCGCCCGGCGAGGCGGTGACGCGCCACGTCTACGCCGGCGGGGCGCAGGTGCTGGAGGAATACAGCGTCGCGCCGAACGACGACGAGGCGCTGCTGCGCTGGTTCGCCCACGGCGAGAGCTTCCCCGATCCGCTGCTGATGGTTGACGTCTCGCCGCTGGGCGACCACGCCGACGCGACGCCTGAGTACCTCTGGTACCTCAAGGACGCCCTCGGCTCGACGGGTGCGCTGGCGAACCTCGCCGGCGAAATCGTCGAGGGCTACGTCTACACGCCCTACGGCGAGACGACGATCCTCGACGAGCTGCACCGCCCGCGCGAGGTCGTCGCCCGCGAGGCGTTCTATCACGACGCCAACTTCGACGGGGCGATCGACGGGTTCGACTGGGTCGACCTCCAGACCCACCTCGCGGCCGCGAGGCTCTCCCAAAGCGATGATGAGGTGAACGGCTGCGTGCCGCCGCTGCAGCCGTCACCTCCCCTCACCGAAGCCAACCCCACCCGGTTCCATCCGCCGGGCGGAGGCAACCCCCGCGTTAACCCGGAGGCGAGTCTCAGGTGGTTGCGAGAGACTTCGGGCGGTACGGGTGCTCGGGTTCGCGAGGGGTCGCCTCGACCTCGAGTCTCTGAGCTGGAGTGATCACGCTGGTGGCGCCGGCGGGTAGTGCGTAACCCTTTACCAATCCTCACGATACAAACACAAAAGCCGAGGCGTCTCTGCCTCGGCGTCGTGCGTTTACCCGTCGGTCGGCCGTTTTCGCGGCGACCTTTCAACTAGCGGGGGCAGGACTCGAACCTGCGACCTCCGGGTTATGAGCCCGACGAGCTGCCAACTGCTCTACCCCGCAATCGTGAGGGGGAGGGTAGGGGCCGGGATGGGGGTTGTCAAGGCGGGCGGGAGATCGTGCGGCTTACCGCCGGAGCGCGGTCAGCGCAGCTCCTGCGCTACCGGCCGCGGGCCCGCTTCGGCTCGCACCGGAATCAGGCGAAACACGCGAACAAACACCGGGATGGTGATCCAGTTCAGAAAAAACCCGGCCACCACCCCGCCCAGCAGCCCGGACAGCGGCGTGACGCCCAGCGCCCCGCCGGGCGACGCGGCGACCGCCGCGAGGGTGGACTCGTCCGCCGGGCGCAGGTGCGTCGCCAGGTGGCCCACGTGAACTGCGAGTCGTGCCAGCGGTTCGCCCAGCGGCGACAGGCACAGCGACGAGCCAACCAGCGCGGCGATCCAGTGCACGCGCAGCCGCACCGCCGCATAGAGCGCCAGCA
Source organism: uncultured Phycisphaeraceae bacterium (assembly GCA_964426945.1). GTDB lineage: Bacteria > Planctomycetota > Phycisphaerae > UBA1845 > UBA1845 > CAYRSS01. The sequence goes on from CAYRSS010000030.1 coordinate 3,884, forward strand.
GCATCTGCCAGCCGCCGAGTGGCAGCGCGGCCATGAACGTGCCGATGCCCAGCGCGGCCGCCACGAGAAGCTGTTCGAATCGATCCTCGCGCAGCCGATGCCACAGGGCTGAAGGCCGCAGGCGTGCCAGCCAGGCGCGCAGCGCGGCTGATCGCACAGCACGCCGCGCTTCCGCGTCGGCCAGATCTGTCCGGCGTCGCCAGCGCGGCCAGGGGATGAGCCGAAGAATGGTCAGCCCGGCGTGCATGAGGAAGCCGTGCACGCCGTCGCGCCACGGTCGGAAGTGGCTGACGCGGCGGCCCTCTTCGAAGTAGTGACACGTGACCGGCACTTCGACAATGAAAAACCCCGCCCACACGGCCCGCGTGATGATCTCGGCCTCAAAGCCGAACCGCCCCGCGCGACAGCGGACGTTCTGCACCAGTTCCAGCGGATACACCCGCAGGCCGCACTGGCTGTCGAGCACGCGGACGCCCGTTTCCAGCCAGATCCCCAGCGCCGACATCCACCAGCCCAGCTTGTTGAGCGAGGGCGACGCCGTCGTCCGCTCCGCGCGCACGCCCAGCACCAGCGCCGACGGAAACGCCGCAGCCGCCTCGCACAGCGGCGGAATGTGAACCGGATCGTGCTGGCCGTCGGTGTCGATGGTGATGGCGTGGGTGAAGTCGCGCTCGGCCGCGGCGGCGAAGCCGGTGCGCAGCGCCGCGGCCTTGCCGCGATTGTGCGGGTGGGTCACCACGGTCAGCCGATCGCCCGCGCCGCCGGCTGCGCGGGCGGCGAGGATCGCTGCGGTGTCATCGGTCGCGCCGTCGTTGACCACGATGACCGGCAGCGCCCCGGCGAGCAGCCGATCGACCACGTCGCCGAGGGTGCCCGCGTTGTTGTAGGTCGGCGCGATGACGACGAAGCGCGGCGTCAGGTCCATCGCAGCGCCCCCGCGCCGAGCAACCCGAAGACCCCGCCAATCGCCACGAGCAGCCCGCAGGTCATGGCCCCCGCCGTGGTGCCCGCATCGCGCCATACGCCCGACTCGACGGCGAGAATCGCCCAGCGAACGGGGCTGAGCTCGGCGATGTGCTGCATCCACGGCGGCATCAGGAAGTGCGGCACCATCCCGCCGCCGAACATGGCCATGCCCAGGAGCACGGTCCACGTCAGCCCGCCCGCGGTGCGCTCCGTTTTCCCCAGCACGGCGAGCAGGATCATGATCCCCGAGAAGGCGATCGCGGTGGAGAGCACGCCCATCAACAGCCAGAAGATCGACCGCGCTCGGACGTCGAACAGCACCGCGGCGATGACCAGCAGGCTCGTCGCTAGGATCACGGTGGTCAGCACGCACGCTCCCGCCTTGCCCGCGACGACATGCACACGCCGCAGCGGGGCCATCTGGAGCCGCACAAGCGTGCCGCGCGTCCGCTCTGCGACGAAGGACAGTCCGAACGTCGCCGTGCAGCCGAGCACACCCCAGATCAGGCCGTAGGGTAAGGCGAGTTCATACTGATTGCGCGGGGATTGCCCGCCGGAGGCGTCGACCGGCAGCGGCCACGCCCGGCTGGTCTGCGCACCTGCGCTGACGCAGGGCAGCGTGAGCCCCTCACCCCCGCCGGCACCGGGCGACGGGCTGACGAACCGCAGCTCGACGGCCGCAACCCGGGGGGCGGCGGGGACATCCGCGAAGCCGGGGGGAATGACCACCGTCGCCGCTACTTCTCCAGCCGACAAGGCGGCGTCGGCGTCCTCGGCGGACATCGGTTCGACGTCGAGCCCGGTCTGTCGCAGGTCGTGGATCATCGCGGCTGCGCCGGGCGAGCCGTCGCGATCCACCACGGCCAGGCGCGTCGGGGCTTCGCCGCCGCGCATCCGGGCTCCGAAGACGATGCCGAGGAACGCCGTGTAGATCAGCGGGAAGATGAACGTGATGAACACGCCCCCGCGATCGCGCAGCAGCAGCCGCATGTCCTTGAGCGTGACGGCGATCGCGGCGCGGAGGGATTGGATGGCACAGGTCTCTCGTCGCCGCGGCGCAGGACGGCCGCTGATTCGGACGGCCCGGCGGGCTGCGACGCCTTGACCCGCGCGATCTTATCCCCCGATCCGCACCGTGGAAAGCCGCCCCGCTCCCCCGCCTTCCGCAGCGCGCCGCGGCCCGATACGATCTCCGCGGAATGATCCGATTCGAACAGGTGACCAAGCTCTACCGGTCGCTGCTCGCCGTGGACGGGTTATCGCTGGCGATGGCGCCGGGCGAGGTCTTCGGCCTGCTCGGACCGAACGCGGCGGGCAAGACGACTGTTGTGGGCATGGCCGCGGGGCTGCTCGAGCCCGACACGGGTCGCGTTGAGATCGTCGGCCTCGGCCGCCCGACCGACCCCGCCGTACGCAGCCGCATCGGCATCGCCCCGCAGAACGTCGCGCTCTACGACGAACTCACCGGGCGGGAGAACCTGTCGCTGTTCGGCCGCCTGTACGGGCTGCGTGGCGCCGCGCTGCACGAAAGCGTCGACCGGGCGATGGTGTTCACCGGCCTTGCGGAGCGCGCTTCGGATCGCGTGCGCACCTACTCCGGCGGCATGAAGCGCCGGCTCAACATCGCCGCAGCGCTGGTCCACCGCCCTGCCGTGATCCTGCTCGACGAGCCGACCGTCGGGGTTGATCCGCAGTCACGCAACGCGATTTTCGACCACATCCGGGCGCTGCGAAGCGAAGGGTGCACGGTGCTGCTGACGACGCACTACATGGAGGAAGCGGAGCGGCTCTGCGACCGGGTGGGCGTGCTCGATCACGGCCGGCTGCTGGCGGTGGACACGGTGGCGAACCTGCTCAAGGCCTACGCGCCGCCTCCCGCCCGAGTCGCCCCGCCGCCCGTGCATTCCGGCGACCTCGAACAGGTGTTCTTCGCCCTCACCGGCCACGGGCTGCGCGACTGAGCCTCGTGTGCGTCATGGCGACGCGGCGGAGTCAGGCGAAGCGGACGGCGGCTGGCCGGCCTTGCGTGCGGCGCGCCGCGCGAGGCTGATCAACTCCGCGGCGACATCCGCCCCCGGTCCGACACACCCCGGCCTCGCTACGCAGACGAAATCGAACCCCTGCGGCAGCAAACTCTTCGACCGTCGAAACGCCTCGCGGATGCGTCGCCGGGCGAGGCTTCGCATCACTGCAGATCCCACCCGCCGGCTCACGCTGAGCCCGAGGCGCGACCAGGCCAGCCCGCTGCGCCGGGCGTAGACCACGAGGAGACCCCCACCCACGGACGAGCCGGCACGAAAGACGAGGTCGTATTCGCGCCGCGTGGCGAGTCGCTCCGATCGCCTCAATCGCTCGTCCATCTTCAACCGACCGTCTTCCCAGGGGCGCCCGTCGATCCGGCGGCTCGTCGGCCGGTGAGCCGCCACCGGCCGCCGCGACGATGGGTCGGCCCTACTCTACAGGGGCACCGGCCGGTCGTCGCATAGACCGCCGCCTGCTCCCCCCGCGCAAGTTCCGGAAATCCAGCCCCGCCTGTGCGAAAAACGCCCTCGCGGGCGTTGGTTGCGGGCGTCTTGACTCGGTCGCGGCGATGCGATATGAATCCATGCCCGCGTGAGGGGGCGCGACGGTTCGCCGGTGTCGCCCCATCCCGCCGGACCCCGCAAGGGGCCGTAGCTCAATTGGTTAGAGTACCGGCCTGTCACGCCGGTGGTTGCGGGTTCGAATCCCGTCGGCCTCGATCTGAAACGCCCTGCGGCTTGCCGCGGGGCGTTCTCGTTTCCGCCCCTCCCTCCCCGATCGCCGCGCAGCGAACGAGCCTGCGGACGGCGGAGAGACCCCCACCCGCAGGCTCGTCACATATCAACGCGCGCTGTCGGGCGCGCCGGTCAGCCGTCGGCTAGCTGCAGGGCGAACCCGCGCAGGTCGAGCCGTTGCCCTGGTACTCGCCGCGGTCGTATCGCGGATCGGGCCCGTTGCCGGCGGCGTTGAGCCCGCTGCCGTTCTGGTAGAAGGGCAGCGGCGTGCAGACGCCGATGTTGGCCGAGACCTGGCCGCGGTCGGCGGCGTTGACCGCTCCGTTGCCGTCGAGGTCGTACAGGCAGAGCGCGTCGTTGCTCGTCTGGCCCACGTTGGCCGAGATGGTGCCGCGGTCCGCCGCGTTGACCACGCCGTTGCCGTCGACATCGCCGTAGCAACCGGCGAACGCAGGCGGCAGCAACGAATCGACATCGCAGACGTAGCCCATCGAGGCACAGGAACTTTCCGTCGTCACCGAGCAGGAGTCGCCGACGCAGCAGGCGCCCGTCGTCGCGCACGCCCCGGGACAGGTCGTCAGCGGACCGGCCCAGGTCGCGTTCGGAATCGGGAGACAGTTCGCCTCAAGGAGCTGTGCACAATTGGCGCCCACGCAGCAGGCGCCGGTCGGTTGCGGACAGGTCACACCCCCACAGGTCGAGTTGTTGCCCTGGTAGGCCCCCCCGGCCGCCGCGCAGTCTTCGGGCGACTGGGCGTTCATGCAGCTGCCGATCGGCATGCAGCAGGCGCCGGTCGGGAAGCAGTCGGTCGTGCTGCAGGCGGTACCGAAGCCCTGGGCAACACCACCGAAGACGCCACACGTGGTGTCGACGAGGTTTGAGCAGGTGGGCGGACTACCCTCGAAGCAGCAGGCCTGGGTCAACTCAGGGCAGGGATCGGGATCGCAGTCAGTCCCGACGCCCAGGAAGTCACCGTTGGGCACCAGCCCGCATTCGCCGGAGGTTCGCAAGGTGCAGCCACCCGGCGAGCAGCAGGCGCCGAACGGACAGTTCGAGGTGGCGCAGGTCGTATTATTGCCGAGGTAGACGACGCCGTTGCCCGTGCACTCCTCGGAAGTGATGCCGTCGAGGCAGTTGCCCGACGTGCAGCATGCACCGCTGGGCTGGGGGCAGGGGTTCGGCTCGCAGGGGGTGTTGTCGCCCTGGAAGAGACCGCCCTCGGCGAGACACTCGGCGCCGGTCAAGAACGAGCAGGTGCCCCCCTGGCCGCAGCATGCGCCGACCTGGCACGCCAGCGAGGTGTAGCTGGCGCGGATGTTCCAGTCGCCGCCGGGCTCGATGGCCGGGTCCATCTGGTCGAAGCGATGCCAGCCGTCGCCGCAGCCGATGCCGAACACCGTGCAGCCCGGCAGGCAGTACAGCCAATTCTGCGTCCGGGCGTTGGCCATACTCGGCCGGGCGGTGTCCGTCGTCGGGAAAGCGTTCGACGCCGTGGGCGGCGGACAGCACTGCGCCGGCAGCAGGCAGAACGAGCAGCAGCTCGACGCCGGGAAGTTGTGTTGCGCGATCCGGAAGCCGACGCTGAACGTGCAGGTGGACCCGTTGCAGTGAGGTAGCTGAACGCTGTTTTCGTCGTGGCTGCGGAGGATGATCTGCTCGGGATCACCCGGGTCGACGCTCACCGCGAGGTTCACGCCGGTCGTACCGGGGCCGAGGACGATCGGCTGCAGGATGATGCCGTCCGAGGAGAACGACGCAACCTCGTTGCCGGTGGTCGGCAGACCCTCCCAGACCAGGATCGTGTAGTGCGTCGTCGTCTGGCTCTGGGCGTTCTGCGTGGCGATGATGAACTCCATCAGGTCCACGCGCAGCGGAAACTCGCTCTGGGCGACGGTGTAGGTCGCGGCCATCGCCTCGTCTTCCACCATACCGGCCTGGAGCACGAACTGTCCGCCGGTGAAATTGGCCGATGAGTGGGTCCGCACCTGCTGCGGACAGGTGCCGCGCAGGTCGCCGTCGGACGCGATCGGCGAGTACGTAATGCCGGTCCGGGCGTCGAAGGTGGGCAGGTCGGCCACGTCGATGAGCACCGGGTTGACCCGCTTGGTCAACGTGGCCAGGTCGGCGGCGGTGGCCACGTCATCGGCCCGGGCGGCGGCGGCCGCGAGCCCGCCGACGACTAGAGCCATCACCCCGGCGACGACACCACCGGTCCGGCCGTAAATCACAGTCTTGGAATTGCACATAAATTACTACCCCACAATAACTTACGCCACAATCTGGCGACGCGACGACTGGGCGCACCCCTAGGATCGATGCCTGGCTGGGGTTCTGATCTGGGAAGATGCCGCCCGGACGCCGTGCCTTGCTTGCCCCTCCGGGCACGGCTTGCGGAGCAGGGAGAAACCCGTACCGATATTCTAGCCCCGGCGAAGGTGACCTTCAATCACAAACTACCAGGCGCTGAGTTCGCCCACGAGCTCCTCGAGGAGGTCTTTGAGGGTAATGAGGCCCACGAGCTGCCCCCCGCGATCGCAGACCTGGGCCATGGCGTAGCCGTCCCGCTGCATTTCCAGCAGGGTCGCGCCGACGGTGTCCGAGGGCCGGTACGCGGGCATCGGAAGGAGCTGGTCCCGGACTGTCGCCCAATCCTCCCGGCCGAGCAGGCTGTCGAGCTTTACGAGCCCGATAATCGTGCGGCTGGTCGGATCGAACACGGGCAGACGGCTGTGGCGTGTGCGGGCGGCCATCTCGCGGACGACGTCGCGTCCGGCGTCCGCGGCGATCGACTCTACCCGGCTTCGCGGGACCATCACGGCGTGCAGCCGGGTTTCGGCGAGTTGCAGCGCCCGCTGCACGAGCGTGGAGTGGTCTTCGCTGACCCGGCGGCCAGCCAGCGCCTCAAGCAGCAGCACGCCCACCCGTCGGCGTGGATCGGTGATGCGCTGCAGCCCCGCGTCCTGCCCGAGCAGTCGTACGGCGCGCGTCGCGAGGCCGCGCAGCAGCGGCAGGATGCCCACGGCCCGGAGCGAGCGGATCATGATGTCGAGCGGCCAGCTCGCGGCGGGCATCAGCCGATCCGCGCCGCTTTGAAACAGGTTCTTGGGCGTCACCTCGCCGAGCACAAACACGACCGGGGTGACGATGGCGACGGTGTAAAGCTCCACGTCCAGCCCCGCGTCGGCCAGCAGGTGACCGATGACGACGGACGCGCCCGCCGTCAGGACGTAGTTCATCACGTTGTTCCACACGAGGATCGCAGCGACGGCCGACTGGTCATCCTCAAGGATGCGGGCGAGCCGCCGAGCGCGCCGCTCCCCGCGCTGCGCGGCGAGCTGTACCCGCAGGCGATTTACGCAGTACACGCCCGTCTCCGACCCGGAGCAGAACGCGGAGCCGAGCAGGCCGACCAGCACCAGCAGCCACGCCGAGGTGGGCATCATCCGGCCCTCCGCGCAGCCGCCGCGGGATCCTCGCGGCGCAACAGGATCCGCTCGATGCGGTGATGGCTGACCTCGTCGACGGTAAGCGTGAGGTTGCGGATGCGAACGCGGTCGCCGCGACGCGGCATGCGGCCCAGCCGCGACAGCACGAGACCAGCCAGCGTGTCGATCCGCTCGTCGACTTCGCCCGCGGCGAAGCGGTGCGCCCAGTCGCGCACGCTGAAGTCACCCGGAAGCCGATAGGTGTTGTCGTCGATGCGCTCGGCGTGCCAGTCCTCCGGCGGCGCGTCGTGCTCGCTGAGGTTGCCGACGATACGCTCCAGCACGTCTTCCATTGACACCAGGCCGACCGTCCCGCCGTACTCGTCGACGACGATGGCGAACTGAATGTGCCGCTTGCGGAAATGGCGGATGAGCTGGAAGAGTCGAACCTGCTCCGGGACGAAGTGGATCGGCTTGATGAGCGATTCCAGCGGCCGGCCGGGGTTCAGGTAGAAGTCGCGGGCGTGCAGGAGGCCGCGAATGTCGTCGAGATCCTTCCCGCACACCGGCAGCTTGCGCGGCCGCGACTCGGCCAGCCGGCGGCGGATCACCTCCGGATCATCGCCGAGGCGGATCCACTGGATGTCGACGCGGGCGGTCATCACCTCCCGCACCGATGCATCGCCCAGCGCCACCACCGCCTGAAGCATGCGGTTTTCGAGCGAACTGATCTCGCCGCGCTGGGCGGACTGGTCCACCAAGAGGCTCAATTCCTCGGTCGAGACGGTCGAGGGCGCCGACCGCCCCGCCAGCAGCCGGGTGATCGGTGTCACCAGGAACACGCCCAGCACCCACTGCAGCGGACCGAGCACGATCTGAAGCCCGCTGATCAGCAGCGCGGCGATCGGGGCCAGCCGCCGCGCTGCGCTGAGCGCCGCCGCCTTGGGCAGGATTTCGCCGAAGATCACCACCGCCAGCAGCACGCCGAGGCTGCCCGCGGCGGCGACCGCGGGCGAACTCGTCCGCACGGCGCGGAGCGCCTCGTACGACACGGCGAAGATGGCGACGTTAACCGCGGTGTTCGCGATGAGCACCGTCATCAGCACGCGCCGCGGCTCGCGCATGAGGCGATAGACACGCCGATGGAGCACGCTCCCCGAGGCCCGGAGCTGTTGAAGGGTAAGGTCGGAAAGCGCGAACAGCGCCGTCTCCGAGGCGGAGGCCGTCGCCGAGCAGGCGAGGAGAATCAGCAGCAGCAGCCACAGCATGACGGGAGCATGCTAGCGGAACAGTCTCGCGCGTCCACGCCCGGCGCCGAGGCGACGCCGGGCGTGGACGTCGAGTGCCCGATCAGGGCGCCGCGTCGCGGGCCTCGACCTTGGCCATGGACTGCTTCACCAGTTCGATGAGGTAGTCGCTGCCGGCGGCGCGGGCCTTCGCGCGGGCCTCGGCCATGATGTTGGCGGCGTCCTCGAACTTGCCCGCCCGCCGACAGGCCTCGCCCAGGTGATACCAGCACTCAGCGGGCGCGTCGTCGAGCCCGACGGCCGTAGTCAGCACCGCGATGCCCTGGTCGTAGGTACCCATCTGGACGTAGATCCAGCCGAGCGTGTCCACCACGTTGGCGACGTCGGGCTTGAGGGCCACAGCCTTCCGCGCGTAGGGAAGCGCGGTGGCGTGCTGCTTGAGTTCGTCAGAGAGCAGGTAGGCAAGGTTGTTCAGCGTGACCACGTCGTTGGGGTTGTACTTGAGCGCTTCCTCGTAGACGGCGACGGCCTCCTCCGGCTTGCCCGCCGCCTGCTGGAGAAACTGGCCGCGCTGCGACAGCAACTCGGCCCGCTCCATGTCTGAGCCAGCCGTGACCATCAACTTGTCGAGCAGCGCCGGCGCTTCCTTCGCCTTGTCGCCGCCGCAGGTCAGCAGGACACCCGCAAGAATGCGGTCATTGGCCGGGATCGACGCCGCCTCGGGCGCTACGCGGGCGAACAGGTCGGCAGCCTGGCACGCCGGCCACGTACCCAGCACCATCGCGTAGACAAAGGCCGTATTGCCGCGACCCTCCTTGACCGCGAGGTCCATGGCCTGTCGGAATCGCTTGACGGCCGCCTCTTCCTGCCGGGCACACTTGAGCAGCGCGGCGTGCATGGCGACCGAACTGGAAGCCTCGACCAGCCGCTCGCCGTGTTCGTCGCACCACTTGAGGCCGTCGGTGCAGTTGTTTGACTCGAGGTAGGCAGCCAGCAGTTGCTGCACCTTGTCGGGCTGGAACCCGGTGATGCGCACGACCTGGGTCAGGTCTTCAATGCGCTTGCGATGATCGTTGGTCCGCTGCGAAATCTTCGCCCGCAGTTCATACCAGACGGGGCGCGGCGAGGCCGCCGACCGGTTGATCTGCGAGGTGAGGCGCTGGTCTGCCTCGTTGAGGCGGTTGGTCTGGATGTAGTGATCAATCAGCGCCGAGAGGACGTTTTCCGCCTCGGGCTTGGCATCCAGCGCTGCTTCGAGCTCGCGGCGGGCGAGATCTTCACGACCGGTGGACATGTAGAGTTTCGCCAGCACGACGCGCGGCACCATCTCCAGTGCGGTCGGCTCGGCGTTGCGCAGCCGCTCAAGATCGGTAATGGCCAGCGGCGTGCGGCCCAGGGCAAGGTTGTACTTCGACCGCTGGAACAGCGCGGAGGGGTTAGACGGCCGCACTTCGAGGTAGCGCGTCAGCGCCTCGACAGCCTTTTCGATGTCGCCGTCGTTGGCGGCAATCTCCGCCTCGAAGTAGAGCCCGCGCACGTCCTGCGGATAGGTCCGGCGGAACTCCTCGACGCGCTGCCGCGCCGAAGCGATGTCCGCCAGCCCCGGCGAGAGCAGGCAGATGATGCGCGAGGTGTACACCGCAGGAAGCTGCGGATTCTTGGTCAGGCGGCCGCGGTTGATCGCCTCGTCAAACCACGACAGCGCCCGGGCCGGGGCGCCGGCCCGCATATAGAAGTCGCCCAGCGCCCGGCACACCTCGAACGTCTTGGAGATGTCCGCCGCCTGCAGCAGCGTCCGCTCCATCATTCCGGGATCGCCGACCTTCATGTAGTGCGCGGCGATCCAGATCATCGCCTTGGACTTATCATCCGGATCGGCCTTCGAATCGACGTGCGCCTGGAGCACTTCGAGCGACTTCTCCGGACGGCCGGCGCGGTGGTAGAGCGAGCTGAGCACGGCGACGAGGTTCTCCTCCTCGGGCTGCAGCGCGCGGAGCTTGAGCATGTACGACTCGGCCTTGTCGAAGTCGCCGATCTTCTCGCTCAGCACGGCCAGGCGGCGGATGTTCTCCGCGTCGTCCGGCGTTTCGGCGAGCTGCTGCTCGCGCTTCGCGATGGCGCCGGCCGGATCCTTCTCTTCCTCGCGCAGGCGTTGCTCGTCGAGCACCCACTGGTCGCCGGGGATCAGCTCCACGCAGCGGTTGAAATGAGCCTCGAACTCGGCATCGTTGCCGAGTTGCTGGGCGATCTGAGCGATGCCCTTGTGGGCGAGCCCCTCGTGCGGGTTCGACTCGATCGCGCGGTCGAAGAAGCCGCGGGCTTCGTCGAAGCGACGCTCGTTCTGGTAGCACCGGGCGAGGAACGTCAGCAGGCGTGCATCAGTCGGCTGGAAACGCAGCGCTTCGTTGAACGCGATGATCGCCTGCTCAGCCTCTTCGCGGTACATGTGGTACTGGCCGCGGAAGCTGTAGCCGTTGGCGCCGTCGACGTTGTACTGCGCCGCGGAATCGGCAGCCGCCTTGAGCGCCTCGCCGTTGTCGAGTCGCGCGGCGATCAGCATCTTGCGGGCGAGCAGTTCGCGGTGGCCGGCCTTGCCGAGCTCACGCGAAAACGGCGTCGACTTGGCCGGATCGATGAGGCACTTCTCTGCGTCGTTGAGCGCGGTCAGCGCCTTGGCCAGCTCGCCCTTCTCGAAGTAGAAGCCCGCCAGTTCATTGAGCCGGCGGAAAGCGTCGGGCTCGGCATTGATCAGTTCGACCAGGCCGGCTTCCCGCTCCTCCCGCGACAGGTCGCGACGGGTCGTAACCAGCAGCTTCTTGAGCTCCGCGTCGCCGGGGTTGTAGCGGATCGCATCCTCCACCAGCGCCTGGGCCTTGTCGCCCTCGTTGCGCGACAGCAGCATGAACACGCAGCGCTTGAGGATCTCCGGGTGATCCGGGCGAAGCTTCAGCGCGTCGGTCATCGCCGCGAGGACGCCCGCGTCGTCGCCGGCGCGGCGCGCCGTCTCGGCGCGGAGGATGGCCGCCGTAAACTGTCCCTCGGGCGTGTTGGCCAGCTCGGCGACGGGCGGCTGGGTATTGCCCATGACCACGCCCGCGGCAATCTTGTAGTTCAGCGCCTGCTGGTTACCCGGTTCGATGTTGACCAGCACGTGATCCGCCGCCTGCGCGGCCAGCTCGGGCTTGTTGTTATCCAGCAGCACCTGGGCGTACAGCAGCCAGTAGCTCGCGTCCTTGGCGCGCCCGCGGAAGGCCTGCTGCTGCACCTCGTCCATCAGCTTGAGGGCCATGCCCGGCTCGCCGAGCCGCAGGTGGACGCGGGCGAGGATCATCTTGGTTTCCCAGTCGATCCGCCCCGCCGACCGGAAGCCCTCATCCGCCTTGCGGAAGCTCTCCAGGGCCTGGCGGTCTTCGCCGCGCGACCACGCGATCAGGCCCATCTGCTTGAGCCCTTCCGGGTGATTGGGGCGCTCGCCCATGGCGTCGGCGATATACTGTTCCGCCTTCTTGGTCAGCGTCTCCCGCGCGGCAGGATCCTGGCTTTGCTCCGCCATGGCCAGGGCACACTGCGACGCCGTGCGGTACAGCATGAACGCCCCGGCGCTCTGCTTCTCGGCCTCCAGCCCGATGCGGGCGATCTTGCGCGCCAGGCGCTCCTCGCAGTAGCGAATCGCGTCTTCGAACTTGTTCGCGGCGCGGTACGCCGTGGTGATCTGGACGTAGGGCTCGAAACGGTCGGGCTGCGCGGCGACGCATTCCTTCAGCAGCGCTTCGGCGGCGACGAAGTCAGCGTCGTTGGTCAGCTGCTCCACGCTGGCATCGGGGGCGCCCGACACGCCGACGTTGCGCGCCCACCGCCGCATCAGGTACATGGCGTACTCAAGTCGGGAGTCGACCGACGCCTCGACGTCGTCGCCACCCATCGCAATCGCTTCGCGATAGATCTTCTCGGCGTCGCCCTCCGCAACGGTCCGGCCGACGAACTCGCCGTAGCGTGGATCGTTGAGCCACCCGGCGTAGATGCGGCGGACGAGGGCGGCGTCCTTGCCGGGCTGCTTGAAGCGCTCCAGCAGGTCGCGCATCATGTTGTCTGCCTTGACCATCCACGGCTTGGCAGCTTCGCGGTCGTCGCGCTCGTTGACCGCACGAATCGCCTCCGACACGTAGTACACACAGAGATCGACAGCGAACTGGGCGTTCTCGGGGGCAAGTTCCACCGCCCGCTCAAGGGCAGCCACGCCCTTGGCGAGATTGCCGGGCTCCAGCGTCTGCAGGTTCACCAGCGCGAGACCAAGGGCGTTCTGCCCGAACGCGTTGGCCTCCTCTACCTCCAGCATCTTCTCCGCCGCGTCTTTCACCGCCGTCCACGACGAAGCGCTCGGCGCGAGCTTGGCGATTTCGGTCAGCAGCCCCACCTGGCTCTTGTGGGCCGCGATGAGCTGCGGATTGGTCGTGACCGCGCGGTTCCACGACGAGATGGCGCGGCGGATGTCGCCGAGTTCGAGCATCACGTCGCCCTCGGCGACGAGGTATTCGGCGGCGTTGGGGGAGTTGCCGCGGGCGATGTCCCACGCCCGACGGTAGAACTGCGCAGCCTGCTTGAGCTCGCCGCTCTTGCGGTACTTGGCCGCGAGGTCGGCGTAATGCGTCGGATCATCCTGCCGCAGCGACATGATCATGAGCGTAGACAGCCCGATGATCGCCACGAAGCCGACCAGCGAGAGACCGACGACGAAGTTCTTGTTCAGTTTCTTGGCCATGACAACCTACCCTTGACGAACCGCGGCCGGGCCCTGAGCCCGGCCGCAGATTCCCGTTCCATCGCTCAGGGCGTAATCGCCCCGGGAGCGGCCGCCCCCTGAGTGTGTGTTTCCGAAGGCACCGCCTCGGCCGCCTCGATGGCGGCGAAGTCGGGCCAGTGTGTCGCGCGCAGGATCGGAAGCATCGCTGCGTACAGCCGCGTCGCCCCCGCGATCGACGCCTCGCGGTCCGCCCGCGTGTAACCCGTCGGGCCGGGACCGTAGAAGCTGATCTCGACCTTGCTGAAGAACGCGTGCTTGAAGCGCGGGTCGCGAACCAGCGCCCGCACGTCGTAGCTCTCGTTCACGAAACGCCCGTTGCAGAAAAACGTGTACACGACGGTGAACTGTTCCGCGTCAAAGACGCTCGTCTTCTCGAAGGTGCAGACGCGGACGGGCAACTCCCGGCTTGCCTCGCCGAGGGCGGCGACGTCAACCGTCTGGCTGCGGAGCAGGACCGGCTCGTAGCCCGCCGCCATCACGCACACGTCCGGCGTGTGCGGCACGAGGTCCACCCCGCCGGTGTAGTACGTCACGTCCACCTGGGCGAACCGCAGCGGTGAGTCGGCCGCCGCCGTCGTGTCCTCCAGCACCCAGGATAGGTACTTGTCCGTGCCCAGCGAGCCGATTGTCTCGGGCGAATGGATGTTCTTGGAGACCACCCGGTAGGGCCACAGGGCCGTTTCGTCGAACTGATGGAGTTCCCGCCGGAGATCGACCTTGGCCTTGATCTGGTTGAAGCCGAGCCACTCGCCAGCGACCCCGTCAAAGAAGGCCGCAGCGCCGAGGAGGGCGAGGGCGGCAAGGAAGGGCGGGCTCAGAAAACCCGAGCGTTGGCTCGATCGGGCGGCTATCAAATTCAACCTCTTGTCGGACAATGATTTACGTCATCGAGACGGGCGGTCGAATCGTGCCGCGGAGCTTACCTTGGCCCCGACACAGCGTCAATCGGCAGGAAAGGGGGCTCGCTCCCTCCGCGAGCGCGCGGAATCTCACCCCTCGCCGACTCCTTTTCTCTACGCGCAGCGGGCGTTTTTTGTTCAGCGGCCCGGGTCGCGGTCCGATAAGCAGCTAATCAGCCGCGTTTCCCGTGACCTGAACTGAGCCCAGCCCGTGACCCGACTCGCCACCAGCCTGCCCCCGACCCGCACCCCGCCCAAGCGAAGGTGCCTCGTGGTCGGCGCCGGCGGGCACGGGCGCGTGGTGCTCGACATCCTCGACCAGATGGGCACGTATGAGGTCGCGGGGTTTCTCGACTCCAATGCCGAGCTTCACGGCCGCCGCGTGGACGGGATGCAGGTGCTCGGCAGCCTCGAGGACGCCGCCCGGCTTCGCGACGAGCTCGGCGTACGCCGGGCCGTCGTGGCCATCGGCGACAACGGCGTCCGCCGCGAATTCGCCCGCCGCCTGGAGGACGCCGGCTTCGAGCTGATCAACGCGATCCACCCCTCCGCCAACATCGCCCGCAACGCCTCGCTCGGCCACAACATCGTCGTCGCCGCCGGGGCGCTGGTGTGTGCTCACTGCCAGATCGGCGACTCGGTGATCCTCAACACCGGCTGCATCGTCGACCACGAGACCCTGATCGGCACGGCGACGCATGTGTGCCCGGGCGCACGGATCGCCGGGCGGGTCGTCATCGAGGCCGGGGCGTTCGTGGGGATTGGGGCGACGGTGGTGCAGAGCGTTCGCGTGGGGTACGAGGCGGTCATCGGGGCCGGCGCGGTGGTGATCGCCGACGTCGCGCCGCTTTCCACCGTGGTGGGTGTGCCGGCCCGCGAGATCAAGAACCGCACCTCAGCCGACGACCTGGAGCAGTGGATGCTGCCCGAGTTTCTTCGCCGTCCGAGCACGCCCGTCTGACCAGATTCGCTAAGCGTGAGATGACTTACGGCTGCGCCGCGGCCGCCTTCTCGTAGAAGGCGGCGTCCGCTTCGCACCCGGCAGCCCGCAGCGCCGCGGCGAGGGCCGACAGATCGCGCGGCGTGCGGAAATACCACCGGCCGGGGAACGACCAGCGCTCAGGCCCGGCCTTGTCGTTGCGGCCGAACGCGGCCGCGTCAGCCAGCACCGTATCCACCGGCGGCGCTCCGAGGTAACAAACCTGCAGCGTCCCATCGGCGGCGACCAGCAGGCTCATCGGCAACGGCCAATCGCCCTTCACATCGCGCACGTGGTGCAGGATCGCATCGAGCGTGACCACCAGCTCCTTGGCGACCGGTCGGGTTTCGAACGCCGCACCCTTCATCGCCGGGGCGATGCGGTCCTGCCACAGGCGGGCTGCCTTCTCCTGATCTTCGGGCTTGTCGAGGTTGAGCGGCAGCACCTGGATCTTCGCGGCCGCCAATGCCTCGACGCGACCCGCCAGGCCGACCAACTCCGCAACGCACGGCGCGCACCACTCCGCCCACGGCACGATCAGCCGCGACCCGCCCTCACCGGCGAAGAGTGCCGTCACCGTCGGCGACAGCGGCAGCGGCTCCTTGAGCACCAGCCGGACGAGATCGTTCGTCGGCGGCTCCGCCGGCGCGGCCGCCGCCAGCGTCACCGTGCGCGGCGCGACTTCCACCGCGCCGGCCTCGCCCTGCGTGATGATGTACCGCTTGTTGCCCGTGAGCGTCGCGCCCGCGATCACCTGTACCCGTCGCTCCTCGTCCTTCTCCGGCCAGTGGATCGTCACGCGGTCGATCGCGGGCGGCACAGACGTGTCAAAGCCGAGGCCGAAATGCAGCCACTTGCTCGACTGAGACAGGTAGCCGTCCCCCGCGTTGACCACGCGCATGATCTTGCGCCCCCCCGCCTCGACGACGACCCGCGCGCCGATCGCGTCGCGGTTGCACGTCCGGCCGACGAGTTTGAGTGAGAGATAATGCCCGCTGGCCACGGCGTCGCTCTGCATGAAACGAACGGCCGGCCCGGTGCGGTTCTTGATCCACAGGTCGAGGTCGCCGTCGCCGTCCCAGTCAGTGACGGCCACGCCGCGGGCGTCGTCGTCAAAATCCAGACCGATCGCCGCGGAGACGTCGACAAAATCGCCGGCCTTCATGCCGGTGTAGCCAACGTTGAGGAACGTCGTGTTCCGCTCGTGGCCGCTCCACGAATACCCGTCCTCCATGAGGCGGGTCATCGCGGCCCAGCCGGTGAGGTAGCCCGGCTGCTCGCCCGCGTTGGTGTCAATCAGTGACGCTTGTTGCGACGCGACCCGCCGCCAGAAGAAACTTCACAAGTCGTCCTTCAGCGCGTTGGTCAGAAAGCCGTTGGGCACGAAGATGTCCTCGTAGCCGTCGTTGTTGAGGTCGACGAACTTCGCCCCCCACGCCCAGCGGCCCATCCGCACGCCTGCCGCGTCGCTGCGGTCTTCGAAGCCGCCCTTGCCGTTGTTCACCAGCAGCGTGTTGCCCCAACTGTGCCGCTGCACGCCTTCACGCACGCTCTCGGGCTGAGCCTCCATGAACCGCGACTGGTACGCCACGCGCCGACCGGCCGACGAGAACATGTTCGAGACGTACAGGTCGAGATCGCCGTCGTTGTCGTAGTCGCTCCAGCTTGCGCCCATGCCCGCGGCCTGGTCCTCGGCCCCGGCCTCGGCCGCCACGTCGGTGAACCGCCCGTCGTCGTTGCGGTAGAGGTTGTTGTGGCCGAAGTCGTTGGCGACGTAGAGGTCCGGGTCGCCGTCGTTGTCATAGTCGCCCCAGGCGGCGGCCGTGCTGAACCGCGAGTTGTTCACGTCGAGCCCGACATCGGCGGTCACGTCGACAAACCCGGCCTCGCCGTCGTTGCGGAGCAGGTGATTGCGCGGCCCGTTGTTCGCGTCGTGCAGGGGCATCGGGGCGCTGGTCAGGCCGTAGCGGACCTTGACGTAGCGGACGGCGTAGATGTCGAGATCGCCGTCGAGGTCGTAATCGGCCGCGGCCAGGGAGTAGAACGCGGCGGGCGTCGTCGCCCGCAGGGCCTTGGTCACTTCGAAGCGGCCCTTGCCGTCGTTCATGTGCACCACGACGGCCGGGCCCATCGCGGTGAGGAGGTCCTGATCGCCATCGTTGTCAACGTCGATGAGCAGCACGCCCTTGGTCGAATCGAGCCAGTCCACCCCGGCCGCAGCGGCCGTGTCCTTCACCGTGCCGTCGGGCTGCTGAATCAGCAGCTTGTTGGGCACGCCGTTGCCCAGGGCGACGTAGATGTCGTCGAGTCCGTCGCCGTTGACGTCGCCGATGGCAATGCCTTCGTGACCGAGGAAGTTGAGTTCGCCCACGGCGTCGATGCGGCCGTGCCAGTAGTTGGCGCTGCGGGAAAGGTACGGGTGCCACGTGGCGTCATCGCGAATGACGGAGCGGGTAGCTTCGAGGAAGGGACGGTCACATGAGCCAGCGAGAAGATCCCGCTGGACGATCGTGCGGATCCGCGGGTAGCTATCGGGATCTTCCGGCTTCTCCAGAACCCAGGTCATCTGCCAGCGGGCGTTGGCCTGTTCGGGGTGCTGATAGGCCTGGGCGAGCACCTCCACGGCGAAGCTGCCTTCGGCCAGGGACCGCACGCTCACGATCTTGAACGCCACCCGACCGCCGGGCTTGCCTTGCGCCGACTTCAACCACATGCCAGTGATCTTCATAGGACCATCGGCGGAATCGGGCTTGTCGAGGAAAGCGTCGTCCTCGTGGATGGATCGCGGCTGCTGCTCCCGCACGCCGATGCAAAGCGGTCCGAAATGGCGGACTAG
The DNA here is from genome assembly GCA_964426945.1 of uncultured Phycisphaeraceae bacterium. Taxonomy (GTDB): domain Bacteria; phylum Planctomycetota; class Phycisphaerae; order UBA1845; family UBA1845; genus CAYRSS01. The sequence goes on from CAYRSS010000030.1 coordinate 21,793, forward strand.
CGGCTGCACGTGCAGTGTCCACGACGATGCATCCGCCGTGAAGAACTCCGCCAGGTCGGCTTCCGAGAGCTCCGGCCGCTCCGCCAGCCGGGCCAGCTTGCCCAGCTGCTTGTTCGCCTTCTTGTAGTAAATCTCCGTGAGCCAGTCATCGCTCATCGGATCTTCGAGCTTCATCACCCGCTCAACCGCGTCGGCCGGCGGCATGGGCGTGGGCGCATCCTGCCCCTTGGCCGGTAGCGCGAGGAAGAGTGCAGCCACAGAGATCACAGAGGCCACAGAGGACAAGAACTCACGCTGTCGCCGCCGTGGAGCGGGAAGGTCTGACATGCCGAGTTCTCCGCTCGTCTGCATCATGCGATCGGCCTGATCCCGAGGCCGCGGACTATACGCGGCCCCACTCTCCCACCGCCATTCCAAACCAGCATCCTCCAAACCCGAGAGACCCGCCAGCGCGCCTCCGTGGCTCTCCGTGTCCCCTCCGCGCCCTCTGTGGTTCACTCCCAATCCGCAATCCCCAATCCCCAATCCGCAATCAATACGCGTCTTCCAGCTCCCAGAACAGCTTCCCCCGCTCCCGCGGATGATTGCCGACTTCGTTCAGCGTCCGGGCGTCGTAAATCCGGCCGTTGAGCATCGTATACCGGATCCGCTCAGAGTCGCGCAGATTTTCCAGCGGGTTTTTCTCCAGCACCAGCAGATCGGCGAGCTTGCCCGGCTCGATTGAGCCCAGGTCCTTGTCCATGCCGAGGTACTGGGCGCCGAAGAGTGTCCCACAACGGAGCGCCTCGTGGGCGGTCATCCCGCCCTGCTCGAGCATCCAGAGTTCCCAGTGGGCGGCGAGGCCGGCGAGCTGGCCGTGGGCGCCGATCTGGACCTTGCCGCCGGCGTCGATGAGCTTCTTGCAGATGCCGGCCGCGCTGATGTGGTTGTACTCCGACTCCGGCGCCATCTGGCGGCGGCGGGCGCGGGGGTCGACGACCCACCGCGGCACGAAGTTCATCAGCCGCTCGTTTTCCCACACGTTGGTGTGCTGATACCAGTAGTTCTCACCGCCAAGTCCGCCGTACGCAACGCCCAGCGTCGGCGTGCTGTACGTCCCCGTGGGCGCCCATAGCTGGATCACGTCGCCGTAGACCGTACCCACGGGCAGCGTGTGTTCGATGCCCGTGTGGCCGTCGACGATCATGGTCATGTTGTGCTGGAAGAGCGCGCCCCCCTCGGGCATCACCATCATGCCCAGTTCGCGGGCGCCGGAGATGACCTGCTGGCGCTGGTCACGCCGCGGCTGGTTGTAGCTCTTCACGCTGAACGCGCCGACCGCTTTCATCCGCCGCAGGTGCGATTGGGCGTCTTCGAGGCTGTCGATCTCCGCCTTGAACCAGCCGGCGGCGCCGTACAGGATCGTGCCCGTGGAATAGAGCCGCGGCGCCAGCGTGAGGCCGGCGCGCTGCTGCTCGCTGGCGGCGAAGAAAGTCTTCGTGTCGTTCGACGGATCGTGAACCGTTGTGGTGCCGAACGCCAGCGAGGCGTAGTTGATCCAATTGCGCTGCGGCACGATGCCGTGCATGCCCTGCGCCCCGTGGGCGTGAACGTCGATCAGGCCGGGCATGATGGTCAGGCCGGTGCAGTCGACCACGTGCGCGCCGCGCGGCGCGGGCACCTCGTCCGACCGCCCGACGGCGGTGATGCGGTTGCCCTCGACCACGACCGTGCCCGACTCGATCACGTCGTCGCCGCGCATGGTGATGATGCGGGCGTTGGTCAGCGCGACGACCCCCTCAGGCACATCGCTGGGCAGGCGGAACGAGATGTTCAAACCGCTGGCCGCCGGTTCAGGAAGCTGCTCGGGCGCGCCCTCCAGGTAGGTGAACGACTCGGTGACATCGCGGGTGTACAGTTCGGGCCCCATCGACCAGTGCAGCTTCGTGCTGTCGCCCGACCAGTGCAGGTTGTCGCCCGCATCGCGCGACACGCGCGTCTGCGGAATGGCCTTGCCCTTTCGGCTGAGCTCGACCTCGCGACCTGTCGGAACAAACGGCGTGATGTAGGCGTTGAAGCCCTCGACGAATCCGACCCAGCGGCCGTCCGGCGACACGCGATACTCCACCGCGTTTTCGCTGAACAGGTGTGTGCGCTGCTCGGCTCCATCCAGCGTCATGCTGGTCAGCGCCCTGCGATCCTTGCCGCCCTCGGAAGACACCTGCACGAGGAAGACGCGATCGGGTTCGGCGCCGAAGTGCGGCTGTTCGCCGCGGCGGGTGATGCGATGCGATTCGCCGCCGGTCGTGGACACGCGGTACACCCCCGGCTCGCGCTGCCAGAGACGGCTGCGGATGTATCCGCCGCCGATGCGGCGATACACCACGGTCCGCCCGTCGGGCGTGAACACGGGCTCGACATAGTGCCCAGGCGTATCCGTGATGGTCCGGCCGCGGCCGCCAGGCGCGCCGGCGGTGATGCGGACCTCGCCGAGTTGCTCGTCGCTCCAGGTCGTGTAGACGACCGACTGGCTGTCAGGCGACCACGATGGATAGAGCTCCTGATGGTCATCCTGCCGCGTGAGCCGCTGCGGCTCGCCGTCGGGCAGGTTCCGCACGTACAGCTTGCCGAGCGCCTCGTAGACTACCTTGCGCCCGTCGGGCGACACGGTGACCCATCGCAGCATCCTCGCTTCGAATTCGGCCGGGGCGACCTCCACCGGGAACCGGACCGCGGTCTGCACGGTCCGCGTGTCCTTCACCCGGAAGGGAATGACCTCGGCGTCGCCTGGCTCGACGGTCACGCGCCGGATCTTGCCGCGAGCGTAGAATACGACCGACTTGGAATCCGGGGTCCACGCCATCGTCGGGTACACACCGTGCACCGCCCAGGTCTCCTGCATGTCGCGCTCAAGCTCGCGGCACACGGGCCACTCCTGCCCGCTGTCGAGCTCCTGCACATAAAGGACGCTTTCCCCCCGGATGCGACGGACATAGGCCATCAGCTCGCCGTCGGGTGAGGGGGTCGGACGGCACGCGCCCCCCGGCCCGCCGATGAGCCGATCGATCTCGCCCGTCTCGCGGTTAAGCCGGTCAATGGCGTAGATGCCTGCGTTGGAATCCTTGTCGTACTCGAAGGTGTCGCCCGGTGTGGCGTCGAGGCTGTAGTAGAGGTACTTCCCGTCGGGCGAGAACACGGGCTCGCCGACGTTTTTCTGCTCGTTGGGCTTCTTCGTCATCTGCAGGCCGTCGCCGCCGGTGCGGTGGTAGAGCCACATCTCGCCCGAGCCGAGCGACCGCTTCGAGGTGAAGTGCTTCTGCGCGACGATGAACTCGCCGTCGGGCGCCCAGGCGGGGCTGTTGAGCAGGCGGAAGCTCTCCTTGGTCACCTGGCGGATTTCCGTGCCGTCGCGGTTCATCACCCAGATGTTGTCGCCGCCACCGCGGTCTGAGGTGAAGGCGATGAAGCGGCCGTCGGGGCTGTAGCGCGGCTGCATGTCCCATGCGAGGCCGGAGGTAATCGCCTTCGCGTCGCCGCCCGCGATCGGGATCTCGTACAGGTCGCCAAGCAGGTCGAAGATGATCCGCTGTCCGTCGGGGCTCACGTCGAGACTGAGCCAGGTGCCCTCGTCGGTATCGATGGGCACCTCCGTGGTCGGCCCGGTGGGCTTCGAGACGTCCCACTTCGGCTTGTCGCTGTCCTCCTTCGGCGAGTCCTCGCCCTCCGCAGGCGAGTCCGGGGCCGCGCCGTCACCCGTCTGGCCGGGGGCGCCGCCCGGCCGCGTCTCCCACTCAGCCAGCCAGGGAAGGACCGGCCGGCAGCAGGAGTCCTGACCGACTCCACCCAGCGCTTCGGGGCAGCGACCCAGCACGCTGAAGATGGCAACTACGGCGGGAACGACGGCAAGGAGACTTCGCTTGTGCATGGGGAAACTGATGGGGCAGGAGGTCTGAGAGCCTGCCGCCCGGTCGAGCGTCCGGCCGGTCGCGGCGAAGGCAGTGTAGCGGCAGCGCCCCGGGTAGCAACGACGACGACGACCGCGTGGACCTCGCCGCGTTGTGTCGCTGGCGCGCGGTGGCAATCCGCACAGAGCCAAAGTACCCAACCCATCACCTCCCGCCTTTACATCCCGCCGCGTTTAATCCTGTCCCCAAGTTTGGACAGACCGGCGAAGTCGACCGGCGATCCGCTGCCACTTCAGACGCGGTCGCCTCCAGACCGTGTTTCGTTAATGCTTATCAGACTTTGAGTTAAAGCGGCAGTTGCCAGCCAGCTACTCGTCGCTTCCGGCCTGTGGGCGCTTTTCCCGGACGGTCGGGGACTGCCCGTTTCATCCGGCACAAATTAGCCAAACCACCACAAGCCTTATTGGACTTTGTGAGGATCGCCCGGTAATATGGGAATCGCGGCTGGTGGCCGCGGTGAGACGGCCCTCGTTGGCGCGTCGCCCCGCCCTCCGGATCCGCGACAACTCGAAGGGGTGGGGCGCGCCGGTCCTTGGAGGGGCTGCGGCGCGGCCAGAGGAGAGAGAGGCACGCATGAACTGGTCACGCTGCTGCGCGCTCGCGGCGACGACCCTGCTCGCCGCGGGGGTAGTGTCAGCCCAGCCGGTCCGCTTTGTCGATGCGGCGGCCGTCGGGGCGAATAACGGGCTGAACTGGCAGGACGCCTACACCGACCTCCAGACCGCGCTGGCCGCGGCCGCCGGGTCGGGCGGAGCCGTCACCCAGCTCTGGGTCGCGGACGGCGTGTACAAGCCCTCGCAGACCGGCAGCCAGGCCGCCCGGTTCCAGATGGTCGCCGGTGTGTCTCTCTACGGCGGCTTTGCGGGGGGCGAGATGCTCCTCTCACAGCGCGACCCCTCCCTGAACATCACCACGCTCAGTGGCGATCTTGGCGACAACGACAACGACTCCGTCAGCGACAGTTCCTGCTGCAGCGAACAGCAGTCGCCCAGCTGCGACGACGGCGCCTGCGCGGCCGCGGTGTGCACGGTCGACAGCTTCTGCTGCGACAACCGATGGGATGCGCAGTGCGTGCTGCGGGCCATCTGCCTCTGCGGCACGCTGTGCGATAACCGCTGCGACAACAGCTACCACGTCATCGACGCCAGCGGCGGGCTGGCCACACAGGTGGTCGACGGCTTCACCATCACCGGCGGCTTCGCCTACGGCAGCGCCCAGGCCGACCGCCAGGGCGGCGGTGCCGTGATCAACAGCGGTTCGATCCGGTTTGTGGACTGCGTTTTCCGCGGCAACGGCGCCATGAGCACCGGCGGCGCGGTGAGCACCGCCAACGCCACGCCCCGGTTTCAGAACTGCCGATTCGAGGAAAACGAAGCCGACATCGGCGGCGCCCTGCGTACCGGCACGGGCGGCTCGACGACCGTCGTGCGCAGCACGTTCGCCGGCAACGAAGGACGCATGGGCGGAGCTGTGTCGGTGGACGGCGGCAGCACCAATCGAATCGTCAGTTCGAGCTTCTTCGACAACGCCGGCGAACAGGGCGCGGCGATTCAGATCACCGCGGGCACGACCACGGTCGCCAACTGCGTGCTGCATGACAACCACGCACTGACCAACGGCGGCGCGATGCGAATCGTCGGCGGAACAGGCTTCGTGCTCGCCAACTCGACCGTGGCATACAACACGGCGGCGGCCGGCGGCGGCGTACGCAGCAGCGGCGCAGCCGTCACGATGGTCAACTCGATCCTGTGGGGCAACAGCGACGGGAGTGGCGGCGGCCAATCAGCGCAGGTCTCTTTCGTCAGCCCGACGCCGACCGCGCGGCGCTGTCTCATCGACGGCTTCACCGGCGGACTGGGGGGGACGGCCAACTTCGCTGCCGATCCGCTGTTTGTGAATCCGGCGGGCCTGGACGGCATGCCGGGCACGGACGACGACGACTTCTCGCTCCATCCCGATTCCCCCGCGGTTGATGCGGGGCACAACGCCGAGGTCCCGGCTGACGCAGCCGACCTCGACAACGACGGCAACGTCACCGAGCCGCTGCCGGTTGATCGCCTGGGGCTCAAGCGATTCGCGATCGGTCCGTTCGGGGCAGACACCGGCGCCGGGACCGGACCGCTGGTGGACCTCGGCGCCATTGAACAGAACGACTGCAACGGCAACGGCGTGGCCGACACGGTGGACGTCTCGACCGGCGGCCTGGCCGACTGTAACGCGAACCAGATCCCCGACGCCTGCGAGTTCGGCGCCGACCCCGAGCGCGACTGCGACGACGACCTGATCCTCGACTCCTGCGAAATCGCCACCCGGCCGAGCTTTGACCTCAACCAGGACGGCATCCTCGATGTCTGTCAGGACTGCAACGGAAACACCGTCGCCGACTTCCTCGAGATCCAGTTCGGCACCGCGGAGGACTGCAACAACAACCTTCAGCCCGACGAGTGCGACACCGCCGACGCGACCAGCCTCGACTGCCAGGAGGACGCGGTGCCCGACGAGTGCCAGCTCGCGGGCAACGACTGCGACGCCAACGGCGTGCCGGATGAGTGCGACATCGCGTCGGGGCTCTCCGATTGCAACACCGACGGCGTGCCCGACGGCTGCCAGCCCGACTTCGACGGCGACGACGTGATCGACGAATGTGACGACGACATCGACGACGACGGCGTGCCCAACGGCATCGACGTCTGCAACTACTCGCCGATGGATGTCGAGGTGACGCCGGTGGGCGCCAGCCGCGGCGACGTGGATGGCGACTGCGATGTAGACATTGACGACTTCTTCATCTTCGAGATCTGCCTGAGCATCTCCGGACCGGGGCGACAGCCGATCCTCACGGACTGCGTGGACCTGTGCGATCTCGATGACGACAGCGACATCGACCTGCGCGACCTGTCCCGGTTCCAGCGGGGCATGCAGGCCCCCTAGCGGGCCGAGCAACCGGCGTGCGAAGGAACAAGGCGGCGGGCCATGCGCCCGCCGCCCCGCGATTCAGCCCCTCTGTTTTGACTTGTTGGCGTTCTGACGTCTTGGCGTTTCGAATCGTCACGCCGTCAGCTTTGTCGCCGCATCAAGCCGCGAGGCGACGTTGTCCCAGTCGATCACGTTCGCGAAAGCCGCCACGTAATCGGCGCGCTTGTTCTGGTACTTCAGGTAGTAGGCGTGCTCCCACACGTCGAGCGCAAGCAGCGGCGCCGCGCCCCACATGGTGAGGTTCTGGTGCTTCTCCGCTCCGAAGACAAGCAGCCGACCCGACAGCGGCTCATACGCCAGGATTCCCCACCCGCTGCCGTGCACCGCGCCGGACACTTTCGAGAAGTGATCCCAGAAGGCGCTGAAGCTGCCGAAGTCGCGGTCGATGGCCTTCGCCAGCATGCCTGACGGCTGTCCGCCGCCGCCCTTCTTCATGTTCTTCCAGAATACGGTGTGCAGGGAATGGCCCGACCCGTGAAATGAGAGCTGGTCGGTCAGGTCGCGAATCTGGGCGTACTGGTCGGCATTGCCGCTCTGGCGGATGCTGGCCATGGCCGCCAGCACCTTGTTGAGCCCTTTGACGTAGCCGTCGTGGTGCTTGCCGTGATGAAGCTGCATGGTGGCGGCGTCGATGTGAGGCTCGAGCGCGTCATAGGCGTAGTCGAGCGGCGGCAGCGAGTACGCCCGCGGCGCACCGCCGGACGCCCCGGCGTCCTGCGCCCGGACCTCGTCCGGGGTCAGCCCGAGCCACCCCCCGGCCACGGCCAGCGTACCCAGCGATCCCAGCATTTCCCGTCGATTGATCTGTGTCATGGTTGATACCTCCAGAATGGGAATGACGGACGATCTTACGCTTCACCCCGAATGACGTCGACCCGGGCCGAGGGGTCTCGGCGGCACCACCCCGCCGCCGCCTACCTTGGCGATCCGGAGGCGGCTACACTGGAGGCATTGTGAACGCCTCCGTCATATCCACCGCCGGCAGAGCCTATCTGCGCATGCACCTGACGCCCGATGTGGGGCCGCGGAGGCTGCGCAGCCTGGTACAGCACTTTGGCTCCATCGAGGCGGTATGCGGCGCCTCGCAGTCCGAATGGCAGCATGTCGACGGCATCGGCCCCAAGATCGCCGAAGCCCTCATGCGCGCCCGTGATTCTGCCCCGGTGGAGCGCGAGATCGCGCGGGCGGCGGAACACGGGGTTCGCATCCTCTGCCCGGAGGACGCCGAGTATCCGCGCTCGCTGCTGCCGATGGTCGATCCGCCGACCTGCCTGTACGTCCGCGGCGCCCTCACGCCGACGGACGCCGTGGCGATCGGCGTCGTCGGCACGCGCAAGTGCTCGCAGTACGGGCTTGAGCAGGCGTCGCGTTTCGCCGAGCTGCTCGCCGGTGCGGGGTTCACGATCGTGTCAGGTCTCGCCCGCGGCATCGACGCGGCGGCGCACCGCGGCGCGCTGCGCGCCAACGGGCGCACGATCGGCGTGCTGGGCAACGGCCTGAGCCGCGTCTACCCGCCTGAGCACGATGACCTGGCCAAGGCCATCGTCGAGGGGCCGTCCGGCGCGATCGTCTCCGAACTGCCCATGGAAACCGGCCCCGAGGCGAAGAACTTCCCCGGCCGCAACCGGCTGATCGCCGGCCTGACGGTTGGCACCATCGTGGTCGAAGCGGGCGTCCCCAGCGGAGCGCTCATCACGGCCCATCAGGCGATTGACTACGGCCGCGAGGTGTTCGCCATCCCGGGCCGGATTGACCAGCCCCAGCGCACCGCCGGCGTGCACTCACTCCTGCGCGACGGCAAGGCCAAGCTGATCACCTGTCTCGAAGACATTCTGGACGAGTTGGGCGACGTCGGCACGATCATGGCCCGCGGCCTGCCCGCGGCGCGGGAGGGAGACGTCTCGCCCGTGCGCCGACATGGCGGTCCCCCCGGCCTGTTCGATGGTGCGGGGGCGATCGCCGAGGCGGCCGCGGCCACGGTGGCGGCGCCGGCCGCGGTGGTACTCTCCCAGGTGGAAGAGGCCGTGCTCTCCGCGGTCCGCGATGGCGCGGAAATGGCCGACCAGATCCACGCTCAGACCGACCAGCCGATCGAACGCGTGCTGGCCGCGCTGACGTCGCTGCAACTCAAAGGCCTCGTTCGTCAGTTGCCGGGCAGCCGGTTCGCCGCGCGGTCGTGATCCTGCCGCCATGGATGCCCCTGCCGAGTTCGTTCCCGCCCCGCTCGCCGTCCTCGCCGCGGATCCGTCGCTGCGATCGCGAGCGGCCGCTTTGGCCGCGCTGGTCGAGGCCCCGCTGGTGGACTCCGCCGGGCCCGCGGAGCCAGAGCGGCTTCTGCTTGTCGTCGATCAGGACGGGCTTTCACTGCGTGAGGACATCCCGCGCGGGGCGCTTGTCCGGGTGGACTACTGCGCCGGCCGCCTCGACCACCGTCGGCGGCACGGCGGCGGCGCGGGGCAACTCATCGCCCGGGCCGTCGGCCTCGGCGCGACACCCCTCACCGTAGTCGACGCCACCGCCGGCCTCGGACAGGATGCCTTCGTGCTCGCGGGTCTGGGCTGCCGGGTGATTGCGGTGGAGCGCTCACCGGTGCTGGCCTCAATGATCCACGACGCACTCCAAACCGCCCTCGCGCGCGGCTCGCAGCCCGTGCGCGAGGCCGCAGCGCGGATGCTGGTCGTGTTCACGGATGGGCGGCGATACCTGAACGCTATCCAGCCTCATCCTCACCCGGTCGATGTCGTGTATCTCGATCCGATGTACCCGCCGAAGGAAAAGGACAAGGCGATGAACCGTAAGGAGATGCGTCTGTGTCGCAGGCTGGTGGGTGATGATCCCGACGCGGCGGAACTGCTGGCGGCGGCGCAAGGCGTCGCCCGGCGGCGCGTCGTGGTCAAGCGGCGGCGCGAAGCGCCGCCGCTCGGCGAGCCGCCGGGTATCGTCTATGAAGAGGGTGGAACCCGCTACGACGTCTATCCCGCGACGTGACGCGGTCAAACCTCGAAATCGAGTTCCATCGCCCGTTGCGGATTGTCGACGCGGAAGACGGCGATGGCCGGGTCGCTGCTGGCCGCGGCCGTCAGGTAGACGTATTCGATGTTAATCCCCGCATCGGCGAAGGTGCGGGTGATGCGGGCGAAGGCGCCGGGCTTGTTCGAGACCGGCACCGTCACGACAGGCACGAGGACGTAGGCGGCCTCGGCCTCGCGCAGCGCCTTCTCGGCGCCCTCGATGTCGTCGACGACCATGCGCACCGTGCCGATGTCGTGCGTATCAAGCACGGCCAGGGCCTTGATGCTCACCCGCCGTTCGGAAAGGGCCGCGCAGAGCCGCGCAATCACGCCCGGGCGATTCTCGAGAAATGCCGAAATCTGCTCCTCAGCGATGGGGCGCACACCATCCCCCTTTCCGGTTTCAGGGCCACTCAGACAGGTTGCGAACAGGCCGACCAGGAGCGACCCGAATGGTCGCCAGAGCTGCGAAAACGGCACGTTTCCGGCCGCTTTCTCATACGATCGTAACCGCCGCGCCAGGACGCGCCAAGGCAAATCGGGGGCGGCGGACACTCTTCCACGAATTCAGACCGACGCCGACGACCAGCCACGCGTCACCTTGAGCACACCGCGGCCGGGCCGTTACACTCCGATGGGCGTGCCGCCAACCCGGAACCAGGAGACGCACAGCGTGTACGAACTCAGCCGTGAACTGCCCGCCATCGGCGGGGCAATCGGCCGGATCCCCAGCGGATGTTCGATCCTCACCGTCGCGTACGCACACAAGTCTACCGGCGTACTGGTGTCCTGGGTGCAGCAGGCCGCCTTCGAACCGCCGAGTCTCTCCGTCTGCGTGAAACGCGGCCGCCCGGCAGCCGAACTGATCGACCACGCCGCTCGGTTTGTCCTCAACATCATCGGCGATGACCCCGCCGCCATGTTCAAGCATTTCGGTCGCGGTTTCGGACCAGACGAGGAGGCCTTCACCGGCGTCGCCACCGCCGCGAGCGACTACGGCCCCGTTCTCACCGATTGCATCGCCCACCTCGCGTGCGAAGTCACCGGCAAAATCGCCGTGGGCGACCACGACTTGTACGTCGTCCACGTCGTCGCGGGCAGGCACCGCGCGGAGGCCAGGCCATACGTGCACCTGCGAAAGAACGGGCTCAGCTACTGACGAGGGCCAGCCGCGACGCTGATGGCCGGACGAAGGTGGCAGGCCTCCTTTCGGACGAGCGACGCCGCGCACCGCCTATCCAAACTGCCTCATCCGCGCAGCAACAAACAACCCAATTTGACATCGCGCAGCCTCTGCCGGGCGCTGTTTTTTTGTGGCTGGGGCTCGCGAGGGCGGCCGATGAAGGACTCCGGCCGCGGCGCCCCCATGTCGGCCGCCGGGCCGGTTCCTCTGGAGAGACGCTCATGGGACGCAATCGCAAATCGATCGGCAAGGCGCGTTACGCGAACTTCAAGGCCCGCGTCGAACAGGAATACGCCGACGAACTGATCGGCGAACTGAGTGATCCGCTCGCTCCGCTTTCGAGGGTGCGGCACATTCCGATCCGACGTGGCAACGGGGCGATGGCCATGTTGGCCGTGCCCCGCGATGGGGAGCTTGCAGACCCGATGGAACAGCTCGAACTCGACTTCAAGCCGGCCGCCGAATCGGTCGTGGTCGCGCGCAGCTCATCGGTCGCTGAGGATGGCGACCGTCTTCAGATTCCGATGACCGCGCTCACGCCGGCCCCCGCCGAGCCGGCGCCGCACGCCCCGCCGATCGTAACCACGCGCCGCACGGCAGGGCCGACCGCGGCCCCGGTAATTCGCATGGTGCCCCGGACGGCCGCGCCGCAACCGGCCACCGAGACGCCTTTCTCGCTGCGGCGCTTCGCGGTCGGCTGCCTGGCTGGCACCGGCGCGGCGGCGATGGTCCTGATTGCGATTCGGGCGCTCGTCTCGTAGACGACGCCCGCTTGATGAGGTGACTCGGAGGAAGGCGGAGTCGGCGACGGCTCCGCCTTTCTTGTGCGCGCCGGGCCCTGGTCAGAGGTTGGCGAGGCGGCGCTCCTTGTCGGCGGTCTGCAGGGCCGAAATGAGCTCGTCGAGATCGCCCGCCATCACCTGGTCGAGGCAGTACAGGTCTAGGTTGATTCGGTGATCAGTGAGCCGGTTCTGCGGGAAATTGTAGGTGCGAATGCGTTCGGATCGGTCGCCGCTGCCGATCATCGTCTTGCGGGCGCTGTCGCGCTTGGCGTCGCTGCGCGTGCGGTAGTAGTCATAGAGCCGCGTCGTCAGGATGCGCCGCGCCTTGGCGCGGTTCTTGTGCTGGCTCTTTTCGTCGCGCATCGAAACGGTGATTCCGGTCTCGGTGTGCACCAGCCGCACCGCGGACTCGACCTTGTTGACGTTCTGGCCGCCCGGGCCGCCCGCGCGGGACACGTAGTCCTCCACGTCGCGGTCCCAGTCGATTTCGATGTTGATCTCCTCCGGCTCGGGCAGCACGGCCACCGTCGCCGCCGAGGTGTGCACGCGGCCCTGTGCTTCCGTCTCGGGGACGCGCTGAACGCGGTGGCCGCCGCCCTCGTACTGGAACATCAGGTACGTTTCAGGGCCCTTGATGTTGAGGATCACCTCTTTGAGACCGCCGAGCTCCGAGCCGCTCTGGTCGATCACTTCAACCGAAAGGCCCTTGCTCTGCGCGTAGCGCAGGTACATCTCGTAGAGATCGCGGGCGAACAGCGCCGCCTCGGCGCCGCCGGTGCCCGCGCGGATCTCGATGATCACCGACTCGATGGCGGCGTCTTCGTTGTTGAGGATCAGCGACTTGAGGCGCTCGAGCAACTCTTCGCGGCGCGGGGTCAATTCGTCGACCTCGCACTGGGCCAACTCGTGCATCTCGGCCCCCTGCGTGCGGTCGAGCATCATCGCTCGCGCGGCCTCGAGCTGGGTGGAGATGTCGCGGAACGTGCGGTAGGGCTCGACGAGGCGCTTGAGCTTGCCCAGCTCGCGCGTGATGGCGATGCTGCGCGTCGGGTTCACCGACACTTCAGGGAGCATCAGCTCCTCATTGAGTTCGTCGGCCCGGCGGCGCATGGCCTCCAACCGGGCGATCAGGCGATCATCAACGGTCTGTGACATGTGCAGCCCCGTCCGGCCGCGGTGAGCGCCGGCCCCTTCGCCCCGCGTGGCGACCGGCCGCCCCGACCGTCACCGCGGGCCGCGCGAACCCAAGCAAAAACCACGCACCCCGATCCCGCAAGGGAACAGAGCACGTGGCTGCATCCTGCCGGGCGATCCCAGCTAAGCCTTTGATTCGGCCTTCTTCTTCTCGGGCTTCTTGAAGTAGTCGGAACCGAACTTCTTCGTGAAGCGATCGACGCGGCCGAGGGTGTCGAGGATCTTGTCGCCGCCGCCGCTGAAAAACGGGTGACAGCTCGAGCAGATCTCCACCTTGATCTCGGGGAGCGTGCTCCGGGTCTGGAAGGTCGCGCCGCAACCGCACGAGACCGTGCAGTCCACATACTTCGGATGAATACCCTTCTTCATGGCGATCCCGCTTTCGAGGCCTTCGCGTCCAAAAAGTCGCAAGCACCGAAGTATACCCGACTCCGGGCGGGAAGCAACCGCACCACAACCCCGCCCCGGCCCTAGCCCCGCGGAAGGCCCCGCCGCCACCAGGCCAGTGAGAGGATAGTGAAGAGCGCGTCGGCGTACTCCCCCCGGCGGGCGCAGTGGTGCTCGAAAAGGCGGTTGACAGCCGCGGGATCGAGCCCGCCGAGCTCTCCCAGAACCGCCGGCGTGGCCACTTCGCGAAACAGGCCTGCCAGATCGCCGCGAAGCAACTCCCCCACCGGTACCTCGAACCCCATCTTCGGCCGATCGAGAACCGCGTCAGGCACTACCCCACGATGAGCATCACCGAGGATGATTTTTTTCCGTCCACGATTCATTTTGTAGCTCGCGGGCAGGCTGCCGGCTAGCTCCACCAGCGCCGGATCGAGGAAGGGCGTGCGGACCTCCAGCGAGTGAGCCATGCTGGCGAGATCAACCTTCTGGAGCATGTCCGAGGGCAGGCCGTACTGGGTGTCGAACGCCAGCAGTCGGTTGAGTTCGTCGTCGCCGGACCAGGGCTGGGTGAGGCGTCGGGCGGTGTCGAGCACCTCCTCGACGCATCCGGCGGCCTCGGCCGGGTCCACCAGACCGCTCGCCGCCTCGTCCGGGAGAATGCGTGACCAGGCGAGGTGTCGCTGGAAGGCATCCCCCTCCTCCGCTCGGAGGAGTTTGCGGAACTGGCGCAGCTTGTTCGCGAGGCGGGAGGACTTGGCGCTGCCCCCGCGGCGGAGTGCCGGCTCGATCAGCCCGCGTCGCAGGATGCGGGGGATACGCCGGTAGGCCGCGAGCGCATCATGCGCGGTATAGCGCCAGTAGCCCGCGAACAGTTCGTCGCCCGCGTCCCCCGAGAGCGCTACGGTAACCCGCTCAGCAGCGAACCGCGACACGAGCCACGTCGGGATGATCGAGCTGTCGCCCACCGGCTCGGCCAGGTGATCGAGCACGCGCGGCACGGCGGCAAGCGTGTCTGCCCTGGTGAGGACGAGCTCGTGGTGCTCCGTGCCGAAGTGCCGAGCGACGAGCCGGGCGAAGCGCGTTTCGTCATACGTCGCGTGACCAGCGTGGCCGACGCAGAAGGTCTGCACCGGTCGGCCGATGACGGCGGACAGGTGCGCGACGATGACGGACGAATCCAGCCCGCCGGAGAGGAACGCGCCGATCGGCACGTCGGAGACCTTGCGAAGATCGACCGAGCGGGCCAGCGAGCGGCGCACTTCGCCGGCGGCCGCCGCGTAGAGCGCTCCATCGTGCTCATCGTGCACAGCCGGCTCGCGCGCCGGCCCGGGCAGTGCATACCAGCGACGCGGCGCAGCCACCGCGCCCGGCCTGAATTCGAGCACTTCGCCGGGCCCCAGGCGCCGCGCCCCGCGATGGATCGTCCGCGGGTGGGCGATGTAGCCGAACAGGAGGAGCTGTGTCAGCGCGCGCTGATCGATGGTGCGATCCCACGCGCCCAAAGGCAGCAGGCCGCCTAGCTCGCTCGCGAAACACAACCCGTGCGGCGTCGCCGCGTAGAAGAGCGGTTTGACGCCGAATCGATCTCGGGCCAGAAACCCGCTCCGCGCCTGGCGATCGTAGTACGCCAGGGCGAACATCCCGTTGAATCGGCTCAGTGCCTCCACGCCCCAGCGCATGCAGGCGCGGAGCACCACCTCGGTATCTCCGCCGGTGGCGAACACCTCGCCCTCGGCCTGAAGATCGCGGCGGATATCGCGGAAGTTGTAGACCTCGCCGTTGTAGACGAGCGTGCCGCGTCCCGAGGGATCGTGCATCGGCTGGTTGGCGGCGGGAGATGGATCGAGCACGGCGAGGCGGACCGCGCCCAGCGCTGCGTGGCCGTCGGGCGAAAGCCACACGCCCGTGTGATCAGGGCCGCGATGGCGAATCCGCGCGCACGCTTCACGAACAGTCCGCTCCTCAGGCGATGGCCCTCCGGAGCGGATGACGCCGGCGATGCCGCACATCAGGTCGGCTTACCGCTCACGCTCGCTGGCTGCGAGCACACCGCGCGCGATCAGGTCTTCGCGGACGGTGCGGTCCTTGGGATTGAGGCGATAGGCCTCTTTCAGGTGTTCGATGGCCTCGGTCTCGTTGTTGCGGCGAAGCAGGAACTCGGCGTAGGCCACGTGCGGCAGCGGGTTCTTCGGCTCCATCGCCAGCGCCTGGCGGTAGGCCTTCATCGCGGCGTCAAAGTCGCCGCGCTGCTCCAGCTCGCGGGCGAGGAATACCTGGTGCTTGGCGGAGGGCCCCAGGTTCTCGGCAGCCCAGCGCGCCACCTCCAGCGCCTCTTCGAACTCGCCCTTCAGCTCGAGCGCTTCGTTGAGCCCTTCGAGCGACTTCTGGTAGCCGGGGTGTACGGCGATCGCACGGCGGTAGAAGCCGATGGCCGCGTCGCACTCGCGCATCGCCGCGGCGTGGTTACGCTCGACGAAGCGCTGCCGCGCGACGCCGAGGCTGACCGCGCCGAGATCGTTGAGGTTGGGCAGCCGCTCGGGCTTGCGCGCGTCGGCCTGCAGGAGCATTTCGCGGGCGGCGACGTAATTGCCCTCGAAGGCGAGCTTGCGCCCCTCCTCGCGGAGCTTGATGTAGCCCGGGCCGCGCTGATTGCACCCCATGGCCAGCATCGCCGTCGCCACCACCAGCAGCCCGCCCACGCACGATCGTCCGCAGCACAGTGAAGTACGCATGGCTCCCTCTTTGACCTCCGCAGCGGGAAGGGTTTATCGTATTGGCCGGGGACGCCCGATGAGCCGGACAGCCACCGAATCACTTCGCTTCGCGATCTTACATCACCGCCTCGCCGATGGCGAGCACTGGGATTTCCTGCTGGAACAGGGCGAAGCCCTCTGGACATGGAACCTCGCCGCCGACCCGCTGACCGCCGGCCCCGCCCCGATCGACGCCCGGCGGATCGCCGATCACCGCAAGCTCTACCTGACTTACGAAGGACCGGTCGCGCCGGATCGCGGAACGGTGGACCGAATCGACGGGGGAACCTATGCCCTGACCGCGGCGGGTGCGGACGAAGTCCGGGGGGTGTTGAGGGGAAGCCGGCTCCGGGCCGGGTTCGTCCTGCTGCGCCGGGAGGCGGATCGGTGGCAGCTCACGCTCACACCCATCGAAGACGGCTGACCTCCGGCAATCAAACGTCGCCCGCAGGCTTGTAGATCACGAACAGCATCAGGTACACGATCACGCCCGTGATCGAAACGTAGACCCAGATGGGAAACGTGATCCGGGCCCACCAGCGGTGCTTTTCGATGCGATTGCGATAGCCGAGGTAGAGCGTCCGGCTGGCGAGCACCGGCACAGTCGCCGCCAGGACGACGTGGGTGATCAGGATGAAGAAGTACACCGGGCGGATCCAACCTTCGCCGCCGAAACGCTTCTCCGTGCCGAAGAACCGATAGGTCAGGTAGGTCGCCAGGAAGGCGACGGAGACGCCGAACGCCGCGGTCATGAACCGCCGATGGGCGTCGACCCGGCGGCGGCGGATCTGGCCGTAACCGGCGACGAGCAGCGTCAGCGCCACGAAGTTCAGCGTGGCGTTCACGGCGGGCAGGTCCTGCAATCCGATCATGGGGCGGCCGGCTCGCGCAGGAGCGACTCGACATCCGCCACGACCCGGGCCACCGCGTCGCCCGACATGCCGTCATGAAACGCGCGGATGCGGCCCTGGCGGTCGACCACGGCGAAGCTGGTGCCGTGGATGATCTGCGCGCCCGGCGCCGCCGGCTGCACGGCGGTGAGGAAGCCATCCTCCACAAGCGACTCGGTCGAGGAGCCGTCGAGCGTCGTCAGGAACAGCCACCGCTTCTCATCGGCCTGGTAGCGCTTCGCGTACTTTCGCAGGACGGGCGGGCGATCGGCCATCGGGTCGAGCGTGATCGACACCAGCTTCACCGAAGACGCGTGATGGCCGAGCTTGCCCTGGATGGCGCTCATGCGTGCCGAAAGGGTGGGACAGGGGCCGGTGCAGTCGGCAAAGAAGAACGCCGCGACCCACACCTGCCCGCGGAGGTCTTCGCTGGTGACGGTAGCGCCGCTGCGCTCGATGAGCGAGAAGGCCGGAGCGTCCTTGAGCACCGGCAGCGGCGTCGCCAGCTGTTCCGGGGCGGCGCCGCGGCGGTCCATGATGAACACGGTGAGCACGCACAGCGTCACGATCACAGGGCCCAGGAGAAACAGCTTGAGCCCCCACCACACCAGCCCGCCGCGCTGGGGCGGCAGGTCGCGCCCGGGCGCGTCGTTGACCTGCGGCGGATGAACAGTCGATTCGGTCTGCATCAGCGATTCCCCCTGTCAGCCGACGGTCAGGCTTCGCGGGTGACGGCCCGCGTAACCAAGGCCGACATCAGTACGGCGAAGCCCGCCGTGACGGCCACACACAACCCCGCCGAGGGCAGCCCCTCGAGCATCGCCGGATCGTCGTACAAGGCGTGACGCAGGCCCGCGACCCCGTAGGTCAGCGGGTTCACCGCCACGATCCAGCGCACCCAACTCGACGCCCCCGCGGCCGGAAACAGCGCCCCAGAGAGCAGCCACATCGGAATCAGAAACAGGTTCATGATCGCATGGAACCCCTGCGTCGAGTCCATGCGCCACGCGATCAGAAGCCCCAGCGCGCTCAGGCCGACCGATGCCACGGCCAGCAGGCCAGCCGCTACGACGAGGGATCCTGCCGAGAACGGCACCCCCGCCAGCGGCGCGAGAAAGAGGAACACCGCCGCCTGCGCCAGGGCGAGGGTCGAACTGCCGAGCACCTTACCCATGACGATGGCCGAGCGGCCCACCGGCGCCGCGAGCACCGCCTGCAGGAACCCCTCGCGTCGGTCCTCAATCACCGAGATCGTAGCGAAGATCGCCGTGAAAAGCACGATGAGCATCGTCGTGCCGGGGAAGAAGTACTCGAGGTAGTCGACCTCCACGGCCTGCCCCGGAAGCCGGAAGGATGAGCCCAACCCCGAGCCGATCAGCAGCCAGAAAACTACCGGCGTCAGCAGGGCGCCGACCACCCGGCTGCGCTGGCGCAGAAACCGTACCACCTCGCGCCGCCACAAGGTCCCCGCCGCGAGCATCCAGGATCCGGAAGGCGCCCCCGTGCTCATCGGCCCCCTCCCCCGCGATGACGACGCGGCTTCGCGGTCTCCGCCGGCGGCGCGTCCGATTCAAGGTGTCGCCCCGTGAGGTGCACGAACACGTCGTCCAGCGTCGGTCGGCCGACCGTGACGCTGTCGACCCGCCCCGCGAAGGCGGCCAGCAGTTCCGGAAGGAGGCGCTGGGCGTCGGGGTGCTCGACGCACACGGCCCCGTTGACGATCGCCGCGCGCTGACCGAGGCGCCGCCCGACGTCGGCCGCGAGGGTTTCAGCGTCGCTGCCGCGAAGCGTGATCACGTCGCCGCCGAGACCGCTCTTCAGCGCCGCCGGCGCGTCGAAAGCAACAAGGCGCCCTTTGTCGAGCACGGCGACGCGCTCGCAGCGATCGGCCTCGTCCATCAGGTGCGTCGTGAGCAGGACGGTGACGCCGTCCTTCGATACCAGTTGTGCCAGCGACTCCATCAGCTGGCCGCGCGCGGCGGGGTCGAGGCCGGTGCTCGGCTCGTCGAGCAGCAACACGCGCGGACGGTGGAGCAGGCTCTTGGCCAGCTCAGCCCGGCGCTTGAGGCCACCCGACAGCGTCTCGACGCGATCGGCCGCACGGTCGGCGACGCCCATGCGCCCCAGCCATTGGTTGCACGCGTCCGTCAGCTCGCGGCCTGAGAGGCCGTACAGCCGTCCCTGGTGACGCAGGTTTTCGGCGACGGTGAGCTTGCCGTCGAGGCTGGGATTCTGGAACACGATGCCGAGACGGCGGCGGACCTCGTCTCGCCGGGCGCGAACGTCGAAGCCGTCGATCCGCGCCTCCCCCGACGTGGGGGGCAGCAGCGTCGCCAGGATCCGAAAGAGCGTGGACTTTCCGCTGCCATTAGGGCCGAGCAGCGCATACATCGCCCCGGCGGGCAGGTGCAGACTGACGTCGCGCAGCGCATCACGCGAGCCGTAGCGATGGGAGATTTCCCGAAGGTCAATCATGAGACGAGTCGGCGCGGCGCGGGCCCGCGGCGATTCATGCCCCGAGCTTGTCGAGGATCATGAACCCCAGAAGCAGCGGGAGGTACACCACCGAGGCAAGCACATGCCACCGGGCCATGAGCGTTGTCTTGCGGCAGATGAAAGCGATGCCGCAGGCCAGGAAGCCCAGCCCCAGCAGGATCGCACCCATCGCGTAGAGCGCCCCCGCCTGCCCGTAAATCGCCGGCAGCAGGCTGGCAAACAGCAGCGCGACCGAGTGTGTCACCATTTCGAAGTCGGTCCGCGTACCTTCCTGATCGACCACGGGAAGCACGGGATAGCCGGCGCGGCCGTAGTCTTCGCGATAGAGCCAGGCGATCGCCAGGAAATGGGGAAGCTGCCAGAAGAACACGATGGCGAAGAGCAGCAGGCACTCAATCCCCAGCGAACCGCCCGCCGCCGTCCAGCCGATCACCGGCGGCATCGCCCCGGGGATCGCCCCCACCAGCACGCTGTAGGTGGTCACCCGCTTCAGTGGCGTGTACACGGCGACGTAGGTGACGAAAGTAAACGCGGCGCAGACGCCGGCGAGCGGGCCGACGCTCAGGGCCAGCAGCGCCACGCCCATCACCGCGCTCGACACGCCGAATAGCAGCACTTCGCTCGAACCAAGCCGGCCCGAAGGCAGCGGGCGGCGGCGCGTCCGCTCCATCATTGCGTCGTAGTCAACCTCGATGAGCTGGTTGATGGCATTCGCGGCGGCGGCGACGAGGGCCGTCCCGGCGAGCGTGGCCAGCAGGCGGCCGACAAACGCCAACCCGTACTCCGCTGACGGCGCGAGGCAGAAGCCCACGCCCGTCGCAATGAGCACGAGCACCGCGATTCGCGGCTTGGACAGCTCGACGAAGGCGGTCCAGCGCGGCTTCGCGAGGAGCTGCGCCTCGGTCGGGGCAGACGGGGCCGGGATGTCAACAAAGTCGCTCATGTCGTCGGCAGCGCCGCCGTGGCGGACGCCTCACGCGGGCACGCGATCGCGGGAACCACGCGGTAGATCGAGACTGTCAACAGCAGGCTTGAAACCAGCACCAGCGCCCCGATAGCGACGTGGCCTGTCGGCACCAGCCAGCCCCACACCCCCGACGAGGTCGCGGGGCCGAGCGTGACCAGCCACGAGGCTCCGCCGAGGATCAGTTGGAGCGCGGTGAGCATCCCGAGCAGCTTCGCCGGAAGCACAACGAGCGGCTGACGGGGAAACTGGCCCACGACCCACATCGAGACCAGGCCGGCGAGCGAGATCACCACGATCGCCCAGAGCACATGCGCCACGAGCGCGTGCGAGCCGCCGAAGTGACGCAGGGCCGCGCCCATCACCAGTTGAAGGAAGACCGCTGCCGTCGTCCCCAGGCAGAGCCGGCGCAAAACGCCGCCGTTGACCGGAGGCGGAATTTGGGGCGTTGCCCGAGTCCAGGCGTCGGTCGCGGCCAGCGCCGCCGCGCACGCCAGGCAGAAGCAGACTTGGCCGAATACGCCGTGGATCATCGCCCACAGGGTCGAGACATACCAGACGCGCTTCCAGCCCATGACCCCCTGCGCAATGATCGCCAGGAGCACCAGCGGGCTGAGGATCCGCGAGGCGCGGCGACCGCTGCGCCAGGCGAGCACGGCAGAGACGATCGCGCTGAGGCCGACCGTCCAGCCGATCAGGCGGTGGCCGTGCTCCCAGAGCTTCTGCGGATCGTGTATCCAGTCTCCGCCGTCGGGGTTGAGCAGCGCACCGTTCGACAGCGGCGCATCCGGAAAGGCCATGCCCGCGTCCCGGCTGGTCACGCCGGCGCCGACGAAGATCAGCGGGAACACCAGCATCGCCGTGGCCCACGCCGCGCGGCGCAGCCAGGGCGACGAAGATCGGGCGTCATCGAGCAGATCGTGGGCTGGTGCGGTCATATCAGCGGATGATCACTCGCGATCGGCGGACGCGCCATCCAGGCGGGCGAGCCGCCGGCTGCGCACATACCAGAACAGACCGGTGCCGGCGACGAGCATCAGCAGGCAATAGGTGATCGCCCCCAGCACGACCACGCCGGCCACGGCGCCCTTGGCGATGTTGGACTCCGGATCACCGAAACAGGTGGCGCACGCCCGGGCGACCTGGGCTCCGGCGAGCATCACCGCGACGGCCAGCGCCGCGGGCATCAATCTGAATCGTCGCGTCATCATTACAGGTAGCTCAGGTGCTTGAGTTTCCGCAGGAACCACCGGCCGTAGACCAGCAGCCCCATGGCCATCGCCAGCGACCCCACCCCGAGCACGAGCATGTCGGCTCGATCGGGCGTACGCCGGTACTCCAGCAGTGCCCACGCGCCGAACGCGAGGCTCAGCATCGTGGTGATCGTTACGAACACGAGATGGAACGCCTTCAGCGACATCAGACCTCACGAGCCGATATGCATCGTGTCCGCGATCGTCAGCATGGGCACGACCATCAACACGGCGAAGAGCACGACGCAGATGATCAGCGTGATGTAGATGATCTTCCGCTCCCACTTGAGGTGCATGAAGATCGCGGCGACGAGCGACGCCTTCACCAGGGCGATGGCCATGCCCAGGAGCATGTTGCCCGTGTGCGAGTCTGCCGCCCCTATGTGCAGGAACGACACCAGCACGGTCACGACCGTCAGCACGCCGAGGGCGGCGAAGATCCCGATGTACAGGCGTACGTGCTTGCTGATGTCCGAATGATCACCGGCCATGCCAGGCTCCCAAAGTCCGACGGCCTTCGCCGCCGCCGACTACAGCAGGTAAAGCAGCGGAAACAGGAAGATCCACACGAGGTCGACGAAGTGCCAGTAGAGACCCGTGCACTCGATGCGATTCGTGTAGTACTCCGGATTCGTCTTCCACAACCGGGCCCCCGGGCCCAGGAAGTAGCCGATCACGATGACGCCGCCGAGCACGTGCAGCCCGTGCAGGCCGGTCATCGTGAAGTAGGTCGCGTAGTAGTTGTGCAACTCCGGCGTCAGGCCGTGGCTGATCTTCGGGGCGTACTCGAACACGAGCTTGATGACGAGAAACGCCAGAGCCAGGATGCCCGTCAGCAGCAGCCACATCCGCCCCTTGGCGAAGTTGCCCATCTTGAGCGAAGCCCACGACAGGACCATCGTCACGCTGGAGGTAATGAGGATGAGTGTGTTGAGCGTGCCTATGGGCACGCTCAGGTGCGTCTGGGCCGGGCCGACGGGCCAGCCGATGAGCGAGCTGGGAACGAGGTCGCCCATGTGCACCGGGCCCAGCGTCGCCGTGTCAATGTCGGCGAGGCGGACCGCACCCATCGACTGGTCGTAACTTCGGCCGCCGGTGAACTTCACGCCGGCAGCGGCGCCGAGGTACTCCGCCGACAACTTGACGCGGCCGTTGGCGGCATCCGCCAGCCAGGCCGGATCGACGACGTGGTGTCCGTCGGCCCCGGCGACGGTGTGCGGAATCGGCCCGCCACCGTGACCATCCGCCGACGGCGGAGACGGGGGCGACGTCACGCGGAGGAGGATGTACGTCGAGAACAACGCTCCGAAGAGCATGACCTCCGACGCCAGGAAGAGCCAAAGGCCGAACTTGCCATTGTACACCCCGGTCACGGGGTGCGGCTCGATCGTGTACGGCATCAATCCGGTAGACACTCGCTTGCTCTCCTAGGCAACGAATTGCGGGCTGAAGTCCGCCTTCGCGCCGGGCTGGCTGTATTCGTAGGGACCGCGGTAGACCACCGGATCGGCGGTGAAGTTGCCATGCGGCGGCGGCGAAGGCGCGGCCCATTCGAGGGTCGTCGCCTCCCACGGATTCTCAGCGACCTTCCGCCCCGTACGCAGGCTCATGAAGAAGTTGATGATGAACGGGATCTGAGCGACGAACAGCCCCCAGGCGCCCCACGACGACATCTTCGTCAGCGAGTGGACCTGAGAGGAGATGTCGTACGCCGTCGGGTCAAAGCCGCGACGAAGCCCGCCCGCCATGCCCACAAAGAACATGGGCATGAACACGGCGTTCATGAAGATGAACGACAGGAAGAAGTGGAGCTTGCCCAGCCCCTCGCTCATCTTCCGGCCGGTCGCCTTCGGGTACCAGTAGTAGATCCCCGCGAAGATCGCAAAGAGCGTCCCCGGCGCGACCACGTAATGGAAGTGACCGATGACGTAGTACGTGTCGTGCAGGTGGATGTCCGACGCGGGCAGACCCAGCGGCAGACCCGTCAGGCCGCCGATGCCGAACATCGGCAGGAAGCCGAGCGCGAAGAGCATCGGCGTCGTGAAACGGATCGAGCTGCCGTAGAGGCTGATCAGCAGGCAGGTCAGGATGATGACCGACGGGATCGAGATGATCATCGTCGTGGTCGCGAAGAAGGTGCTGATCTTGTCGCCCATGCCCGTCATGAACATGTGGTGGGC
>CAYRSS010000031.1:0-45314 GCA_964426945.1 uncultured Phycisphaeraceae bacterium
CCACCGCGCTGATCGCGGTCAACTGGCTGGTGTTCATCTACGCCGTCGGCAGCGACCGGCTCATGCAGGCTAGCCTGGGCTACTACATCAACCCGCTGGTCAATGTGCTGCTGGGTTTCGTATTCCTGCGCGAGCGGCTGCGGCCGTGGCAGGCGGTGAGCGTGGCGCTGGCCGCGGCTGGGGTCTGCTGGAATGTCTACCACGTCGGCCACCTGCCGTGGATCGCGCTGACGCTGGCGTTCACGTTCGGGTTCTATGGCTTGCTGCGCAAGGTGGTGCGCATCGACGCGCTCGCCGGGCTGACCGTCGAGACGACGATGCTCGCACCGCTGGCGATCGGCTACGTGGCGTGGCTCACGGCCACCGGGCAGAGCACGTTCGGCGGCACGTCGCGAACGATGGACCTGCTGTTGATCGCCGCAGGCCCGGTCACGGCGCTGCCGTTGCTGTGGTTCACGAACGCCGCGCGGCGGCTGCGCATGATGACCCTCGGGCTGATGCAGTATCTCGCGCCGACGGGCCAGTTTCTGCTGGCCACGCTCGTCTATCGCGAGCCGATGCGCAGCGGACAGGCGGTGTGCTTCGGGCTGATCTGGGCGGGGCTCGTGGTGTACACGGTGGACGCGTGGCGGGCGTCGCGCGTGCGGTCGGAGGTGAGCCCGGGAGGCAAGCCATGAGCGCATCACGCCGGACGGCCGACCGCCGGGCGAAGCTGCTGTCGTTCTGCGAGGGTCTGCCAGGGGTGGCGATCGAGCCTTACGGCGAGCGGCACCACGCCATGAAGGTTCGCAAGAAGGCTTTCGCGTATCACCTCGACGACTACCACGGCGACGGCCGGGTGGCGGTGTGCTGCAAGTCGACGCGGACGCGACAGGCCGAACTCGTCGCCTCTCAGCCGGACCGATACTACATTCCGCCGTACCTCGGCGTCAGCGGCTGGGTGTCGCTGCGCGTGGATGGCGCGAAGATCGACTGGGATAAAGCGTTCGACCTGCTGTTCGCCGCCTACCGACTTCAGGCCCCGAAGCGCCTGCTGGAAGAGCTGGAGTGAACCGTATGCCGCTGCCGGCCCATAAGACCAAAATCGTCGCCACCATCGGACCGGCCTGCGAGGCGCCCGAGATGCTCGTGAGGCTCATCCGAGCGGGGATGAGCGTCGCGCGGCTCAACTTCTCCCACGGAGACTTCAGCGGCCATGCCGACCGCATCACCAACATCCGGGCCGCGGCAAAGGCCGCCGGGCGGCGCGTGGCGATCATGGCCGATCTGCCCGGCCCCAAGATGCGCCTGGGGACAATCGATCCCGAGCCCATCGAGCTGAGCGCGGGCGAGGTGTTTACGCTGACCCGCGACGAGATCGTCGGCGATCGCCAGCGCGTGTCGATGAGTTTCGAACGCCTCCCGGACGTCGTGAAGCCGGGTGACAGGCTCTTTCTCAACGACGGGCTGGTCCAACTGGTCGTCCGAAGCGTCGCGGGCGACGACGTGCACTGCGAGGTCGAAGTCGGCGGCGAGCTGCGCTCACGCAAGGGCCTCAACCTGCCCGGCATCGCTCTGGGCACCAGCGCCTTCACCGACCACGACCGCGCCTGCCTCGAATTCGCCCTGGCCCACGGTGTCGACGCGATCAGCCAGTCGTTCGTGGAATCGGCCGCCGACATCGACGAGGTCCGGGCGGCCGCGAAGTCGCTCGGGCGAGTGCCCTTCGTCATCGCCAAGATCGAGCGGTCCGCCGCGCTCGAGCACCTCGACTGGATTCTCAAATCCGCGGACGGGATCATGGTGGCCCGTGGCGATCTCGGCGTGGAGG
Organism: uncultured Phycisphaeraceae bacterium; assembly: GCA_964426945.1. GTDB lineage: Bacteria > Planctomycetota > Phycisphaerae > UBA1845 > UBA1845 > CAYRSS01. The sequence continues at coordinate 1,811 of CAYRSS010000031.1, forward strand.
TGCCCATCGAGGAGATGGCGATCCTCCAGAAGGAGATCATCGACCGCGCCCGCCTGGTCGGGCGGCCCGTCATCACGGCGACGCAGATGCTCGAATCAATGGTGGCCAGCCGCCTGCCCACGCGCGCCGAGGCCACCGACGTGGCCAACGCGATTCTGGACGGCACCGACGCCATCATGCTCTCCGGCGAGTCGGCCATCGGCCGGTTTCCGGTGGAGGCCGTGGCCATGCTGGCCCGGATTGCGGCGTTCACCGAGCCGCATCGCCCCCGCGTGCCCATAGGCAAACTGACCCCCGAGAGTCCGGTGCAGCACGAGGAGACCACCGCCGAGGCCATCGCCTCCGTCGTCGAGCGTGCGCTGGAGAAAGTGCCCTGCGCGGCCGTCTTCGCACCGACCCGCACGGGCACCACCGCCCGTCGCATCGCCCGGTTGCGCCCCACGGTCTGGACCGTGGCGGTGAACCCGGACGAGGCCGTGTGTCAGGGGCTGGTGTTTTCCTACGGCGTGCACGCGGTGCAGGTCGACCACGAACCGGACGACTGGACGGCCTTCGCCCGGCAGTGGCTGTCCGATCACGGCCTCGCCGGCCCGGTGGCGATGCTGGTGGCCGGCCCCTCGCCGAAGAACCCGGCCGCGAACCACCGGCTGGAGTTTCTGCGGATGGAGTGAGGGGGGAGGGGGAGGGCGGCTCACGCGGAGGACGCGGAGCATCTCGCAGGGTGGACAGTGTCCACCTTTCCGTCTGGTGCGAGGTTCCCATCCGGCGGCGGTCGGCCCCTGGCGATACGCGACAGCCGTCACGGGTTCAGCGCGCGCGAGCGATCTCGACGACCGGCTCGCCAGCCTGCAGATGCTCCAGAGCTGCCGGAAACGCCGCGACGAGCAGGTCACGCAGGGCCGCGCTGGTCACGTTGCCACAGGTCACCCAGAGGACCTGCGGAGGAGGGCCGAGACGCGTCACAAGGTCCACGAAATCATCATCTTTCGTCATGATGACGTAGCCAGCCTTCCGAGCATACTCAAAGATCTCAAGATCGCCGGCCTGACGGAGGCTCACTGCATCCAGGGTGATCGCCTCGCCCCCGAATTGCTGCGCGAGCCAGCCCGCTATGGCCGGCGGCAACTGCAGCGTCTACGACGATGGTCAAGCCGCCACCTGCGGGAACATGGTCCTTCGCGCCGCGAACAGCAGGCAGGCGCGGATATCATCGGCCTCCAGATCAGGAAAATCACGGAGGATCTCCTCCGCCCCCACCCCGCAGGCGAGCATCTCGAGGATGTCACTGACGCGTATGCGCAATCCCCGCAGACACGGTCGGCCGCCACACTGCCCCGCGGCCTGGGTGATCCGATCGAGGAGGGAATTATCTGCCGTCATGACCAACTCCTTCGACTGCCGGTGCCGGCCGCGCGCCGGAAACAGCCCGCCGGCCAGCCGACGCCGGGCCGGACTCCCGAGCGCCCTATGGGGCCACATGGCCCCGTGTCGGCATATTCTAGCTCGCGTCCGGCTTCGGAGCACGCACGGTAGGCGGGCCGCTGGGAAGCCTGGCGTGGCCGTTCTTGGGGCGGACTCTCCTCTGCCCGAATGCGGAACTGACCGGGAACTCGTAAGCAGCGCGGTTCAGTTCTCCGTTCGCGCCCCCGCCGCGGCGGGATCGAGCCTTGCGGGGTCGAACGCCGTCCCGCATTCCGGGCATCGCGGCTCGGTGAGGCCGGTCAGGCGGTAATCGCAGCGCGCGCATCGAGGGGCAGTCGGGGTTGGCTTCCAAGCGCCGGGTACCCAACCGAGTGCTGCGGCGATGGACGCGATGAGGGCGGTCAGGCCAACCAGCGCGCCGAGGGGCAATAGGAACATGGCCGGGATGATGTACGCCAATTCTGGATCCAAGGGCGGATTGGGCGGCAGTGGCTGGGGCTGCGCAATCCGCGGCAATCCCAGCACGCTCGCCGTCAAACCGAAAGCAACGAAGAGCAATACCAGCGCTCGCCGCAGCGCGATCGGAGCCAGCGGCTCATCGTCCGGCAGGCCGATCGGCCTTCGCCAGGCACGTCGCCAGAGGGCACCGAAGAGCAGTGCCGGCGTCGTGCCGTAGGCGATGAGCCCCACGTCGAAGGTGGTCGGATGCTGCCAGCCCACGCCGGCCGCAATCAGCGCCGCCGATGCGCCGACCGCCGCGGCCGTCAGGTGAACCGAGTACCGCGTCAGCGCATCCAGTGCATAGCCGATCCCGAACAGGGGGGCTGTCGCGGAGGCGAAAACGCAGATCATGGTCTATTCCAGGGAAGGCACCGTTGGACGCGCTTGCGAATCCAGATGAAGCTCTGTGCCTTCAGCATAACCCAGCGGAGGCACACGACGAAGGCAGGATCGATCTCGGGCGGCTGGTGGCCTGTTCCCGCCGTACCGGGCGTGAGCATGCGAGCGGCAACTGCTCGCGAAGAATGGGCTCACGCGAAGGCGCATTGCTCGCAAAGGGTGGCGATCCGCACGCAGCGGCGCAGAGAGATTTGTGCCGCGCGTGCCATGGTCTCATCGTCGGTGGCATGCACTCGCTGTACTCAGCGTGAGCATGCAAACGGTCGCGTCTCGCGCAAGACATTCTCACGCAAAGGCGCAAAGCTCGCAAAAGGGGACGAGTCTTACGCCGCAGGCTGAGCTGTTTCCCTTCGAAATCGAGAGAGGTTACTCCGGGGTCATAGGATGCGCTCGGCCATGCAATGGAGCACCCGGCACTCTCGCCGGACCATGCCCAGAAGTTTGCGGAGCAACATGGTCATCGATGCGAGGACGCCGCAGGCGAAAACCCCGTGGCCCAGCGTAGTCAGGAGGCTTGCCGAGGGCCGCAGCGCTTCACGTGCGATCATCACCGCAAGGCAGGGCAGGACGACTGAGCCGAGGATGATCATGATCACCATCACGAATTCAACGTGCAGCGAAACTAGCGCCATCGAACCGTCCTGATGCTGGACAACAGACACGCGAGCTTCTACCAACGGTCTGCCCCGCCCGGGCCGGCAACGTGCAGTTAACCAGGAAGAATCGATACAGAAGTACCGGAGCTCGCGAGGCGAGTGCTTGCGCGTCACCACAACATCGCTGTATGTCGCGAGCGCAGCCTCAATGCCGGCGCGAGCCGTGTGTCGATCGCCCGCGAGCTGACGGCGGTAGGTTCGTACGCGCAGGAACATGGAGTGCGACCCTCGGTCCGGCGGGGCGAGCCGGTCGCCGCTCCGTTCACCGCGCGCGGTCCGTGGCCCTGGTCGGCGGCACACGCTCGCACTATTACTCATCCTGGCTGACAGCTGATAGCCGACAGCTGACAGCTGCCCCAGCCTTCCTACTGGCGCTCCGCCACCTTCATCACCGCCAACTCCCCCTGCCGGGCGAAGTCGATCGCTTCGCCCAGAATCCGCGCTGTCTCCTGCGGGGCGTGGAAGCCCATCGAGTTCTCCGCCGCCACGAAGTCCAGCCGCCACTGGGCGGCGCGGTGCAGGTCGCGGGCTTGCTTGAGGGCCTCGTCGGTGGCTCCGTCGCCGGCCGCTTTGGCGATGGCCGTCACCAGGTCCACCGTCGCGATTTCGGCCCGGTTCATCAGGTCGCGGGTGCGATCCTGAATCGCCTCGGCCCGGGCGAGCAGTTCCGACTCGGGATACGGGTGGCACACCTGGCACGACCGGGCGATGTGCAGCAGGGGGCTGCGGACGTGGTGGTCGCTGACCTTGATGGCCCCCTCGCGCTTGTACGGCATGTGACAGTCGGCGCAGGCCACGCCGCTGCGGGCGTGGATGCCCTGGCTCCACGTTTCGAATTCGGGGTGCTGGGCCTTGAGCATCGGCGAGCCGCTGAATTCGTGCTTCCAGTCGACGTGGCCGACGTCGTTGTAGTACGCCTCGATCTGCTCGACCTTGAGGCCGTTGTGCCAGGGATAGGTGAGCAGCTTCTCCTCCTTGCCCTTGAAGTAATACTCGACGTGGCACTGGCCACAGACGAGGCTGCGCATTTCCTGTCGCGTGGCCATGGTGTTGGGGTCGTAGTCGCCGACGCGACCTTCCTTCCGCCAGCGTTCGATGCTGGGCAGGTGGGGAAGGGCCTGGTCTGTGCGGGCCAGTTCCTTCACGCCGTTGAGGAACCCCGGCCGGGTGACGCGAAGCTGCATCGTCGCCGGATCGTGACAGTCGATGCAGGAGATCGGGTGATCCACGAGCTTGCGGGCGTCGCCGTAGGGCATCGCACAGAGGATCGCGAAGCCCCGCATGATGGCTTCCTGACGGTGGGCGTCGTCATCGGCGACGCCGGCGTTGACCCCCGCGGCGTGGTACGCCGGAATGATCGACGAGTGACAGTGCAGGCACGCTCCCGGCTGCTTGAAGTCGCGCACGCGCTCGGTTTCGTCCTGGTCGGAGAGCATGTACGCGTGTCCGCGTTCCTCGCGATAGTCCACGCCGAAGGCGTAGCCCGCGAACAGCGTCCGCCAGCGCGGCTCGGCGTCGAGCTTCTGGAAGGCGTCGCTGCCGCCGTGGCGGGTGCGCTCGGTGTCGACGGTGCGACGATAGGAGTCGTACTGGCGGGGATAATTCTTGCCCCACTCGGCCGGGTCGATGGTGTCCTCGTCGATGTCCACCACGCGGAACACCGTTTCGCGCGCCTCCTCCTTGCGCTGGGCGATGTTCTGGATAAGCATCATCACGAGGAACGTTGCCACCGCAGCCGTGGCGAAGACGGCGAAGTAGGCGACACGTGATGCGCGGGCCGGGGCGGGGGGTGTCGGTGCGGTCATGGATTTCGTTTCCTTTCCGGCGGCCCTTCGCCGCGGCGGCGGGCCGGGTTTCGGGCCGGCGGTCAGTGCCTGGCCCCGTGCCCCGCGCCGCGGTGACAGGTGATGCAGGACGAATCGCCGGGCTCGCGGCAGGCGGTGATGTCGGCGACGAAACCGCCGTGGCATCGGACACAGTTGGCCTCAACGACGCGGCGGCTGCTGTCCTTCATGGCGATGGGTTCGTGGAAGTCCTGAAACGTGAAGCCCTTCGAGTGGCGGAAGCCGTGTTCGACCTTGGTCCAGTACTTCCCGAAGAAATCGACCGGCGTGTGGCAGTCGTTGCAGGTGGCGGCCGTGTGGTGGCCGCCTTTCAGCCAGCCGTCGTACTGGTCGCGCATGATGTGGCAGTTGACGCAGGCGGTGGGGTCGTTGGAGAGGTACGACGTGCCCTCGGCGTAGTCGAAGGCGAAGACGCCGGCCCCCGCGCAGAGCCCCACGAGCGCGGCAAGGCTCAGGCCGGCGGCGGTGGTTTGGCGAAGATATCGCATGATGGGGAGAGGATCGGGCAAGAGGCGGGGGGCGTCAAGCACCCGCTGGGCCGCGCCGCTGCGTCGCGACAGCGAGGGGAAGCTCGATGGGGTGGCTACTGGCTCCCGGCCAGCGCCTGCTTGACTCGTTCCTGTAGCGCGTTCAATTCCGGGCACTTTCCGAGCAGGCCGTTGTAATTCTGGAGCGTTTCCTTCATGAGTTCTGCGCGGCCCTCGCCCGGAGCCATGCGATTGCCGTGCTGAGCGAGGAAGGGCCGGAAGATGGTCTCCTTGACCTGCAGGTTCGCGCGGACCTGATCCCACGATGCGCTCAGCTTCGCGATGTGGCCGGCGAGAAGCCACACCTCGATTTCCTGAATGCCGGCGCAGCACAACAACCGCGCACCTTTGGTGCCCGCGATTTGTTCGAGCCGTCTGAACTCTTCGCTGCGGTCCTTGCCGTCGGCGTCGGGAAGGAACAGGATCAAGTCGTGCTGGCGGTAGGAGTCGAAGACGTGGTCGGCAAGAAACGTTTTCGCCTGGTTGTATCCCCGGGCTCTTGGCGTGTTGAGGACTTCGACCCGCGCGTTCGGCCGACCGCACTCCGCGAGCATGCGCTCGACCAGCGGCTTGAGGATGTAGCCGTTGTCCCTGGCGTCCTCAGGGGTGACGACCACGCGGAAACTCAAAGCGCACTCTCCAGCCAGCCTTCGGCAAAGAGCTCGCCGAGTGACCGCTTCTGAATGATCTCCACGAGACGTGGGATCTCACTGACCGGCGTGACGAGCGACTCTCCGGTTTGTTCATCGCGGCGAAATAGAAACGTTGTCTCCAAGTCGGTCTCATCGAGCCAGGCCAGTACCAACGGCGAATGCGTTGTAGCGATGACCTGCGCCCGGTCGGCGTTGTTCTTGAGCAGTTCAAGCAGCAGCCGCAACCTGCTCGGATGCAGGCCCTTCTCGATTTCTTCGATCGTGATCAGTTGCGGCATTTCCGGTTGAAAGAAGGCTGCCACCAGTGCGGCGAATCGGAGCGTGCCGTCGGACAAAACGGCCGCCGTGTGATTGGTCGTGCCCTCGCGAAGGGCAAACATCGGCTCGCCGTCGGCGCCATCGAGAACTTTGACTTCTTCCACCTCGGCCGGGGAGAGGGCACGTAGCCACCCCTGAAACGCCGCGGCACGGCCTTCGCCGCCGGGCTCATCCATGATGTCCCTGACGATCGATGCAAAGTTCTCGCCGTGCTCGCCCATTTGCTTCACGGGGCCGGGCAGGCCGTACCTGCGCAGCACCGACGGATCGGGGTCGAAGTGTTGCTGGCTGGTGAGGGCTTGTATGGCGAGGCTCAAATAGGGCTCCAGCGTTCGCAGGGAATCGAGCCCGGGCGTGCTCCCGTCGACTGCACCCGGGATTGGGGTTTTTCCTGATGTCAATTTCGCAAGCATGGCGTGAACGGAGTAGGGCATCAGCGGCAGGTTGCCGGAAAGCAGCGGTCCGTTTTCACCGACTACCTGTTCTCCGCCTAGCTTTTCGACATCGGCGTAGACTTGAGCTCGATACACCGCTCGCTCTGTGTCCGCCACCACTGCGACGTCGAAATCGATAGGCTCGGTGGACACGCCGCCGTTCCCGCCTTTCGAGCGGAACCCTGCTTTGGCGCTGCCGCCGCGAATCGGCTCCCAGCCGTCCCCGGCCGCGCTGCTGGGCTTCCCGTTCAGTGCCTCCGGAACGGTGGCACCCAGGCCAATGCGCTGCAGGGCGATCAGCGCCTCCAGGAAATTCGACTTGCCGCTCGCATTCGCGCCAATCAGCAGATTGAACCGCCCTAGCTTCAGGTCGACGTTTCGAAGGCTCTTGAAGCCGGAGATCTGAATGCCCTCAATCACGCTGCAATCCTCTGATCCTCGGGGGTGGAGGGGATCCGCCAAAGTTCGTCTATCGGCTGGTCGAGCGGCCCTACACCAGTTCCACGCGCGACACCTCGGGAATCGCATCCCGCATGTTTCGCTCGATGCCCATCGACAGCGTCATCGTCGAGGAGGGGCAGCCGATGCAGGCCCCCTTCAGGCGGACTTTGACGACGCCGTCCTCGGTGACGTCCACCAGCTCCACGTCGCCGCCGTCGGCTTGGATCATGGGCCGCAGCGTGGCCAGCACCTTCGCCACGGCGTCGTGCACCGACTCCTTGCCGGTTGCGGGGGGCTTTCGAGGTGTCCTGCGGGTGACCATGGCGGGCCAGTCAGTCCGGATTCGCATGCGAAAGGGGCTCCGCGGGACGGACGGAGGCCGCGGACGGCGACGGTTCGCCGCCGCCGATTTCATCGTATCGAACGCAGGGGGCTGCCACAATGGCGATCAGGGGGGCTGCGGCCCGAGAATCAGGGACCCGGTTTATCATGGGCTACCGGCCGCTCGCCGCGGTAGGCTGTGGGGGTGCTCCCTGGCGTGCCCTGCCCCGAATGCGGCTACGACCTTCGCGCCTCGCGCGAAGGGCGGTGTCCGGAGTGCGGTTTCTCGTACGACCACGAAGCGATCACTTCGCTGTACCGGGAGGCGATCGAGCTCCGGCTGCTCAATGACAGCGAAATGATCGACTTCGCCGTGCTCATCGCGGCGCTGCTGCTGCCGGGTGACCTGTCGACGGCCCTCTGGGGGCACGGCACGGTTCTTTCGCTCCTGGTGGTTGGCCACGGCCTGCACCTGCAGTACGCCCTGAGCCGATTCGGCATCATGGACCCGGACGACCCGCGTCGCTCCTGGCTGCTCATGTTTCGCCCTGTTTTCCTGCTGCTTTGCATCGCTGGCTCAGGCACCATGCTGGCATTTCCGGGGCTGACGCGGTTCCTCGCGGCTCTGGCGGTGGCGCGCATGTGGCAGCGATACGTAGAGAACATTCGCTGGGGGTTTGAGCGCGGACCGCATGAACCCCAGCCCGAACGCCCGCTGACGTTGAGGACGCCGCTCTCGCAGGCGCTGCTGTACGGAACGACGGGCTGGTTTGTGCTTTCGCTGTGGGCCTGGCTCGGGTCGTAGCGGAGGCTCGGCTCAGCCGATCGCTGCCGAGAGCATGAACGAGAGTTGTTCCATATGTACGGCGAGATCGACGGAGGTCACACGCACCTTCGGGTCGACCTTGAGGGCCGTCGGGGCAAAATTGAGAATGCCGCGGATCCCAGCCGCGACCAGCGCGTCGGCCACTTCCTGCGCAGCGGACGCCGGCACGGTGAGAACCGCCAGCCGGACGCCGTGTGTGCGGACCTGTTCGCTCAGCTTTGACATCGGCTGGACCGGGTAGCCGGCGAGCTCTTTGCCCACGACTCGGCCATCCTTGTCGAAGACCGCCACGATCTCGAAACCCTGCTTGCCGAACCCGCGGTAGGAGATGAGCGCGCGGCCGAGGTTGCCGACGCCGACGAGGATGACGTTGGATTTCTTGTCCGTGCCGAGGATCCTGCGGACGCGCTGGATCAACTCGGGCACGCGATAGCCGATGCCGGGGTGACCGAACTGGCCGAAGTAGGCCAGATCTTTGCGCACCTGCGCGTCAGAGAGGCCGAGTTCCTCGCCCAGTTCGCGGCTCGAGATCGTCGCCCGATCGCGGGCCTGGTAGGCCTCAAGTTGGCGCAGGTAGAAGCTGAGGCGGCGGACAGCGGGTGCGGGGATGTTGTCTGGCTTGCTCATCGCGGACGGCCCGTGCCTCCGGCCCCGCCGCCGTGGAGGGGATGCCGGGGCGCATCATAACGCGGATCGGGCCTTCGTGCTCACCGGGGTGGGAGGGGATGATCCGCGGGCCCGCTCAAATGCGGCGCGACGGTGCTTCGGCGAGCCTATGATCGACCGGCGATGAGCCGCACCGCGACGTACACGGCGCCGGGGCCGACCTGGGCCCGCCGGTCCGCCGCCCGTCCTTGACACCGGTCGGGATGATTCGTTACGTTTCCGCGGCACGGCGGGGTTTCGATGGACGGTCGACCGGGGGCTCCAGCCTCCGCGCCGGATCGGTCCCGACCCGGCCGCCTGCGCCTTCCGCGATGTGGTCCCGGCCGAGTCGTGCCGACGGGCCGACTGTCTTGCCGGCGCGTGCCCGCCCGGACGGAGTAGTTGAATGCAGACTGGGACACGCCGCCTGATTCTCTGCCTGTGCTTCCTGCTGTCCCCCCTCGTTGCGCAAGCCCAGCTCGACCAGATCCGCAGCTCAAACACGCTGACGGCTGATCAGAAGGCCCAGATCGGCACGTGGCTCGGGGAGCAGCTCCGCAGGGTGGAGAGCGCCCCCGCCGAGCAGAAGTCGGACGCGGTAACCGGGTTCTTGACCGCAGTCGAAAAGGAACGGCTGAATCGCGAGAGTTCGCTCGCCTTCCTTGAAGCGATCGCAGAGCAGGGATCGCGCATCGCCACCGAGAAGTTCAAGACCCCGGAAGTGGACGGCATGGCCGGTTTCGCCCTGCTCCAGGCGATGTCCGAGTTCGGCCGGCCGCAGGCGATTCCCGGCTTCATCGCGGGCCTCGCCGCGGCGCCACAGTCCATCCGCTACGTCGCCGCCCGCACGCTCGCTGCCAACGTGGGCACGACCGCCGCCGATGCGAAGCTGAAGGCCGACGTCCTCGCCGCCGTCCGCAAGGCCGGGGTCGAGGAGACCAACGGCTTCATCCTCCAGCACATGTACGGGGCGATCTCGTTCCCGACTATGGATGCGGAGACGTTCGCCACGTTTCTCGCGATCTTCGACGCCCGGATCGAGCGTCGCCGGGCAGGGGTGCAGCGCGTGGACCTCGGCGAGATCTCGGCCTTCGAGTACCTCGCGCGGCAGCCCATCGCGTCGGCGATGAACGCGGCGCAGCGCAGCGAACTGGCCGGTCGTCTGGCCGTGTTTCTCCGCTCCCACGCCGAGCGGCTCGGCGCCGCCAACCTCGGCGAGGACGAGCGTCACTACGTCGCCATCAGCCTGATCCGCAACGAAGAACTGCTCAAGGCCCTCGGCGTGACCGGCGGCGGTAACGTCGGCAACGTCGTGCCCGATCCAGGCCCGGTCCTGAGCGAGGCCTTCCGCTGGGTGGGCAACCCGGCCACACAGGCGAGCGGCGCGCTGAACGCCGCGCCGTGGAACGTCCCGCTCGGCGCGCCCTGACCGGACCCCGCTCATCCCCGCCGACCACGTCTCAAAACCGCGCGCCGGCCCCGCGGCGAGCCGGATTGCGAAAGCACTTAAAGTGCAGGTGCCTGTCGTAGCTCTCCGCTGAGCATGAACAGCGTTTTCTCGTCAGAATCGTCGATGGCGGTGACTTCCGCTTTCCTTGACTGGCCACTTCGCCGACCGCACAGTGTAGATAGAGGGTTGCGGTCAACCCTGCGCATGGATGGACAGCAGGTTTCGTGGAGAGACACGCAATGCGTCGCCTAATCGGCTGCGGGTTCGTTGCGGCGTGGATCGTCGGGTGCCAATCGAACGTCGTTCCCCCCGATGGCGATCCCCCCGCGGATCGGCCCGTCACGGGCAGTGCCGCTCTCAAGCAGTTCGAGTCGGAGAGCGAATTCACAACGTACTTCGGGCGCCAGGTCATGGCGCAGAACGATCGGATCCTGACGATTGACGCAGGCGCCGCGCAGTCGGAGGACGCCGTTTCCGGCGGCCCCGATCGGGGCGACGCAGCCCCCGCCGCGCCGTCATTCGATGGCTCCGCGGTCGGCGCCGCGGAAGACGGCGACGCGAACCACTCGGGCACCACGATCCAGGAAGAGGGCGTGGACGAGGCCGACGTGGTCAAGACCGATGGTGAGCACCTTTACGTCATCGACGGCACCCGGCTGCACATCGTGCAGGCGTCGCCGCTGGCCTCGCTCAGCGAGCTCAGCCATCTCGACCTGACCGGCTACGGGCTGGACCTGTATCTCGACGGCGATCGGCTCGTCGCGATCACGTCGGAGTACGGCGGCTACTGGTATGCTGAGGACGAGGTAGGCGTCGATGTCGAGATCGACGGCGAGGTCAAGGTCGAGCGCGAGATCGCCAGCGATGGCGGCGGCTCGGCGGGCGTCTCGATCGCCATCGAGCCGGGCTTCGACATCCTGCCTCACGGGCCCTGGGTGTACACACGCCCGCGCACGGTGATCACGGTGATTGACGCGGCCGACCGCGCCAACCCTGTGATCGAGTCGACGACCAGCGTCGAGGGGACCGTATCGGCCAGCCGGATGGTCGACGGCGTTCTCCACCTGGTGCTCGCCAACTACCCGAACTACTACTACGACGTGATGCCGATGCTCGGCCGGCCGGAGAATTCAATGGCCGCCGTGCGCCCGGCCGACCTGCTGCCGGACTTCACGCAGCGTCGCGCAGACGGCTCCGAAATCTCGGGCGACCTGCTGTCGTGGGACAGCGTCTACCGTCCGGCGGATGAGGACGGCTTCGGTATGGTTACGGTCGTCAGCGTCGACGTGGATGCCGACGCCGCCATGTCGGCCGTGGGCATCGTCGCCCAGCCCAGCCTGGTGTACGCCTCGGATCAGGCCCTGTACCTCACCAACGGCAGCTTCGATCCCTTCGGGTCGGAGCGCGAAACGACGACCATCTTCAAGCTTGCCTACCGCGGTCGTGGGGTGGCGCCTGTGGCTTCGGGCTTCGTTCCGGGGCGCGTCCTCAACCAGTACTCGATGGGCGAGCACAACGGCTTCCTCCGCGTGGCGACCACGACGGGGTTCAACTCGGTCTTCGGCCCGACCCGCACCGAATCGGTCAACGCCGTCTACGTGCTCGGCGTGAGCGCGGATGAGCTCGAAGTTGTCGGCCGCATCGAGGGCATCGCCGCGGGCGAGAGCGTCCAGTCGGCGCGGTTCATCGGCGACAAGGGCTTTGTCGTCACCTTCGAGCAGATCGACCCGCTCTTTACGCTCGACCTGGCCGATCCGACGAATCCGCGGATCGTCGGGGAGCTCAAGGTTCCCGGTTTCTCGACCTTCATTACGCCACTCGGCGAGAACCACCTGCTCACCGTCGGGCAGTATGTCGATCCTGAGGGCAACAACTGGCAGACCGCCGTTCAGCTCTCGATCTTCGACGTCACCGACTTCGCCAACCCGGTGCAGGCGCACAACCTGATCATCGGCGGGGACACCGGTTCCTACTCCGAGGCGCTGTGGAATCCGAAGGCCTTCACCTACTTCGCCGAGGCGGGCATGGTCGCGCTGCCAGTGTCGATCTACGGCACCTGGGCGCCCTACGACTTCGGCGATGTGGACATCGATCGGGCCCTCGGGCTCATCGACGGCGATGTGACCGCCGACGGCTCGGACGGCGGTCTCGTCGACCTGCTGACCGAGATTCTCGCGGCGCTGGATGGTCTCGACGGTGGCGCTTCCTCCGGTGATGGCGGCGCGGCTCCGCCCGATGAGGGCGAGATCGATGAATGGCTGGTCGACATCTTCACGCCGCAGTATCCGGCAGACAGCTTCGACGGACTGATGGTGTTCTCCGTCTCCGCCGCCGACGGCTTCGGCGAGGTCGCGCGGTTCAGCACCCGCCCCGAGCCGGACGACAGCCAGGCGTACTACTACGGCTACTGGCCGTCCTTTACGCGCGGCGTGTTCATCGGCTCGGCCATCTTCACCGTGACCGATCTCGGCGTTCAGGGTGCGGATCTCGCCGACGTCGCCGGCAGCAAGGTGGATGTCCGGTTCGAGCGCGAGGATGTCATCATTGACGACCTGCCGATGCCGGTGGAGCCGCCCATGGTGGACGATCCCGTACTCATCGACCCGATGCCGACCGAGCCCGCACTGGACCCCGACAAGCCGGTGAGCGTTGAGGCGACCGAGGTGTCGCCGGGCACCGACCGCCCCTCGGTGGGCACGGGTGCCGGCGTATCCGGGACCTCCTCGGGCAAGCCTGAGAAGGCCTGACCCCGCGCCGCGGCCCCGCCCATCCAGAGCAGCCAATCGACCGCCGCCCTCCCCAGGGCGGCGGTCTTTTCATGCGCCGGCGCAGGCCGGTCGCCGCCGTCAGGTCGACGCTTTCCGGCGGTAGTTTGCGGGACTTCGGCAGTTTCGGCCGCTATTATCCGCCGGGGCTGGGCCTAGCCAGCCTACTTTGTGCGAACGCACAAGAGAGAAGTGAGGCGAAAACGTCCGAAGATTGATTGACGTTACCTGTCGGGCGTGGTAATTTTGCCATTCAGAAGGTCAACTACCTTCGGGCAGTTCGGGCGACATCGTCAAACAGTCACTTTGTCCGTAGCTCAAGCGCGCGAGCACACTTGTTGGGGACACATCCTATGCATCGTTCACGAGGTATCGAGCGACGGGGCGGGTTCACACTGATCGAGCTGCTGGTGGTCATGGCCATCATTGCGCTCCTGATCTCCATCCTGCTCCCGGGTTTGTCGCGTGCTCGCGAGGCGGCCAAGCGGTCGGTGTGCCTGACGAACCTGAAGAGCATCTCGACCAGCAGCCACATCTACGCCACGGATGACGACGACAATCAGAGCATCCCGGTGCACCACAAGTTCGTCTGCGGTGCGGCCCCCGGCCATCCGGCCGGCGTGAGCTGCCCCGCGCCCTACAACAACGCGACGACCCGCCTCTGGGTCGGTGCGTACGAGTGGGGCGGCAAGAGCGGCGTGGGTATCAAGCAGTCGCACATCATCCCCGGCGCGTCGGGGGTGCACCGCAGCCGCTACGGCACGAAGGCCGGCTTCGGCCCGTCCAGCCGTCCGCTGAACACCTACATCTACAAGGGCGGTTTCACGGACTACCTCCGCAGCAACAACCTCGACGGCATGGTGCTCGACACCAAGCTCGAGCTTGAGCAGTTCCGCTGCCCGGCGGACGACGGCCCGGGCGCGCTGCCCCAGAACTCGCACTCGCTGTCGTGGATCAACGAGAAGGACAGCTCGTACGACCACTTCGGCACCAGCTACACCGCGAACATCTTCATGACGTTCGTCGCCTGGTCGCCGCAGTCGAACCCGATGCGCATCGCCCAGCCGGTGATGAGCAACTCGCCGTACCTGCGTCCGGCGTCGCGCGTGGTGACCCCGTCGCGCACGATCTACTACGAAGAGAACATCGGCCGCTTCGCGTGGGCCGCGGCGCCTGACCCGTGCCCGACCTCGCCCGGTCTGAACGTCGGTTCGAAGGGCATCCGGGGCTGGCACGGCAAGACGTGGGCCTTCACCCGCGGCTTCATGGACGCCCATGCCGAGTACCAGACTGTCGTCGAGCGCTGGCAGTCGCCGATCGACGGCGTGACGCTTCAGGACTACCACTACCGTTGGGAGCGCCTGACGTCTTACCCGAGCCTTCCGGTCGATGCCCCGGGCCCGCTGCCATCGGACTGGAACAAGGTCCGCTGCTCGGTGGTTCGCGGCGACGGCTGGCAGAAGGACACGCTGCCGGACGCTCCGATCAAGACCCACATCGCTTCGCACGCGTTTGACACCTACTTCCGCGTCGAGCTGGCCGAAGCCATCGAGCCGTAGGCTTCCCTCGACACGAAGCGTTGATCGACATGCACGGCGGCGTCGGATATCATCCGGCGCCGCCGCTGTCTTTCTGGCGCGCCATTCGGCGACCGCCCGCCGCCGGGCAGCCTGCCGCGGGGCAGTCCGATCGAGGTTCATGCACGCCGCTGACCCACACCCCGCTCCGCCCGCCCGCCGCGGCCCGTCACGGCTGCGCTGGCTGATGTATGGCCTGGCTGCCTCGGCGGTCTGCGCCGCGGGTACCTGTGGACTCTTTTCGGCCCTGACCAGTGAGGTCATCACGCAGGAGCACTTCGTCTGTCCGCGGTGCGCGATGTTCGAGTGGCGTCAGATCCGCACCTACCAGTCGCGCGACGGGTCGGAATTGCTCTACCGGCGTACCGACGATCGCAAGCTGATGGAGCGGACCCACCTGACCGACGTGCTCGACCCCCAGGCCGCGTGTGTGCACGACTGGGCGCCGGTGGACGAACGCATCGCCGCGCTCGACTTCGGTTACCGCCAGTGGTGCACTTACCTGCTCGGCATCGACATTGTCAATCGCGACGTGCCGGGGCTCACGACCTCGATGTGCATGCCCGACTATGACACGACCGTCGAGATGCTGCGCGTGAACGTCGCCGAGCGCGAGCCACTGGGTCTGCAGTACAACGCGCTCTGGACGGGCACCTGCGCCGCGGGCCGGCTGCGCTACATCCACCGCATCGAGGGGGAAACGGAGACAATCCTGTTCTATTGTGCGGGGGAGGGCGAGTTCCTCGCCGTCAACGACATCATGAACCGCTACAAGCCCCCGCGCCTCGGCCGGGGTGAGCGTGATTGGCCCATCTCGCTGAAGTTCGACGACATGACCCGCACCGAGGACCTGCTCCGGATCGTGGGTAAGGACTCGCACGATCCGATTCTCGATACGCCGGGCGAGGCAGGGGCATGACCGACCGGAGCCCCGCCCCTACGAATCCGGAGCTGCCCCACCAAGGCCGTCGCGACGCCAGCCGTCGCGGGGTCATAGGCATCGTCGCGCGCGGCGGCGGGGAGTACCTCGTGGTGCGCCGGGCGGCCGCGGTGCGGCGCGGCGGCTGCTGGTGTTTCCCGGGCGGGCATGTCGAGCGTGGCGAAAACTCGCGCGTGGCGATCGTCCGCGAAATGATGGAAGAACTGGCCCTGCAGGTCCGACCGATTCACCGGTTGGGCGCCGTCCGGCTGCGCGACTCGGGCTATGTGCTGGCGGTCTGGCTGCTGGAGGCGCTCGACGGGCCGCCCGTGCCCAACCCGGCCGAGGTGGCCGAGGCACGCTGGCTTACCCTCGAGGGCATCCGCGCGCTGACGCCGGTTCTGCCCTCGAATGAGGAGGTGCTTGCCAGGCTGCGTGCGTGGGAGGGTGCCTAGCACGGCCCGTCAGGCGCGGCCGTCGGGGCGGTTGCCATGCTCGGCGGTGATGACGCTGTGGATACCGCCGCGAACCGTCCACCGGGTCCGGATCATCATCCACCGCGGCCGGCAGCAGGCGACGAGCTCGTCGAGCAGCACGTTGGTCACGTCTTCGTAGAAGATCCCGCGGTTGCGATACGCCTGCAGATACAGCTTGAGGCTGCGCAGCTCGATACAGGCGGCGTCCGCGATGTAGCGGATGAGGATCCGGCCAAAGTCGGGCTGCCCGGTCTTCGGGCAGACGCTGGTGAACTCGTGCATCACGTGCTCGATGAGGTAATGGCGCCCGGGGTGGGGGTTGGGAAACGTCTCGAGGGTGGCTTCCATGGCCGGGGCTCTCCTTGGGCACAGTGTAGCGGCCGCCCCGAGCCGGCGACAAGTCACGCGCCGCCGAGCCGCTTCCAACCCGACGCGGCGACGAAGGCGCTGGACCACGCCCACTGGAAGTTGAACCCGCCGATCCGCCCGTCCACGTCGAGCACCTCTCCGACGAGAAAAAGCCCCTCACGGCAGCGCGAGTGCATCGTGGCGGGATCCACCTCATCGAGCGGGACGCCGCCCGCGGTGGCCTCGGCGAAGTTGTAGCCGCGGCTGCGCAGCACGGGCAGCGGCATGGTCAGCAGCGTGTGAATCAGCCGGCGGCGCACGTCGCGAGGCAGGTGGGCGAGCGTCGTCGCCGCGTCGACGCCGGCGGCAGCGAGCAGGGCGGCGGCGACGCGCGCAGGCAGGAGCGCGGCGAGCATCGATTGCACCGTCGCCCGCGGATGCGTCCCGGCGTGCTCGAGCATGGCGCGTTCGGTCGATTCGAAAGTCTCACCGGGCAGGAAGTTCAGGGTGACGCGGACACCCTCGGGCCTCGCCGCGGTCTGTGTCGCGCGGTGCCAGTGCCGTGACACGTCCATCGCCGCCGGCCCCGACACGCCGAAGTGCGTCCACAGCATCGGCCCGCGCACGGCCACGGGCTTGCGGCCCTCCGCTCGCACGGTGAGCTCGACCTCGTGAGCGATGCCCGACAGTGGCGTGTGGAAATCGCCCCCGAGCACGAGCGGCGCCAGGGCGGGCACGGGCTCGATCAGGCTGTGGCCCAGGGCGCGGGCCAGGGCGTAGCCGCCGCCGTCGCTGCCGGTCTTCGGCAGCGACATGCCCCCCGTGGCGAGCACGACGGATCGCGCGGCGAACTCGCCGGCGGAGGTGGCCAGCGTGAACCGCGGCCCCACCGCGTCTGTGCCATCAAGCGTGCTGACGGCATGCACCCGGTGGCCGGGTCGCAGGATCGCCCCGCGCCGCGTCGCTTCCGCCAGGAGCGCGTCGAGCACGGTCTGGGCACGCTGGGTGTCGGGGAAGAGCTTGCCATACTCCTCCTCATGCAGGGCGACGCCGAGCTCCGCAAAAAACGCGATGGCCTGACGGCCATCGAACGCGCGGAGGACGCGACGGACAGGCGCGGGCGTATCGCTGTTGAAGTCTTCGGGTGTGATACGCGAGTTGGTCACGTTGCATCGGCCGCCGCCGGCGACCAGGATCTTGGCCCCGAGCCGGGTTGCGCCGTCAAACGCGACGATTGTCGCCTGCGGCGCTCGGCGCGCGGCGAAGATCGCGCTAGCGAGCCCCGCGGCTCCCGCGCCCACGATGGCGAGGTCGATCACGCCTTGATTCGGTCCTGCCTGCACGGCGGCATCCTACCCGCCGGCCCGCGAGGATTCCCGCGGCGTACGTGGCAACAATCCGGCCGTAGCGACGTTCAGCGGGTTGACGAAGCACCGCGGACCGCGTCGCGAGGGGTTTTGATGACTCGTTCCTGCCGTATCTCGCTGGCGACACTCGCGGGCGCCTGGCTGGCATTCGCGCCGGCGCTGCGGGCGCAGCCTGTCGCCCCCACCTATTCGGACCTGGCCTACGGCGTTCACGCACGCCAGCGGCTCGACCTGTACCTGCCCCACAGCGATGGTGGCCCCATGCCGCTGGTCATCTGGATCCACGGCGGGGGATGGCAAAGCGGCGGCAAGTTCCCCATGAACGGCACCAATCTGAGCGCCCTGCGCAGCGCCGGCTTCGCCGTGGCCAGCGTCAACTACCGCCTCAGCGGGGATGCGCTCTACCCCGCGCAGATCCACGACTGCAAGGGGGCGATTCGCTGGCTGCGCGCCCATGCGGCCGAGTTCGGCCTCGATCCCGCGCGCTTCGGCACGTGGGGATCGTCGGCAGGGGGGCACCTCTCCGCGCTGGTGGGCGTTTCCTGCGGATCGAGCGGTCACGAAGGGAGCGTCGGCGGTAACCTGGAGCAATCGAGTTGCGTTCAGGCGGTGGCGGACTACTTCGGCCCCAGCGACCTGTGCACGATGGGGACGTGGCATGACGAGTGCGATTCGCCCGAGTCGCTGCTGATCGGCGGGTGTCTCGGCGAGGTCTGCGACACGCTGGCGAGTCCGCCCGATCCGGCCGCGGCGTGGCGAGCGCTGTCCGCCAGCGCGGTGCTGCATGTCACCGCGGATGATCCACCGTTTCACATTGCGCACGGCACGGCAGACGGCACCGTGCCGCCGTCACAGAGCGAGATGCTGCACCAGGCGCTGACAAGCGCCGGGGTGACCTCGACGCTGCGGCTCGTGTCCGGCGCCGGGCACGGCCTGCCGCCGAGCGAGGCGCCGTTTGTCATCGCCTTCTTCGAGGCGCACCTCGCGCTGGCGATCGATCCGGATCTGGACGGGGACGGCAGCGCCGGATCGGGCGATGTGGCGATGTTGATCGGCTGCCTGGTGGGCCCCGGCATCGCGGCCGATCCCGCGTGCGAACCGGCGGACGTGGACGGGGACGGCGACGTCGACCTGCGGGACGCGGCACTCTACCAGCGCGCGATCGGGCCGGCGTAGCCGTGCTTCCGCGGCATCACGCGCGATCGGCGGCGATCTTCGCAATGGCCCGCGCCGCGAGCCGGCCGCTTTCCGCCGCTCCGTTCATGAACCCCTGAAACTCCACGCTCGTGTGCTCGCCGGCAAAGAAAAGCCGGTCGACGGGCTCCCCCTCCGCCCCGGCGATCGTCGTCCACTGTCCCGGGCGGTAGCAGGAATAGGAGCCGCGCGTCCACGGGTGTGTCGGCCAGTGGAACCGCGCGGCCTGCCGGCGGTACGCCGCGTCCGTGCCGGGAAACACCCGGCCGATCGCCGGCAGGTGACGTTGGACCTGCGCCTCGGCCGAGCCCTCACCGGCCGCTGCCCCGGCCGCACCGCCGAGGTAGATCGTCAGACCTCCGCCACTGCCCGGCTGTCCGCGCGTGTGATCCCAGCAGGTCTGGAACGGTGCGTCACTGTACGCTGTTCCGGCGTAGCCCGCTTCGCGCCAAGGGCGCGAGTTCAGCCCGGCGAAGAGCTTGGCGTTGGTGCCGTAGCCAAGTTCGTTGATCGCCCGGCGTTTCTCAGGAGGCAGGTCAACGCGCACGTCGACCTCGCGGAGCGTGGTGAACGGGAGGGTCAGCAGCACGACGTCGGCGTTGACTTCCGCGACGCCGCCCGTCGGGGTCGCGAAGGTGAGGCGATACGCGTCGACCGGACGCTCGATCGCCAGCAGGCGGCGGTCGGTGATGAGCGCGTCCCCGACGACCTCGGCGAGTGCTGCGGGCAGGCGGGCGTTGCCTCCGCGGATCTTGTAACGCTCGTCGCTGTCGCCGTAGACGTCGAACCGATGGCGGGCGTCGAGTCCGATGAGCAGCAGCAGATTCAGGGCGGACTGCTCCTGCGGATCGAGGCCGTATTCCGAGACGTAGGCGACTTCGAGCAGGCTGCGAATGACCGGGTCAGGCCCGAGCCGTGCGAGGTAATCGGCCAGCGATGTTCTGTCGAGTTCGCCGGCGCCCCCGTCGGTGCGATAGTCGATCACGTCGCCCAGGGCGTCAAAGTCGCGCCGCATGTCGCGGGCCAGCGGGCGAAACTTCGCGACAATCTCCGGCTCGGTGTAGTGTCGCCCCCCGAACCAGTAGGCCTCGCGAATCAGCTTCGACTCCGTCCGCGTCTGCGTGTCGATCAACTCAAGGCCGAAGGCCCTGGCCAGCGCACGAACGTCGCGGTGGTTGGAGTCGATGAATTCGGCCCCCAGTTCCGTGACCAGTCCCTCCCCGACGACGCCCGTGGCGGAGTGGATCCGGCCACCGGCGCGGCTGGAGCCTTCGTACACGGTGGGGCGGAGGCCCGCCCGTTGGAGGTGCCACGCCGCGGTGAGGCCTGAAAGCCCACCGCCGACGATCGCGACGCGGAGCCCGGCCGCACGGCGTGTCGGCGATTGTCGGCCCGGCGAGAGACACCCCGTGCCCGCCCCGGCCAGCACGGTGCCCGCCGCGACCTGCAGGAAGCGCCGGCGATCGGCGACCGCGATCCGCCGTTTGTCGGGCGGCGGGGTCAGATTAGTGTCCGCGAGCGATTCCGGGCGTCCTGCGGCGCGAGCGATCCGGCGCAGGGCGTTCATGATCGGCGATCGGGGCATGGTCGGTCTCCGGTTTCAGCACTGGCAGGGGGAGTATCGCCTCTCTACCCTGGCCAGCAAGTCAAGTGTGGACGGAATCAGACAAAATCAGACAAATCGACCGGAATGCCTTGGACCGCCACTTGCTCGTCGTGTACAATTTCTTAATCCTTGGTCCGGGTAGGGTCTGCCCGGGCGTCGGGGGGCGAGGCTGCCGCCGGTCGGAAGAGCAGGGTCTTCCGCGGCAGCCGCTCAACGGGGTCGGCGTGCCGTCCCCGCAGTCCCCGGTTTGATCGGACTTTCTCAGAGTATTCACCATGATTAAGAGCCGTCGGTCTGTGTTGCGATCGGCATTCACGCTGATCGAGCTCCTCGTCGTCATCGCGATTATCGCCCTGCTGATCTCGATCCTGCTGCCGTCGCTGGAGAAGGCGCGGCGTGCGAGCAAGCGGTCGAGCTGTCTGTCGAAGCTGAGCAATATCGCCAAGGCCAGTTCGGTCTACGAGGCGAGCGACCCGCAGGGCTACGGCGTACCGGTTCACTGGCAGCAGTTCCTGCAGTGCGAGAATCCGCCTTCCTGCCCGACGCCTCCGGCGTCCGGCGTGACCAACCCGTTCTGGGTCGGTGCATACGAGTGGGGCGGCAAGTCGGGCATCGGCCGCGAGAACTTCTTCGGTTCCGGCGTGGGCAGCAGCAAGTACGGCACGCGCGGCGGCTTCGGCCCGGCCGAGCGCCCGCTGAACGAGATCTTCTACAAGGGCGGCTTCCCCAACCACCGCATCAGCAACAACACCGGCGGCATGGGTGAGGATACGACGCTGCGGCTTGAGGACTTCCTCGATCCCGGCGATGACGGCCCGCCGAAGGGCGCGCACTGCCAGGACTGGGTCGACAACGGTCAGGCCACCTCGTACGACTGGTTCGGCAACAGCTACGCGGCCAACATCTTCTTCGTGGGCACCACCGGCACGACCGCGCGGCTCGCCAGCAACGGCGTGTACCTGCGTCCGCTCAGCCGCGTCTGGACGCCTTCCCGCACGATCTTCTATGAAGAGAACATCGGCCGCTGGGCTTGGGCGACACGGACGGAGGCCTGCACGGCCATCCCCGGCTTGGCCGGCGGCGGTGTCGATCCGGGCCCCAGCAAAAACCTTCGCGGCTGGCACGGCGACGACTGGAAGTTCAACCGCGCGTTCGTTGACGGTCACGCCGAATACCAGCTTATGATCTACGGCAACCGCAACGCGCAGGGCTACTACCAGCACTATCGTCCGGAGCGCCTGAGCTCCTACCCGTCCTGGATTGACGGGTCCGCGGGCGACTACGATCGCTACCAGTGCATCATCGTGCGTGGTCCGGGCTGGCAGAAGGACACGATGCCGGCTCCGCTCGTCGACACCAAGGTGATCGGCGGCGGAACGGGCCGACCGTCCTACGAGGACTGCGTGGACTAGGACGGTTCATGCGGCTTCGTGCGGAGGCCCGTCACGCTTGTGGCGTTGGCTCCTCGGAACCGGTAGGCGGCTGCCGCCGCGTCGGTCACAGGCTGAAACATCCGGGCGTCGCCGGCGGGCTTATTCCGCCGGCGACGCTCTTTTCTTTCGCCGGACGGCGGGCCCGGGTCGCCCCCGGCCAGGGCGTCGCCCCTGGCAACGGCCTTCGGGCCGGGCCGCTCGACAAAGGGCCTGATTCCTGACAAACTACGCGACTGCGCCCTCGCGCGGGGGCGGAGGCAGGGGTTCTCTATCGAAAGCGGACATGCAGCCTGATTCGCTCGTCAAACTGGCGGCCAGTGGCAACGCCACCACGGTCGAAGAGGAATGGATGCGGCTGGTCGAATCGCCGATGGCGTCCTCCACAGCGCTGGCGGACTACGGCGCAGTGCTGGGTGAGCTGGCCAAGGGCGGGCGTGTGCAGCTCGCCGAGGTGCTCGCCTGGACGGCCGTCGAAAGTGTCTCAAAGCGCGACTCGCAGCACGAGGTGCTCCGGCTGGCCGGCGGCTTCCTGCAGGCGATCGGAAAGAGCGACGAGCTTCGCTCCCAGGTCGCCGGGCTCTATCGCCAGATCTACGGCGATCGCAACGGGTTCGATGAGCTGCTGGCCGAGTCGGGGCTGGCGGGTGGCCGCCCCGTCCGTCGCGCCATCCGCACGCTCGACGTCTGCCTGGCGCTGAAGGAGGGCGACTACCTCGTCGAGCGAGACCAGGACGGCGCGGCCCGTGTGGACGTCATCGAGATTCCCAGTTGGGAATTCACCATCACCACCCCGGACGGGGGCGACACGCTCGGCGCGGTGCTCCTGGCTGACCGTTTCGCTCCCGCCGCCGCAGACGACTTCCGTGTCCAGCGACATTTCGCCCCCGACGCCCTGATGGAGCGGCTGAGGAGCGATCCTGAGTCCATCATCATCGAACTTTGCCTGCTGAACGACGACGTCATCACCAGCGACAAGCTGGAGGCGGCGCTGGTGCCGTCAGTGATGACCGATGGCGAGTGGAAGAAATTCTGGACGGCCGCTCGCGCCGCGATCAAGAAATCGCCCAACCTCCGCATCGAAGGCCGCGCCCCGCAGACGATCCGTTATGAGCACGCCCCCGCCTCGCTCGACAGCGGCATGGTCGAAGCCTTCGAGAAGGCCTTTGATCCGGTCGAGAAGCTCACCATCGTCCAGCAGTACATGACCGATTCAAAGCTCTACGGGAGCGAGCCGTCGAAGGACGCGTTGTCGGAGTGCTACCAGCAGCTCTGCCACCAGGCGGAGAAGCATGAGCACAAGCGATACCCGGACGCGCTGTTGTTCTGGCTGACGGCGCGGAAGGTCGGCGAACTGGCCGGCGTGGCCGATGCCGGCGCCGGCGCCGCGCGGATGGTGCGCGAGTCGGACGACCTCCCGGCGCTGGTGTCCGCGGTGCGTGACGACAGCCTCGTGGTGCTGGCGTGCACCGCCGTGACCGAGGCCCGTCCGGCCGACGCCATGCCCCGACTGGCCGAGCTTCTGCCCACGCTGCCGATGTCCGCCTGCGACCGGGCGGCGGAGCTGCTGCTCAGCGGCGGCTACGGCCGCAAGGAGTTCGAGCCGATCATCGATTCGATCCTTGCCGAGCCGGTCCGACACTTCGAGGCGCTTATCTGGCTGTGGGACGGGCCGAAGCGCGAGAAGGACATCGGCCAGGTGCCGCTGCTGACGCTGATGAAGTCTGTGCTCGCGGCGCTATCCGAAGCCCGCTTGTCGGATCGCCTGCCCAAGGAAGTGGTCAAGCACGTCGGCCAGCGCGCCCGCCAGGTGCTCTCGGCGCGCCGCTACGAGCGCTTCAACGAGCTGCTCAACTCGATTGAGAAGGGACTGGCCTCGACACTGCACACCCAGCTCTCGCGGCTCGACAACCTCGGCCGCACGGTGCACGACGATCTGCTCCGCCTGCTTCGGGCCAAGTTCCCGGTGCCTCGCGAGGTGGTCAAGCTCGAGCCGTGGGAGCAGAACGACGTACTGTGGGTTACCTCGGCCGGCATGGTCCGCCGCCAGGAGGAGATCGACCACCACGTCAACGTGAAGATGGCCGAGAACGCCCGCGCCATTGGCGCCGCCGCGCAGCTTGGCGACCTCAGCGAGAACTCCGAGTACAAGTTCGCCCTGGAAGAGCGCGACCTGCTCCGCGCCCGGCTGGCGCAGATGAACGCCGAGATGGCAATGGCCCAGGTGCTCCAGCCCGAGTCGGTCGTGACCGACCACGTCAGCATCGGCACGCTGGTCGAGTTCGAGCGCGTCACCGACGGCGAGAAGTACGAGATGACGATCCTCGGCCCGTGGGAAGCGGCCATGTCGGCGAGCGTGTTCAACTACAAGGCGCCGCTGATGCAGAAGATTCTCGGCCTTCGCGTCGGCGACACGGTGGATTTCGAGCACAAAGGCGCCAGCGGCACCTACAAGGTGGCGCGGATCACCAATTCGCTGATCTAGCGGTCTGGTCGGCGGCGGGGCAGGCACCGGGAAGCGCGCATGAAGGTCGGTCTGATCGGTCTACCACAATCGGGCAAGTCCACCGTCTTCGCGGCCGTCACCGGCCAGAAGCCCGATCCCCACGCCATGCCCGAGCCGCGCCCGGCGATCGTCAAGGTCCCCGATCCGCGGCTGGCGTTTCTGGCCGGGCTTTTTCAGCCGAAGAAGGTCGTCGAGGCGACGATCGAGTTCGTCGACATCCCCGGCTTCTCGCTTTCCGACGCGAAGGGTCAGGACGACCTGCGCCGCCTCATGCCCACCATCCGCCAGATGGACCTGCTGACCATCGTGGTGCGCGACTTCGAGAACCCCTCCGTCGCGGCCTACAAGGACCGGGTGAGCGCCGCGGCGGACCTGGACGAAGTCTGGGAGGAGTTGCTCTTCGCCGATCTCGACCAGGTGACCACGCGACTGGAGCGCCTCGACAAGTCGCTGAAAAAGCCCACCAAGACGCACGATCAGGAGAAGCGCGAGCAGGCCGTGTTGCTGCGCTGTCGCGAGGCGCTGGAGAACAACGCCCCGCTTTCGTCGGCCGTTCACACGCCGGAGGACGAGCGCCTGCTGGCCAGCTTCGCCTTCGTGACGCTCAAGCCGATCGTGTGCGTGCGCAACGTGTCCGAATCGCAGGCGGGGGAGCAGATCGAGCTGTCCTCGCCGCACCTGAAGGCCTCGCTCTCGATGAGCGCCGAGATCGAAGCCGAGATCGCCTCGCTCGACCCGGCCGACCGGGCGGCGTTCATGGCCGACCTGGGCATCAAGGATGTCGCCCGCGACCGGCTGATCCGCACGTGCTACGACGCGGGCGGGTATATCTCGTTCTTGACGATGGGACCCGACGAGTGTCGCGCGTGGACCATCCACAAGGGCAGCACGGCGGTCGAGGCGGCGGGCAAGATCCACAGCGACCTGGCCCGCGGATTCGTCCGGGCCGAGACGATCGCGTATGACGACCTGGTCGCCGCGGGCGATGCGAAGGCGGTCAAGGCCGCGGGCAAGGCACGCAAGGAAGGCAAGGCCTACGTCGTGGCCGACGGCGATATTCTGAACATCTTGGCGACTACCTGATACCCCCCGGCCGCCGCCGTGCCTCCGCGTTTGGCGGGGCGCGGGCTCGCGGGCCGGTCCGATTGTCTGCCGCGGAAGCCGTCCGGCGCTGGGCCGGGCGGCCCGCCAACCTGGAGCCGTGGTGAGGAGAACGACTCGATGAAGAGCATGATCAAGCTTGTTGCGCGTACGATGGTCCTGAGCGTGGCGCTGGGCGGCCTGATGCTGGCCAACGTGGGCTGCAGCGGCAAGTGCTGCAAGCCCAAGTGCGACACGCAGTCGAAGTGTGCGGCGGGCTGCAGCAAGCCCTGCTGTGCGAAGGCCGACGGGGCCGCGAAGTAGTTCGCTTTTCCTGCCGCCGCGAGGCTCGGTTTCCCGCCGGGGCTCGGCGTGGTAGGATCAGGTTTGCTTCGGGTCGCGCGGGCCCTCACCGGCCCCGCGGCCCGAGTTCGGGGCGTGGCGCAGTCTGGTTTAGCGCGCTTGACTGGGGGTCAAGAGGTCGCAGGTTCGAATCCTGTCGCCCCGATTCGCCTTCGGCGAATAGAGCAGGTGAGCGGAGAGAGGGAAGATCGGGCGACGTGTTAACGCCCGCGCGCCTGCCGTCTTCTCTCTGCGTTCGCGACTGAATCGCCGCGAGCAGACACCCCGCGCACGCGGTCAATCAGCGGGATCCTATCCTTCCTTGATAGCGGCGAACGGTGGCCACCCAGCCTATTCGCCGCACATTGTGCGGCGAATAGGCGTCCTGATCACCGCACGGCGGCCCGGCTGGCCTCCGGGCCGACCAGCGATGCGCCCGCCCGCTAATCTACCCCCGCCAGAGCGAACAACTCGCGCATGAACGCCCCTTTCGCCTCCGCATAGCCCTCCCGGTCGTCGCCGAAGCGGGGGGCAAGGGCTTGTTTGAGGGCTGCGTAGCGGGCGGCGGCGGCGGGGTTCTGGCGGAGGGTGTCGCGGACGGCGAGGTGCCGCCGGGCCTCGGTTGAGCCATCGACCAGCATGTGGGCATGGTGGGTCCGGGGCGAACCTTTGATGAACAGGTGCCGCCCGGGGATGCCGAAGTCGCCGGCGAACCAGTAGCCCAGCGCCCGCATCTGGGACACGCAGTCGAACCCGTCTTCGAATCGCTTTACGAGCGGCATCAGGTCGAGCACGGGCTTGGCAAGCAGGCCGGGCACGGCGGTACTGCCGATGTGCTCGACGCGCAGCACGCCCGGTCCGCAGGCCGCGACGATGCGGGCGCACTCCGCCGCAGCGTCCGCAAGCCAGCGCGGGTCATGCGGCAGGAGCACGATCGCCTCTCGGGCGCGCCACAGTTCCTCGGGGTCGATGCTCGGTCGCTCAGGCATGGCGGTACTATATCGCCCGGTCGGTGCCGCGGATGGTGGGGCGGTCCCGGTGATGGCGTGCAAAAAAGTGTGCCCCGGTGTCGATCGGGCCGCCGGCCGGGCGACATCCTGATGTGAGGCCTGCCCGCGGGGCGGCGGGGCGGGAGCCGGACGAACTGGAAAGGAAGCGGAATGCGTGTGATGGTGATCGTACGGGCGTCGAAGAAGTCGGAAGCGGGGGTGATGCCCTCGCCGCAGCTTCTGGCTGAGATGGGCAAGTTCAACGAGGAGCTGGTGAAGGCCGGGATGATGCTCGACGGGGCCGGCCTGACGCCGAGTTCCAAGGGGGCCCGGGTGCGGATATCGGGGGCCGGGCGGACGGTGATCGACGGGCCGTTCACCGAGAGCAAGGAGCTGATCGCCGGCTACTGGATCTGGCGGGTGAAGGACCTGGCCGAGGCGGTCGAGTGGGTGAAGCGCTGCCCGAACCCGCAGCCGGGGGAGGACACGGAGGTGGAGATCCGGCCGCTCTTCGAAGAGGCGGACTTCGCGTAACACTCGGTTCAGCGAGTGCACAGGCTTGGCCTCGTCGCCTCGCGTTGCAGAGGACAACGAGACACCCGGCGACCGGCTCGTGGCCGCGTCGCCGTAAGAAGGTTGATTGTCGGTGGCCGGTGGCGGTCGCCGTGTTCAGGGACCGCGCGACAGGAGTACATCAGATGGGCAATCCTATTGTTCACTTCGAGATCGGCTGCCGCGACAGTGCGAAGGCGCAGGCGTTCTATGGCAAGCTGTTCGACTGGAAATTCGAGAGCTACGGCCCGACGGCGATGATCACGGGCGACCCGCAGGGGGGCATCCTCGGGCACATCTCGGCGCTCGGCCACGAGCCGCACAACTACACGCTGGTGTACGTGCAGGTGGACGACCTGCAGGCCTACCTGACAAAGGCGGAGTCGCTGGGCGGCAAGACGATGGTCCCGCCCACGGACGTTCCGCAGATGGGCCAGTTCGCCTGGCTGACGGATCCGGAGGGGACGATCGTCGGCCTGTGGAAGCCGCTGAAGCAATAGGCGCGTGCCGCTGCGGCCTACCGCATCGTCCGCACACTCACGCCTGCCGCGCCGAGGCGGACTTCCACCGCCCCGGCGTCGGCCGTGCTGTAGAGTGACCGGTCGGCCGCGATGCGCAGCAGCGCTTCGTCCGTCCCTGCCATTCGCTCGCCCGTCGATCGGATGAGAATGTCCGCGTCGACGGCGGCGACGAACTTCGCGGTGCTGGATACGACCGCGCCGTGGTGGGGCAGGACGAGTACATCGGCGCGGAGGTCTCCCCGGTCGATCAGCGCCTCCTGCGTCTCCACGTCGATGTCGCCGGTGAGCAGGATCGACCTGCCGGCGTAGCGGATGCGCAGGACGGTCGAAGCGTCGTTCTCCACGACGGCGGATGGGCGACTGGCCGTCGGGGTCGCGCCGGCTTCATCGTCCAGCGGCGGCCAGAGCCATTCGAAGGTCGCTCCGCCCTGTTCCCACTGTGCGGCGGGCGGGCCGATTCGTACCGGATGGCCGACGTCGTCGAGGTGGTCGAGCAGTCGGCGCGCGGGGGATCGCTGCTCGGCGAGGGCCACGAACTCGTCGTTGAGCACCACCGGGCCGCAGTCCACCATCGCGATGAGCGAGGGGATGCCGCTGAGGTGGTCCATGTTCGGGTGGCTGACGTAGATCGCGTCGATGCGTCGCAGGCCGCGCTCGTGGAGCATGGGCAGGAACACGCCGCGGCCGGGGTCGTAAGGCCCCGACGCGCCGGCGTCGTAGACGATCGCCGTGCCGTCGGGCAGCTCGATCAGCGTGGACGAGCCGCGTCCCACTGCGAGGCATGTGATGCGCAGTTCGCCTTCGCTTGCCGCGGGATAGCGCCAGGCGATGGCTCCTGCCGCGGTAATCCCAGCGCAGATGAGCAGCACCCGGCGCGACAGCCGCGGCAGGCGCGGGGCGATGAAGCGCGGGCGGCTCGTCGCGGCAGGCGTTCGCGGCGCGGCCGCGTCGGCTTCGCTCTCGGCGACTGCCGCGAAGGCGGGGCCGTATCGCCAGATCAGCGCCAGCAGCAGCGCATAATACGCGACGACGCTGTACCACGGCGGCGCGGGCAGGTTCACCGACGCACC
Organism: uncultured Phycisphaeraceae bacterium; assembly: GCA_964426945.1. Lineage (GTDB taxonomy): Bacteria > Planctomycetota > Phycisphaerae > UBA1845 > UBA1845 > CAYRSS01. The sequence goes on from CAYRSS010000031.1 coordinate 30,990, forward strand.
GGGCACGTCCGCCAGTACTTCGACGATGGCGATGAGCGCTGCGTCGGCACCGCGCAGCACCGGCGTGAGAAAACTCGCGAGCCAGGGCGAGAACATGGCGATGAGAAACTTCGCCATGCCCGCGGCCATCACGAGCGTCACGAGCGGCATCAGCAGCAGCGTGTTGACCGCGCCGTAGGGCTGGACCTGCTGGAAGTGCACCAGCCCGACCGGCGCCGCTGCCAGCCATGCGGCGAGGGAGAGCACGACGGCAGTCCGCGCCGCCCGATACGCGGACGACGCGGCCTTCGCCGTCCACGAGGCGCGTTGCGCGCGATCACGCTGCACGGCGGCGATAAGCTGGTCGTCCTGGTCCACCTCGTGCGGCGAGCGTCCGGCCAGCCGCCGCTGCACCACCTTGAGTGCCCCCTCCAGCGCCGGGCCCAGGAAGATCACCCCCAGCACCGCCGCGGTCGAGAGCTGGTAACCCGCGTCAAAGATCATCGCCGGATCGATCACGCCGAGGGCGATGACGGTTGCGGCGATCCAGTTGAGCGTCGCACGCTCGCGGCCGGTGAGCCGGGCGATGCAGTAAATGACGCCGATGACGGTGGCTCGGAGGATCGGCGGACGGGCCTCGGCGATAATTGCGTACATGATGACGGCGATGAGCATGAGCCATGTGCGCGGCCGGCGGCGCAGACCCAGCAGCCGCCCGATCGCCCCGGCCAGCCCCATCGTGATCCCGACGTTGACGCCGCTGACCGCGAGGAAGTGAATGCAGCCCGCGCGGACAAACACATCGTTGAGGCGCTGATCGAGTTGCGAGCGATGACCGATGATCATCGCCTCGAGCAGGCTTGCCTCTTCCGGGCTGGCGGCGGCGATGTCGTCCGTGAGGAGCCCGGCCGCCCAGCGCCGCACGCTTTCGACCGCGCGCGAGGTGTCGGCCTTTGGCGGGGCGAGACGGATCGCGCCGACGGCGTGCGGGCATGAGAAGGCCGCGTGCAGTCCCTGTCGGCGGTAGTACAGCGCCCAGTCGAACCCGCCCGGGTTCACCGGCGGCTGGAATCGCCGCAGCGTGCCGAACATTTCGATCCGTTCGCCCTGCTCCAGATCGTCGAGGGGTTCGCCGATCGTGACCCGGAGCATTCCCGACGCCGGGTGAAAGCCGCTCGGCGTGTCGACGGCGTCGAGCCGCAGCAGGAAGTTGGTGCGCGAGGTGCCGTAGCCGAAGTCGGCGAAGAGGTGTTTCGGCGGCGGCGTGAGCCGCGGTGGTGTGGCGACTGTGCCGCGGACGCGGGCGGTGGTGCTGTCGCCGGTCCAGAAGTGCAGAATGTTGCCCGGCGGCAGGTGGCGCATCTGGCGATGATGCAGCAGCGCGCCGCCCGCACCGGCGGCGAGGGCGAGAATCGCAAGCATCGCGTCGCGGCGGCCGCGTATGATCGGGGCAGACATGGCGAGCGCCGCGCCGGCGAGCACGCCGAGCGGGATCAGCGCGGTCGGCGCCAACAGTCGGTCCAGCGCGATGCCAGAGAGCAACCCCAGCGCCGCCGGCAGCAGCGGCGCCCGGCCTGCGACCTGGCGCAGGAGTGGCTGCACAGCAGGCGACACGCTGACGCCGAGACGCTGCACCGGGGCATCACCTCGCGGGCCGGGCCGCGATCAGGGCGGGCCTTGGGACTCAAAAACAAACGCGGATTCGGCTCCGAACGGTCGTAGGACCGGATGCGGCCCGGGACGTGCGGGGCTCGCGTTGCCACCATCTTGCCTTGCGGTGATAATCCTTCAACACCCGCGCGTCGCGGTCGGCGAGTCGGAGTCAACCACGAGCCCCTTCATGCTTGCAGCTTCCTGGCCGGGATGGCACCAGGTCTGGCTAGTCTATGCCCTGCTGGCGGCGGGGGGCTGGGCAGTGGCCGGATGGTCCATCAGCTATGCCCTGCGCCGGCGGAAGGTCCTGCGGCCAGGGGGCTCGATGCGCCGGCAGGCGCCGCGGCTGTCCGTCGTCGTCGCAGCCAAGGACGAAGAGACGAACATCGAAGGCTGCGTGCGGTCGCTGCTTCAGCAGGATTACCCGGATCTTCAGATCATCGTCGCAGACGATCGCAGCGTGGACGCGACGCCACGCCTGCTCGCCCGACTCGCTGCAGAGTCGGACGGCCGGGTGCAGGTCGTGAGCGTCACCGAGCTGCCGGCGGGCTGGTTCGGCAAGAACAACGCCGTGCGCCAGGCGCTGCGGAAGGCGACCGGCTCGTACTACTGTTTCACCGACGCCGACTGTCGCCTGACGCATCCAGCCGCGCTGACCGCGGCGATGGACTACGCACTGTCGGAAGGCGCCGACTTCCTGTCGATCAACCCGACGCTGCTGATGCCCACAGCGTGGGAGCGCATGATTCAACCGGTGTGCGGCGCGATCCTGCTGGCGTGGTTTCCACAGCACAGGGTCAATAAGCGCCACCGTCGCTCGGCCTATGCCAACGGGCAGTTCATGATGCTGAAGCGCGAGGCCTACGAGGCGCTCGGCGGCCACGAAAGCGTGCGGACGCAGGTCAACGAGGATATTCACCTCGCCCGGCTGGCGAAGGAGCGCGGGTTGCGGCTTCGCACCGTGGACAGCGAGGATCTGTACACGACGCGCATGTATCCGACGCCGCGCGACAGTTGGCGCGGCTGGAGCCGGATTTTCTACGGCGCCCTCGGCTCCCCCATGCGCATCGCGCTGACCGTCGCGCTGCTGATCGGCGGGGTCCTGGGGGCGTGGGTCAGCGCGGTGGCCGCCGTGGCAGCGGCTGCGGCCGGAGTCGGCGGTCCTTCGATGACCGTGCTCGCGTGGGGCTGGGCGCTGATCGTCCTGACCATGCAGGCGACGATGGTCCGTGTCTACCGGCCATTCGGCGTGGGGCTGCTGTGGTCGCTGACGTTCCCCGCCGGGGGGGCGGTTGCGTCGGCTTACCTCGCGTCGGCGTTTCTGAAATCGGTCGGCGCGTCGTCCACCACCTGGCGCGGGACGACCTATCACGGGGGGAATGTCGTTTCCGGGGCGGGCGACACGGAACTGCGAGCAGGCACGATCGACTAGCGAGGGGCGGGGCAGCGCATGCAGGTAGACATCAGCAAGGAAGTGGAAGAAACGCTGGACTCCGCCAGGGAGGACGTCTATTGGCTGTTCCGCCTGATTCCCGAGTCCTGGTTTGAGAATCCGTGGGTGCGGATCGGGTTGGCGGCGCTGGTGCTGGTGCTGCTGCTGCGTCTGGGGCGGCGGGCCTGGCGCTTCGTGCGTCGCCTGCGGCCCCCGCGGGTGAACGCGAAACTGGCCATCTACGGCCCCGACCTCGCCCGCCGGCGAGAGAGTGCGACAGTCGTTTCGGTCATCGGCGATCCCGCGGCGGGCGCGCCGCATGTGGCCCTGTCGACCGGGCCGACGATCAAGGGGTTCATCGTGACGCGCCGCGTCGAACACCTGCACGTCGCCGGCGCGCCCAGCGCGGAAGAGGCGCTCGGCCGCCTCCGCGAGGCCGCCGCGCAGCGCGGGGCGAACGCGGTGATCAGCGTCCGGCGCGATCTCGGCCCTGGTGATACGTACGTCGCCGCGGGGGAGGCGGTCATCGTCGTCAAGTCGGGCGACCGCGCGGCGCCGTCCGACGGCACGAGCGCGGGCGTCTCATCCGGTCCGCAAGGGCGCGGCAAGCGTGAGGTCGCCGACGACGCGGACCACGCAGGCGACGCCGGTGATGCGGGCGACGGCGGCGATGGAGATTGAATGGTCGGGGTGATGACCGAACAGCGCGAACCCATCCAACCCGCCGCCGCACACCGCGCGGCCGCTCCAGGATCCTCGGACGACCAGCCTGTTTCGCCGCGGGCGTTCGCCTCCGGCTGCGGCTTCGTCTTTCAGGCCGTCGGGGCAACGCTCTTCCTGGCGTCGTGCTGCTTGTGGGCCTCGAGCGACACGGTCTTCCCCATCGAACAATCGGAGCGCGGCAGCGACTTCGTCTCCCAACTGCGCCAGGCGGGCTCGGCCATGCCAATCGTGACCCTGGGCATGATCCTCACGCTGATCGGCGGGCTGGGCCTGGCGGCCACGGGCATAGGCCTGCAGGGCGAACGCCCGCGCAGCGGCGGGGCCGGGATGATCGCCGCCGGGTTCTTCACCGCCGCCCAGGCGACGACGGCGATTCTGCTGGTGCAGCGCTCAGGCTCTTGGGCGCCGGCGGTCGTCCCGGGGTTGCTGGCGGTGGTAGGCGCTGTGCTGTTCATGATGGCGGGCTACAGCCGCCAGCTCATCCGGCGGTATCCGCCGCCACCGGACCAGAGCAAAGCCACGGAGGAGTTTCTCCGCGAGGTGCAGCGACGGCCCCGCATCTGATCGGGGCTGTGCGGCGAACCTGCACGAACCTGTAACGTGCCGCGGTGCCAGTCGGGCAGCCTGCCGCCGCCCGCGGTATACTCCGCCGGAGCGCCGCGCATCCGCCTGGCGCCCTCCCGGGCCCGCTGGAGACCTGTCCATGTTTCGCAACCACTCACGCTTCGCCGCCGGCTTGATCCTGCTGGCCTCCATGGCCGATTCGCGTGAGGTCCTCGCGCAAGCGCCCGCACGCGATGCGCCGCCGGTCGTGCTCAACGACGTGCGGGCGGATTCACCGGCCACGCGCGAGGCGATCGACAAGGGCATTCGCTACCTGCTCTCCTCGCAGCGGAGCGACGGCGGCTGGGAGGCGAATGGCAGCACTCACCCCGCGATTACGGCCATCGTGGTCACGGTGCTGGCTCATCAGCCGGGCATCGGTCCGGAACACCCCGCCGTGCGTCGCGGGGTGGAGCACCTGCTGCGGGCTCGCCAGCCCGACGGCGGCATCTACGTCCCCGGCGAGGGTCACCTCAACTACCACACCAGCGTCGCCCTGATGGCGCTGGCGGCGGAGAAGAACCCCGCTCACCGCGAGGCGATCGTGCAGGCGCAGGCGTTTCTGCGGAAGATCCAGTGGGACGAAGGTGAGGAGCACCAGCCCGCCAGCCCCTGGTACGGCGGGCAGGGCTACGGCAACGGCAAGCGGCCCGACCTGTCCAACACCCAGATGATGATCGAGGCTCTGCACGACAGCGGCCTGTCGCCGGACGATCCCGCGTATCGCAAGGCGCTGGCGTTCGTATCGCGCTGCCAGATGCTCGACGAGACGAACGACCAGGCGTTTGCGAACGGCAGTCGCGACGGCGGCTTTGTCTACTCACCTGCGAACGACGGTGAGTCGAAGGCGGGCCACGAGTCGGTCGACGGTCGCGAGATGCTGCGCAGCTATGGTTCGATGACCTACGCCGGGTTCAAGAGCCTGCTGTACGCGAACCTGAAGCGCGATGATCCGCGCGTCACGGCCGCGATGAACTGGATCCGACGGCACTACCGGCTGGACAGCAATCCGAACATGCCGGACTCGCAATCGGCCCAGGGGCTGTATTACTATTACCACGTCTTCGCCCGCGCCATGGCAGCGTGGGGCGAGGACGTGATCGTCGATGCGCAGGGTACGCCGCACCGGTGGCGGGATGATCTCTGCGCGGCGCTCGTCGCCCGGCAGAACCCCGACGGGAGCTGGGTCAACGTGTCCGACCGCTGGTTCGAGGGCAATCCGCACCTCGTGACGGCGTACGCCGTGCGGGCGTTGCAGGTGGCGGTGGACGGTTCGGCCGCGAAATCGGCGAAGTAGGGACATCTCGCGCCGCCCCCCGGCGCGTGGCGAGGCAGGCAGCCGCGAAACAGGTGATTCATGAGCGAAGACGACCGGCCCGATCACGAGGAAGCGTTCGCCTACGAAGAGGCGGACGAGGCGCCTGAGCATGTCATCGAGGAGGATGAGGACTCGTCGTCCTCGCCGCTCGATCTCGCGTCAGAAGACGAGCCGTTGGCGGCGGAGCCGGCGATGTCGGCCACGCCCGCCATGGCTCCGCGGCGGTCGCGCCACAGCGACGACGATGACGCCGGCGATTTTACCCGGTCGCTCGTGCGCGACGCGGCCACCGCACAGGCAACGGATTGGGTCAACGAAACCTCGGCTTCGCGCATTGGCGCGGAGCTTCGCCACATCGAGCAGGAGATCCGCACGCTGCTGGAGGGTCGCGACCCGAAACGCAAGCGCAAATTCGCCGGTACGCGCCGCTGGTTTGAGCTGGAGGAAGACCTCCTCGAACTGAAGTTCACCGGCCGGCTGGATGAGGAGTTGCTCACCCGGATCCAGTTGCTGGTCGCCCGGCGGCACCACCTGTTCCGGCGGCTGCGATTCCTCGCCGGAACGCGGCCTGGGTGGAACTCGTAGGGCGCGGTCTACGCCGCTGCCAACGTCACTTCTGGTGCGCGGCCACGCCGTAAGCGGTGGTCAGGGCGAGCAGAATCCAGAGCGCGTCCCACGCGCTGAACGCAGACCATGTGCCCACTTCCTCACGGGCTTGGTCGAACTCCTCGGCCGAAACGCCCATTGACTCGGCCATGCGCAGGCGGACCTCGTCTTCGGGCATTGCGTTCATCTCGGCAATAGCCTCGTTGGTGTAGCGCTCCATGGCCGCAGGGCTGGCGTCGGGGTTGGCCTCAACCCATTTGCCGACCTTCTCCATGGCCAGCACAGCACGGTGGGTGTCGACGTCTTCGGCGACTGCGCTCACGGCGAAGATGGCGACCGCGATGATCGCCTTCACGAAGAGAATGCCGCCCAGCGAAACCACCGCGGCGCTCACGCCGCCGACGATGCTCTTGCGGCCATAGCCCAGCAGCATGCCGCCGCCCGCGAGACCGCCAAGCGCCCAGGCCACCAGGCCGACCTCGTAGCCGGTCAGGATGCCTACGACCGCCCACAACCCCACGCCGACGCCTGCGCCGATGACGCTGAGAAAAAGGCCGAGAATCAAGCGCCCCACGTCGAGGTCGCTCCCGCCCGCGGTGCCCGTCTTGGCGGCCTTGGCCGCCATGGACCCGCCGCCGCGCTTGAGTGCCTCCGGCGCCGCGGCGAGTGAGCCCGGGCTCAGACGTACCCCGGTTCGGCGATTAAAACCGCACCCGGTGCAGATGGCCGCGCCGAGCGGCATCGTCGCGCGACACTCCGGACACGCGCCCGCGTCCTCCTCGATCGGCGTGGCGGCGGCCTCGTACCGGGCGAGGTCCAGCAGCGGATCGCTTTCGCGACCGCCCGCGCGCTGCGGTGAAGGCGGCGCGTCGGGCGCGGCCTGCGTCTTGCGGCGCTTCTCGAGGCAACGCACATGGAAGTAGCGGCCCTCCGCGTCCTTCTGGCGCGGTTCGAGACCGCACTCCTGGCCGCAAAGCGCACATACCTTTCCGCTGGCCGGCTTTTCGGTGGGCATAGATGTACTCACGAAAACAAAGCGACGGCGAAAGAACCGATTCTGAGCGACAAGAACGCGACCGCCCGCGTGGCGGGCGCAGCAAGGGGACGCGTTCGATCGGGATGGCGTGGGCCGATGCCCGACCTGGCCGCCGCCCGAACGGATGACTGACTGGTATGTGACGGGGTGTGGCCCGCCCGACCTGACTCAGAGGATAACTTCACGCCGCGGGGATGTACATCGCGCAGGCGCGGAGATGCCCTTGATGAATGGCCAAACGACGCGCCGGCGTAGGGGTCATTTGCCCGGCGGTCACGGGGAGTCTATAGTGGTGGCTCGTGCGGGCGCGGACCTGATCGGGCTGGTTCGCCGCCGGGTCCGCCGGGACGCACGCCGAAAACCCTGATCGTACAAGGAGTTAGGCGCGGTGCCGCTATTCGGTCCCGATGTCCGGCTGACCGACGAACAGGCCACCCTCGTCCAGGCGGTGCACGATTTCGCGGTCAGCGAGCTCCTGCCGCTCGACCGCGCGTGGGATCGCGACGAGGACGGCCGCTCGGTTTACGAGGTGCTGCCCCAGCTTTGCGAGATGGGGCTGATGAACCTCGCCGTGCCCGAATCGCTGGGTGGGCTGGGCCTTAACTACCGCACCTACGCCTCGATTCTTCACGAACTGTCCTACGCCTCACCGTCGGTCGCGGTCACCGTGGCCGTGCACAACATGGTGGGGAAGATCCTCAGCAACCTCGCCCCGCAGCCGATTCGCGAGGCCATCGTGCCGGAGTGGGGCACGCCGGGCTGTTTCGGGGCCTTCGCCCTGTCCGAGGCGGACGCCGGCAGCGACGCAGGCGCCGTGCAGACGATGGCGGCCAGCGAAGGTGACGGCTTCCGCATCAGCGGCGAGAAGATGTGGATCACCAACGGCATGCACGCCCGGTGGTTCCTCACGTTGGTTCGCGTCAAGGACGCCCCGGCCGACGCGCAGCTCCTGGCCGTCTTGATCGACGGCGAATCGGCGGGCGTTCACCGGACGAAAATCCACGGCAAGATGGGTCTCCGGGGCAGCGAGACCGCGGTCATCGGGCTCGACGAGGTGGTGGTTCCGCGGTCGCACGTCATCGGGCGCGCGGGCGAGGGGCTCAAAGTGTTCCTCTCGACGCTGAACGAGGGTCGGATCGGGATCGCCGCCCAGGCCTCGGGCATCGCGGAGGCCTGCGTGGATGAGATGAGCCGGTACGCCCGGCAGCGCCGCCAGTTCGACCGGCCCATCGGTCGGCTGCAGGCCGTAGCCAACATGGTCGCCGACAGCGCGATGGAACTCGCGGCCGCCCGGGCCCTCATCTGGCGGGCGGCGTCGGTGGTGGACGACGGCGACCCGAACCGGTCGGCAGCGTCGATGGCCAAGCTCTACGCCAGCGAAGCGGCCAACCGCATCGCCTACCGGGCCGTCCAGGTCCACGGCGGCTCCGGCGTCGTGCACGAGTGCCGCGTCGAGCAGCTCTACCGCGACGTCCGCGTGACCACGATCTACGAGGGCACCAGCGAGATCCAGCGCCTGCTGATCGCGCGGGAGATGGTCAGGAATTCCGATTAGGCGGACCTGCCCCCGGTTGCCCGCCGGACGCCCCCTCCCCGTTCCCCCTCGGCAGCGCCTGCGCCCGTGACCGCGGGGGCCGTTCTCGTTACTATTCAGGTTGCGGAGCCGTCACCGCGGGCAAGAGGTCGGCGCGCGCCCGGTTATCCGGGTGGGGCGAGGCCGGGGCGCCCGCCAGGGTCATCCCGTCGGCCCGGACGATTTCGCGGCATCCCAGAGGACTTGGTGTATGGATTATCAGTTGTCCGACGACCACATGGCCCTTCGCGACGTGGCCCGTCGCTTCGCCGCCGAGAAGATCGCACCCCACGCCCGCGACTGGGACCGCGACGCCGACATCCCCCGTTCGGTCGTCAAGGAGCTGGCCGAAATCGGGTTCCTGGGGATCTTCACCCCGGAGCAGTACGGCGGCTCCGGCTTGGGCGACCTGGCGGCGACGGTCATCATGGAGGAGATCGCCCGCCACTGCGGGGCGACCGCGCTGCTGCTCGATGCGCACAACGCGCTGTGCTCGGCTCACATCATCCTCGCGGGAAATGACGCCCAGAAGAAGAAATACCTCACGGCCCTTGCGGCGGGCGAATACGTCGGCGCGTGGGCGCTGTCGGAGCCGGGCTGCGGCAGCGACGCCGTCGCCCTGACCACGACCGCCGAGCTGAAGGGGAATGAGTGGGTGCTCAACGGCGCCAAGCAGTGGATCACCAACGGCCACTATGCCGGCGTCTACGTCGTCACCGCCCGGACCAAGCCGGAGGGGGGCAAGAACGGCATCAGCGCGTTCCTGGTTGAGCGCGGCACGCCGGGGCTCGTGATCGGCAAGAAAGAAGACAAGATGGGCATGCGTGCGTCTGACACGGTGCCCCTGATGTTTGAGGACTGCCGCATTCCCAAGGACGCGCTCTGCGGCGAGTTGCACAAGGGGTTCCGCGACGCGATGAAGGTGCTGGAGCGCGGGCGGATCACGATCTCGGCGATGTCGGTGGGGCTGGCTCGCGGGGCGATGGAGGAATCGCTCAGCTACGCCCGCCAGCGGACGGCCTTCGGCAAGCCCATCTTCGATCATCAGAGCATCCAGTTCATGCTCGCGGACATGGCGCTGGAGGTCGATGCCGGCCGGCTGCTGACGCGGCGTGCGGCGATCCTTTCCGACGCGGGCCAGGCCTGCAACCTCGAAGCGTCCTACGCCAAGCTTTTCACCAGCGAGATGGCCACCCGTGCGTGTCTCAATGCGATCCAGATTCACGGCGGCAACGGCTACACGAAGGAAGTGCCGGTCGAGCGCTACATGCGCGATGCGAAGCTGTGCGAGATCGGCGAGGGCTCGAGCCAGATCCAGCGGATGATCATCGCGAGGCATTGGCTGGAGGAGTAGTTGCGCGTGGCAGGTTGCAAGTTGCGAGCGGCTGACAGCTGACAGCCCTAGATCGATTGCCTTTTGGGACCAGATTCATGGACTTCCGGTTCGATGACGACCACCTGATGCTCCAGCAGTCGGTGCGCGAGTTCGCGATGAAGGAGGTCGCGCCCGGCGCCGCCGACCGCGACAAGTCCGCGAAGATGCCTCGCGAACTGATCGACCAGATCGCGGCGCTGGGGCTCTTGGGCATCACGATTCCCACCGAGTACGGCGGCGCGGGGATGGGCTGCGTCGCCTCGTCGATCGTGGTCGAGGAGACGTCGAAGGCCTGCGCGGGCACCGGTGTGTTTCTCAGCGCGCACAATTCGCTGTGCGTCGATCCGATCATGACCTTCGGCAGCGACGCTCAGAAGCAGAAGTACCTGCCGCGGCTGGCCTCTGGCGAATTGATCGGCTGCCTCTCGCTGACGGAACCGGGCAGCGGTTCGGACGCGGGGGCGGCGACCTGCCGGGCCGAGCTCAAGAGCGACGGCTGGCACATCAACGGAACAAAGATCTTCGTGACCAACGGCGGCGAGGCGGGCGTGATGGTGTTGATTGCCGTCACGAATCCGGACGAGCCCAAGCGGCGCCTTTCGGCGTTTATCGTCGACAAGCCCTGGCCCGGGCTGCGCATCGGCAAGCTTGAGAAGAAGCTCGGGATCAAGTGCTCTTCGACGGCCGAGTTTGTGTTCGAGGACTGCGTGATCCCGAAGGATGCGCTGCTCGGCGAGCAGGGGCGCGGGATGAAGGTCGCGCTGACGACGCTCAACGGCGGCCGCATCGGCATCGCCGCCCAGGCGCTGGGCATCGCCGAGGCCTGTCTCTACGAGGCGTCGAAGTACGCCCGTACGCGGGTCCAGTTCAATCAGCCCATCGGGAACTTCCAGGCGATTCAGAACAAGATCGCCGACATGGCGGTGGGCATCGAGGCTTCGCGCGACCTGATCTACCGCGCCGCCTGGCTGAAGGACACCGGCGGGGACTATGTCGCGGCCGGGGCGATGGCGAAGCTGATGGCCAGCGAAGTGTGCTCGAAGGCCGCCAACCACGCGGTGCAGGTCTTCGGCGGATACGGTTACTGCGAGGACTATCCGGTCGAGCGTTTTTTGCGGGACGCGAAGATCACGGAGATTTACGAAGGCACCAGCGAAATCCAGCGCCTCGTGATCGCGCGGCAGTTGGCGGATGGGGCGGTGTAGGCCGCGCTGCGATCACGAAAGCCAGACGATCTTTGAAGGGACCGTACCCATGACATCCAACACATTTCCCGTCGCCGTCCTCGGCGCCGGCACGATGGGCCGGGGCATCGCTCAGGTCTTCGCCCAGGCGGGCTTCGACACGAAGCTCTTCGACGTGGCCCCTGCAGCGCTCGACGCGGCCGTGACCGACGTGGGGCGGATGCTCGACAAGGGGGTCGAGAAGGGCAAGATCGCCGCGGCCGACGCCGCCGCGACGAAGAAGCGGCTCACGCCGGTCGCCGCGATAACCGAAGTCGGCCGCTGCGGCCTGATCGTCGAGGCCGCGACGGAGAAGGTCGAGGTCAAGATCGACCTGCTTCGCAAGGCGCAGGAATACCTGACGCCTGATGGCATTCTTGCCAGCAACACCAGCAGCATCAGCATCACCCAGCTCGCCGCGGCGGTGAAGGCGCCGAATCGATTCATCGGCATGCACTTTTTCAACCCCGTCCCGCTGATGAAGCTGGTCGAGGTGGTGCGCGGGCTTCAGACCGACGACGACACCGTCGCTCGGACGTGCAATCTGGCCGAGCAGGTCGGAAAGACGCCGATCCGCTGCAACGATCATCCCGGGTTCGTCTCGAACCGCGTGCTGATGCCCATGATCAACGAGGCGGTGTTTACGCTGCAGGACGGCGTGGCCGATGCCGAGTCGATCGACGGCATCATGAAACTCGGCATGAACCACCCGATGGGCCCGCTGGCGTTGGCCGACCTGATCGGGCTGGATGTGTGCCTGTTTATTCTTGAGGTGCTGCATCGCGACCTGGGCGAGGATCGCTACCGCCCCTGTCCGCTGCTTCGTAAGATGGTCCTTGCCGGCCGGCTGGGGAAGAAGAGTGGCGAGGGGTTCTATCGCTACGGATGAGGCTGCTGCACGCAGCCGTGGGGTCCCGGGCCGGCGTTTGAGTCGTGGTGAACCATGAGCAAGACCGAAGTCTCGCTGTCGTACGACGGTCCGCTGGCGCGGGTCACCTTGTCGTCCCCCGGCGAAGTCAACGTCCTCTCGAGCAACGTGCTGCACAGCCTCGGGGCGACGTTCGCCCGTGTGGCGAAGGACCCGAAGGTGCGCGTGCTGGTCATCGGGGCGGAGGGCAAGGTCTTCGTCGCCGGGGCCGACATCCGCGAGATGGCCGGCTTCTCGCCCGAGCAGGCCCAAGCCTATGGCCAGCTCGGCCAGGACGTGTTTCACGATCTTGAACTGCTCCCGGTCATCACCGTGGCGGCGATCAACGGGGCCGCACTAGGCGGCGGGCTCGAGCTCGCGCTCGCCTGCGACTTCCGGGTGGCGGTCAAGACGGCGAAGCTGGGGCTGCCGGAGGCGTCGCTCGGCCTGATTCCCGGCTGGGGCGGTATCGCCCGGCTGTCGCGGCTCGTCGGGCAGGCCCGGGCGAAGCGGCTGTTTCTGAGTGCCGTGCCGATTTCCGCCGAGACCGGCCACGAGATCGGCCTGGTCAACGAGATCGTGAACCACGCGGAAGAGCTCGACACGCGCGTGGGCGCGTTCTGCAAGTCGTTCGAGCGCTCAGCGCCGTCGGCGGTGGCGCTGGCGAAGCGGGCGTGCCGCGACTGCGACGATCTATCCGCCTTCGCCGACTGCTTCCGCACGGGCGAGTCGCGCGAGGGGATGACGGCGTTTCTGGAGAAGCGCCCGGCGGCGTGGATGGAGGGGACGGGTTCCTGAGGGGTTGGTCAGCGGGACGTGGCAGTGCCGGTTTCGGCCCGGCGATGTGCCACCCGCCTTGTCGGAAGGCAGCAAGCGATGAGCGTAAAGCCACATTCCGCCGCACCCGCGGCGCCGGGCGCCGCGGATGACAACCGGCCCTTCGTCACCCCCGGCGACATGGCCGCATTCGACGCAGCCCGGGCGCTGGGCGAGCCGGGCTCGTTTCCGTACACCCGCGGCGTGCATCGCACCATGTACACCAAGCGGCTCTGGACCATGCGGCAGTTCGCCGGGTTCGGCTCCGCCGAGGATACGAACAACCGCTTCAAGTTCCTGCTGGCGCAGGGGCAGACCGGGCTCAGCACCGCGTTTGACCTGCCCACGCTGATGGGCCGCGACAGCGACGACCCGCTCTCGCTGGGCGAAGTCGGCCGGTGCGGCGTGGCGATCGCCTCGCTGGCGGACATGCGGTTACTGTTCGACGGCATCAACCTCGGCGAAGTCTCGACCAGCATGACGATCAACGCCCCCGCGGCGATCCTGCTGGCGTTTTACATCTGCGTGGCGCAGGAGCAGGGCGTTCCGCTCGACCGTCTTCGCGGGACGATTCAGAACGACATCCTCAAGGAATTCCACGCCCAGAACGAATACGTCTTCCCGCCTGAGCCGAGCGTGCGGCTCGTCACCGACACGATCGAGTACTGCACGAAGCACATGCCCGAGTGGAACACGGTCAGCATCTCGGGCTATCACATCCGCGAGGCGGGGGCGACCGCCGCGGAGGAGCTGGCCTTCACGCTGGCCGACGGCATGTGCTATGTCGAGCACGCCATCGAGCGCGGGCTCGACGTGGACACCTTCGCCCAGCGGCTGTCATTCTTCTTTGACGTGCACAACGACTTCTTCGAAGAGATCGCCAAGTTGCGCGCCTCGCGGCGGATCTGGTCGCACGTCATGCGCGACCGGTTCAAGGCGAAGAAGGAGCGGAGCTGGCTGCTGCGCATGCACTGCCAGACGGCGGGCGTCACGCTGACCGAGCAGCAGCCGATGAACAACATCATCCGCGTCGCCTACCAGGCGATGGCGGCGGTGCTCGGCGGCACGCAGTCGCTGCACA
>CAYRSS010000032.1:0-45010 GCA_964426945.1 uncultured Phycisphaeraceae bacterium
AAGCCCGGCCATTATCGTCTGGTCAGGAAACGGTGACTCAGGCGGATCTGGCGAAGATCGCACGCCAGCCCGCCAAGTCGCCATCAGCCGAGGAGAACGCGTCGACGAAAGCCGTAAGGGCCGGTTCAAACGATCGGCAGTCGCCCCGAATGCCGCTTCGCGGCAATAGTGCAGGTGAGCAAGGGAGCAGAGGAGCAGGGGAACGGAAAGCGGCGACGCGCGCCGGCGGGATTCGGCCGTCGAGACCTGCCCACCTGCGGCCAACTGCTCTCATGATTACCTGCTCCCGCCGCGTGAGGCCCTCCAAGAGACCCCTGGCTACGCGGCCTCGTCGGGTGACCGAGAGGCAGACATTCAGCGACCAGGCAGGCCATCACTGCGAGCCCAGCCTTCGTGAAGTACATTCAAGGATGGGCCACCCGCCCGCAGGGGAACGAACGGCCGGACAAGCTGAGAAAAGTCGCCATGAAGAAGCTTGCACAAAGAACCGCTCCGTACCCAAAGTACCAGTATTTTCCAAGTACTTCGCCACCACCGGATTTCGCGGGCGAGCTTGCTGCAGTGTTTCTCAAACACCGATCCGTAATTGATACAGTCGCGCTAGGGAAGGGCCTGACTAGCAATGACGTGCTTGCGCAGCTCCGAGATGACTTGATTTCGCTTGGCTTCGCTGTTGAAGCGGGTAAAACCGAGGCGGACAAACTTAAGCGGCCAGTGTATTTTGGCCTTCAGGGCGACGCAACCCTGAAATACGAGATTGACGCATATCATTCGAACTGGAGATGCGGCCTAGAAATTGAAGCTGGTCGTGCGTGGATGGGGAATGCGGTATACCGCGATCTAATTCAGGCCATGGTCATGGTCGACGTAGACATCCTGGCTCTGGCAATCCCTATTACATACAAGTTCAACAGTTCGGGCAAGCCAACTTCAAACAGCGACTTCGACAATACGCAGTCTGTGGTCAGTGCGCTTTACGGCCATTCTCGTGTGCGAATCCCGTACGGTCTACTTCTGATTGGCTATTGATGTTAGAATCACCTCGAGCCAACTGGGTAGCCGGGGGCACGATGATTGACGTGGATCGCATCAGGCGCTGATGCGACCGCGAGCGCCCCAATGGACCCGGACCTGAGCCGCGGAGCGCTCTCGCCCCTGCGATTCTACCCGCAGGGCCTCTCGTCCGTCACCACCACGGCTCCGCCCCGAACGGCCGCACCCTCCGAGAGACCCCGAACCGTGCGGCCCCGCCGGAAGGGCTTGCAAGGAGAGAGAACATCTCGCCGAGTACGGCGAGGATGGGCCACCCGGCCGGGGAAGATCACGGCGACATCGACCATCAGCAGCCGCTTCCGGACTACTCTGACGACCCCGGCCCCTCCTTCGGCGCCGGGGCTTCGAATGCGCCCATATCGACGGCGGCGAGGCCGTCGCCGTTGCCGTCGGCGATGCGGAGCTTGGCGGCCAGGTCGAAGATCGGCAGCCGCTGGAAGCCCGGCAGCAGCGGGTCAAGATCGACGAAGGTGTCGCCCGCGTCGATGCAGGGGGACGCGTCGCCGAGGGTCAAGTCGCCCAGCTTGATGTTGGCCAACTCCGGATCGATGTGGATGTTGCCGCGGCCGGTGAAGTTGCCCGGGCCGTTCAGGCAGCAGTTGCGGAGCAGCGTCGTGCCTCCCGCGGCCGCGATCTGATGCCTTTCCTGCGGAGCGCCGGCCGCGTCCCAGTCCGGGACTACGCTGGCGCCGAAGTAGTTCTGCCAGAGGATCGTGTTGTCCACGGCGACCGAGCCTCCCCACACGATGATGCCGCCGCCGTCCCACCCGCCGTTCTGGGTGGGCAGGGCACGGTTGTACACGAGGGAACAATTGGTGATCGCGACATTGTTGTTGCGACCCGTGCCGTTGATCACGGCGACGGCTCCGCCGTTCGACGTGGCGCGGTTGTCCCAGAATGCACTGTTAGATACGCTGGACGAGGAATTCAGGAATATGCCGCCACCGGCGCCCTGCGTACTGCCCCCAAGGGCATTGATCGTGGTCGCGTTGCCGTAGAAGCGGCAACTGTCCACGCGCAGGTAGCCGGTGGTGCCGCTGTAGATGCCCCCGCCGTGATAACGTGCCTGGTTCCCGGTGAACGCGCAGCGGATGAAGTGCGCGGTCCCGCTGCTCACATACGCGCCGCCGCCGAGGGCCGCCGTCTCGGCCTGGGTCGTCCGGCGTCGGGCTTCGTTTCGGGAGAATTCGCAGTCCTCGACCACGACGGTTCCCGGCGTCGCGCCAATGTGGATGGCGCCGCCCGCCTGGGCCACGTTGTTGGCGAAGATGCAACGACTGATCGACATAGTCTTCCCGGCGGGGACACCCTGGACATTCACACACGCCCCGAGGGGAGACTGATTGGCGTTGGCGAGGAACAGGCAGTTCTGAATGGTCGGGTAGGCGCTCGCGCATCGGATCGCACCGCCCGGACCGTCCTCATTGGTATACTGCCGGCTGTACGCTCCCGTGATCAGGAATCCGTCAAGCAGCGCGGAAGAGTCGACGGCATTCGCCAGGATGATCGTCGGGCAGTTTTCCGCCCGGTTGCCCGAGGCCGCGGTCTCCAGGTCGATGGCTCCGGTATCGTTGTTGTTCATGTCCCCGGTGATGACGCAGCCGTTGCTGAACGGGCTGGTGTTCCGTTCGCCGCGCTTGGACTCGCCGGCGAAACCTACGCCGTCCGGCCCGGTGAAGCCGCCGTAGATGCTGAGCTGGTTCACCAGCGACAGCGGTATGAGCTTGCCGGACGGCTTGTACGTGCCGGTGGCCACCCAGATCTGCGACACGTCATCGTTGGGGTTCTCCGGCGTGCCCTGCCCGGTGATGGCGCGGTTGATGGCGACCTGCAGGCCGCCGTAGGCCGAAAGCCAGCTGTTGCCATTGTTGGGCGCGGGCGTGCCGGCTTTGACGTAAATGGTCCGAGCCGCAATGGTGGGGAACGGGTCCACGCCGTCGAGCAGGCCGTCGCCGTCGGTGTCGGGGTCGAGCGGATCGCTGCTGACGACGATCCCCGCGTTCGGGGTCACCCCCGCGAATTCCTGGTCATCGGTCAGGCCGTCGCCGTCGGCGTCCGGAAAGCGCGGGTCGGAGAAGACGCGCCGCGCCCGCTTGTCCGGATAGCCGTACAGCGCGATGGCGTCGATTTCCTCCCACGTATTCGGGTTCGCGTCGGTGTCGACGTAGACGCGGACACCCTTGACGAGATAGTCGGTCACCGGCCAGGTCACGTCGAAGTTCACCGGCGTGCCGGGCTCGCTCGAATCGGTGCCGCTCCACACCGTGTGCAACACATCGCTGGTGTCGAGCACGTCGACCTGGTAGACAAACCCGTTACCCCACGTTTCGCGGATCGTCGCGCCGGAGGCGTACACCGGCGTCTGGAAGCGCACCGTAATCCACTCGAGCGTGCCGTTCTGTGAAAGCGGCGACCACGCTCGTGGTGAACTGCCATACTCCTCCGTGTCTGGCTCGAACCGCGTCTCGCCCTGAGCATGGCCGGGGCGCGTGCTGCTGGGGCTGCCCACGCCGGCCAGGGCCCACTGCTTGCCGGGGTCGTTGGGATTGCCGAACACGACCCAGCCCTTGATCACTTCGAAGTAGTCCGTCAGTCCGTCGCCGTCGGCATCGGCAGGCGAAGTCGGGTTCAGGTCGGTACCGGCGGACTTTTCCAGGTTGTTTGGCAATCCGTCGCCGTCGTCGTCCCGGTGGAAGATGATCGCAACCTCATCCCCGGCGTGGAGCACGAGGTCGCGGAAGCCGGCGTTTGGCTGGCTGAGAGTGAGGTTCTCCTTCACCAGAGTCCAGAACGCGGTGGGGTTGTCGTCGGGCCCGAGCTCGGCGGGGCCGGCATACCGGTAGCCTAGCAACGACTGGAGGACCTCAGCGTTGCTTTCGGCCGCCGGGCTCGGCATTGTGGTATAACCCCTTGTGGCATCGTCAAAAGGAAGTCCGAGCACATCCTCGAGCACGCGCCCCAGCTTGATGCCGCGATAGCTGCTGTCCGGGTTGCGGTCGACATTGGTGGCCACGGTGTACTGGCGTACCTCGCCATCACCGAAGTCGATCGTGAGGTGGGCGGTCCGGGCGACCGTGACCTGTCGCACGTAGTCGAAGTCGAGCCCATTGCCGTCGGTGAAATTCATGTTCGCGGTGCCGAGCATCAGCGTGTCAGGCGCTGCCATCAGCTCCTTAATCGACTGCGCGCTTACGCCCGTCGCGGCCAGCTCGAACGGACCGGCCGTCTCGCCGGGCGCCAGCGTGATCGAGTCAAACACGGGCGTCATCGTCGCGATCGTCAACTCTTTCCGATCGGAGATGTCACCCAGCGACTTCTTCTTTTCGTGCTTCGATACGAGAACGCCAAGCCCGTTCACCGTGAAGGTCGTATTCCCGCCGTTCGTCAACTGGATGGCGGTTCGGATCGAGCCGTCCGCGGCGCTCTCGGTGAACTCGCGCGAATCGCTCTGCACGCGAGAGACTTCCTTGCTTGATTCCCGGGAGGACTCGGTGGAGTTCGTAAAAGTGTACTCGCCATGAACACCGGCGGTGACCTCGAACTTCTTCTTGACCTTTCCCCACGCAAATAGACCGACTTCCGCTTCGGCTTCAACCCCGAGCATCACCTGAAGGCTCCAGCCGTGCGTCGCGCTGAAGCTGCTCGCGGTCGTCTCGGTCTGCGACTCGGTCAGGGTCACGCCGTATTCCTTCGTCTCGCCGATGGTCTCCGCGTATTCGACGTTCAGCTTCACGTCGAGATCGTCCACCAGTTGATAATTGAGCAGCGGCAGGTCGGCGAGGACGCCGTTGCGCACGGGGCTGTCGAACTCGTCGAAGTCGCTGACACCGTCGCCGTCGGTGTCATCCAGCGTCGGCGAAGTGGCCCGTGCCCGGATCACACGAGCCACCTCGCCCGGCGGGCGCCGCAGTTCGGCGGCGTCGAACATCTCCAGGCCGTCGAAGAGGGCCTGGTTCGGCGCCAGCGGATGGTCCGGGTCGCCGCGCGTATCACCGTCCGTGTCGACGTTCGTTGGGCTGGTGAGCCACTGGTTCCACTCCTCGCCGTCCCACAGGCCGTCGCCGTCGCTGTCGACCTTGGTCGGGTCGCTCTTGATGAGGAACTCCACGTCGTCGGTCAGGCCATCGCCGTCGGTGTCGCTTTTGGTCGGATCGCTTGTCACCTTGTAGCGGTAGCTGTTGAAGTACGAGACGCCGTCCGGGGCGAAGGCGAAGGAATCGATCCACACCTCCCAGCCGGCCAGTTCCTGCGCGTCGGACAAGCCGTCGTGATCGCCGTCCTCGCCGCTGTCGGACGGTGTGATGTAGTAGGTGAACGGGCCGACGTCGACGACGACGGAGTCCGCCTCGAGCAACTGAACGGTGCCGACACCGGCTTCGCCGATCATGACCCGCAGGGAACTGTCCACCGGCGCGTGCAGGCGCAGGTCGACGGATCCCGGTGCGCCCGGCGGTGCGACCGCCGTCATCACGTTGCCGTTGTAGACGCGGACCTCCGCGGCCGAATGCTCGCCGAAGAGAACGGACGTCCGCGTGTCAAAGCCGCCGTTAGCGCTGTTGAAGGTGACCACTGTGCCGCCGGTCACCGGACCGTTCGCCGGCGAAATGGTGATGCCGACGAGTGCACCGGGCACGGGCACCACCGTGGCCGTGACGTCCGCTGGGCATCCGGTCGCGAGCAAGCCGGCCGCAGCGCCGAAGGCGGTTGCGACACTGAGCAGTACGAAACGGATTCGACTCAATCCTCGCGCTGTCATGGCCATGACGGGCTCCACTCCTGTGGGTATGCATCGCAACCGGGGCGGTCCGCCGCGCCGCGCGCAGCCCCCGCCCTGAAGGGTCAAAATCGATTTCTGAATCTGGTTCTTGGAAATGCCGCGGTGTGCTGGGGTGGCCAGTCCCTCGCCTCACACGGCGAGGAGTGGGCACGAACATGGACGCCGCCGGCCACGAGACCGAGCGACGGCCAATTCGTTCTCCGATCGCCCCAACGGGGAGTTCCGACCTTGCCTGCGGACTCTGAGTATACAGATCCGCTTCAAGTTGTACAATGCCCTCTCGCGTTTTCTGAGCCCCCTACACGCCGGGCACCGCGCCTTCGCGCGCCCTCAACGAGCTGCCGCACCGGACCGCAGATCGTCGCACCAACTGAAGGGTCGCGCTAAAGTGCGGCAGTAACGCGGCGCCATCGCGCGTCGCATTCCGTTGCGGCCCGTTGCTGCCATCCATACCATCCGCCCCGTCCACCAATCCCGGCCGGAAGGCGGCGCCGCGGACGACGCCGCCGACCTGCCGCTTACACGCGGGACCGCCAGTCATGGCCCATGACACCTCAGCCCCCCACCCTTCCACCGACTCGCTCGGCGACCGGCTTTCCGCCGTCGCTGCGCAGCACATCGATCACGCCTTTCGACGCGTGCTGCGGGGGCCCGGAGTGACGATGGAGCGGGCCTTCGTCAGACTGATCACGCGGGCGCCGCATCCCTTCGGCAACCTCGCCGTGGTTTCGGATCCGACGGACCAACCAGGCACTGTCGCGGCGACGGTTCCGCTAATCGACTGCGGTGCGCCCGCAGCCGTGCTGCTCCCGGGGCAGGCCTCCGCGGCGGTGGCCGACCACCTGGCACGCAGCGGCTTTGCCGGCGCGGGGTCGATGCCGGCGATGGTGGTAAACGTCGACGCGCTGCGGCCGACGGCACTGCCCGGCGGCTACGAGATGGCCCGCGTCGCAACGGGGGAGAGCGACACCTGGGCGCAGGCGTTCGCCGCCGGCTACGAACTGCCCGCGGTGCTGGGGGAGGCCTTCTCGCCCCGCACGGCGGGCGTCACGACCGCCGAGGACGCGCCGCTGCAATACTTCGCCGTGGTGCGCAACGGCCGGATGGTGTGTACGTCGGTGCTCTACCTCGCCCACGGCGTCGCCGGGATCTACTGCGTGTCCACTGTTCCCGAGGAACGCGGCAAGGGGCTCGCGGCGCACGCGACGGCCGAACCCCTGCGCCTCGCGCGGAAGCTGGGCTACGGGGTGGGCGTGCTGCAGTCGTCACACGCCGGGCACTCGGTTTATCTCAAGCTGGGGTTCGCCGACGTGGGCGAGCTGCCGCTGTATGTTCGCACGCCCGCGTAGCACCGCCCCACCACGCGGTGCGCCTTATTCCGCCGGCCGCCTCTCGAAGGCTACTTGAACGTAATCAATGTTCTGCACAGGGGCGACGCCATCGCCGAGGCATCGCAGCATCGACATGAGTTGCGAGCGGTGGTGCACCTCGTGCAGGGCGATCTGGGCGATGAAGTCGTCGGCGGTTCCGGTCACGTGGAACCGCTGCCCCGCCTGGTCAGGAAAGCTGAGCCAGGAGATGGACCGCGACCAGTCGCGCTCCGCCGCAATGGTCGCGCGGATGCGCGCCGCCTGCGGCGGCCACTCGCGTTCGATGACGTCGAGCCCCGGTGGCTTTTCGTACTGGATCGGCCATTCCGCGTAAGGCGCGACCTCGCGCTCGGCGAACCGCTCCATGAAATACCACTCCGAGATCATCAGGTGCGCGGTCGTCGAGGCGATCGACCCCAGGCCGAAGTTGAACGTCCGGTGGTACTGCTCGGGGGTGAGCGTGCGAAGGGCGGGCATGAAGCGGCCGCGCGCGGCGATCAGGTAGTCGTAGAGCTTGAGCGGGTTCATGCCGCGAGTATAGCCGATCCGACCGCCCCCCGCTCCCCGGTTCTGCTGCGGTTGTCGCTACTTCGCGAACGCCGCGGCCGCGAGCTTTCGAAGCACTTCGCCGGCGCGATGCGGCGGCGCGGCAGGCGGAGTCATCGCCTCGCCCGCGACCACCTCGTCGTAGAGCACCTTCCCCGCCGCCGAGTCGCCGCTGTGATGCTGCACCACCGCCGCGAGCAATGTGAGCTCGACGTCCGTCGTTCCAAACCGCCGGGCCTGTCGCCCCACGGCCATCGCCGCCTCGCCGCGACCGTCAACCGCCAGGGCGAGCGCGAGCGCCAGCATCGCTTCGGAATTCTCCGGGGCAGTGCGCATCGCGCGCCCCGCGTGAGTCAGCGCGGCCTCGACGTCGCGGACCGACGGGTCATCCGCCTCGAGGTGAATGAGCGCGAGTTCCAGCGACAATTCGGATGAGTCGTCCCCGGCAGCGAGACCCGCGCGCAACGCGGCGGCCGCCTCTCCCCAGCATTCCCGCAACCGGTGAGCCGCCCCGAGCCCGCGATACGCCTCGAACAGGTTCGGATCCGCGCCGAGCGACGCATCGAACGCCGCGACCGCCCCATCGAGGTCGCCCAGCAGGGCGCGCAGGTTGCCGAGCTGCAGCCACGCTCGGGCATAGCCCGGCCGCAACTCCGTCGCGCGGCGCAGCGACGCCGCCGCCTCCGCCTCCTGCCCTGTTCTTCCCAGCGCGATGCCAAGGTGGAAGTGGGCCTCCGCGATGGCAGGCGCATCCTCCACCACCTGCCGCAGGTCGGCGATGGCGGCCTCGTCATCCCGCACGGCGACTTCGGCCGCGCCGAGGTGGAGCCGCGCGGCGACATGGTCCGGCGCCGTGGTCAGGATCGACCGCATCAGCCGCGCGCCATCGGCAATCCGCCCCTCATGCAGCCGCGCCAATCCAAGTTGCAGCACGGGCTCGACCGGAATTCGGCCGCCCTCGCCCTGCCAATCGCGCAGGGTCGCATCCAGCGCGTCGGCCGCTCCCGGCTCGCCGTCGATGGCCCGCGCCACGCCGGCGTACACCTCCGCCTCAGCTCCGGCAGGCGCGCCGGCCACCGGGTACACCCGCGCGACGCCGCCAGGCGTGTCGGCGGGCGCAGTGCGGGGGGACCGCTGCGGCCGCTGGATGCGGTGATCGGTCCGGGCGGCGAGAGGAGCGTCCTCGGCGGCGCGCCGCGGCATGTGGCAGGTGATGCAGTTGTCGGCGGCGTCGCGCCCGCCCTGCCCGAGGGGCAGCCCACACCCATCCGGCTGATGACAGGTGAGGCATCGCCCGCGGTCCGGCTGCACAGCCGCACCGCGGCCAGCGCCCGCGTGCGGGTCGTGACAGTGCGTGCAGCCGAGGCTCCCGGCGCTGGCGATGTAGCACACGCTCTGTCGAAGCCGGTAGGCCGCGTGGTTGAGCTCGAACCGGTCCGCCGTGGTCTCGTCGTGGAAATCGACAGGCACAAGAAACTCACCCAGCAGCGCGCCGGGCGTGAAGGTTGCCTCGTCCTCGCCGAAGCGGCGCACCAGGCTCTTGCGGCGGCTCGTCGGCTCCAGATGGCAGGCGAGGCAGACCGCCTCCGCCGCGTCGTGCGCCAGGTTCGCCGGGTTGACGATGGCTACGCGCACGCGCTCCAGGTCTGGCTGCGGCGACATCGCGAGCCGAACGTGCTCCCCGCCGGCGCCGTGACAGCGTGCGCATCCGATTCCGTGCGGCACGTCCGCGGTAAGGTGTGAGTCGAGCATGAGCGCGTTTCCATCGGCCGCCGGTGGCGGCAGATCGTTGACACGGCTCATCTCGTCTCGCGTGAAGGCACCGTCGAAGTCCTCGTGGTCCGGCCGGTCGTAGCGCGGCGCCATCTCCCATCGCGCCGCGCCGACGTACCACGCCACGGGCATCTCAAACAGCTCGCCCGACGGACTCTGCCAGAGGAACCGCACGACGTCGGCGCCGGAGCCGATGGCGAAGTCGGCCTGCTGCGTCCTTGGGTACGCGCGCGTACCCGCCGCGTCCACGGCCCAGCGCGTCACGGCGATGCGGCCCCCTTCGACGACGACTTCGTAGTGGCGCTTCGACAACGCATGCGGCACCGATCCACCGAGGAGCGGGAGCTTAGAGAGGATCTCAGCCACCGACGCGAACGACCGCTTCTTCCGGCTTGCGGCGTATGTCCTGACCACCTCGGCGTGGCAGCCGGCGCACGAGGCATCGTCGAATGCCGGCGGGGCGATGACTACCGGCCCCGGCGCGACGGTGGGCTTATCACCGCCGACCGCCGCCGCGGCCGGCCTCTGCGGTGCGGCGGTCGGGGCGGAACCGGGCGGGTCGCGGTCCGGACCGGTGCAGGCGGCTGCGGCGAGCAGCGACGCCATCGCGAGCAAGCTTGTTCCACGCCAACGGCTATTGCGCCGCATCGACGTGCCTCCGCCTCGATGATTCGGGAAAGCCCACGCGGCCGATGAAGGCCAGCTTGATCGCCGGCGGCAGCAGATCGATGCCAATGAGGCAGGAGCTGAGCAACTGCAGCTCGACCCCCTCCTCCAGCCCCACCTGCGCCCCAATCGCTGGAGTCGTGAGCTGGAGACCCGCCTTCGTGGTGGTCCGGCCGACGCGGATCCAGCCCGCGTAGTCCTTACCCACCGCGGTCGATGGCAGGTCTGCTGACAGGTCGGGACAATCACGGATGAGCGTGGCGACAAACGTGTTGCTGTTGGGGCCGGGGCAAGCCCAGTAGCGTTCACGGTACCGATACCGAGGCGCATTCTCGCGAATCCAGGCCACGGCACGGGCCGCCCGCGGGCCGCGAATCTCGGTCAGGAGCCGATCGCGCCGGCCGATCGTAGGCCGCGCGGGATCCGGCGCCGCGTGGTGGACATGACCCAGTGCAGACTGGAAGGCGTTGGGGAATTGAAAGACCTCCCACGTCTCACCGGGGCCGGTGGGGTCTTTCTCGCCGCGACACTCCAGAATCAGGTGTGTCGCGACATACCGCAGCGGGCCGCTGAGCCGGACCTCCCAGATCCGGACGACGGCGCCCGAGTCGTTGGGACGCTGAGCGAAGTACTCGGGGCCGCTCGGCCCCGTGCAGCCGGGGATCGCGGCGGCGAGCAGCGCCAGCCGACCGAGCCACACGCCGGCCTGCCGCCGTCCGAGCTTCGCGGTCATCACACGCTTCCCCGCACAACGGTCATCCGGGCGCGCGTTCAGGCTACGACCTGGCGATCGCGGCAAGAATCGCCACCAGGAACTTCCACGACTTGGCCACCGACGCGATGTACACGCGCTCGTCAGGCGTATGAGCGCCCTCGATGCGCGGCCCCATCGAGACCGCGTCCACGCCGCCGAGACGGTCCGAGATGATGCCGCACTCGAGCCCCGCGTGCACAGCCTCGACCTTGGGCTCGGCGCCGAAAAGGCGATGATACTCCCCCTTGCAAACGGCCAGCAGGGGCGACTCGACGTTCGGCGCCCAGCCGGGGTAGTCGTTGCCATTCCAGATGTTCGCCTGCGCCGCGCGGGCGAGGGTGCGGATCCCTTCGAGGAGTTTCGTCATCTCGGCGGCGGAGGAACTGCGGCTCAGCGTGCAGAGTTCGACGGTGAGGGTTCGGCCGTCGGCGGAGGCTGTGTGCTTGATCGTCGCGACGTTGTTGGAGGTCTCAACGAGGTTCGGGATCTTCGGGTGCATGCCCACCACACCGTGGGGCAGCTTGGTGATCAGTCGAATGAGCTTCGCGGAGTCGTCGGCGAGCAGGGCACGCTGCGCCTCCCCGGCCGAACGACGTTCGACCACAATCTGCAGTCTGGGCTCGGTGAGTTCCTCTCCGGCCTGCCGGCGGACTTTCTCAGCGGCAGCCTTCAGCAGGGCTTCCGCACCCGCGGACGCGGTGAGCACGGCCGACGCTTCGCGCGGGATGGCGTTGCGCTTTGCGCCGCCCTGAATCGACGCGAGCCGAAGCCCATCCACCGCGGCGCCGCTCAGCACCGCGGCGAGCAGCTTGTTGGCGTTGCCGCGTTTCTCATGGATGTCCATCCCGGAGTGGCCGCCGCGCAGGCCGGAGACGGCCACGCGGAGCACCTCAGTGGCCGCGTCGGTCGAACTCAGCGGGAAATCCCAGGTCATCACCGTGTCGGTGCCGCCCGCGCAGCCGATCGTCAGCGAGTCATCGCCCTCCGTGTCGAGGTTCAGCATCTGTCGGCCGCGGAAGTGGTCGGGGCGGAGCGACTTCGCGCCGCTCATGCCGTCCTCTTCGTCAAGCGTCAGGACTACTTCCAGCGGGCCGTGCACCACGTCCGGGCTGGTGGCCGCGGCCAGCGCCATCGCGACGCCGATGCCGTTGTCAGCGCCGAGCGTCGTACGATCCGCGCGGAGAATCGCGCTGCCGTCATCCGGATCTTTGTCGAGCACGAGGCGGATCGGTTCGTTGTCGAAGTCGTGCTCGGTGCCCGCGTTCTTTTCGCAGACCATGTCGAGATGACCCTGCAGCACCGTGATGGGCGCCTTCTCGCGGCCGGGCGTGGCGGGGACCTCGACGACGAGGTTGCCCGTCCCCACTTCCCGAACCGCGAGCCCCCGCTTCGTCGCCCACTCGCGCATGACGTCGCGGACGCGCTGCTCCTTCTTCGACGGACGGGGCGTGTCGGCAAGCAGGGCGAAGATGCCCCACAGTGCCGCGGGGTGCAGATCCTGAACCGTTTTCGCGTTCGCAGATGTTGTCATGATGATCCTGGTGCACCGGCGGAAAACAGGCCGCCTGAAAAGCAGAACGCGGCGCCATCGTAGACGCCGCGCTGCATCATGAAGCAATCGTCCGCGGAGCGAAAGCCCCGCGTCGGCCTCGGCTCAGAGCCCCGGCACGCCCGGGCCAGTTACGCCGTACTTCTCTTCGAGGCGGGGGGCGTCCTCGGCCTTCTTACCGCCCTTGCCCGCAGGGGCGGCGGCGTCGGCCGGCGCGCCCTGATCGACGGTGGCGTCGATCGGAGCATCCTCGGGCTTGGGAAGGTACACGAACGCCGCGGCGACGGCCGCAACGATCACACCGAGTATCAGCAGGGCCTTGATGGGTTTCATCGTCAGTCGCTCCGGTGGATAAGGGTATTGAATGAATCCAAACTGTGGATTGTATCCATTCCCCCGCCCGCGGTCGAGCGCGGGCGGCTACGTCGCGCCGACGGAGCGCGACCACGCCACCGCCTTCACCAGCCCCGCCGAGAGCGGAGTCTGCGGCTTGTAACCCAGCAGGTCGCGGGCCTTGCTGATGTCGGCGACGTAGCGGGTCACTTCCCCGGCCCGGGTGGCTTCGTAGGTGACCTTGGGCGTCCGGCCGTAGGCGAGGCCGAGGATGTTCACCACGTCCATCAGCGTGCCGCCCTGCCCGCAGGCGAGGTTGATCGTCTGGCCGACGACCCGCCGCTGGGCGATGGCGTCTATCGCCGCGACCACGCCGGCCGCGCAGTCGTCCACGTAGGTGAAGTCGAGCACCTTCTCACGGCCGAACACCACGATCGGTTCGTCGCGGGAGATCTTGCGCATGAACAGCGGAATCACACGCTCCATGCGCTCCAGGTCGTTGTCGTACCGGCCGTAGACATTGCTGAACCGGAAGACGAGAAACGGCAGGTCATAGCACCGCGCATAGGAGTAGATCAGTGCTTCACCCGCGATCTTGCTCGCGCTGTAGGGGCTCTCGGCCACGACGAAGTCCGCGGCAGCCTCGTCGGTGATGTGCCGGTGGATGTCGCCGTATACCTCGCGCGAGCTGCCGAAGATCATCGGCAGGTTGTAGCGACGGCAGTACTCCAGCACGTTGAAGCACATGGCGATGTTCTCCATCGCCCGAGCCGGGTGCTCGACGAGTTCGAAGACTTTCGCATGCGCGGCGAGATGAAGCACGACGTCGAAGCCCGTGCCGTCCGGCAGGTCCTCCGGACGGGTGCGCGTGAGGTCGAGTTGCAGCGTGTGGATGCGCGGCGTCCAGGTGTTTGGCCGGATGTCGACGCCCGTGACGGCATCGCCCCGATCGAGCAGGCTGAGCCCCACGTTGGTGCCGATCTGTCCGCTGGAGCCGGTGATGAGGATATTCATGCGGGAATACTCAGGGGCGGCGCGGCCGCCCTTCAGGCGAAGGCTGCTTCGACGCGGTCACAGACCAGGTGATAACCCAGCAGGTGTACTTCCTGAACGCGGTCGGACACGTCGTGTTCGACGATGAAGCACAGATCGCTGCGCTCGGCCATCGCCGAACCGC
Organism: uncultured Phycisphaeraceae bacterium; assembly: GCA_964426945.1. GTDB lineage: Bacteria > Planctomycetota > Phycisphaerae > UBA1845 > UBA1845 > CAYRSS01. The sequence continues at coordinate 13,999 of CAYRSS010000032.1, forward strand.
GTCGGCCGGTGAAACCAATCACCAGCGCGCCGATGCGACGGGCCGCGTCCAGGGCGGCGATCACATTCGGCGAAGAACCGGAGACGCTCAGCGCCCAGACGATGTCGCCGGGGCGGACCATCGCCTCGACCTGGCGGACGAACACCTGCTCCGCCCCGTAGTCGTTGGCAATCGCGGTCAGGATCGACGTGTCCGTCGTCAGCGCATGGGCGGGAAGCGGCCGGCGGTTCCGCTTGAACCGCCCGACCATCTCGGCCGCAATGTGCTGGGCGTCGGCGGCGCTGCCACCGTTGCCGAGGACATAGAGCCGCCCACCTTCGCGGAACGCCGCGATGATCCGGTCGGCCACGCGCTCCAGCAGCGGCACCTGCTCAATGGCGAGAGCGACGACGCGCTGGTGCTCCTCGAACTGTGCTCGGAAGGAACTCAAGCCACTCCCCGTTTCACCGCGGCGTGCCGCTGCACGCCGACGATCAGGATTCCCGGATTCTCGTGATGAGGTTGGTCGTGCTCAGACCCTCGACAAGCGGGACAAGCACGACCCGTCCCCCCATGGACTCAACGAACTCCCGGCCGACCACCCCCTTGTTGGCCCAGTCCTCGCCCTTCACCAGGACGTCAGGCCGGACGCGGCGGATGAGCTTCTCGGGATCGCTCTCCTCGAAGCCGACGACGTAGTCGACGCACTCGAGCCCGGCGAGCACCGCCGCCCGGTCTGCGAACACGTTGATCGGCCGGTCGCGCCCCTTTTCGAGCGTGCGCACCGAGGCGTCCGAGTTCAGTCCGACGACCAACAGCGAGGCGGTTTGTCGGGCCTTCTGCAGGTAGTCGACGTGGCCCGCGTGGAGAATATCGAAGCACCCGTTGGTGAAGGCGACGGTTTCGCCGCGGTCACGGCGGATGGTCAACTCGCTGACGAGGTCGTCTACCGTACGGAGCTTCCCGCCGCCGCGGCGCTCGGCGATCCGCAGGTCGGCGAGGACTTCCTCCGCCGTGATGGGCACGCAGCCGAACCGCTCGACTTCGAGCCCGCCGGCGATGTTCGCGAGGCGCGTCGCGTCGGCCAGGTCCGCCCCGGCCGCCGTGGCCGCGGCGAGCATGGCGAGCACGGCGTCCCCCGCGCCGGTGTTGTCGTAGACGCTGCGCGGCATCGTCGGGATGTGCTCGGGCTCTGCGCCGCGCCGCACGACCATCGCCCCATCTCGATCGACGGTAACGACCATCGAGTCGACATGGAGCGGGGCGAGCATCTTCGTCGCCGCCGCCCCGATCTCCTCGAGTGACCCGAAGCGCGCGCCCGCTGCAATGGACAGTTCTTCCCGGTTGGGCGTGAGCACGCTCGCCCCGCGATAGCGGCCGTAGTCGCGCACGCGGGCCGGATCGACAAGTACCGGCTTGCTCCGCCGCCGAGCTTCGGCGATCACAGCCTGGGCGAGACGGTCTGTCACCACGCCCTTGTCGTAGTCCTCGATGCAGACGACGTCGACCTCACCAACGAGCCCGACGGCGGCTGCGGCGATTGCGCCGGCGTCAGATTCGGCCAGGGCGCCGATGTCCTCCTCGTCGAGTCGCAACAATTGCTGGCGATGGCGGTGCTGGGCGAGACCAACGAGCCGTGTCTTGGTCGTCGTGCGCCGCGTAGTTGAGCGAATGATGCCCTCGGCCTCGACGCCCTGCGCCCCAAGCATGTCGAGCAGCGTTGCGCCGTGACGATCGTGCCCCACCACGCCGCATGTCACGACATGGCAGCCCAGCGCCCGCAGGCAGGCGGCGACGTTGGCACAGCCGCCCACCGCCTCGCGCGAATCGACCACCCGGAGCACCGGCACCGGGGCCTCCGGGCTGATCCGCTCGGCGTCGCCGTAGAGATATCTGTCCAGAATCAGGTCGCCGACGAGCAGGACGCGCCGGCCGGGGAAGCGTCGCACGATGCTGGCAAGGTCGTGGGGCACGGGCAGTTCGCAGAGGACGGCGCCGCAAACCCGACCGGGCGGTCTGCCGATCGCGGCGATGCGGCTTATCGTATGGGGCCGCGCGGGCCCGTCAAATCACGGCACGCCCGCAGCCGCCGGGGCCGGCGCGGGGGTCGGTTCGGAGCCGCTGCGCTCGATGATCGCCTGGAACATGGGCGTGATACGGTCAAAGACGTAGCCGTGCCCCTGCCCCGGGAGGATGCGAACGTCGGCGTCGCTGCCCAGCGCCTGCAGCGTCTCCTTGAGCCGGGCGACGGAGGTATCGAGGTAAAACGCATCCTCCGCGCCGGCGTAAATGTTCAGCTTGCCCTTGAGCTTGGGGCCGAGCGTCTTCCAGTTCCGCTCGAGAACCAGGCGGATGTCGAATGGCTCCCACGCCCGGGCGACGGTCGTGTCGACGCGGCCCGTCTTCCGGTCCCACATCGGCGCGGGCTTGCCGTCGGAGCCGCGCGGACTGAAGCAGGCCTCGAAGGACCGCAGTTGCCCTCCCGGCCCCAGCGCTTCCTCCATCCGGATGAAATCCTCGTACCAGATCAGCACTTTCTCTCCGGCGCGCATGAGCGGGCGGCGATCGCCCTCCTCATCGACGTACATGTTTGCGCCATCGGCATAGAGGTTGATGCGCTGGAAGTCGCGGAAGTCGACCGGGTCGGGACAGTGCGCCCAGGTGCCGTTGAAGTCGTCGGGGTAGCGTACCTGGAGCCAGAGCGCAGCCCAGCCGCCCGAGGAGATTCCGGAGGTGAACCGCCGATCGCCCCGCCCCGCGCCGCGGAATTTCGCCTCGATGTGAGGGATCAGTTCTTCCATCAGCGCGCGACCCCACGGGCCGTTCGTGGCCGAGTCGACGAACACGCTGTGGCCGTAGTAGCAGGTGGCGTCGGGCACGATGATGAGCGTGCGGTCGGCGTACTGCGCGGCCCCGCGCATCGCGGTGAGCCCGCGCTGAAAAGCGACGTGCCGGTGGTCGCCGCCGAAGCCGGTGAACATGTAGAGCGTCGGGTAGGTCTCCGTACCCTCCGGCGTCCAGCCCGCGGGCAGCAGCACGCCGGCCCGCAACTTGATCGGTCGCTTGTGGAAGTCGCTCAGCAGGCGGCTTTCCAGTTCGACATAGCGAATCCGCTCGTGCTCCTTCGCGGGGCGCTCCTCGACGGCCTTGTCGAGGGTCAGTTCGATCACGCCGGCGGGTTCCGCTCCGTTCAGCGTCCGAACCAGCGCCTCGCTGAAGAGATCGCCCACCCCCTCGCCGGGCACCGGATGGTCGAGGCTCCGCCGGGCGATGGCCTGAATGGCGTACTCGCGCGAGGGAAGCTGGGCCAGCGGCACGGGAAACGCGACCTCGCTGCCGTCGACCAGCACGGGCTGGGTCGGATCGGCGTTGACGAGATCGACCGCGTAGATCGCCGGGGGCTTGGTCCAATCCTGCGCCCGGCGCGGTTCGCGTCCGAGCCGACCATTGACCAGGACGTAGACCCGGCCGGTGTACGGCCCGGTCTGCAGCGCCGGGTCGAAGGTAACCCGGAAGCCGGCCTTCGGGGTCTGCCCCGTCGCCTCGTCAACGCCGGCGCGGCTGGCGAGGGCCGGAGCGCACGCGACGGCTACCAGGAGCGACCAGGGCGTCACGCGTTTCCATTCAGCGGGTCCGAGCGTTGCGGTCATTGAGGTGATACCTGCCGGGGAGGGCCCGGGCCTGACCGGATCGAGAGCGCGTGGGGATCGGCGGCTAGCCGACCTCACGACGCTGGAACAGGACGATCCCCACGTTGAGGATCGCCGAGCACATGAGCAGCCCGTACGCCGTGGCCAGCAGGACGTACGTCGCCGGAATCTGCGTCTCGGGGCTGTCGACCGTGAGGCCGTCAATCACCCAGAACGGGCCGACATTCGGGAATAAGGCGTAGGAGACGCTGGCCAGAATCGACTCGTCGGCATGCTGTCCGAAGGCATAGTCGGACACGATGCCCACGCCGAGGACGAGCGAGCACACGACGAGGGTCATGAGCTGCCCCAGGCGGGTCGACGCGGCCAGCGCCACGGCGGCGAGGATCAGGGTCATCAGGAAAACGAGGTAGCCCCCGATCCAGACCTGGCCGGAGACGTGATTGCTCCCGAAAGGGATCGGCTCCCACTTGGGACCGAAGAAGCCGATCAGGACGACCGCGAGCGTCAGCACCCCCGTGCAGAGCGCCAGGGAGGTGGTGGCGAACCCCATCGAATAGAAGTAGTTGCAGAAAGCGGCCACGGCCAGGGCCAGCAGCACGCCCCCTACCCCGAAGAAAAGGACCGGCCCGTCGAGCGGCTTGGCCGACGTGTCCATGACCCCGTGCCGCACGCAAAGCACGAATATCAGGAAACTTACGTACCACGCGACGGCCATCGCCCCCCCCAGCCCGACGTACTTGGCCAAAAGGAAGGTCGGGCGGCCGACAGGCTTGGAGATGACCGTGAGGACCGTCTTGTTGTCGATCTCGCGGCTCAGGACCCCCGCGGCGCTGAAGGACGCCAAGAACATTCCGGAGAGCAGCAGCGTAGACAACCCAAGATCGAGCAGGAGCTTGTTGTCGTCCGAGAGCGTGAAGGCGGCCAGCGACACGTTCAGGACCATCAGCAGCGCCGTGGCGATGAGGATCACGCCGTAGACCGGCTGGCGGACGGTCTCGATGAACGTGTTCATCGCGATGCTATAGAAGCGTTGCAGCATGGTTCTGTCGGCGTCCGACGGGGCTGGCCCGCCAGGTTCGTGCTCCGGTTGGCAGTCGAATAGCGGTATTGTATGCTGCCCCCCCCTGCCGACAAGGCGGGGCCGATCCGGTTCGACATTTGGTACGACGCCGGGGCGCGGGCGGTTCGGGAGCAGCAGCGGGCCTGAGCGGATCTGACAATGGCAGACACCCAAACGCGCGTTGATCGCCGATGTGAGAACGTGGCCCTGGGCGGCCTGGTGGTACAGCTCGCCAGCGTGGGGCTGACCTCGGCGGTCTGGTACTGGAGCGGCGGCTCGGACGCCATCAAGAGCTGCGCCGCCCTGATGCTCGTCGGGATCCCGATCTGGATCGTCCTCCGCATCGTCTTCCGCCAGCTTCGGCGGGTCCAGGCTGAAGAACTCGAGACGGCCGAACTCAAGCGGGCCCAGGCCGCCGGCGACAGCACCGCCCTCTTCGAGGTCGACCGCGAAGAACTCCTCATCGAGCAGAGCCGCCTGAAGTGGATGGTCAAGTGGCTCCTGCCCGCCACGACCGTCGTGCTCTTCACGATGCTGTTCGCCCTCCAGTTCACGATGTGGAACTGGTCATTCGAAGCCGCGTTCAAGGCGACGGGCGAGGGCGGCATCGTCCGCACGAGCCAGCCGACGCTCTGGATGTGGTTCATCGTCTTCGTCGGCTTTGTCTGCTTTCTGTTCGCTCGCTACACGCTGGCCCTCGCGCGAATCCGCCAGGAGTGGGAGATCCTCCGTGCCGGCGCGACGTGCATGGCCGCCTCGGCCATCTCGTGCCTGCTGCTCGCGCTGACGCTGATGGCGTCGTCGCAACTCGGCTGGGTCGAGCCGCTTTACGCGTACCTCGTGCGCGCCGTGCTGCTGGTGCTGGCGGTCGAGCTGGCAACCAACTTCGTGCTCGACTTCTACAGGCCGCGCACGCGCCGCAAACTGCCCCGGCCCTCGTTCGAGAGTCGCTTGTTCGGCCTGGTCAGCGAGCCCGGCGGCATCGCCAAGTCGATCGCCGATGCGGTCAACTACCAGTTCGGCTTCGAAGTCAGCACGACCTGGTTCTACCAGTTGCTTCAGCGGTGGTTCCTGCCGCTCGTGGTGACGTGCTTCCTCATCATCCTGGGCCTGTCGATGGTCGTGGTGGTCGAGGCGGATGAGCAGGTCGTGGTCGAGCGCTTCGGCCGACCCTGGCGCGAGAACGCCGCCGATCCCGCCAGCCCGCTCGTCGTGCTGGGCCCGGGGATCCACTTCAAGCGGCCGTTTCCGATCGACATCACGCGGCGCGTGCCGGTGGAGCGTATTTCCGAGCTCACCATCGGCGAGACCACCCGCAAGACTCCCGAGGAGGACCACAAGGCGATCCTCTGGACCGAGCAGCACGAATTCGTGCCCGAGCTGATGCTGCTGGTAGCCGCGCCGAACGAGAACGGCCCCGCGGCCGTGCGGGCGCCGGCGGACGAAAACGGCCGGTCGCCCGATCGCAGCGTTTCGTCGAGCCTGTTGATGGTCTCGGTCCCGATCCAGTACCGCATTCAGGATCTGAACGCGTACCTCTACAAGTACGAAGACGTCGAGAAGGTGATGGAGGAAGTGGTTTACCAGATCCTCTCCGACTACGCCTCGAACGTCGACGTCGACGCTCTCATCAGCCACGGTCGGCGCGAGCTGAACGAAGGGCTCCGCTCGCGGTTCCAGGAGAAGATCGACGAGCTTGGGCTGGGCATCGACCTGGTTTTCGTCGGGATCCGCGGCGCGCACCCGCCGGCGCAGGACCAGGTCGCGGCGGCATTTCACGAAGTCGTTTCGGCAGAGACGCGGATGGTCGCAACGATCAACGCCGCGCGCGGGCAGGAGCAGACGATCCTCACCCGCGTCGCCGGCTCGGTCGACCGCGCCCGCGAACTCGACGCGGCGATCCTCGACAAGAAGCGCGTCGAGAACGACGCTTCGGCCACGCCGGAGCAGATCGCCGCGGCGGCGAGCCGGGTGGACGAATTGCTGGTGGGCGACCCCGAAAGGCGAATCCTGCCGATCGGCGGCGAGGCGGCGGTTGACATCGCCGCGGCGCACGACCGAGCGACCCGGCTTGTTAGCGCGGCCGCCCGCAAGGCCACGGCGTTTGACGCTGAGGTGGCCGCCTACACTGCGGCTCCCGATCTGTACATGGCCCGTCGCCGGCTCGACGTGTATCGACAGCTCGGCGACATCCGGAAGTTTTTCATCATGGGCGACCCGAGCAAGGTGCTCATCGAGGTCGACACGGAAGAGAAGGCGGCGCTCGACAGCGTGCTGCAAAGCGGCGCCGAGAAGGAGCGGGCCAAGAGCGGGGGCTGAAACCCCGCCCGCGGCCGGACCGAGTACGAGTCAGAACCGGCGACGCGCGCACCGACGCCCGTCGCCGCGACGTGAGAGAGAACCAGGAGCGATCCCTTGAGGAAGAATCTCGCCACCATCGTTGCGGCCGTGTTCATTGCGGCCGTGCTGCTGGCGTACCTGTGTACGTTCCAGGTCCGCTTCATGGAGCGAGCCGTGGTCAAGACGTGGGGCAAGCCCGCAGACACGGCGATCGCCGAGCCCGACCTCTATTTCAAGTGGCCGCCGCCGATCCAGACGGTGGTGATCTACGACCAGCGCGTCCGCACGCTCGAGAGCAAACACGAGGAGACGCGCACGTTCGACGGCAAGAACGTCATCCTCACGAGCTTCACGCTCTGGCGGATCGTCGATCCCGCGGTGTTCCACCGCAACTTCCCCGCCGGCGAGGAGCAGGGCGAACTGCGGCTGCGCGCCGTGCTCGCTACCGCCAAGACTTCGGTCACGGGCAAGCACTCGCTGAACGACTTCATCTCGACGGTGCCCGGCGAACGTCGACTTCGCGACATCGAGATGGAGATGAAGGCCGAGGTCGTCGCCAAGACCCAGGCCGAGTACGGCATCGAGGTGGTGGACTTCGGGATCAAGAAGCTCGGCCTGCCCCAGTCGACGACGAACGAGATCTTCGCCGCGATGAAGCAGAACGAGCAGACCAAGGCCCAGAAGTACACCAGCGAGGGCGAAGCCGCCGCCGACAAGATCATGGCCGAAGCGCGCAGCGTCCGCGAGCGGATCCTGGCCGCCGCCCGCGAAAAGCGTGCCGAGATCGAGGCGGACGCACAGCGCCTCGTCGGCGACTACTACTCCCGCTTCACCTCGCACCCGCAGCTCCGCATCTTCCTCGACGAACTGCGGACGCTCGTCGACGCCCTCTCGCGGCGCACGACGCTCATCATGACGCCTGAGGAGTCGCCCGGCCGCGTCATGGACCCGGGGTATCGAGCGACGCTTGGCGAACCGGGCCCGGCCGGTGATGCGGGCGCGGACGCCAGCAAGACCGAGACCATCCGAATCAGCGACTGACGGCCTTCGACCGAACGAGACCAGACGCGATGCACGATCATCACGACCACCATCATCACCATCACGGCCACGATCACCACGGGCATCACCACCACGGCCCCTCCGCCGCGGTCGAGGCCCTGGAAGAGCCGATGGACGCCGCCAACAAGGCGCTCGGCGACGCGCTGCAGGTCAGCTTCCGGATCCTCAAGGGGATCATGGTCGTGCTGGTGCTGCTCTACCTCGTTTCGAACCTCAAGTGCATCCAGGGGCATCAGAACGCCCTCGTGATGCGGCTGGGCAGACTGATGCCCGGCACACACGACGCGGGGCTGGTCCGCGCGTGGCCGTTTCCGCTCGAAGAAGTGCTCATTCTGCCGACCAAGCAGGCCAACACGATCAACATCCAGAGCCACACGTTCTACCGCCGCGAAGACGAGATCGGCCGCGACCTGTCGATGATCTACCGCGGCGATCACGGCGGGCTTGATCCGTCGCTCGACGGCGCCCTGCTGACGGCCGACAAGGGGCTCGTCCACGTCGAGTGGAAGATCACCTACAAGTTCGACGAGGACATCGCGCAGTTCGTCAGCCACATCTACGGGGCTGAGCGCGTCACGCCCGAGGGGACCGTTCTGGCGGCTGAAAACCTGATTCGCACCGTTGTCGAAACCACGGGGATTCACCTGGCGACCGAACTGACCGCCGAGGAGATCATCCGCACGCGGGTCTCCGAAGTGCAGGCGATGATGCGCGACCGCATCAACGAGCGCCTGCGCGATCTGGAGTCGGGCGTTCGGGTCACCAGCGTCGAAATGAAAGATCCGACCCCGCCGATGCAGGTGCGCGAGGCCTTCAACCAGACGCAGATCGCCGAAAACGCCAAGAAGCGGACCATCGACGCCGCCGCGGGCCGGGCGATTGCCATCAAGAACCAGACCGCGGGCGCCATTCACGAGCAGATCATCCGCGTGCTGGATGCCATCGCCGCCGCCGACACGGCCGAGCAGCCGGCGATGCGCGAGCAACTCGATGCCCTGCTGATGAGCGATGAGCTGGGCGGTGACGCCGGCCGGATGATCTCGGCCGCGCAGAGCTACTACAGCAACGAGGTCGGCCAGATGCGCAGCGATGTCGAGGAGTACGAAAAGCTGCTTCCCGAGTATCTGCGCAACCCGGGCATGCTCATCAGCCGCAAGTGGGAAGAAGCCCGCTCGCAGATCCTGAACAATCCCCAGACGGTAAAGATCATGATCCCGCGCGGGCTGGGGCTGTTCCGACTCCGCATCGGCCGCGACCCGCGTCAGATGCGCGAGGACGAGGCCGCCGAGCTGCAGGCCGGCGTGCCGGGCGAGCTCCGGGCGTCCGAACTGCTCCCGCAGTACTATCATCCGGTAAACACGGAGCTCGAATAGTGTCGGCTGCGGCGAGCCCGGCGGACGGGCGAGGCCGCGCGGCGCAGGTCCTCCGAAGCGAAGCAGCGACCTCATGGGCAAACTGACCCTGCCCGTCGTGCAGACGGCGGGCCTCTGCAAGACATTCCGTGACTTCTGGCGAAGGCCGAAGGTCGAAGCCGTGAAGGATCTCAACATCGAGATCCGCCCCGGCGAGGTCTTCGGCCTGCTGGGCCCCAACGGCTCGGGCAAGAGCACGACGATTAAGATGATGCTCGGCCTGCTCTACCCCACGCGCGGGCGCATCTCAATCTTCGGTAAGGCCCCCACCGACGTCGCGGTGAAGGCACGCATCGGCTTTCTGCCCGAAGAGACCTATCTCTACCGCTTCCTCGTTGCGAGCGAGACGCTCGATTACTTCGGCCGTCTGTTCCGGCTGCCTACTGTCGCCCGCCGCGAGCGGACAGCCCACCTGCTCGACATGGTCGGGCTCAAGCACGAGGCCAAGCGTCCGCTGGGCGAGTACTCCAAAGGTATGGCGCGTCGCATCGGCCTGGCCCAGGCGCTGATCAACGATCCCGAGTTTCTCATTCTTGACGAGCCGACCAGCGGGCTTGACCCCATCGGCGCCCGGCAGATCAAGGACGTCATTCGCGAGCTCGGCAACCGCGGCAAGACGATTCTCCTGTCGAGCCACGCCCTGTCCGACGTGGAGGACGTCTGCGATCGCGTGACCATTCTCTACGGCGGCCAGCAGCGGGCGGCGGGCGAGGTCGACACCCTCCTGGCCCGCAGCGACGCGACACAGATCACCACCAACGCCCTCAGCGAGGAGACGATTGCGGAAGTGCGAGCCTTGATCAAGCGGCTCGAGAAGAAGGACATTCTCGCCGTCGACCACCCGCGCGTGCGCCTGGAAGAGTTCTTCCTGCAGATCGTCCGCGAGGCGCAGGCCGCACGGATCAAGACCTCCGGCGCGATGGCCGGCACGGCGACCCCGGAGTTTCTTTCGAAGGCCACGCAGTCGGTGACCCACGACGTCGTCGGCTCGCTCGTCGTGGCGGCGGACCGCCCCGTCGGCGAGCCGGTCCGAGCCACCGCCCCGCCTCCGAAGGCCGCAGAGCCCTCGGCTGCCGTGCTCGATCAACTGGTCGGCAAGCCCGAAGCGCCGACGCCCCCGGTCCCGACAACCGACAAGGGCGCGCCTCCCGCTGCCCCGGCCGGACCGCGGCCGAAGGTCAAGGCCGACGACGCTGTCCTCGACGCCCTGCTGGGCAAGCCGAAAGAAGACAAGGGAGGCTGACGTGGGGCAGATCTGGGCCGTAGCCAGACAGATGATCGCCGAGGGCGTCCGCATGCGGATCGCTCTGGTGTTCATCGCCCTGCTTGGGCTCATTGTCCTCGGGCTGCCCTTCTCAGTGGAGGGCGACAGCTCGGTGGCGGGCCGCGTGCAGAACTTCATGTCATTCGGCCTCACCGGCACGTCGCTTCTGCTCGGGCTGCTGACGATCCTGCTGTCGAGATCGCTATCGGAAGAGCTGGTCAATCGTCACATCTACATGACGGCGACCAAGCCCGTGGCGCGCTGGCAGTTCATCATGGGCAAGTGGGTTGGGGTGATGGCGCTGAATTCGGCGTTCCTCGCCTTCGCCGGCCTGTCGATGTACGGCATGATCCACTACATCAAGTGGTCGCAGCCGCCGGTGGATCCCTACGACAAGCAGGAACTGGAGGAGCAGATTCTCGTCGCCCGCCACTCCAGCAAGCTCAAGACCCCCGACTTCCGGTCGTTTGCGGAGGCGGAGTTCGAGTCCCGCAAGGAGCAGGGTTACTACGGCGAGCGCATCAAGACGATCGACGAGAAGTACGAACTGGCCGATCTCACGCAGAAGTACGAAGCCCAGTGGCGGTCGGTCCCCTATGGCCAGGTCCGCCCCTTCGAATTCGAAAAGATCCTGTGCGAGCGCTCGCCGGACAAGTACGTCCAGCTCCGCTACAAGACGAATGTCGAAGCGTATGAGAGCGACGAGGTGTTCCGGGCCGACTGGCTCGCCGGCGACCCGGAGAAGCGCACCAACCTCGTCCCGATTCGCACGCAGCACGTCGTGGGCCGCTACCACACGGTGAACATCCCCGCCGATTGCGTCGCGCCGGACAATACGCTGCTGGTCCACTTCCAGAACATCAACCCGGACCGGCTCAACCAGGCCTACGGCCCGCTGATCCAGTTCATGCCTGACGACGAGGTGGAAGTGCTCTTTGTCGTCGGTTCGTTCGAGGGCAATTTCGCCCGGCTGCTCGTGCTGATGTGGTGCAAGCTGGCCTACCTCGGTGCGTTTGCGCTCCTCGCCACCAGCATCCTTTCGTTCCCCGTCGCGTGCCTGACGTCGTTCACGATCTACGCCCTCGCCGGCATGCGCGGATTCATCTACGAATCGGTCGAGTGGAACGCCGACACGGGGAACCTGTTCGCCTCCGCGGCCGAGTTCCTCAACATGGTGCTCTATTACATCGTGCGCGCGGTCGGCGCCGTCGTGCCGGACTTTGCCCGGTTCGACGCCGTCGAGACGCTTGTCGGCGGTGGCAATGTCTCGCTGGTCTGGGTGCTCCAGGGTGTGTTCTGGCTGGGGCTTGTTCAGACCGGTATTGTGCTGGGCCTGGCGATGCTGCTGTTCCACTTCCGTGAGGTGGCCGAGGTATCGGTCTAGCGCCGCCCGGCCGGAGATCGGGAATGTCCGAGGTTCTTCAATACGCCCTTCCCGAACACCTGAAGGCCCGCCAGGAGGCCCAGCGATCCGAGCGCCTTGTGCAGGTGATCGCGATCGTCGTGGCCGTGGTGTGCATCGTCGGTGCGGCCATGCTGACGAAGGACCTCAACGCCCTGCGTCGCAAGCACCAGCTCATCATCGATCCGCAGAACATCAAGGGCCTTCCGCCCGACATCGCTCTCGCCAACAAGCTGGGCACCTTCCGCGCGCTGGCGATTGACTGGGCGTCGATTCGCGCCGACCGCCTGAAGGAACAGGGCAAGATGTACGAGGCCCTGGAACTGCACGAACTGATCTGTCGCCTCCAGCCGCGCTTTCCCAATGCGTGGGTCAACGCGGCGTGGAACATGGCCTACAACATCTCCGTCACGCAGTATTCGCCCGAAGCCCGCTGGAAGTGGGTCAACAACGGCGTGAAGCTCCTGCGCGATCAGGGGCTGCAGTGGAACCCGCGCTCCGTCACGATCTACAAGGAACTCGCGTGGATCTATTGGCACAAGATGGGCGACTTCCTCGACGACGAGCATCGAACCTACCGTCGTATGCTCGCCATCGAGATGGAAGCGGTCCTCGGTCCTCCGCCGCCGTCGATGACGGACGAGCAGTATCTCGCCTGGTTCAAGCGGATCGTCGACGCGCCGCGCGACTTTGACGCCTTCGTCGCGTCCGAGCCCGAGGCCCGCCGCCTGCTTGACCGGCTCGACAGCCTGAAGCTCACCGTGGAGGACTTCCTCCGCCGCGTCGCGATGGCGCAGCGCATGGGCAGCAGCTCGGCCGAGTTCATCGACGACGCCCAGGCAAGCGGCGCCGCTGCCGACCCGGTGGAGGCGTTCTCCGCCACGGTCGCCCGCGAGTTCGACAAGCCCCCCATGGCGGATTTCATCGCCGCGGCCCGCTCGCGGATCCTGCGCGAACAGCACAAGTTCGATCTCGACTGGATGTACGGCTGCCTCGAGCGTTACGGCCCGATGGACTGGCGTTCCCCCTTCGCGCACGCGCTGTACTGGTCCGATCTGGGCAACGAGGTAACCAAGGGGCAGGCGAATCTCAACGCCGCCGACTCGATGAACACCGCCCGCCTCGTCGCCAACGCCCTGCAAGGGCTTGTGGCCAAAGGACAGCTTGTCAGCGATCCCAACTGGGAAGAACCGCTGAAGTCCTATGTGGAAGAGGGGCCGGACACGCGGTTCATCCCTCGCCTGCGCGAGGCGTATGACCGGCTGGTCGAGGAACAGTGGGGCGACACCGAGGGCTACAAGCTCGGCGGCGTCTCGGGGACGTCGTTCCGCCCGGGCTACGTCGCGCGCATGCACGAGTGGGTGCAACTGCTCTACCTGGAAGGCGGCGAGCGCAACATGGCGCTGGCGCACGAGTACCTTCTGTGGCTGCGCGACCACAACCCCCATCCGGATGGCAGCCCGCAGGAGCAGTACACCGGCACGATCGACGACTTCGTCACGGGCAACATCGTCAGTTCGCTCCAGACGAACAAGATGGCCTCACCGGCGATCAACTCGCTGATCATGCTGTCGCTCAAGCAACTGGCCAACGGCGAACAGGAACAGAGCGTCAAGTCGCTGGCGCGGGCCCGGCTCTGCTGGGACATCTGGATGTCCCCGGCGGCCGCAGATTTCAACGACCGTCGCCGCATCGAAGACCTCAAAATCCTCTACCGCGATGCGGTCATCCGGTTCATCACGCAATCGCCACAGTACGACCCCGCGGCCAAGTCGCGGCTGTGGCGCTCGCTCGAGCTTCAGCACCAGCAGCGCGCCTGGGACGGCATTTCCGAGTTTGTGACGAAGCTCTGCGCCAGCCTGAGCCCGCCCTGGGACGTGCGCAAGGCGTTCCCCGAGCCGCCGGGCATGGAGGAGTTCCGCAAGCTCAACCCGGAACCGCCTCCGTTGAGTACCACGGGTCAAAACGGCGCGGAACAAGGCACCCGGTACCGAAACTGATCCCGGACGCGATGACCCCAGACCCTACCGCCATGGCTGCAAGTTTCCGCAGAGCCGCGCGGAGCAGGGTGCTGCCGGCGGCGCTGCTGCTGGCCGCTCTCATCGCCGGCTGCCCGGCCACCGCGCCTCGGCCGCCTGCCTCCGGCCGGGTGGTCGTCGTGGCCGAGCGCGGCCTCGCCGCTCCGCGGGCCGGGCGCAGCACCGCGCGGACTCCGGCGCAGCTCCTCGAAGAGGGGGTGCTCCCCGCATCGTTCGGCCCGGCCGCCGTTTTCGAACTCGACATCGCCTGTCCCCGTCCGCGAGAGCTGCGCCTGCGACTGGTCGGGGCCGGTGGTTCGGCCGATCTGCTTCGCGCGTCCTCGGCGGATGTCGCCCCGGCCGACAGGGACATCTCCGGCACGCCCGGGGTGTTCTATGCCCCTGACGACGCAGGCGACCGCGCGACCCTGACCGTCACGGTCCTCGTCGCCACGGATCGGCTGTCGTCCGACACCCGCCTCGAACTCTTCACGCGCGCCACCGAGGACGGCACGCCACTCGACGGCGACGCCTTGCCGCTGGTGCGCGGGTTCTATCACATGGCGACGATCGGCGACTCGGTCGCGTGGGGCAACGGGCTTCCCGATGGGGACAAGGCGGACGCGCAGGTTGCCCGTGCCATCGAGCAGGCGACCGGCCTGCGTGCAGTCCGCCAGCTGAGAGCACATTCTGCCGCGTCGCTGGTGCCCCACGGGCTGGAGATTCTCTGCAAGGCCAACTGCTCGGGTGAGGTGCCGACCTTCTCGATTTCGGCGGCCACTCAGGTCTCGCTGCTCGACCGGCCCGAAGCGCTCGACCTCATCCTCATCACCGGCTGTATCGTCGACGTCAGCGTGCGCGAGCTGCTGTTCACGAATCTGTCCGATGCGGAGATTGCCGCGCGGACCGACCAGTTCTGCCGCGAGGAGATGACCGGACTGCTGCGCCGCGTGCGAGCGGCCGCGCCGCAGGCGACGATCGTCGTGAGCGGCTACTACCCGGTGATTTCCACCCAGTCGGATCCGTTCGGGCTGGGCGACTGGCTGACCCTCCGGGCGCAGCCAACGACGGAGGATCTGCGCGCGATCGTCGACAAGCTGGCAGGCCAGGCGACGCTGTTCCGCGACCTGTCCGACGTCGCACTCGGCGCCGCCGTGCAGGCGCTGGGCGGCGAATCAGAGACCGACCCGCCCGTGGTCTTTGCGCCGGTACCCTTCGGCCCCGAGAACGCCGTCTTCGCACCCGACACATGGCTCTGGGGAGGCACCAGCCGTCATCCGCTGGCCGATGCACTGGGGCTGGATCTGCGGCTGTTCCCCGACGACCCGCTCGCCGAGTTTCGAATCGGCGAGTGCAACCGACCGGGGGTCGTGCCCGGCCTGCTCGAATGCGTGTACGCGTCCATCGCCCATCCGAACCGCACAGGCGCGCGGGTCTACCGCGATGCCATTCTGGATGCCATCGGGATCATCCGCCCAGAGCCGGCAGACAGGGAGTAGCCGCCGGCCGCACTATCCGCCGATCATCGTCTCGAGGTAGGCCACGGCGCTGGCCAGCGATTCGAGCCCGAACCGACGCGTGTCGAGTTCTATGAGCATCGGACCGGTGTAGCCAGTGGTGCGCAGCTTGTTGACCACGCGTGCGATTTGTGCGTCCCCCCCGCCGAGCTGCGCCGGGCTGCCGAACGCGCGGCCGGGCTCGGCCGAGGCAAGGCCGTCTTTGAGATGGACGTTATCGATTCGCCCCTTGAGTCGGGCGACAGCCCGTGCAGGATCGTCCGAGCCATACACGACAAAGTTGCCCGCGTCGTAGTTCACGCCGATGTTCACGGCGCCGGTGGCGTCGATCAGAGTGAGAAGCGCATCCGCCGACTCGCGACCGGTTTCCAGCAGCAGGCGCAGTCCCCGCTGCCCCACGGTGTCGGCAGCCTCCCGCACTCGATCGCGGAACTTCGCATAGGCCGGCGAGGCTGGGTCCGGCGGCACGGTCCCGGCGTGAATCACCACGGCAGGCTGCCGCAGCCCCGCCGCAAGCCCGGCCGACTCCGCGAGCAGCTTCATCCGATGGGCACAGGTCGCGTCGCCCATGAGTCCGCCGCTGGCCGCCACCGCCGCGATCGAGGAGTAATCCTCCCCCTCGAAGGCCAGAAAGGGCGACACGAGTCGCACGCCGTATCGCTCGGCGGCAGCGAGGATCTGCGTGGGGTCCGCATCATGCAGCGCCTGGTCGGAGAAGAATCCGATCTGGACGAGCGACACGCCGAGCGTCTGCGCGGCGTACTCGATGCCCGCAAGGCAATCGCCCCGATCGATAGACCAGCCGCAGACACCGATGAGGGGATGGGCCATGCTGCCTCCTTTTGCAGGGCCTGTGGGCCTCCGCGGCGAGCCATGATCGGCAATCGCTCCGCCCGGTCAACGGGCGCCGACAGCCCCCTCGACGACATGGCGCTCGCGTTGTAGCCTGCGCCCGCGGCGTGTCTTGCCCAGGGAGTGTCCGGACGCCTGGTGGGTCCCGCGGCCTTCAAAGCCGTTGAGCGGTCGCTGACGCGGCTGCTGGTGGGTTCGATTCCCATCCACTCCCGTGTTCACTTCGCCCACCGCCGGATGCCCGTTCCCGGCGGGTCAGTCGCCCAGCGCCACATCCAGCGTCCGCGCGGTCATTACGGCGTCGCCGTCGACCGGCACCCGCTTGATCTTCGCGACGGCGCGGGCCAGCGGGACATAGTCGATGTGCGGCGGATTGAGCGCCACCATCACCCCCTCGCGCCCCTCGGCGAGGCCTCGAATCGACGCCGCACCGAACATCAACCCCAGCATCCTGTCCGCCGCGACCGGCGGCCCGCCCCGCAGCAGGTGTCCGAGCACGACGGTCCGCGTCTCGTGGCCAGTCATCTCGTGGAGCTCCCTGGCGACGCGGTCCCCGATTCCGCCGAGCCGGTCGGTGCCGGCCTGGTAGGTCATCTCGCCGCCGAGCGGTTTTGCACCCTCTGCAACCACCACGATCGCGTAGGACCGTCGCTGCTCCATTTTGCGCCGCAGAACCTCGGCCACCCGGGACAGGTCGTAGGGGATCTCGGGAATGAGGATCGCGTCTGCCCGCCCGGCGAGGCCGCAGTGCAGCGCGATCCAACCCGCCGTGCGCCCCATGACCTCGACCACCAGGATCCGCCGATGCGACTGCGCAGTCGAGTGCAGCCGGTCGATGCACTCGGTGGCGAAGCTGACTGCCGAGTGAAAGCCGAAGGTCACCGCGGTCGCGTCAAGGTCGTTGTCGATGGTCTTGGGCACGCCGATCACACGCAGCCCCTTGCCGGCGAGCGTGTTGGCGATGCTCAACGTGCCGTCGCCGCCGATGGAGACGAGAGCGTCAAGGTTGTGATCTCGAAAGATGCGAACCAGCTCATCCGAACGATCGACCTTGCTGACGGATCCGTCGGAGTTCTTCACCTCGTACTGCAGGGGATTGCCGCGGTTGGTCGTGCCGAGGATCGTTCCGCCGAGGTGCCGGATGCCGCGGACCGCTTCGCGGTCGAGTGAGAGCAGACCGCCATCCGGATAGCGATCCGGTGCCAGGAGCCCCTCAAACCCGTCGTGCACGCCGAAGACTTCCCACTCCAGGTCGCAGGCCGCGTGCACGGCGGAGTGGATGACGGCGTTAAGCCCCGGAGCGTCACCGCCACCGGTGGAAATCGCGATGCGAAGCGACTTGGACATGGACGGAACTCCCCGCGCTGCGAGCCGACGTCGGAACCACAGGCATCCTACCTTGCGGAAGCGACGGCCACGAGGCTCGGCGGGGGCTGACCATACCGGCAGAGGTCGAGTGCTAGCTGCGCAGGCCGGACCCCGCGGGATCGCGCAGCAGGTCGTAGCGCTTCATCTTCTTGTAGAGCGTAGAGCGGTTGATCTCGAGCATCGCGGCGGTTTCCTGGCGATTCCAGTGATTCGCCCGCAGGGCCGCTTCGATGATGCGTCGTTCAGGCTCCTCCAGCGCATGCTGGAGCGACATCGGCTGGAACTGGTATTCCTCGGCGGTCGGGTCCGCGTGACTGGGGGTCGCCACGTGTGGCGGCAGGTCGGCCAGCGCGACCTTTCGCGCCCGGCTCAGCGCCACGGCGCGCTCGACCGCGTTCTCCAACTCGCGGACGTTGCCTGGCCAGTCGTGACGCTGGAGCGCACGCAGCGCATCCTCTTCAAAGTCCACCATCGTGCGCCCGGCCTCGGCGCTGAACCGATCCAGGAACGCCCTCGCCAGGAGCGGAATGTCGCTGACGCGTTCGCGCAGCGGCGGCATCTGGAGCGCGACGACGTGGATCCGGTAGTACAGATCCTGTCGGAATCTCCCCGCCGCGACCTCCGCGTGGAGATCAAGGTTGGTGGCGAAGACGGCGCGGACGTCGACTGTCTCGGTCTTGTTGCTGCCCAGCGGCTCGAATTGCCGCGTCTGCAGCACGCGGAGCAGCTTGACCTGCAGGGCGGGCGAAGCCGTGGCGATTTCGTCGAGGAAAATGGTGCCGCCGTCAGCCGCCTTGAACTTGCCGACCTTGTTGGATACCGCCCCCGTAAAAGAACCGCGCACGTGGCCGAAGAGTTCGCTTTCGAGCAACCCCTCCGGAATCGCGCCACAGCTCACTTCGACAAAAGGCTCGTCGCGGCGCTCGCTGCACTGATGCAGCACGCGGGCCACGAGCGACTTTCCGGTGCCCGATTCGCCCTGGATGAGGACATTCGCCTTCGAATCGGCGACGGTCTCGATCAGCTCGAACACCTTGAGCATCCGGTAGTCGTGCCCGATCAGGCTCTTGAGCCCGTAGCGCATGTCGAGGCGCCTCTTGAGGTCGCTGTTCTCCCGTAACAGCCGCTGCTGATTGAGGGCGCGCTCCAGGCAGAGCAGCAGGTCCTCGTCGACAATCGGCTTGGTGAGGTAGTCATACGCGCCGAGCTTGATGGCCTCGACCGCGCTGTCGATCGTGCCGTAGGCGGTCATCATGATCGCCACCGTCTGCGGCGCCCGCTTGCGGAGCGTGTGCAGCACTTCGAAGCCGTCACCGCCGGGCATGTTCACGTCAGTCAGCACGAGATCGAATGGCGAGCGGTCCACGAGGCGCAGCGCGTCCTGAAGGCTCGACGCCCCCTCGACCTCATAGCCCTCCGTCCGCGCCAGTTCGCAGAGCGAATCGAGGATGATGCGGTCATCATCGATGACCAGGATTCGCGCTTTGGGTTGTGCTTGCGTCATGCGCCTTCCATCCTCGTTTGCATACTTTGGTCTACCCCGACTGCTCCCATGCCGAGTGGCACCGGCTGCCGGCCCTTGAACGCACGGGCCGCTCTTTGCCGCTTACGCCAGCTCGTGACACGCCGACTGCGGCAAGCGCACGGTGAACACCGCGCCGCCGTCCTCACCGCTTGTTGCTTCAACTGACCCGCCGAGGTCTTCCAGGTACTCGCGACAGATGGCCAGCCCCAACCCCGTCCCCTGACCGGCCGGCTTGGTCGTGAAGAACGGCTCGAACAACCGCTTCGTGTCTGCGGGCAGGCCAGGACCCGTGTCGGCCACGCGGATCACGATCCACTCGCCCGCGCGACCGGTGGTGATCGCCAGCCGACCGCCGTCGGGCATGGCTTCGATCGCGTTCTTGATGAGGTTGCAGCAGACCTGGTAGAGCCGGCTGCCATGCACGCCAGGCAGTTGGTCGTCCTGGTAGTCGGCGGTGACGATGACCCGGTGCTCCGCGGCCTTCGATGAGTACTCGCGGACCGCCTGCTCGACAATGTCGTTGATGGAGGCGATGTCGAACTGGCCGTGTCCCGCGCGGGAGAACTCAAGCAGGTCGCGGATGATCTGCGTCATGCGCATCAGCCCGGTGCGCGACTCCTGAAGATACGAGTGGACCTTTGGATGCTCCGCACTGCCGATCAGACGCAGCGCAAGGTTGATGTACCGAAGAATGCCGTCGAGCGGATTATTCAGCTCATGCGCCACGCGCGCCGCCAGCTTGCCGAGCGAGGCCAGCCGCTCGTGCGTAGCGAGGCGCTGCTCGAGCCCAGCCCGCCACGAGACGTCCTCCACGGTCAGCAAGCCGATACGATCCGCCTTCCCCGCCCCCGGCATGATTGCAGTCAGCGTCAACGACAACACACGTGCCGCGGCGTCCCCGTGCCCGGCGAAGTACGCGTCGGTCCGCGCCGGAGTTCCGCTGCGAAGCACGCCCGCCACCAGCTCCCCCCAGCCGGGAAATCCGGGGCCCATCCGGGCCTCGGTGAACAGCTCCTCCACACGGCGACCCTTGCCGAGAAGCCCAACGGCCGCCGGATTGGCGTACGTCACACCACCTGCGGCGTCGACCAGGATCACCGGCATCGGCAGGGCAGCAGCCAGCGCGGGGCCGTCCATCACGGCGCCGGACGGCGGCTGGGCTGCTCGCGTGCTGAGGTCGGCCGCTGGCATCTTCGGGTTCCCGCTTCGGCGCAGCCGCGTTATCGGCTCCTCGCGGGCCCGGCGGTCAGCGAGGTCGGCGCGGTGCGCGTTGTATGGTTGGTGTATCGGCATCCGCACGGGCTACGACACCCCGCGGTGATGCCGGCCGGCAGCGCGCCGCGACCCCCGAGCCTTTATCGGAACCCGCGCGGACGATGCGGCACACGGAGAACCGGCACGGAACCAGCCGACAATCTGGGAGGCGCGGCGAGCCCGCTGCCAGCCGTAAGCCCGAAGGAGACGACGCATGACGGTCGCCACGCTGAACGCCTCGCCGATCCGCCCCGCGCAGTCGCGAGCGGTTGAAGACCTGCTCGCCTGGGCGGTCGAGGCCGATGCCTCGGATATGCACCTCGTGGCGGGCACACCGCCCTGCTGCCGCGTGCACGGCCGTATTCACGCCGAGTCGACCACGCCGTTGACGGAGCCCGAGATTCTTGCCGCCCTCGAGCGGATCTGTCCGCCGGAGCTGGCCCAGACGCTAACCGCCACTCGCGATGCGGACTTCTCGGTCCAGCGGAACGTCGCGGGCCGTTCGCGCCGATTCCGCGTCAACGTGTTCCGTGCGCAGCGCCGCCTCGGATGTGCGATTCGCATTATTCTCGACGAGATTCCGACGCTGGACTGGTCGGGTTTTCCGGCGCCGGTGGCGGAACGGCTCGCGGGCTACCGGAACGGACTGGTTCTCTTCACGGGGATCACGGGGTCGGGCAAGTCCACCTCGCTGGCCATGATCATCGGGCTGATCAATGCGGCGGGCGGGCGGCGCATCCTGACCATCGAGGAGCCGATCGAGTACGTCCACGCCCCTTCCCCCAACACGGTCATCTCGCAGCGCGAAGTGGGTACGGATACGGCCAGCTTCTCCGACGGATTAAAGTTCGGCCTGCGACAGGATCCGGACGTGATTCTGGTGGGGGAGATCCGCGATCGGGAGACCGCCCAGATGGCGCTCAGCGCCGCCGAGACGGGTCACCTGGTCTTCTCGACGATGCACACGCGTGATGCCAAAGGCGCTATAACCCGCATCACCGACATGTTCCCGCAGGAGGCGCAGCCGAATCTGAGGACGCAACTGGCGATGAGCCTGCGCGCGGTCGTGTCGCAGCATCTGCTGCCCGCGGCGGCCGCAGGGCAGCGCCGGGCGCTCGCCATGGAACTGCTCTACAACACGCTGCCGGTCGCCAGCGCCATTCGCACCGGGCGAATCGAGTCGATCGACGACGCGATTCTCACCGGCCGCGCCGACGGCATGCTCGCGCTCGACGACTCGCTGCGGATGCTGGTCGCCTCGGGCGCGGTGACGAAGGAGACGGCCCGGCGATTCGCCAATGACCCCAAGCGATTCGCCTGATCCGCGATCTACCAGCAATCGCCGTAGTAGTAGCAGTCGTCTTCGTAGTAGTAGACGTCGTCGTAGTAGTACGGATCGTCGTAGATCACGTCGACGTAGCCGTACCCGTCGGAGTAGTAGTAGTCATCATCGTCGCGGAAGAAGCTGAACGAACCGGTGGCCGAGTCGCAACCGGCTACAGTGACGAACGGCGACCCACCCAGGCAGACGGCGGCAATCGCGAGCAGCGCCTTGCGGCGAAGTGATGTCAGCATGGCTCACGCCCTCCCCGGTTTGCGAATCAGATCGAACCCGACGGCCGCACCATCGCGGGCTCTGCGGCCGACCGTCGGCATGGGCCGGCCCATCGGGACCGCGCCGCAGCCTTCACCTGGAGAGACACACGCCGTCGGGGGAGGTTAGGCGCGGCCGCGGCGATCAAAGTGGCTCTTGGATGGTTCCCGCCCTGCTGCGTACGACGTGCGCGCCGGTCTCCGATCCGGCGGGAAATGACCATCGCCCGCGCTGGTGCCTATAATGCCTCGGGCCCCGCGCCCGCCACCCGGCAAGGCCAAATTCGCTTCGTGACGGGTGCGGCCGGCGTTAGAATGAGCTTCGACACGTCGAATGCGTCGCCCGCCGGGGCGAGTATGGCACATAGATCTCCGGGCCGCGCGGCCCGGCTGGCAGACGGACGGGCGAGCCATGGCGTACGGGGAGAGGCCACTCGACAACCCGATCAACTGGTCGTTCCGGATCGGCCGCCTCTTCGGCATCGATATCCGGCTGCACCTGCTCTTCGTCCTCGGGGCGTTCGTCATCTTCCAGATGCACGTGCCGGGGAAGGACTACGTCGGCCATTGGAGCTTCTGGACGGTCCTGCGCGACTCGCTCGGCGTGTACGCCGTCCTGTTCGCCATCGTGCTCCTGCACGAATTCGGCCACTGCTTCGGGGCCCGCTCGGTCGGGGGCGAGGCGAATGAGGTTCTGCTCTGGCCGCTCGGTGGGCTGGCGATGGTCCGGCCGCCGCATCATCCGCGGGCACACCTGGTCACTACGCTCGCCGGTCCGGCGGTCAATGTGGCGCTCTTTGTCGTGCTTGGGGCGCTGGTGGTGCTGACGACCGGGCGGCTCGGGGCCCTGCCACTTAACCCGCTGAGCCCGACCACGCCGCTGGATACGACCTTCTTCCCCACGACGCTTCAGGCGTGGCTCATCGTGTCGTTCGGGGTGAACTACCTCCTGCTGCTGTTCAACATGCTGCTGCCTTTCTACCCGTTCGACGGCGGCGCCACGGTGCAGGCGATCCTCTGGTCGAAGATTGGCTACCACCGCTCGATGGAGATCGCGACCAGCTTCGGCATGATCGGGGCCATCGGGCTGGCGGTCTTCGGCCTGTTCGCTGATGAGAGCCTGCTCCTGATCTCGGTCGCCGCGTTCGGCTACCTGTCCTGCTGGCGGCAGCGGCGCGAACTGCGCGAGTCGGGCGGGTCGGACATGGGCGAATTCGGGTACGACTTCTCGCGCGGCTATGCTTCGCTCGATCGTGCCCACGTGCACAGCGAGCGCCGCGCCGGCTGGCTCGCGCAGTATCGTGCGAAGCGCGCGGCCGAACGGGCCGACCGCGAGCGGCAGCGCGAGGCCGATCACGCCGCCGAGGTGGAGCGGCTGCTGGCCAAAGTGTTCGAGAGCGGCCTGCACAGCCTCACGCCGAAGGAACGCCGCATCCTGGAAGAGGAGACGGCCCGCAAGCGCGCCGAATCCTGACCCCCCTGCCAGGCGCCCTCAGGTGTCTGTTGAAAAAGGGGCTTGGCTCCGCCTACATCCCGCGTGCCTTGTCCGTGTGGTGCGGCCCAGGCGGTGCCTGATCCTACTTTTCAACGGACTCTCAGCCCTACGCCTCAGTTGGCGTTCGTCGGTTCGGGCATCGCGTTTGACTTGAGGGGAATGGACAACCGAAAGTGGGCCCCGCCGTGGACGGGGTGGCGCCGCGCGGCGAGTTCCAGCCGACCGCCGAGGAGCTGAGCCCAGCCGCGGGCGAGTGCGAGGCCCAGGCCGATGCCGCTTTGAGCCTTCGCCTCGGCGTTGCGGCCGCGCCGGAAGGGACGGAACACGAGCCGGGCGTCCGCCCGATCGATCCCCGGCCCGGTATCGATCACGTCAAGATGCAAGCGGTCTTCGTCGGCCTCGAGCCGCACGATCACGGTGGGATCCGCCGAATCGCCCGCATGCCGGCAGGCGTTGTTCACCAGCACGCCCGTCACCTGCTTGATCAGGTCCACGTCGGTGTAAACGGCGAGGCCGTTCACGACCGCGTTCTCAGCCCGCAGCACGACGCCGTGGCGCTTGCAGCGCTCGCTGATCTGGTCGGAAATGATCTGCATGAGGCCGGGCGCCGTCGTGATGGAAGGGTGGAGGGTAACCTTCTGGTTCTCCAGCCGGGCGTATTCGAGCACGCCCTCGACCAGGTCGGAAAGGCGCTTCGACTCCTTGTTGAGCGTTTCGAAGTACTCCTGCCGAGAATCTTCAGGCACCAGCCCGGCCGCAAGCATGTCGGAGTAGAGCTGGAAGGTGGTCAGCGGCGTGCGAAGCTCGTGCGTGACGGCGTAGGCGAATTGCAGGCGGCGCTCGGTCAGCGCGACGAGATTGCGGAAGCCGATCCCCGCCGCCGCGAGCACGCCGATCGCAGCCAGCCAGCTCGTCACCAGTGTCAGCCGGACCTTCTCCCACACGGCTGCAGCCGGCACGACCGGAACCTCGTTCGGCTCGAGCCGCACGGGCAGCGTCGCCATGCGGTCCTCGGTCGGCGTGTCGCCATCACGCACGGGCACCAGATCAGCCGTCGGCAGGGCTGCACGGATTTCCTTGAGCAGTTCGTTGCGCAGGCGGTCCCAGCGCACGGTGAAACCCTGGTAGAAGCGCGCGGCGCCGGCCTCGACCTTGCGCACGAACACCAGGCCGTCGTCGCCGCCTTCCAGCTTGTACCACAGCGGCTTGAACAGCAGCGGAATGACGTCTACGTTTGGCGTCGTGCTGCTGAACTCGATCTGCCCGCCCGTCTGCCAGAAGGTGTTACGCACGTTCGCGTTGATCTGCTCGGTGGTGGCACAGCCCATCTGCGACTGGGCGAGCGCTGAAAGGCCCTGTTCGAAGCGGCTCTGCTGGCGGCGCTGAAGCAGTTGGTGGGCCGCGGCGGCGGACTGCTTCTCCGGCGCGTTGTCCACCCATTCGGCGCCGCCCGTGCGGGCCGCCACCGTCTGCACCGGGGCGGTCCGGGGGACGGGCTCAGGGTCATGATCGACCGCGGAACGCTGACTCTGCGCGTACGCCCGCTCGACACCCTCGATCATGTCCACCAGGGGCAGCGCCTCCTGCAGCCGAAGCATGGTCAGGTAGGCCTCGCGATAGTTGTCGTCGTAGCGGACGCCGAGCTTCGAGACGAGGTCGGAGCTCAGGTCAGATATCTGCGGCGAGCTCCAGCGAACCTCATCGGGCCCCGGATCCACCTGGAAGTACAGTTCAATCCACGGGCAGCCCGACCCCTCAGCGATGGGCGAGCGCTGGCGCACCATCCCGGGCGGATACTGCTCGAATTCGGGATCGTACACGTCTGAGGCGGGCGAGAATCGAACGTAGTCCTGATAGCCGCGGCCGGTTTCCACCGCGAGGTGCGGATAGACGAATTCGTCCAGCGCATTGATCGCCAGCAGAATGCGGCTCTTGTGCTCCGCGGCGAGACGCGTCTCCTGCTCGACACGCTCAAGGCGCAGCGTGGCAGACGTGGCCCAGGCCATGCCGCCGATGACGACCGCCGTCACCAGCGCAAAGCCCAGCGCCGCCGGACGCTTGTTCGACCGCGAACTGATCAACCGGCAGCCTCCGCCGACGCGTGACCGTTGGACACCTCCAGGTCAGCGCCGAGCATGTAGCCCTTCCCCCGAACCGTCACGATCCACTCCAGACCGCCTTCGACCTCGCCGGTCAGCTTGCTGCGCAGGCGAGTGATGTGCATGTCGATGGCACGGGTCTCGACGTGCCCGTCGCGGATGCCCCACACGCACGAGAGCAACTCCTCCCGCGACACGACCCGTCCCGCGTGCGCCGCCAGCCGCTCGAGAATGCCCGCCTCCATCTCCGACAGGGCTACCCGGTCGCCGTTGGGCTGCAGGATTTCGCGCCGCGCACAGTCCACCACGACGTTGCCGCCGGTGATCTTCATCGGCGGGGGCGTGCGCTCCGGGCTGCGGCGCAGCACCGCATCGACCCGCGCGAGCAGCTCCTTCGCCGAGAAGGGCTTGACGACATAGTCGTCCGCCCCGCTGCGCAGGCCCCGTACGCGGTCGTCCTCGGCCCCGCGGGCGCTCAGGATGATCACCGGCAGCACCGGGTGCGTCGAGCGAAGCTCGCTCAGCACCGTAAAGCCGTCCATCCGCGGCAGCATCAGGTCGAGCAGGACGAGGTCTACCTCGGCGCTGCGGGCCTCGCGCAGACCGACCTCGCCGTCAGCCGCTTCGACCGGATCGTAGCCGGCCACCTTCAGGACATCGACAATGCCCCGTCGGATGGCATCCTCATCCTCCACGACGACGACTCGTCTCTTCCTGCGCATCAGACCCGTCCCTTCCAGCGGCACACCCGCGAAGAATTCCCGCCCGCGGCGTCGGCCGCGGCCAGTTCATCTTAGCGTCGCCCGCCATCGCAAACACGAGCGTAAGTACCTATGCTCCAGTATGTTAAGCCGCTGTTACATTCGCCGCCCCCGCCAGGCGTCCGCCGACCAACGCGGTGCAGCGGGCCGGCCGAAAACCCGATAATAACGACAGGGCCGCGGCCCCGGCACGGCGGATAGCCGCCGAGCCCCGGACCCGATGCGAGGGAGATAGCCGACCATTCCCGCGAGCGACCCGCCAACCTCCCGCTGCCTCGTCGTGATGTACCACTACGTCCGGCCGGACACGCCCGGCCCGAACCGCGGCGTGATCGGCCTGACCCCAGAGGCATTCGAGCGGCAACTGGACGACCTGCTCGCCACGCTCGAGCCGATCGACTGGCCGCAGTTTCTTGCCGCGGGAGAGGGGCGGACCACCCTGCCGCCCCGCTGCTTTCTGCTCACCTTCGATGACGGTCTCTCGGACCACGTCCGCTATGCCGCCCCGGCGATGGCGAGGCGGTCGGTCCGCGGCGTCTTCTTCGTGGCCACCGAGCCGCTGACCCGGCCGCGTATGCTGCCCGCCCACGCGATGCACCTGCTGATCGACCACCTTGGCGCGGCGCGGCTGCGCGAGGTGGTCGACGACTACGTCCGCGTCCACACGCGCGACCTCGAACACCTGCTGGCGGTCAGCGCCGAGGACGCCCTGGCGGTGTATCACTACGAAACCGAGGAGCGCGCGACGCTCAAGTACCTCCTGAACATGCTGATGCCCGTGCCTGTTCGACGGCGCATGATGGATGCGCTATTCGCCCAGCACGTCGGCGACCACGCCGCCTCGGCTCGCGACTTCTACCTGGGCTGGGACGACCTGGTCAGCCTCCAGAGCGCCGGCCACACCATCGGCGGCCACGGCCACACCCACGACCCGCTGGCCCTGCTCGAGCCCGGTCCCATGAAGAGCGACGTCTGCCGCTGCACGTCGATTCTCAACGAGGGGCTGGGCTTCGACCGCCGCCCGATCAGCTATCCCTTCGGCTCCGTTAACGAGGCGGTGCGCGGGGCCGCCCGCGGGGCCGGCTTCGCCCAGGGATTCACGACCATCGCCGAGTGGGCCACCCCCGCCGGCGACGCCTTCGCCGTACCGCGGATCGACGCCGCCCGCGTGGCGGAGGAACTGGAGGATCGCCGCCCGTGCCCACCACCACTCTCAACCCGATAGACCCGGCCGTTGCGTCCGACGGCCGTTCGCGGGCGTCGCTGCTTCGAGCCTTTCTGCAGGCGTACTGGCTGCGCCCCGAAAACGCGATGTGGATGACGCTCCGCAGCGAAGCGCTGGCGGCTTGCGACATGCCCGCGCCGGCGATCGACCTGGGCTGCGGCGACGGTGTGTTCATGTTCCTGCACTGCGGCGGGCGATTTGAGCCGGACTTCGACGTGTTCGGTGCGGTCGGACGGCTCGACGAAGTCGCACGGGCCCACGCCGACATGTTCGACCACGTCAGCGAAGACTACGCCCCGCAGGCCGTGCGCCGTCCGCAGCGGACGATCGACTGCGGCACGGATCTGAAGTCGTCCATGCTGGCGAAGGCCAAGCGCCTGGGCCTCTACGGACGGTTCGTCATGCACGACAACAACCAGCCGCTGCCCTTCGACAACGAATCGTTCCGCAGCATGTACTGCAACGCGGCGTACTGGGTGGCGAACATCGAGGGGTTCCTGCGCGAGCTGCGCCGCGTCGTGCGCTGCGACGGCCGGGTCGTCCTGCACGTCAAGACGGACGCCATGCACGACTACACGCTGGAGGGCTTCCGCGCCGTCCTGGGCGATCGCTTCCTTGACCTCATCGGCCGGGGACGGATGGACTGCTGGCCGTCGCTGACCAGCCGGGGCGATTGGGAGCGCCGCTTCGCCGCGGCGGGGCTGCGCATCGAATCGGCCACGCCGTTCGCCACGCGCACCCACGCCCACATCTGGGACGTCGGCCTGCGCCCCCTGGCGCCGATGCTGGTGAAAATGGCCAACGCCCTGACCGCCGCCGACCGCGCCGCCATCAAACGCGACTGGGTAGCGACCCTGATGGACCTGACCCTGCCCCTGTGCGATGCGGCGCTGAACCTGTCGGCCACCGACGGTGAACCAGCGGAGTGGCAGTACGTCCTGCAAACGACGGTCGGATGACGCCGCCCGGACATCCGCGCCTTCTATCTCAAATCTGAAATCTCAGATCTGCCATCCGTGCATGCGACCGCAGGGGGATGGGACGCAGAGAGCACGGAGGAGCGCAGAGACCACGGAGGCGCGCTCACCGCGTACGGCCGCGATCCCGCACGCCAACGGCGTTTCGCCCGCCAGCCCGGGCCCGCCCGTCCAAGCAATCCAGCTCTGCACGTATCCTCACGCGCCGGCGTCCAAGACTGCGGTCGGCACAACGATGATCCATGCGTTGGACGCCCCCACGTAAATAAGGTGAGTCCCGCCGGGACACCAGATAACTGACATCCGAGGACAAGGTGACGGCACGGGTAGGCGCATGCGGCCGCCCCTCTGCTCCCATGAGTGCCCCACTCGCACGACCAATTGATGATAATGCGGACCCGTGTAATGCAACGTTTTGCCGTCCCCAAGGAACGGAACAGATATCCAGGGCTTCTTTGGAGCCTTACGCGTCGAAACCACCGCTACGACGTCGCCGCGAGCATCGCGGTAAGAATATGATCGCACGAACTTGCCGTACGACGGAAGTGCCGTGACCCAATCCGCCAGAACGAACTCGCGCGAGTCCTCAAATTCCGGCCTGGCCAGGGCCGTATGACCCGCCTGCGTCGCTCCCTCCGCCCCACCCGCGGCGGCCCACTCCTCATCGATCGCGATCCGCAGGCTGCATGCATCCGGATCCACGGCATAGACGAGGCCGGGGGTGCCGAAGCGGGAGCGGTCCTCCCCTTCACTTCGACCCGCGTAAGTGGCCACCTTCTCGGGATCCGGTTCACACCTCAGCAGCAGTTCGTTGGTAGTGATGTGTCGCCGCGCCGCGATCGTGCAGTCCGTACCGAAGCCGGCGGTCTGCAAGCGGCACGGACTGTCACGGTCAGTGTCGCGGAAGCGGGAGCTGCACACTACAAAGAGCACCCACCCGCTCAATAAGGCAGCTACGGCGGCCAATCGAACAGCACGCCAAGTCTTCATGGCAGGTCGCCTTTATGCAGATCGCCTTTACCCCGTTCCACACGAATTAGCCTTGTAGCGTGGGTCGTACTCGACCCACCATCCTCATTCACCGACAAATGCTTCGACATGACTGAGATCAATCGGTTGCTGAACGCGTTCACAGTTGCAGTTCCAGGTTGGCTCGTACCGGCGGTCGCGGACGAATCGCGCGAAGCTGGAATAGGGCCACAGATGCGGGCACGGGACATGGCCGTGCCTGACAGGATTGTAGTGAATGTAATCGCACAAGCCAGCAAACGCGGCCTCGTTGCGGATCGCGTGTTCCCACAGGCGGCGCTGCCAGAGGCCACGCTCGCCGTGGCGGATGCGCGAATCGCTGCGGCGGGCTTCGGCCCCGCCGGCGGCCAGGTAGCGGCGCGTAGCCATCGTCTTGATGATCCGCCAGCGCGTGGAAAAGTCGGCGTCGCCGGGCGGCAGGGTCCAGATGCCATGCAGGTGATCAGGCAGGAGCACGATCGCGTCGATCGTGAAAGGGCGGTCGCGCGTCACCTCACCCAGCGCCGTGCGGAGCGCCGTGCGCGCCGCCTCCGTGGTAAGGATCGGTCGTCGCATCGCTGTGATCAGCGCAAAGAAGAACGTCCCGCCTGGTACAAATGCACGTCGATACTCAGGCATGGGAGTCAGAGTACATCAAAACCATTGATATAGCCAGCAGTGGTGGGTCGAGTACGACCCACCCTACGAAACTGGGAATCAGAAAGGTAGCTTCCCGCGGATCGGTCAGGCCGGTCGGATCGGGGAAGTAGGTTCCCGCGGCCACCCAAACCTGGTCATCCGCCTCGGCGAGCAGGAGCGCGGCGCTGAGCGAGGGAACCGCGTCGTTCCAGTCCGCCGATTCCCCCAGGCAGGCTGCCGGCGGCGCACAGGTCGATGCAGCATCGACGCGGATAATCCGGGCAGCCACCGGATCTGCATGCAGCAGGGTGGTTCCGATAACCAGGAGAGGAACGTGCATGGATGTACGAAAGGCCATGGAAAATTCCTTGGGTGAGGCGGCTTGGAAAAACGCGACGTAGGTCAGGCGCGACGCGCCGGGCGCCACGACGACAGGCAAACCAGAAGCAGAGCGGCGGTGATTGCTGAACTCGGCTCGGGAATCACTCGAAGCCGCGGTTCGGGGGCTC
>CAYRSS010000033.1:0-44476 GCA_964426945.1 uncultured Phycisphaeraceae bacterium
GATCGAGCAGGAGGGCACCTACCCGCTGCCCGAGGCCCAGCTCGACCGGTTCATGTTCAAGGTCGTGGTGAGCTATTCGAGCAAGGAGGAGATGAAGACGATCATCGACCGCACGACGACCGGTTACAAGCCGGACGTGAAGCCCGTGATGAGCGGCGAGGAAATCGTCGGCACGCAGCGGCTGGTTCGGCGAATCGTCATGGCCCCGCACGTGCAGGACTACGCGATCCGCGTGGCGATGGCGTCGCATCCGGGCGGCCCGTACGCGGTCGAGGCGACGAACAAGTACGTCCGCTGGGGCGTCTCGCCCCGCGCGGCCCAGACGATCACCCTGGCGGCGAAGCTGCAGGCGCTGCTCGACGGGCGGTTCAACGTGAGCTTCGCGGACGTCCAGAAGGTGTTCATCCCGGCCATGCGCCACCGCGTGCTGCTGAACTTCGAGGGTGAGGCCGAGGGCGTCTCGACTGACGACGTCCTGCGGCAGATCCTGGAGGCGACGCCGACGATGGCGGCGGAGGCGGCAGCCTGACCGGCGCTGCTCCTCCTGGTTCCGGGTGCAACGAATCTTCGCCCAAGGCTTCGCGGAGCACGAGGTGTGACCGTCCTGCAGACCCGACAACCCGAAGACCTCCTCGACGCCGACTTCATGCATCGGCTCGAGCAGCTCCAGCTGATCAGCCGGAAGATCTTCGCCGGCAAGCTGCGCGGCGAGCGCCGGTCCAAGCGTCGGGGCGAATCGGTCGAGTTCGCCGATCACCGCGGCTACGTCGTCGGTGACGACCTGCGCTACCTCGACTGGAACATCTACGCCCGCCTCGACAGCCTGTTCGTCAAGCTGTTCCTGCAGGAGGAGGACCTGCACGTCAGCCTGCTCATCGACACGTCGCGGAGCATGGACTGGGGCACGCCGCACAAAGGGTTGTACGCCCGGCGCATCGCCGCGGCCATCGCGTATATCGGCCTGGTCAACATGGACCGTGTGAGCCTCTATGCCTACTCGAACGGCCTGCAGTACGAGATGGCCGGGGTTCGCGGCCGGCGGCTGATGTTCAAGGTGGTAGATTTCCTGCGACAGGCGGAGTACGACGGCGCCAGCAACCTCTCGCTGGCCGCGAAGCAGTTCGCCCTCCGTCATCCGCAGCAGGGCATTGTCATCGTACTTTCCGATTTCTTCGAAAAAGGTGGCTACGAGACCGGGCTGCGCTTCCTGCTGGGGCGGAAGTACGACATCTACACGATTCAGATGCTCTCGCCGGAAGAGATCGATCCGCCGCTCGTTGGCGATCTGCAGCTGATGGATGTCGAGGATGAAGACCGGGCGGACGTCACGGTCAGCCGCGCGCTGCTCAACCGGTACAAGAACAACCTTCAGGCGTATTGCGCCGCCCTGAAGGAGTATTGCACCCGCCGCGGCATCAGCTATCTGTTCACGGACACGCGCGTGCCGTTCGACTCGGTGATTCTATCGTATTTCCGTCGACGTGGTTTGATCCAGTAGGGTGGGCACCGCCCACCTCTCGGGATGGTGGTGGGCAGTGCCCACCCTACGGATGATCGCGGGTCGTGCCGACCCAACGCAGGGCGTCATTAGCGTATGAGCTTCCTGAATCCATGGGTGATCGCGATTGCCGGCGGGCTGACCATCCCGCCGCTGGTGGCGCTCTACTTCCTGAAGCTCAAGCGACAGGTCAAGTCGGTTCCGTCAACGCTCCTGTGGCGCAAAGCGATCGAGGATCTGCACGTCAACGCGCCCTTCCAGCGCCTGCGGTCGAGCCTGCTGCTGATCCTGCAATTGCTCGCGCTCATCGCGGCCGCGGTGGCGCTCGGCAAGCCGATGCTGGAGAAGTCGGCCGAAACCGAGAGCACGGTCATCTTCCTGATCGACCAGTCCGCCTCGATGAACGTGGTCGAGCCCGACGGGCGCACCCGTCTGCAGATCGCAAAGGAGGAGGCCAGGCAGCAACTCGAGACCATGCCGGTCAATGCCCGGGCCATGGTCATCAGCTTCTGCGATCGCGGCGCGGTCGTGTCGTCCTTTGATACCGACCGCCGGGCGCTGGAGCGGAAAATCGACTCGATCGAGCCGACCGACGGTCGCTCGACGCTCTCCGAGGCTATCAGTCTCGCCGAAGCCTACGCCGACCAGGTCATCATCGAGGGCCGCGAGCCGTCCATGCAGCCCGAGATCCCCACGACCGTCTTCCTGTTCACTGACGGCCGGATCGAGGACACCGACTTCGTCGCGCTGCGCACCTTCGAGGCGGGCGCCCTCACGATCCGCAGTATCGGCAGCCGCAGCGACAACGTCGGCATTGTGTCGATGGAAGCCCGGCGCAGTTACGACCGCCCCGAGCGGCTCGAAGTGGCCGCGGCGATCCGCAATTTCGGACCCGAGCCGGTGTCGGTC
The DNA here is from genome assembly GCA_964426945.1 of uncultured Phycisphaeraceae bacterium. Taxonomy (GTDB): domain Bacteria; phylum Planctomycetota; class Phycisphaerae; order UBA1845; family UBA1845; genus CAYRSS01. The sequence goes on from CAYRSS010000033.1 coordinate 2,408, forward strand.
GACGCCGTGCTGCACATCAACGGGCAGAACGTCGCCATTCGGCCGGTGACGCTTACCCCCGGTCTCGCGGGCGACGAAGATCCGGCCAGGCGGCTGAACGACCCGCCGCCGGGCAGCCTGGCGGTGGCCACTTTCGGCGATGATCCGATGGCGATCGGCGACTACATCGAGTACGAAGGCGGTGGGGTGGTCGAAGTGTCGCTCCGCATCGACGACGCCCTGCCCGCCGACAACCGGGCCTATGCGATCATCGATGAACCCCGCGAGGCCACGGTGCTTCTGGTTTCCGAGGGCAATCCGTTCATCGAGCACGCGCTCTCGAGTCTGCGCGTGGATTTCACCCGCCTGACCCCGGCCGAGTACGAACAGACAGGGGAAGACAAGCTCGTGCTCGACGGGCGCAGCCGCTTCGACGCCGTGATGATCGACCGCCACGACACCGCCCGCCTGCCGCAGGGAAGCTACTTCTTCTGGGGATGTGTACCGAAGGTCGAGGGGGTGTCCGCCGCGGAGGTCATCAACGACGAGATCATCTTCAACTGGGACGAAACCCACCCGCTGCTGCGCTACATCGCCCCGGCGGCCATGCTGATCTACGAGTGGCAGCGGCTGGAACTTCCGGGAGACGCCGTGACGATCATGGAGGGCGAGTCGTCGCCGGTCCTCGCCTCGCTCCAGCGCGATGGCAGCAGGTTCCTGATCTCAGCGTTCTCGCTGATCGTTCGGGACGAGGACGGCGTGGACCGGCTCAACACCGACAACTGGGTCACGCAGGTCGACTTCATCGTCTTCATGCAGAACGCCGTTCAGTTCCTCTCTTCCAACGTCTCGCTGGCCAGCCGGCGCGGCCTGCTCCCCGGGGAGCCCGTGACGATACCGCTCCCGGCGAACACGAAAGAAGTGACCGTCCGCCGGCCAGATGGCACCACCGACGTCGTTCCTGTCGGCGGACATCCCTCGCTGCACTACGCGCGAACGCGGAACGTGGGGCTATACGCCGTGTCCCCCACCGTGGAGGGGCAGGACCGCTTCGCGGTCAATCTCTACAACGCCGTCGAGAGCCTGGTCGCCCCGGCCGAACAGGTCAGCCTCGGCGCCAGCCGCATCGAAGCGCGCACGGTCAGCCTCGATGTCAACCGCCCCGCGTGGCATTACTTCCTGCTGATCCTGCTGGGCGTGCTCGTACTCGAGTGGATCGTCTACAACCGCCGTGTCTTCGTCTGACCCCGGTGACGGGTGGCTTGATCGCGCCGTCGTCGTGGTATCATCCGGGGCATGTCCGGTTCGTCGCCCAACGTAACCGCCGATCGCCTGCTGGTCAGCCTGCCGGCGTCACGGGCGGGGCTGACACGCAAGGCCGCAGTCCGACTGCTGATCGCGGCCATCCTGGGCTTGGTCGCTGCGCGGGCGTGGATTTGGCTCGACTTCTCGCCCTCCGCGATCGGCAATCGAATCGTGCAGCTCAGTCTGGCGGTGGCGCTCGTTCCGCTGTTCGTGGCGTTCCTCCTCACGGCGTGGTCGGGGCTACGCTACCTGGCGGCGGGGGCCTGGCCGGGGCCGTCGGGGGTTGAAATCCGCGAGGATCGGATCGTCCTGCGCCGTGGGCTGCTTCCGGCGTGGACTTTCCCCGCGGCCGGTCTCGACCTGCGGTACTACTTTGACATGGACGAGGATGAACACGGCGGTGTTTTCGAATCCTATCTCCCGGAGGCGCAGCAGCGGCGCACACTGCTGCCCCCCCTTCGCACCGGCGCCCATCCCGAACCCGTCCGGCTCCTGATCCTTCGCTGGACCGCACACGACGAGGCGTTCGTTGCCGAGAGGCTCGCAGCCGGGCTCGAGGCGCTGCGCCGGCGGCATCGCCCGGATCTTTGTGATGACGGCGCGGACGCAAGCCCGATCGCGACGCATCACAGCGAGATGGCTCCAGACGCCCGGGGAGGGGAAGGCCAATGAACCCGCTCCGCACGGCGGTGATGGGCCTCTCCGAGCAGGGCGAGGCGCTGCTGGCTGCCGCGTCCGCCGACGACCGCTTCGTCCTGTGCGCCCTGGCCGACCCGGATCCGGTTCGCCTTGCCGCGGCGTGTGATCGTCGCAGCCTTCCGGGGTTCGGCGACTTCCGTTCGCTGATCGTCGAGACCGCGCGGGACGGACTCGACCTGCTGTTGGTCGGGGCGGAGCCGCACGAATCCGCGGAGTTCCTTCCCCTCGCCGCGCGACATGGTGCGGCGGTGCTGCACAAGTGTCCCTTCGCCCGGACGGTCGGGGAGGGGAAGCGGGCGGTCGATGCCTTCGCAGCCGCCGGCAAGCCGCTGTGGGTTACGCGGCCGTGGGCCTTCGAGCGCGCGTTCGCCGGGCTGCTTTCGGCCGCGTCGCCTCCGTTTTCCGCGACGATTTCCCTGCGGGCTCCAGCGGTCGATCTGGCCGGATGGCGCGGCGACAGCAATCGAGCCGGCGGCGGCGTCCTGTTGTGCGACGCGGCAGAGCAGGTTGACCTGCTGGCGTCGCTGCTGGGCCCCGCGGAGCAGGTTTCCGCCATGACGGCGTTCGCCATCCGGTCCGCCGCGGCGCGATCTTACGACACCGAGGATGCCGCCGTCGCCATTCTGCACTTCTCCGGCGGACGCGTCGGGGCGATCAATGCCGTCCGCGGTCCGGGCACGGGCGAGTGGCGCGGCGTAATCGTCGGCGCGGGGGTTGAGTTCGAGGTGCTGCCAGGCCGGATGCGAACCCTCGCCTCCGGAGGGCGGCCGCGAACGACGATCGTGCGCACCCAGAACCGGTTTGCAGCCCAACTGGCCGCCGTGGGTGACTACCTGCTGGGTCGTACAGTGGTCTTACCGCCGTCGACGGGGGAGGAGCATCTGACCGCGCTGGCGATGATCGAGGCGGCCTATCTCTCCGCGCGAACCGGATCCCCGGAATCGCCCGAGCGCATGCTCAGGCCGTAGCCGATCAAATGCTGGGGGTGATCAGTTGGGGGCGGTCAGACCCTCGCCCGAGAGGTCGTCCCGCCGTGCGTTGGAGCCGCCGGTGCTGAAATACTTGATCTGGGCGCCGGGATCCACGAGGAAGAGAAGAACCAGCTCGTAGTCACCCGCGAGGTCGGCGTCTCGAATACGGCGGAAGGGGCCGAGGCCGCCGATTGAGCCGATTTGTTCGGGGAAGTACTCCACTTCGCAGACCTGCTTGCCGTCGACGATGGCAACCGCGTACTTGCCCACGATCTTGTACTGCTCGCCGCCGTCGCCCTCGACGTAGAAATTGGTCGAGACGCCGATGGCCCTGGAAACCGCTTTGCCGTAGGTGCTCTGGGCCTGGAGGTGCGAGACGTTGAGCTGCAGCAGTCGCTTGTCCTCGGGAACTTCGAAGCCGGAGACTTCCCGACCGCCAGACTCCTCCTGCTCGCCGACCTCGGCGACAAGGTGGCCGTTAGCCAGCTTCCCGCGGCGGACTTCGACGTCGTTGTACTCCGCGTACTTCGTGAGCTTAAGCGGCAGACTATCGCCGAATCGTGACCGGCCGCTGTTGGTGGTGAACTTTCGGACCCGGCCGCCGCGCTCCGTCGAGGGCACGGTTGAGCCGGTAGACGGGGATGGCGCGGGGTTGCTCCTCGTCGAGGAGCCCGAACCGCTACCGGAACCGCTGGGGGAATCCGAACCGCCCTCGTCGCCGGCTTCGAGATTCACCGCGACGCGGGCGCCAAGCTTGTACTCGAGGAACACGGGCTGAAAGGAGTTGGGCAACTGGAACACCACCTCAAACTCGTCCGGCGTGTTGGCTTTGGGCTCGAAGACGTCGTCGACGACGTGGAATCGCTTGGAGTAGGAAGTCCGCGTGAGGATGTGCTTGTCCTTGTGGGCTTCCTCGGTGGACTCGACCGCGATGGGGTAATACTGCGTCCACTCGCCGCCGCCCGATTCGCGGCCGACCAGGCGGATCTGACGAAGGGCGAAGTTGTGCTTGGCGGGCTTGAACCGCGTGTTTTTCGCCTTCGCGTCAAGGCCGATGCGGATCGCCACGTAGCGCTGACCCGGAGGCAGCGGCACGGGCTCGTACTTGAAGTCGCCCGTACCGGTGATGTCCGGCTCGGTGTGGTAGACGTAGGGCAGGGCGGGGTCGATGTCGAGAATCTTCACCGATCCCGGGGGGGCGTATCGGGAGACCTCGGAACTGGTCGAGTTCACCCGGCCGATCGCCTGGAGCATGTCGGGATTCCCCGGCGAAATGCTCCGCTCGGTGCTGAAGAGGCCGTTGCCCAGCGCCGTGCCCGCGGCGAGGGCGAAGCGATCGGGCGTCAGCCAGAGTTCCTGTTCCGGCCGGTCGTGCTCAAGGGGCTCCGGCAGGACGTTGTTGGCGTCAGGCCTTCGCTGGTTGACGACTTTGATCCGCGAGAAGGTGAGGATCGTGTAATCCATCGGCAGCAACTGAAGCGCGAGGGCCGTCATGCCTCCCATGATCAGCGCGGTCAACAGGCCGCAGAGTCCGCCGCCGATGCGGTCGACGATGGAGGGGAGCAGCGGCGACCGCCGGAACGTCTGGTCAAACACGACGCGGAGGATCAGCAGCGGCAACCCGAACGTAAGGGCAATCGACAGCGCGTAGGCGTAGTCTGGCTTCCACTTGCTCAGGTAATGGATGGCGACGTATTCGTGCGTGCCCACGGCGAGCGCCGCGCAGCAGAGCGTCAGCACCACCATGATGAGGGCGCTGAACAGACCCTGCATCGCCTGGAAAAGCGTGATGGCCAGAATGAAGATGATGAGCAGTAACGAGAGCCACATGGGCGGGTCTCCCCGGCGTTAGCCGACCGACTGGCGGACGGCGCGAATCAGCTCCTTCACGTCGATGACGCCCTCGATGACCTTCAGGAAGGCCTCTTCCTCGAGGTAGAGCATGCGGTTCTTGCGGCACTGGTTCTTGATTCGATCAACCGGGGCGCCGCCGGCGATCAGCTCGCGTACGGCGTCATCCACAACCAGCAGTTCGAACACCCCGGTGCGCCCGACGTAGCCGCTGCCCTGACAGCTCGGGCAAATGATCTCGTTGCCCTTCTTGTCGAGGATCGGGCCGGTCGGCGGGCGGTAAATCCGGTCCACCTTGTCGGGCGGCACGTTCATCTTCTTCAGGTGGGCAGGGTCGGGCTTGATCGCCTCGCGACACTCGGTGCAGAGCTTGCGGATCAGCCGCTGGTTCAGCACGCCCAGCAGCGCCTTGCTGGCCAGCTTGTTGTCGCCGAGCAGTTCGAGGTACTTCGACAGGGCTTCGAAGCTGTCGTTGGCGTTGATGCCCAGGTAGATCTTCCGATCGTCCGCCGCGCCGCGTGTAGAGATGGCCGCGGTCTCGCGGTCTTCGCAGTCGCTCACGAGAACCACGTCTGGCTCGCGGCGCAGCACCGTCTGGAGCTTGCGGGCGTAGTTCACGTCGGAGTTGTCACCCTCGTAGATCGTCTGAGTGACATTGTCGATGTCCATCAGCGATCGGCGTTCGAGGGCGTGGATGTTCTGGATGTAGGCGTCGTGCGCGCGAAGGACGGCGTACTGCGTCGTCGTCAGGCCGTGGTGGGGCGGCGAACTCAGCAGCACGAGCCCGGTGGGCCGGCTGATGAGCTCCTTGAGCTGCTCCAGCCGCGGGGCAGCGAGGCCCAGGTCGGGGATGCGAAACACCTTGCTCGCCGTCTCAACGCGCAACCGCATTCGCTCGCCGGCCGTTGTGCCCGAGGTGTTCACCTCGGTATAGCCCACATCGCCGTCCTGCGTCAGCAGCGCGATCTTGATTTTGCCCGACTGCGGCCGGCGGATTTCCTGCGGGTTGAGACCCGCCAGCGACTTGAGGTAGCGGAAAACTCGGTCGCCATCCTCGACGGGCAACGGGTCCCGCTCCGAGCCGACCCCGTCGATGCGGTAGACGACGCGGTACTTCTCCTTGCCCGCCAGCAGCTCCACATCGGACGCGCGACGCCAGAGGGCGTCATGCAGGAAGTCCTGGGCCGCCTGGTAGTCTTCGTACTGCTCGGCGTCTTCCGGGCGGTTCGCCCACTTGCCGTCGGGGCCGGCCACGCGAACGCGCTGGCCGCGGTCCTTGATCTGCTTCTGATCCTTGCCGCCCCCGGACAGCAGGCGCTTGAAGTGGTCGATCGTCATCACCCGCGCCTGGGGCACGACACGACCGTTGCGATGGACGACGTAGGCGATCGCTACCCCGCCGATCAGCAGGACCCACAGGCCGATGCCCGCGAAAAACATGCCCGTGCCCGTCCAGGGCACGGCAAAGAGGGCAAGGAACGCCACCAGCGAGCCGGCGGCGAGCATGAGGTTCCACTGCTCACGCTTGGTCTTGACCAGGTCCGTATCGCGGTCGACCCACGTCACGATCGCGGCCCAGCCGAGCGTCAGGACGACGACGGTCAGGATCTTGAACGGGTTGACGTAGATGGACTGGGTAGGAACCTGAGCCAGTAGGGAGGGGATCGAAAGCAGCATGTTCGCATCCATCCGCCGGGTGGTTCCCGGGAAAGCGTCGCCGCGCCGCGCGTCGATCAGCCGATGATTCCGCCGCCGCTGACGGAGATGCCCTTGAGTCGCATCTTCAATTCGTCCGGGTTCGGGGCGGCAGCGTAGGCGGTTTTAACCGAGATGTACTCGTTTTCAACCAGCTGACGCAGCGATTCGGTGAAGTCCAGCATGCCCTCGTGGTACGAACCCTTGATGACGGCGTGCAGTTCGGAGTCGCGTTCCTCGCCGATCAGCTTGCGCACCGTGCTGTTGCACACCATGATCTCGCAGGTGGGAATGCGCGGGATGTCGGGCCGCAGCCCCGGCAGCAGCTTCATGCACATGATAGCCTGCAGGTTGAACACCAGCGAAGTGCGGATCATCGCCCGGGCCTCTTCGGGGAAGAGCTCGAGGATACGGGTGATCGTGCTGGCCGCGTTCGACGCGTGAATCGTGCCGAACACGAGGTGGCCCGTCTCGGCGGCGGCCAGCGCGGCAGAGAACGTTTCCTGGTCGCGCATCTCACCGATGAGGATCACGTCGGGATCCTCGCGCATGAGGTACTTCAGCGCGTCGGCGAAGTTCTGCACGTCGATGCCGATTTCGCGCTGGTTGATGAACGCCTTCTTGTCCTCGTAGAGGAACTCGATCGGATCCTCGACGGTGACGATGTGGCAGGCGCGTTCCTGGTTGATCTGCTCGAGCATCGCCGCGATCGTCGTGCTCTTACCGCTGCCCGTGATACCCGCCAGGAGGATGAGTCCCTGGTGCAGTTTGGCCAGTTCCTTCAGTACTGGAGGCAGGTGGAGCTGGTCGTAGCCCAGAATCTCGCGGGGGACGCGGCGTGCGGCCATCGACGTCTTGCCGCGCTGGCGGAAGATGTTGATGCGGAAGCGGTCCATCCCGTTGTCGAGCTGGTGCGCGAAGTCCATCGAGCCCTTCTCGAAGTACCGCGCGATCTGCTTCTCGGTCATGATCTCGAACGCCATCGACTCGATGGTCTCGTTGTTCAGGGGCTCGCCGTCGACATTGCGGATCGAGCCCTTGATCCGGAGCTTCGCGGGCGTGTCCGCCTTCAGGTGAAGGTCCGAGGCCCCGAGCTTGCGCATCGACTTGAAGTACTTGTCGATCTTGAATGGCCCCGTCTTCTGGGGCGCGCGGTCGCCTGAAAAATCAGTCGAGGAGGTTTCTGGGAGGTTCATCCTGGTTTCCGTCACGCTCCGTAGTGCTAGAGCAGTCGGCGGTCGACGCCCATCCCCTCCGGGACCGGGAAGCGCCCCCACCCGACCCCGTCGTTCGCGACGGGAGGAGTCACGGCAAGCCGGCCCGCCCCAGGGGAGGCGGGCGTGGTGACGCAGCCGAGCCCCGACCCTCCGGCGGGGAGCCCAGCCGCGCGAGACCCGCATTCTACGCCAAGCCAGCCTGCCTTCAAGCGGCAAGGCGTCGCACGCCGGTGGGGCTGACAGGGGCCTGCGGTGACACCCTGGACGGCACGCCGAGCACCCCTCCGGGCGGCAGGGGCGAGCGCGGCGGTCTGGGCGACCCGCAGCCTCAGCCGAATCGCGCTTCAGGCAAGACTTCGCCCGCCGTCGACCGTGAGAATCTGACCCGTGATGAACTCGCTCTCGGCAAGGAATCGGCAGGCGGCGGCGATATCCGCCGGCCGGCCGGCCCGACCTAGTGGGATTCTGGACACGAGCCGTTTCTGTTCGTCTGTTGGCGTGCCCTGGGGGAACTCGGCGATGCCCGGCGCCACCCCGTTGACGAGTACGTCGGGGGCCATCGCCCGGGCCAGACCCCGGGTTAGTGCTACGAGTCCGGCTTTGGACACGCTGTAGGCCAGCCGGCTGGGCCAGGGGCGATCAGAGGCGATGTCGCAGAGGGTGATGATCCGCCCGTGCCCGCCAGAGACGAGCAGGGGGGCGGCGTGGTGCGTCAGCCCGGCTACCGCGGACAGGTTTACCCGCAAGACGCCGTCCCATCGGGCGATGTCAAACGAGGCGAGATCGTCGGCGCCGAGGTCGGGGAACACCGCCGCGTTGTGCACGAGGATGTCGAGGCGTCCGAGTGCGTCGGCCGTCTCGCCGACGACACCCGCCCAACTGACGGGCTCCGCCAGGTCAGCCCGGACCACGGCGGCGCGACGCCCGGCGGCGCGAATCTGCGCTGCGAGCTGCTCCGCTTCCTGGATGGACGTGCGGCAGTGGACGCCGACGTCGCATCCGGCGTCCGCAAGCGCTTGGCAGATCGCGCGTCCGACACGCCTGCCGCCGCCTGTGACGAGCGCTACGCGCCCTCCGAGCGTTTGACGTGTCTCGGACATCAGCGTGGCTCCGCGTCCACCGTCGGAGGGCCCCCGGGCCCGGCACCGTCCATTCCCGCCAATACACGGGCGAGGGCATCGATCTCCGCGGCTTCCTCCATCAGCGAGCCGTCCAGCGCGAGGGCCCGTTGCAACGCTCGCTCCGCGCCGTCGGCGTCCCCCGTTCGGGCCAGGCAGACGGCCAGCGCAAAGTGGGGCAGCGCCTGGACTTCGTCGAGTTCGATGGCTGCTTGAAAGGAGTCGATCGCCGCGGTCAGGTCCCCCGCATTCAGGAGCCCGATGCCGCGCCGGTGATAGAGTGCCGCCGAGGGCGCAAGCCGCAGCGCCTGATCAAACGCGGCGACCGCGTCGGTGGGTTGCCTCAAGGCCAGCAGCGCGGTGCCGAGCCAGTCGTGCGCCTCGGCGTCGCGCGGCGCCGCTGTCGTCCAGGCACGGAGGGGTTCGACCGCCTCGCGCGGGCGGTCGGCGCGCACCAGCGCAGGGCCGAGGAGCGTGAGCATTTCGAGATCATCTGCATGGTCGGTCAGCACCCCGGCGGCTTTCTCCGCGGCGGCCGACCAGTTGCCCTCGGCGAAGAGAACCCTCGCGGCCAGCCTGCGGAGAGCTGGATTCGCGCGATCCGTCGCCTCCGCCAGCTCCAGCAGCCGCCGGGCCTGTCGTGTTTCGCCGCGGTCGAGCGCCAGCGCGCCGGCCGCCGCGGCTGCGGCTGAGAGCAGAGCCGGATCGTCGCCGGTGTTCGAGGTTCCGAGGAGCCGGTCCAGTGCGGCGGTGGCCGCCAGGTCGTCCCGCTGAGCCAGTGCGATCCTCGCGAGGAGCCAAAGTCGGTCGGGTAGCTTCGCCGCGTCGACGCACGCCTCCACGCTTCCCTCGGCATGCGCGCGGGCCTCGGCGAAGAACCCGCGGCGGAGATAGACCTCCGCCAGCAGCTGTGCCGCGGCGCCGTCGGCGTGTCCCGTATCGATTGCCAGATCGGCCCAGTGAATGGCCGCGTCGTCATCACCGGTTGCCGCGGCGAGCTCCGCGGCTGCGAAGGCGGCATCAGCCGTAATCTCCTGCCCGGCCACCGCGGCCGTATCCAGCGCTCGCAGCGCCAGCCTCGCGGCGTCGGCGTCCCACGAAGGCGTGCCCATGGTTGTGCGAATCGAGAGCAGCCGCGTGGCGTCGGATTCGGGCGGGCCGCCGTCGGGCGGAGTCGACCGCCGCGGACGTCTTGCGGGCTTACCTGTATCGCTGCCGGTCGGGGCCGGCTCGGGGGGTGTTACCGTCTCGACTGCGGCGCGCTCCCGCTCGATACGGGCGGTTTCTGAGCGCTGGAGAGCGGCCACCTGCGCTTCGAGCGTGCCCAGGCGCTCGTCAGCAGCGGAGAGGCGATCTTCGATGCGGTTGGATTCGCGGCGGAGGCGGGCGTTCTGCAGGATCGCGACGATCGCAATGGTCAGGACCAGGATGCAGGCACCGGCAAGCTGCGCTGCGGCGAGCCGATTGATCCTGCGGTAGGTCAGGTCCTCACGACGGTAGTCCATGGAGGGCTCCGGAGGGTAGGACGGCGCGCGTTTCGGGTGGAAGGACCGGCGTGGCCCGGCAAAGGGCGTTAATCCAGACGAATACGATGAACGCCGCGCCGAGCAGGGCCACGGAGAGCGCCGTGCGGACGCGCTGTTTGTCGGATCCGGAGGTACCCAGCGTCATGCCTGCACCTCCTGCCAGGCGGAACCCGAACGCGGGCTGCCCTCGCCGGTATCGCGAAATCGCTCCATCAATTGGCGCTGCGCGTCGGTGGGCTGGCGGGGCGGGACAATCTGGATCGTGATGTAGAGGTCGCCGCGATCGCTGCCCGTCCGGCTCGGCCCACCTTTTCCGCGGAGGCGCAGCCGCGCATGGCTGGCCGTGCCCGGCGGGATGTTGACGGTGGCAGCGCCCTCCAGCGTCGGCACATCGATCTTGGCGCCCAGAACGGCTTCGGAGAGGGTGACGGGCAGGTCGAGATGCAGGTCGGCGCCCTCGCGGCGGAAGAACGGATGGGGCTCGACCTGGCAGATGATGAACATGTCCCCCGGCCCGCCGCCCGCGACGCCGGGGTGCCCCTTGCCCTCGAGGCGGATGCGCTGACCGTCGGCGACGCCGGGCGGAATGCGCACTTCAAGCGTCTCGGTACGCTGATCCGAGCCGGAACGCAGTTTCACCGTCACCGCGGCTCCTTCCACCGCTTGGCGGAAGGTGAGGCGCAGAGTCTTCTCCGCGTCCGCGCCGCGCTGCGGTTCGGCCCGCGGCGGGGCGGTGCCACGGCGTCGGCCGCGGCCGCCGAGAATCTGCTCGAAGATACTCGGCGAGGCCTCTGCGCCGGCTCTCGTGTCGCCGAATCCGAAGGTGCTGAACAGATCAGCGAGATCCTCCACGTTCACCGTGGACCCGCCGCCCCAAGTGTACACCTGCTCGCCCTGAGGTCCGGTCTTGTAGGACCCCACAGCGACATCGCCGAACCGATCATATTCCGACCGCTTCGCCGGGTCTTTCAGCACGTCATAGGCCTGCTGGACCTCCTTGAACCGGGTCTCGGCCGCGCCGTCGTCGGGGTTCCGATCCGGGTGGTACTTCTTGCTCAGCTCCCGGTATGCCCGTTTGATCTGCTCCGGCGTGGCCGAACGGCTCACGCCGAGGACTTCGTAGTAATCACGCTTGCTCATGCTGATTGAATGCGATCCTGCAGGCGCGGCGGGGCCGTGGCGTGTGGCTCCCGCCCGGTCGCGGCAGCGCTGCCGCCGCGCGCGCCGGGTCTAACCAGTATACGCACACCATCCGCGGCGGGCCAACGGGCCAGTCGCCCGGGCCTACTCAGTGGCCATTTGCTCGGCCATCCGGGTCGCGGCCGCAGGGGCTTCGCTGGGCGGCCCCAGCAGGTTGATCCGCCGCCACGCGCCACCGCGCCATCGCCACCACAGGAACAAGGCGGTGACGATGATGAGCGTGGAGGAGGCGATCCACGGCCCGATGCTGCCCAACCCGGGGAAGAACCAGGTCATGGCGTAACCGCCGCCGATGATGATCGACCAGGTGCTGGCCACGAAGAAAATCGAGGGCCAGAACGTGTCGCCCGCCCCGCGGAGCGCGAACGTGTAGTTGATTCCCAGAGCGTCGAACAACTGGAAGATGCCGGCGCAGATCATGACGCGGGCACCGATGCGGATCACCTCTTCATTATCACTGAACAGGCCGATCAGCGGCCCGCCGGCCGCCAGGTAGAGCACCGAGAGGCCGCCCATGTACACGAGCGTCAGCAAGACCGCCGAGCGGGTGTGCCGCACGGCCAGATCGGGGTCGCCGGCGCCGATCGCTTTGCCCACCAGCGAGGAGAGCGCCATGCCGACGCCGAGCGCCGGCATGAACGCGATCCGCATGTACTGCCACGAGGCATTGGTGGCAATCAGCGCAACCGTCCCGAATTTCGTCCCCACAAGCACGGTGACGAAGATCGTCCAGACGGTCACCTCGCTGAGCCACTGCAACCCGCACGGAAGTCCGACGCGGAGCAGCGCGAGCATCTCACGCAGCGACGGCCGCCAGCCGCTGCGCGTGTGGAAGACCGCGTCGATCTGCGGACCCAGCGCGGAAACCAGCAGCCGCAGCGTGCGGTAGACGTTGGCGGCGAATGTGCCCCATGCCGCGCCCTCGATGCCCATTGGCTCGATGCCGAAGAAGCCGAACATCAGGGCGGCGCTGATCACGATGTTGACCAGGTTCGCTTCGAGAGCGGACCACATGGTGATCCACGGCTTGTGCACGCCAATGAAGAAATGCCCCAGGCCGTTGGAGGCGATGGTGGGCGCCGCAGAAAAGAGGGCCACACGGGCGTACGCAAACTCCATCGCCTGCACCTCCGGGGCGTGGCCGATCGCGGCGATGCCCCATCGCAGGAGCGGTATCAGCGCCACGCCGATCGCACCGAAGATGGCCGACAGGTAGAGCATCTGCCAGGCGCAGGAGCCGCACCGCGCATTGTCGCCGCGGCCCATCGCCTGCGAGGCGAAGGTCGTCACGATCGATGCGACTCCCATGCCGACGCACAGGTAGGACCACGTCAGCATCTGGCTGGGCAGGATGGCGGCGGCTGCGGCCTCGATGCCCAGCATCGTCACCATCACGTAGTCTGCGACGTCCATCAGGGCACGCGAACTGGTCGTGATCACCACGGGGATGATCATCGCGATGACCGCACGCAGTTCGCCTGACCCCGCCTTCCCGGCGGGGCGCTTCAGGTTCAGATTGGAAGACAAGGGGAGAATCCTGAAAAAAAGACCCCGGGAGCCAGGAGGCACCCGGGGTCGCAGAAATCGCGTCTGGTCGAGCGACGGCTACGGGGCGCCTCCACGCCAAGGCGGCGACGACGGACGATTAGCGTTCGTCCCGTCGGGCCGCTTGCAGGAGATGATCGTGCTCGTGTGGTACATAGCCAGAATCCGCCAGCCGTTAATGCAACTACTATACCCGATTGTCAGTCGGAGTCAACCGTCGATGCGAGAACGCGGGCGCCCCGGACGGAGGCGCATCCCGCGCCGGCGGTTAAACTCGCCGCGCGCCGGCCGGCCCGTGTCGAGGATGTGAGCCCGCAGCGGGCTGGCCGCGACAGGGGAGCTGCGAATCATGGACCTCCAGAATCGCGTCGACGTCGCCGCGGGACGTGTGCCGGCTGACATCGTGCTGACCGGCGGCCGGATCGTGAACGTATTCTCGGGGGAAGTGCACGAGGGCGACGTCGCCATCGCCGGTGACCGGATCGTCGGCATCGGCCGCTACCACGGCCGGGAAGAGGTCGCGCTCGCGGGGCGCTTCGTCTGTCCCGGCTTGATGGACGGTCATGTCCACATCGAGTCGTCGATGCTGAATGTCCCGCAGTATGCGCGAACCGTCGTACAGCGCGGGACCACGGCGGTCTTCGCCGATCCGCACGAGATCGCCAATGTCATGGGTGCCGAGGGTATCCGCTACATGCTCTCGGCGAGCAAACACGCGCCGATCCACGTATTCATCACGCTCAGCTCCTGCGTTCCTGCCTCCCGGTTTGAGACGCCGGGCGCCGAACTGACCGCCGAGGACATGCAGCCCCTTCTAGCCGATCCCTGGATCGTCGGCGTGGCGGAGATGATGAACTACCCGGGCGTACTCGCGGGAGATCCGGAATGCCTCGCCAAGATCGCGATGGCAGGCCAACGACCTGTCGACGGCCACGCCCCTGGTCTGACGGGCGCTCCGCTGTGTGCCTACGCCGCCACGGGCATCGCCAGCGACCACGAGTGCACGACCCGCGAGGAAGCCGCAGAGAAGCTGCGCCTCGGCCTGCACATCATGATCCGGGAGGGCAGCCAGGCGCGAAACCTGGACGCGCTGCTGCCGCTGGTGCGCCCGGAGACGCTGGATCGTTTCCTGTTCGTCACCGACGACAAGGACGTGGACGATCTGCTCGGCGAGGGGCACATCGATCACATGCTGCGCAAGGCCGTGGCCTTCGGGATCAACCCGGTCCACGCCGTGCGGCTCGCCTCGCTGAACACGGCACGCTACTTCCGCCGGTACGATCTCGGGGCGGTGGCGCCCGGCTACCTGGCGTCACTGGCGATCTTCGATGATCTGCGCGATTTCAAAGTTTCCCGCGTCTATCACGCCGGTCGGCTCGTCGTGGCGGACGGCGAACTGGTGGAGTCCGGCCTGGTCGAACGACGGCCGCCCGTCCTGCGGAGCAGCATGAACATCCACGAGATTCAGCCGGGCGAGCTGGCGATTCGCGCGCACCGGGAGGGGCCTCAGCGAGTGCACGTGATCGAAGTCATGGAAGACCGGATCGATACGCGGCGCAGCGTGGAAAGCCTGCCTGCGATCGAGGGCGTCGTCTGCGCCGATCCAGCCCGCGACCTCGCGCGCATCGCGGTCATCGAGCGACACCAGGCCGGCGGCAACATCGGTCGCGGGTTCGTTCGCGGATTCGGGTTCAACGCCGGCGCGCTCGGCTCATCGGTCGGCCACGATTCGCACAACCTCGTGGTGGCCGGTCTGGAAGAAGCCGATCTGCGGGCCGCAGCGGACCACCTCGCGCGGATCAGGGGCGGGTTCTGCGTCGTTCGCGAAGGTCAGGTGCTTGCCTACGTCCCGCTTCCCGTCGCGGGGCTGATGAGCGAGGCCGACGCGGTGACGCTCAGCCGCCAGCTCCGCCGTCTGCACGAGGCGGCTGCGTCGATCGCGCCGACCCTTCGCAGGCCGTTCATGGCCCTGTCGTTCCTGACGCTGTCGGTGATCGGTTCGCTGAAGGTTACGGACCAGGGTCTGGTGGATGTGGATCGCTTCGAACTGATCGAGCCGGTGTTGTGTTGACGCAGGCGGCGGCTGGCTGTCCGTTCAAAATTGGGTCTGGCTCCGGCGTCATCCCGCTTCCCTTGGCCGTGGGGGGCGATTCAGGCGGTGCCAGCCCCCTTTATCAACGGACTGCTAGGGGGCGTTGCGTGCGAAGTACCAGATCGGAATCTGCGCTCCCGCCGCCTGGTTTTCGCTGAGGGTGAAGTATCCGAGGCCGAGCGCATCCCAGGACACGGCCTCCCCCTGCGGCTCGGTGGCGAGCGGAACGTCACACCGCGGACGCTGAAACGCGTGCCAAAGGGGCTCGCCGGGGCCGCGCGTCCACACCGACGCCTGGGGGTTGTATCCGCTGTATCGGCGAATGAGCACCTGGAAGCCGTCCGGCGAAACGCTCCCCCCGACCGGCCATCCCCAGCTCAGCGAGGCGACACGTTCAAGCACGGTCGTCCCCGTTGTGGATTGCGGATACGCCGCCCGGTAGACATGGCCAACCGAGGTTCGCTTCGTCACGATGTAGATGTCCCCGTTCCACGGATCGACGAGGAGCGTTTCGGCGTCCTTGTGCGTGGGGGCGGTGGCTCCTGTCGGGTAGGTGAACCGGAGCACGTCGACCGCGGAAATCGTCTCGCTATGCGGCGGCCCGCCGATCGGGACGAGCGGTTCGAGGAACCGCTTGACGAAGATCGTGCTCCGGACGCTGTCGTTGTCGCCGATGTCCGCCAGGTAGAGGTAGTCGCGCCCCGGCAACGGCCCCGGCCCGATGGCCATATCCTCCGGATCGATCGCACCGGTTCCGACGGTGTAGGTGGCTGCGAGCGCCCCGGCGATGGTGATCGCCATGATGCGATTGTCGCCGTAGTCGTCGTTGTGAATCCAGAGGATGCCGAAGTTGCGCCGGCTCGCCGCCATGCCCGAGACCTCGTCGGCAACGAAGCCGGGCAGCACGCCGAACTGCTCTCCCGGGAGGAAGGGCGGCGAGGCCAGTTCGCAGGGCGAGCGGACGCATTCGCCCACCTCTTCATCGCACAACAACTCGTCGCAGGGCGGTGTTCCGGAAACGCAGTGGCCGCTGTCGCAGCGTTCCGCCCCGTTACAGTAAAGGCCGTCGTCGCACTGGGCGTGGATGAGGCACTCCCCGTCAGTGCCCACGCACTGCCTGAAGACTTCCGCCATCACGGCGAAGTCAACTACGTCTACCGACCCGCTGCCGTCGAAATCGAACACCTGACAGCCCAACGGCAGCGGCGCAGCCGGCCCGGTCATGCACAACGGGAAAAAAATGTAGTCGAGCTCGTTGACCAGGCCGTCGAGGTTGAAATCACCGGGGCAGACGGAGCCTCGGCCGTCCCCTGGCTCATCGCCCGCGACCGACGCTCTGGCGGGCGCTGGGTCGGCCGGCGAATCCATCGGAAGCTCCGGCCCGTCGGCGCGCGCCGATGCGCCGCGAAAGCCTCCGGGTCCGAACGACCGCAGTGTCGGGGCAACGAGGAGAAGGACAAAGAGGGCAGTGCGGGAGATTCCGCGACGGGGGCGGTTAGCAGCCGGGACGGCGGATCGCAGCACATGCGGTACCGGCATCGACGCTTCCTGCTCCCCACCGACAAGCCACGCGCGCAGATCACCCGGCCTCAGGCCGCCACCGGGTGCAGAAGGCCCGATCGAGTGGCGCGCGACAACCCCGGCAGCCGCTCGGTGCATCGCGCGGCGCCGCTTCCGCATGCGATTCAGGATGGGAAACCCGGGAGATCACGCCGGTCGCAGCGGCGCGGCAAGCGTCGCCCTATGGCCTGATCCCTGACTCAGCCCGGGTTGATTCCTCAGATTACGGCGAATCCCCTGCCATTTCAAGACAAAAGCCTGTGGAATAGGGTGTACGCCTCAGTTCCGGACGACTCGCCGCAGGGGGCTCCGCCCGCAGCTCAGGCACGAGAGACAAGCCAGCATCGCCAGGCCGGCACCCGCACCGCACGGGGCGGGGCCCCGAGAACTCACCGGGCCGACGTCATCGTCCTCCTCGACGAGGGTGGTCGGATCCTCATCCACAACCGTGTTCGGCAGAGAGTCTTCGGGCACGACCGGTTCCCCGGGCGTGGCAGGAACTCCTCCGCCGGGCAAATCCGGGATGACCTCTCCGCCGCCGACCCCAGCGGGGCCGCTCGGCGCTTCACCGCACGCCGACTCGGCCGTTCCGCACCCGCACAGCCCGGCGACCTGCTTCGCCGGGTCGGTGGGGCACTCGTCGGAACAGTCGGGCGATCCGTCGGCATCGCGGTCGGCGGTCAGAGGAGTCCAGAGGCAGGCGCCATCATCGCACGAGTCTGCGGTGCAGGGATCGCCGTCATCGCACTCGGATGCGGACAGGCACTCGAGGCAACGCCCGGCGGCCTCGCCGCATCGATCCGGAGCGCACGGGGGTTCGCCGGGCACGCAAGCCCCGGCCTCGCAGCGCTCTACTCCGTTGCAGAACAGCTCGTCGTCACAGTCCGCGTCCGCCGAGCAGCCCGCGGCCGGCGTGGCGGGCTGATCGTCCGGCTCGTCGTTGCCACCTCCGCCGCCGCCCCCACCCCCTCCTCCGCCTCCGCCGGTTGAGCAGGAGCCCTCCGCCACGCCGCACCCGCAAGTGCCCGGTGCGGTCTTTGCGGGATCGGCGGGGCACAAGTCATCGCAGTCGGTTGTGCCGTCGCTATCGGAGTCGGTCACGTCGGACGTGTTCACGCAGGCACCCCCGGTACAGGCGTCCGCGGTGCAGTCGTCGTTGTCGTCGCAGTCGTCGTCTGTCAGGCAATCACCGCAGGCCTGTGTCGCTTCGTGACACGTCTGTGCGCCGCATGGACTTGCCCCCGCCGTGCAGGTGCCTCCCACGCAGGTCTCTTCGCCGTTGCAGAACGTGCCGTCGCTGCAGGAGTTGGTGTTGTCGGCGAAATACCAGCAGCCCACGACCGGGTGACACGCATCGTCCGTACAGGGGTTGCCATCGTCGCAGTTCAGCGCGGTGCCGCCGGCGCACACCCCCGCGACGCAGGTTTCCGCGCCGTTGCAGGCGTTGCCGTCATCGCAGTCCGAATCGTCGAGGCAGTCGACGCAGGCGTCGCTCGACTCGTCGCAAAGCTGCCCAGCGCAAGGGGCGGATCCGGAAGCGCATGCGCCGGAGTCGCACGACTCGGCGCCGTTGCAGAACTCGCCGTCGTCGCAGTCCGCGTCCTGCACACAATCCCAGGTGCACGGAAAATCCTGGAATTCGAAGAGCGAGTCGGCTCCGCCTCCGTCGATCACGAGGTAGAAATCGCGTACGCCGCCAACACAATCCTCGTTGGGCACCAGGGCGATGCCTTCCATGTTTTCAGCCGTACTGGCGGGCGTCGTATAGGTCACGATCGAGTTGAAGCGCCGTTCCGCGCCGACCACGCTGGACGCAAGGCTCACCACTTCGACCGAATTATGCCCCCCGCCGTGCAGGACGTAGAGCAGCCCGTCGGAGCGGTCGAAGGCCAGGGCTGCGCTCTCGCCTGCGCCGGTACGGTACGCGCCGACGAAGTCGAAAGTCGAATCGGTCCGGTCGAGATCGAAGACGTAAACTCGGCCGCCATTCTGGTGGGCGACGAACATCAGGCCGCCCATGCCGTTCTGCGAGGTGTAGAGATCGCCGTTGGCATCCCGGAAGCCCGCGGCCGCCAGGAACGAATCGGGCACGAACGTGATGCCCTCGGCGCCGAGGCCGCCGTTGAGTGGCAGGAACGGGCTCGTGTCCCAGTTGTTGCGCAGAACCGCCGTGCCGTACGCCGAGACGTCGTACTCCTTGATGCGCTCCTCGGCTTCGACGATCAGGTAGATCGTGTCTTCCGAGTAGTCTGCGAAGGTGAGGTCTTCGAGGTCGCCGAAGCCGGTCCACTCGCCGCGGTTGTCGCTCCGCTGATCGACGACGAATCCACCGGCGCCATCCTCGGCCAGCACCCAAAACTTCGAGCCTGCGCTTCCCGGGCCGTTGCGGCAGACCCATAGCGTCCGCGTGACGGGATTCCAGACAGCGCCGCTCAGGTCGACGTGAAAGTCGTTCGTTCCCGGACCTTCCACGCCGGTCAGGTTGGTGGCCTCGGCCAGCAGTTCGGCCGGCCAGGGCGCGGCCGCCGCCGGCGCAGCGAGGAACAGCGCGACCGGGAGGCACCAGGCCCCCGGGCGCCGGAGATCATGTCGGACCATGCTTCCTACCCCTCGGCGGCGGCCACCCGATGGTTCGCGGGTGTTCGGGGCCAGGCCCGGAGGCCGCCGCTTGTTAAGGAGGTACGATATGCCGCGCGGCCGGCGGGACTTTTGAGGCGATTCCCCCGGGCGCGAGCGTCCCGCCGGCTTCGGACGAGCCGGTGGCTCCGTGGAATGGCTTGAAAATGCAAGAAGTACGGTGACGCTTTTATTAAGGGCCTCCGTCGGCCAATTCCTGCACGGCTTTTCCGAAAGCGGACATAATCGGGCCGGATTTGGGGGTATTGCGCGTGTGGCGCCCGCGCGGGCTTCGCTTAGTGATGAGAAAGCGCGATCGGGGGCTACGCCGGAAGGCGAGGGAGCTGCCGCATGCGCAGTGTCGACGGGGCGAACCGCGCTACGCGAACGGGCGATGGATTCAGGTTGAAGTCGTAGCGCATCCGCCGGATTGTCCGATCGCCTGGGATCGCTGCATCGGTAGCACCGCCGGTTGATTGAGCGCGAAGCTGTCATCGAGTTCGCGTTGCGATGGTGCAGCAGCGGGGTGGTCCAGCTATGATGGGTATGACACGCAGGCAGGCGTTGGTGCGGATGGAGCGCCGAAATCCCAAGGTTTGCGCTCGTCGCTGAGCACGAGTTAAGATCGGGTACCCGCCCGTTCGACGCGGATCCGCGATTCGCGGTGTGGGGTCGCCGCGTTTGTTCCGGGCCGTTCGACGACCGACATGCAGGCGACGGGTAGGTCAGTGCCCGCCTTTGCTTCGATAGGCTCGCAGCCGCCATCTCCCCGCGTGGCTCGTTTGTGCTGCGCCGGCCCTTTGGCCGGTGCGCCGGGAATGTTTTGCACGGGGGTCGCTCCGATGTACACGTCTTCGCGTTCTCCTCTCGCCTCCCGCACGGCCTCGCCGATCCGTCGCAACTCGCGGGTACTCTGCCGAGCCCGGCTCCATGCGGGGCGCGGCCTGCGCTTCCTCGCGGGCATCGGTTGCCTCGTATTCGCGTCGACGGCCCAAGCCCAGGTGCGGATCACGGAGTACATGTACTCGGGGCCTGATGGTGAGTTTGTCGAACTCACGAACGTCGGCGGCTCGCCCGTCGACATGACGGGGTGGAGCTACGACGACAACTCGGATACGCCGGGCTCGTTCTCGCTGAGCGAGTTCGGGACCGTGGCTCCGGGCGAGTCTGTCATCATCACCGAGAGCGACGCCGAAACGTTCCGAACCGCGTGGGGCTTGGCGGGTTCCGTGGGGATTCTCGGCGGATCCGGCGGAGTCGCGGCCATCGGTCGCAACGACGCGATCAACCTCTGGGATTCGTCGAACACCCTGGTCGATCGCTTGCAGTACGGCGACCAGGATTTCCCCGGGACCATCCGAACTCAGGACGTCAGCGGATGGGTCTGCACGCAGGGCCTGGGCGACAACGATGCCTTCAAGTGGACGCTTGCGGCCGCCGCCGACGCGCAGGGGTCGTTCACTTCCACGGGCGGCGCGGTCGGCAGCCCCGGCACGCATGTGCTCATTGACTGCCCGAGCGGCGCCTGCTGCGACGACGGGGTCTGCACGGATGCCGTCTTCGGGCATGATTGCACGGCCGGCGGCGGCACCTATGTGGGCGACGGCACCGACTGCGTCGGCCAGCCCTGCCCCGATGCTCCGCTGATTCTCTCGGTCTCGCCTCCGGCACTGATGGCCGTCGCGTCGCTGCCGACGGTGACGATCACCTTCGATGACGCCGTAGCCGGAGTGGCTGCGGCCGACCTGACGGTGAACGGCTCGCCGGCGACGGCGGTGACCGGCAGCGGGGCGGGGCCCTATGAGTTCTCGGGATACGCGGCGCCCAGCGCAGGCTCCGTCGGCATTTCGCTTGGCGCAGGGGCGATCGTCTCGGATCCGGGCAGCGTGCCCTTCGTCGGCGCGAGCTGGACCGTGGCCGTTGGAACAGTCATTGTCATCAACGAGCTCAACTACCACCCGCACGACACGCTGGATCCGGATCAGTTCTCCGAGTTTCTCGAGCTCTACAACGCTGGCAGCACGATGGTCGATCTGAGCGGCTGGACGACGACGGGCGTCGTCAGCACGATCCCCGCGAGCACGGAACTGGCGCCGGGCGCGTACCTCGTGCTCGCCATCAATCCCGCCGAGCTGGAGACGCGGACCGGCTACGCCGGTGCCATCGCGTGGACATCCGGCAACCTGAGCAACGGTGGCGAGACGGTGACGCTGACCGACGCGGTCGGAAACCTGATCGACAGCGTCAGCTACAGCGACGGCGGCCAGTGGCCCGGAGCGCCTGACGGCGACGGCCCCTCCCTTGAGCTGATCAACCCCGGATTGCCCAACGAACTCCCGGCGGCGTGGCAAGCCTCCGTCGCGGACTACGGGACTCCCGGCCAGGTGAACAGTGTCTACGTGGCGGCTCCGGCGCCGCTGCTTCAGGACCCGATGCACACGCCGTCGATCCCTGCGCCGGGATCACCGGTTACGATCACCGTGTCGGCCACCGATGACGGGCCCACGCCGCCCACGGTCACCCTGCATTATCGCGTGGACGCGCATCCTGCCGGGTCCTATGCCTCGGCACTGATGTACGATGATGGCGCGCATGGCGACGGCGGCGCGGGTGATGGTCGCTTCGGCGTCGAGCTCCCCGGCCTCGCCGACGGGGAGCAGTACGACTTCTACATCACCGCCGATGACGGTACGGCGATCTCGACTGTGCCCGCCAACCATCCCTCGGCCAACCCGGCGTGCAGCGCCGTCGGGTGTCTTGAAGATCCGGGCTGCACGCAGTGCCAGACCATGCTGTGCAAGTTTTCGAGCGAGACGCTCCCGACCGACTTCCCGGTCATGCACATTCTCGTGCCGCTGAGCACGAAGGTCTACCAGGAAAGTCTGACCTGCAATATCTCGTCGAACGTTTTTGACCCGTGCAAGACGGAGTTCGACGCCACCTTCATTGATCACCAGGGCGCAGTCTATTACAACGTCCTCGAACGGTACCGCGGGCAGAGCAGCATCTCGCTCCTGCCGCGCTCCTACGCGGTTGACTTCGCCTCGGACAACCCGATGCCGTCCCCGGTTGGATTCCCGGTCACACGCCTGATCCTGAACTCCAATCACGCAGTTCGGCAGAAGATCGGTTTCGACGTGTTCGGCAGCGTTGGCCTCGCCACTTCGCGCTGCGAGTTTGTCCGGCTGCGCTACACCGGCATTAATTACGACAACACGCACATCGGAAGCAACGGGTTCATCGGTCTCTACGCATGCATCGAGCGAGTCGATGATGATTTTCTCGAGTCACAGAACGGCGCCGTTCTTCCGGATCGCGGCCTCAGCGACCAGGGGAACCTCTATCGCGGCGAGAACTCGGCCAACTTTGACTGGCGAGGAACATTGCCTGACCCGTACCGCACGAATTTCTGGGGCCGTAATGGTTACTCGAAGGAGAACAACGAGCAGCTGGACGACTGGACCGACCTGATTACGCTGCTCGACGCGATGAACAACTCGTCGCCGGAGACCTACGGCGCTGCCGTCGCGGGCGTGATGAACGAGGACGCGTGCCTGCGCTACTTTGCGATGCACATGATCCTTGGCAACAAGGAGGGCGGCATCTACCGTGAGACGGGTGATGACTACTTCCTGTACATGAACCCGCCCGGCCATCCTGACGGCTACGACGCCCGGTTCATCACCTGGGATACGGATTCGATCCTGCTGAACTCGAACACGGAGACGATCTGGCGGACAGGCAACACTTCCGAGACGATCGCGACGATCCGTGACTTCCTCCGCAGTAATGAGTTCGCTCCGATCTTCGTCAAGGACATTTCCGACCTGATCAACGTCGGGCCGATGACGATCAACGACTTCAATGCTCGGATCGACGCGATGCCCGACGCGGCGTTCTTCACCAGCGGCGGCAGCAGCTCGACACCGCGCACGCGGGCGCAGTTCAAGGCCTGGTACGCCACGCGCGTGAGCTTCATCAACAACGAGATCATCGACAACCTGACCCTCACCGGTGTGCCGAACTCGCCTTACACGAGCGCCAATCCGGTCATTACCCTCAGCGGCCAGCTCAACCAGGCCGGCACGCACAACGTGACCCTCAACGACCAGCCCGTGACGTACAGCGTGTACGCTGGGACGTGGTCGAAGAACGTCTCGCTCGTCCCGGGGCTGAACCGGTTCACCGTCCGGTCGTTCGACCGTCAGGGCGTCGAGATGCAGAGCATTTCCGCCTCGGTCATGTACGATCCGCCGGCGCTGACTCCAGGGCTGCGGCTCACGATTCCCAATCGGATGGTCGACAGCAAGACGCTGACGCTTAAGGCGGAGATCCTCGACGCCTTCGGCCGCATCGACTCGAGGACCTGTTCAGCCGTCGGCACCGTTTCGGCCCAGCGGTTGTCCGACGGCACGCCGGTGCCCATCTCAGTGACGGTGTTTGAGACCTTCGCGGGCGGCGCGGGAAGCGGCGGGCCCGCTCCCGATTCGATCCGGTTCTACAACGGCGTCGGCACTGTCTCGATTACGCTGGATGATGGCGCGGCCGCGGCTCCCGGCGACATCGTCGTGACCGTCACCGTCGGGAGCCACGTGCAGCAGCGGATCGTAGAAGTACTCGACGGTGATAACCCGGCCCTCTACCGCGTGCTCTCGGGTCCGCTTTCCGGCCCGGACCTGACGTGGGGACCGGCCGACGGGGTCATTCATCTGACCGGCACGGTGACGCTGGGCAGCGGCGAGCTGACGATCCAGCCGGGCACGCTCATCATGGTGGACCCGGGCCCGGCCATGGATGGTACGGCGATCTTCCTGACGGTCACCGCAACCCTGGACGCCTCGGGGACACGTACCGAGCCGATCTTCTTTTTCCCGACCGCCGGGCCCCCGGCGATGTCGCTGCCGCAGACCGTGCACAACAACCCGTCCTCGTGGCGGGGCATCTATCACACGAGCCATGGAACTTCGACCTACAGGCACGTCTTCCTGACGGGTGCGGGCAACGGGATCGTCTCCACTCATCCGCGGCCCCCGATCCTGCGGTTCCAGAACTCGCACAGCATGCTGATGGAGGATTGCCTGATCGCGGATTCGCCCGGCATGGGCATCGCGGCGCTCTCGGGTGCGAGCGGCACCTATACCATCCGCCGGAGTGTGTTCAATCGGTTGGGTATCGGCGGGGAATGGCTCGGCTCGGGCTGCACCCTGCTCGTCGAAGACTCCTGGTTCTCGCGCATCGGCTGGGCGCTGGAGGCCTATAACGTCGACGGCGACATCCTGCACGTCGACCGGCCCAACAACTCGTACACCATTCGTCGCTCCGTGCTCACGGATTGCGGCGATGACCTGATCGATCACAGCAAGGGCGCCCAGCCGGTTATCGAGGACAGCCTGCTGTATGACACGCGCGACAAGATCGTCAGCATCGGCCCGCTCAGCGAGGGGCCCCAGGCCACGCTGACGATGATCAACTGCCTGGTTTTCGACGGCCCCGGCGGCATCCGCTGCAACGGAGCCCCGGCCTACTTGACGAATTGCACGATCGGCCGAAACACGAACGTCAACGGCAAGGCGTGTACGTCGATCATCAGCAAGTCCATCCTCTGGACCAACAGCACAACGACCTGCTGCGGCACGGTCGATCACACAATCATCGGCAACACCGGCGACCTGGGCTGCGGCCTGGACAACCTGTCGGCCAACCCGATGTTTACGAGTAACAGCTGCGACTATCGGCCGCAGGCGGGTTCGCCGGCACTGACTGCCGGCCCCGGCGGGACGAAGGTGGGCTGGCTGGGGTTCCCCTCGGCTGATTCCTGCCTGCAAAGCAGCGAGTGCACGGACTCCAACCCCTGTACGGATGATTTCTGCGATCCGGCTGGGCTATGCGCCGCGACCCCGAATACCGCCGCTTGCGACGATGGCGACCCCTGCACCGACGGCGACGTCTGTGCGTCGGGCAGCTGCGCGGGCGAAGAGATTCCAGGCTGCTTCGTCTGCACCCTGCCGACGGAATGCGACGATGGCCTGGAATGCACGGACGATGACTGCGTCTCCGGGTTCTGCGAGTTTCTGCCGAAGACCTCCGGCACGCCCTGCGCCGACGACGGCAACTTCTGCACCGACAACGCCTGCGACGGTGAGGGCGCTTGCATCGCGACAGGCAACAGCAGTCCCTGCGACGACGGCGACCCCTGCACCGAGGAGGATGTCTGCGGCTCCGGTCTGTGCGCAGGCGCGCCGATCCCGGACTGTGTGGCCTGCGAGCTGCCGACGGACTGCGACGACGGGTTGGAGTGCACGGACGATGACTGCGTCGCCGATGTCTGCGTGTTTACGCCTGCCGAGGCGGGGACACTTTGTACGGACGACGGCAATCCGTGCACGGTTGACGTCTGTGACGGCGCGGGTGCCTGCATCGCCCTGAACAACGAGGCCGCCTGTGACGACGGCCTGTTCTGCAACGGCGCGGACACCTGCAGCGGCGGCACCTGCTCGGTACACACGGGCGACCCATGCATCGGGGGTATGGAGTGCGCGGCCGTGTGCAACGAGGATCTGGACCATTGCTTCGATCCTGCCGGCACGCCTTGCACGCCGGACGCGGACGACTGCACGGACAACGTTTGCGACGGAGCGGGCGCCTGCGTGATCGAGTTCAACGCCGCACCCTGCGACGACGGGAACGCCTGCACCGACAACGACATCTGTGCAGACGGCCTGTGCGCAGGCATCCCGATTCCCGGTTGCGTTCTTTGCGACGTAGCGGCGGACTGCGACGACGGGCTTGAGTGTACTTCCGACGACTGCGACGGTGAGGTTTGCGTGTTCACCCCGCTGGCGTCGGGCGAGCCTTGCACGGACGATGGCAATGTGTGCACCGACAATGCGTGCGATGGCGCCGGGGCCTGTGTGGCCACGCCGAACAGCTCGCCTTGCGACGACAGTGATCCCTGCACGGAGGACGACCTGTGTGCCGACAGCGTGTGCGCGGGCACGCTCGTCCCGGGGTGTATCCCGTGCGATGTGCCGGCCGACTGTGATGACGGGCTGGAGTGCACCACCGAGGACTGCGTCGCCGGTCGATGCCAGATCACCCCGTTGGCGTCAGGTGAACCCTGCACCGACGACGGCAATGTATGCACCGACAACGCGTGTGACGGCGCCGGTGCCTGCGCTGCGACGAATAATACGACCGCCTGCGACGACGACGACGCGTGCACGGAAAACGACATGTGCGCCGACGGCGTGTGCGCGGGTACGGTCGTGCCGGGGTGCGTCCCCTGCGATCTGCCGATCGACTGTGATGACGGGCTTGAGTGCACCAGCGAGGACTGCGTCGCCGGTCGGTGCGAGATCGCCCCGCTGGCGCTTGGCGAGCCTTGCACCGACGACGGTAACGTCTGCACCGACAACGCATGCGACGGGGCGGGTGCCTGCGTAGGCACGCCGAATAGCGCGGCTTGCGACGACGGGCTCTTCTGCAACGGCAGCGATACCTGCGACGGCGGGACCTGCTCGATCCACACGGGCGATCCGTGCGTTGGCGGCGACGAATGTGCCGACGCGTGCGATGAGGAAGCCGATCACTGTCTCGATCCGGCAGGGACTGCGTGCACCGATGACGGCAACCCGTGCACGGCCGACGAATGCAACGGCGCAGGCGTGTGCGTCTCGCAGGAAACGCCGGCCGTCTGCGATGATGAGGACGCGTGCACGATTGACTCGTGCACCCCGGAAACGGGTTGTAGCCACCAGCCGGTCGTGTGCGACGATGGAAACATCTGCACCGATGACGCCTGCGATTCCGAAGCCGGATGCGCTTACACGCCCAACAGCTGCAGCGGCGCCTGCTGCATCGACGACGTCTGCACGGAACTGCCGTACCCGGATTGCCACCCGTTCATCTGTGACGCTTCGCTGTATGTGCTTGCGGGCAAGCCGATCTGCTTCGGCGACGCCGATGGCAACGGCGTGGTCAACGCTGCCGACCGTGGCACAATCAGCGCGAACATCGACATGACTGACCCGGTCCTCGTTTGCCGGTTCGACCTTGACGGAAACGGCGTGATCAACGCCGCCGACCGTGGCGTCGTTTCCGCCAACATCGGCTTGTGCGTGGCCCTGCCGGACTACCAGAACGGCAGCGGTCTGAACTCGGGTGTGCCCGACACGCGATTCGGAACGGCTATCTTTAAGGGTGTGGACACCACGTGCGAGCCGGAGACCTGTCCGTAGCCGCTTCTGGGCGATTACCCCCAGGTCAGAGGGAGATTCGACCGATGCAAGTCGTCCCGTGGTTACCAGCCGGGGCAGCGATGATCACCTCGTGGCTCCCGGCCGCTCGCGTCCGCAGGTCGGCGGTTCTTGCGGCCGTGCTGACCCTGTGGCTGGGTGGCGCGGCGGTTCGGGCCGCCGACGTGCTGATCACGGAGTTCATGGCGTCCAACATCCGAACGCTCACGGACGAGGACGGAGACTTCGTCGACTGGATCGAGGTTCAGAACGTCGGCCTGCCTACGGTGAACCTCGAGGGTTGGTTCCTCACGGATGACGAGGACGAGCTGACCAAGTGGGCGTTCCCCAGCGTCGAGCTGGCCCGCGGCGAGGCGATCATCGTCTTCGCCTCTGACAAGAACAGGGCCGTCGCCGGCAAGCGGCTGCACACCAACTTCAAGCTTGAAGCTTCCGGCGAATTCCTCGCCCTGGTGGAACCCGACGGCGTAACCGTGGCCCACGAGTTTGCCCCGGCTTTTCCGCCGCAGGCGAGCGACATTTCCTATGGGCTCCCCCAGGCGGCTGAGACGTTCGTAGTCCCCGGCGACCAGACGCGCTTTCACACGCCCACCGCCTCGGACGAAGGCGTCAGCGACACATGGATGCAGCCTGGCTTCGACGACTCCGGCTGGTCTGTCGGCCCGCTGGGGGTCGGCTTCCAGTCGGGGACGACATCCCAGTTTCGCGTGGAGGTCTATCGCACAAACGTTCCCTTGTGGGACGTCGCGACCGCCGAGGGCGCGCTAGCCGATCCGGGTACGCACATTTCGGTCACTACCGAGTTTTCCCCGGTGATCAACTTTCGAAACACCGGCCCGACCGGCCGGTATGACTCGGACCTGCCGTTTCCCGGCACCGTGATCGGCACGGATGTGAACGACTTCATCACGGTCGTCACCGGCGTGATCGTCATTCCTTCGGCTGGGTTGCGAACCTTCGGCGTCAACAGCGGTGACGGGTTCAGTCTGCAGCTGTCGAAATTCCCGCACGTATACTCGACGTCGTTCCAGGCGATCCGCAACGGCGGCGACACGCTGGCCGTGTTCGATCTTCCCGAAGCGGGACTCTACGAGGTCCGCCTCCTCCACTTCGACCGAGATCAGGGTTCCGGGCTTGAGTTCTTCTCCGCCCCAGGCAGCTTCGGCGGCTTCAACGCGGGCGTTTTCGACCTGGTCGGGGACACGGCGGCTGGTGGGCTGCGCGTGTCGGCCATCGGTGACGAGCTTCAACTCGACGTCGAGTCGGCCATGCGCGACGTGAACTCGACCGGCTGGCTCCGCCGCTCGTTCACCGTGGCGAATCCCGGCGGCTTCGAGAGTTTCGTGCTGAAGGCAAAGTACGAGGACGCGTTCGTAGCCTACCTGAACGGCACCGAAGTGGTCAGCCGCAATGCTCCCGCGCTGCGCCCCTGGAATGCCGCCGCCGCGACGGATCGGCCGACGGCTGATTCGCAGGCTGCCGAGTGGATCGATCTGAGCGCGCACGTCGGTTTGCTTACGAGCGGGAACAATGTCTTCGCCGTGCACGCCATGAACGATGTCATGGCCGACGGCGAGTTCGTCTTCATCCCCCAGCTCGCGGCCGCCGCGGCCACCGATCCGCAGGCCGCGGCACGGTATTTCTCGCCGGCCACGCCCGGTGCGTACAACACCGCGGGCTATCCCGGCGTCGCGGGTGCGGTACAGTTTTCCCTGGCGGACTCCACGTTCATCGATCCGCTCAGCCTGACCCTCACGCCGGAGACGCCCGGCGCGACGATTCGCTACACGACTGACGGCTCAGACCCCACCGAAACGCACGGCACGATTTACAGCGGACCGATCGACATCACCTCGAGCACGCAGGTCCGGGCCCGGGCGCTGGAGCCCGGCCTGGCCCCCGGGCCGCTCGATCGCCGGCTGTTCAGCAAGTTGAACCCCGATGTACTCACTTTCGAATCCAACCTGCCGCTGATCGTAGTCGACACGTTCGGACGCACGACGACCGAGAACTGGTACACGCTGGCCCTGACGCGGATTGTCGATCTGAGCGGTGGTTCGGCCCGTGTCGAGGACGCGCCCAACTTCGTTGGCGCGACAGGCCTCAAGCTGCGCGGATCAAGCTCGTTGCAGTTCCCCAAGAAGCAGTATGCGCTGGAGACATGGGACGTCACCAACGACGACATTGACGTGCCGCTGCTCGGATTCCCCGCGGAGTCGGACTGGATTCTCTACGGCCCGTACACGGACAAGAGCCTGATGCGGGACTTCCTCGCGTACCGTTGGAGCAATCGGATCGGGCGCTACGCCGTTCGGACACGTTTCGTCGAGGTGTTCTTCGATCAGAACGGCGGGGGGGTCTCCGCGTCGGACTACGTGGGTGTGTACATCCTGCAGGAGAAGATCAAGGAGGGGCCGCACCGCGTCGACATCGCCCCGATCGATTCCACCGACAACACCCTCCCCGAAGTGAGTGGCGGCTACATCATCAAGCGCGACCGGCTCGATCCGGGCGACGGAGGGTTCGTGACGAGCCGGGGCGTGCGCCTCGCTTATGTGTATCCGAAGGAGAGCGAGATCACCCTGGCGCAGGCCGCCTGGCTGCAGGGGTACATCGACTCGTTTGAGACCGCGCTGTACGGCCCTGCCTTCGCCGATCCGGTGACCGGCTATGCCGCATGGATCGACGTCGACTCGTTTATCGACCACCACCTGATGGTCGAGATGACCAAGAACATCGACGGCTTCCGGCTCAGCACCTTCATGTACAAGGACCGCGAAGGCAAGCTCCACATGGGGCCGGTCTGGGACTACAACCTGACGCTGGGCAACGCGAATTACCTGGAAGGGTGGCTGCCGACAGGCTGGTATCACCCGTTGATTTCCAGCTCGGAGTACGCCTGGTGGCCGCGGCTGTTTGTCGACCCCGAGTTCGTCGTGCGCTATCGCGACCGCTGGCATGCCCTGCGGCGCACCACGCTCACCACGCTCTCGCTCACCGATGATATTGACCAGACCGCCGCGCTGCTCGACGAGGCGCAAGCCCGCAACTACGTCCGCTGGCCCATCCTCGGGCTGTACGTCTGGCCCAACGAGTTCATCGGCGCAACCTATGCCGAGGAGGTCGCGTGGATGCGGCAGTGGCTGATCGACCGGCTCGCGTGGATGGACGCGCAGCTCGGGCCGCCGCCGGTGTTCAGCGTGCAGGGCGGCATGGTTCCGCGTGACACGCTCCTCTCGATCTCTACCGCGGCCGGTGATATTCACTACACGACCGACGGCACTGATCCACGTCTGCCCGGCGGGGCGGTGAACCCGACGGCGCAGATCTACAGCGGGCCGGTCGCGCTGGTGGAGGATGTGAGGGTGCGCGCCCGTTCGTTCGACGCCGGCGCCTGGAGCGCGATCAACGAGGCGGATTTCGACGTGATTCCGCCCGTGTACATCAACGAGCTGCTATCCCTGAATACGTTAATCAACGTCGACGAGGTGGGCGATTACGATGCGTGGGTCGAGCTGTACAATCCGAACACCCACACGGTCGATCTAGGCGGCTGGTTCCTGTCGGACGATCCGCTGACCCCGACAAAGTGGATGATCCCTGAGGGAACAGCGCTCTGCGGACAGTCATGGCTGCTGATCTGGGCGGACAACGAACCTGGGGAGGGGCCACTGCACGCGACCTTCGGGCTCCTTCCCTCGGGAGGGACCATCATTTTCGCCGACCCCGAGGGGCTGGTGCTGGAATCGCTCGCATACCCGGCAATCCCTGCCGATCGCTCCTACGGCCGTATTCCGGATGGTGCGGAGCACCTGCAGGTGCTCTCGACGGTCACGCCCGGCGCAGGGAACAGCGCCGCGGGGGCGTTCGTGTTTCTCAATGAATACAACGGTGTCAGTCCGTCCAACTTCCTTGACGGATCGGCTTCGGATTCCTTCTGGGGCCGCGTCCAGGGCAACGGCGGTGACTGGTTCGAGCTGGTCGTCGCGACCGATCACGCCGACCTTCGCGGTTGGCAACTGCGTCTCAGCGAGGACACCGGCGGCGCAGGACAGGTGCTTCAGACCCTGACCCTGACGAACGACCCGTTCTGGGCCGACGTTCGCGCAGGCACGATTCTCACGGTCAGCGAGGAGCTCCCCTCGGACATGTCCTATGATCCGGCCGGCGGCGACTGGTGGATCAATGTGCAGGCCGCTGACGAGGCGGATGGGCAGTTCATCACGAACCAGGACTTCGAAGTCAGCCACCGGAACTGGCAGCTCACCATCACGAACGCCCAGGGTGTCGTCCAGTTCGGCCCCGCCGGCGAAGGGCCCTCCCTCAGCGGCATCGGCAGCGATGAAGTGTTCAAGCTTGAAGCCGATCCTTCACCGGATATCACGCCGACCTCGCCCTACAACGACGGGACGACTAGCACCTTCGGGGCGCCCAACCGGTGGTCGTCGGGGACGATCGAGCAGGACTTCGGCATCCTGCGGAGCGCGGTCGTGCTGACCTGCGGCGAGGTCGCGGCCTGCGACGACGGGGACCCGTGCACCACGGAGGACTGCGTCGAGGGCACTTGCGTCTTCCAGCCGAGTTCGGCGGCTTGCGATGACGGCGATCACTGCACGGCGCAGGACGTCTGCTCGAACGGCGTCTGCGCAGGTGAGGTGATCCCGGGTTGCTGCCGCGTAGACTGCGACTGCGAGGACGGCCTGTTCTGCAACGGCGCCGAAACCTGCGAATCGGGCATCTGCGTGAGCTCGGGCGATCCCTGTTCGGGCGGTGCGGTCTGCGAATCCACCTGCGATGAGGCCGGTGATCATTGCTTCGACCCGCCGGGCGCGGCCTGCCCGGATGACGGCAACGCCTGCACAGACAACGTGTGCGACGGTGCGGGCGGTTGCGTCGCGGTCGACGCCTCCGCTGCCTGTGATGACCAGGATCCCTGCACCGATGACGCCTGCGATCCGGAGTCGGGGTGTGTGCATACGCCCAACGCCTGCGTCGGGGCCTGCTGCCGGGCGGAGGGTTGCACCGACGGGCCCGCCGCCGCGTGCGGCCCGATGGCCTGCGACGCTGCAGCGCACCTGCCGACGACTTTCGCCGGTTGCCTCGGCGACGCCGATGGCAACGGCGTCGTCAACGCCGGCGATCGCGGCGTCGTCACAGCGAACATCGGGCAGTCAGACGAAATCCTGATCTGCCTCTACGATCTCGACGGCAATGGCATCGTGAACGCGGGCGATCGCGGCGTCGTCACGGCGAACATCGGCCTGTGCACGCCGCTGCCTGATTACCAGAACGGCAGCGGCCTGAACAACGGCGTGCCCGACACGCGGTTCGCCCCACCGACGTTCATGGGCGGGGCAACGACCTGCGCTGGTGTGAGCTGCCCATAGCCGAGGCGGCATGGGCCTGTGCTGGCGCCGCCGGATCGGTCTGCGCAGACCGTCGGCGGGGTGAGGTGGCCGATCGTCCGGTAAGGTTGGCGGCTGCCGGGCGCCTCGCTGAGCCGCCCCTCGGGCGGCGGCGTCGAAATCGTGTCCCGGCGTGCGTATGATCAGGAATCCGTGGATACTGAAACCCGCGTCGCTGCGCCGGCTTCGGGCCGGCGGCCGCGTGCGGATTCGCATACTCGGTGTCGCAAGAGATGTTGGAAACCCCAAACCCGTCGAGAAGCTGGCAGCGCTACGAGCTGAAGTACGTCATCAGCGAGCGGCAGGCCATCGAAGCTGAGCGGGTCGCGCGCAGTCACATGCCGCCCGACCCGTACTCGGGTCGCGTGCCCGGCGCGCAGTACCCCGTTCACTCCATCTACCTCGACTCTGATGGGCGGGATCTCTTGCGCCACACGGTCGAGAAACACCCGCGGCGATTCAAGCTCCGCGTCCGTTCCTACCGCGACTTCAGCGAGCCGCAGGCTGGGCGGCCGATGTTCTTCGAGATCAAGCAGCGGCTCGACGGCGTCGTCCGCAAGACGCGCGCCCGGCTCGATGCGGCTGTCGGCGGCTCTTTGCTGTGGAACGACCGGGCCGAGCCCGATCTCACCGGGCTCGACGAGCCGACGCTCGAGGGGCTGGAGGCGTTCCGCACGCGGCAGCGACGGCTCAGCGCGCTGCCGCTGGTCGGCGTCTGCTATCAACGCCAGGCCTTTGAGTCCCCCAATGCCGATCGGGTCCGCGTCACTTTTGATCGCGAGCTCCGGTTCGGCCTGCTCAGCCGCGACGGGTGCCCAAGCGGCGAGATCTGGTCGCCGGTGCGGACGGGGGGCGTTATCCTCGAAATCAAATTCACCGGCACCTACCCCACGTGGGTGATGGACATGCTCCACCGGCTGAATCTGCTCCGGCGGGGAGTCTGCAAGTATGTGCTCTGCTGCCGGGCTGGCGGACTGCAGTCCCCTGGCGGGCGAAGCGCGGAGGGGATGCGATGGAGTGGCTGACCGACATGCTCACGCCGTCGTCTCCGTATGCCGGCGTCGAGCAACTTCTGTTGGCGCTGCTGGTCGCGCTGATCGTTGGCCAGCTTACCGCGTGGTGCTATCGGTGGACCCACGGAGGCGTCTCGTACTCGCGCACGTTCACGCAGGCGCTCATCCTGATTTCGATGATCGCCGCGCTCAGCATGTTCCTTGTCTCGTCGA
The DNA here is from genome assembly GCA_964426945.1 of uncultured Phycisphaeraceae bacterium. Classification (GTDB taxonomy): domain Bacteria; phylum Planctomycetota; class Phycisphaerae; order UBA1845; family UBA1845; genus CAYRSS01. The sequence goes on from CAYRSS010000033.1 coordinate 36,668, forward strand.
ATCCGCTTGTGGCGATCGGGTTGCTCGGCGGAATGGCGATCATCCGCTTCCGCACCGTGGTTCGTGACGCCCGCGACACCTCGTACGTCTTCCTGAGCCTCATCTGCGGTATGGCGTGCGGCTTCGGCTATCATGGCCCGGCCGTGGTCGGCGCTGTGGTGGCGAACCTGGTGGCGGCGTACCTCCACCTCACGGGTTTCGGCTCGTGGCAGTCCAACATCAGCACGCTGCGCATTCGCCTCGAGGCGGCCGCGGTGCACCGGGGCGTGCTGGATGGGATTCTGTCGAGCTACTGTCGGCGCCACACGTTGATCTCGATGGACGAAACGGCGGCCCGCGGCGAGGGCGATTCCCCGATGTGTCAGTGTGCGTATGAGGTGCGCCTGCGCGGCAGTGCGGGCCCCACGGATCTCGTCGCCGCGATCAGGGCTGCCGCACACGTCGAGGCGATTCACCTGCTGGCCGATCAGCAGAACGAGGAGCTGGCGTGAGCACTCAGCTGAACAGCTCGCCGCGGTTACCCGGCTCAGCGACACGCTCCCGGCGACGCGCGAATCTGCGCCGCTGGCTCGCTGCGGCCACCCCCGCGGTAGTGTGGCTGCTCGCCATTGTCGGCGCGGTCGCCCTCCATCATCGCGGGGGCAGGTCGGGCTCCCTGCCCGGCTACGCGGAGTCCACAGCCGTCGCGCTATCCCATCCAGAGGCCGGCGTGGCGCGCGAAGTACATGTCCGCCTCTTCGACCGCGTCAAGGCGGGTCAGCTGCTTGTTTCACTCGATGACCACGCCCATCGAATCCAACTGGCTGCTGCTGAGGCAGACGTGCGGCGGCTAGAGGCCGAAGTCGGCGCCGCGGCGGCCGAGCACGCCTCCGACAACGCGCGTGCCGGCGCGGAATTCGCCGAGCGTCTGCGCGGCTTCGCGATCGATCGCGAGAGCGCCCACATTGCCTGGCTCTCGGCGATGGTGGGTGATGCCGCAGACCGGGCCGCCTTGCGCGGGCTGGAGGTCGAGCTCGAGATCGAGCGTCGGCTGCACGAAGGGGGCGACTCGGCCTTCCGCGAGCTGAACCGGATCGAAACTGAGGTCGCGACCGTCGCGGCCCGCGTTCAGGAGAATGTCGCCGCGCTGGAACGGATGCGTCTGGCGTTCCACGAGGCGGACCGGCGCTGGGCGACCTTCTCCGCCGGCGCGGATCCCGCGGTTGACGTCGAAGCGACGTTGGCGCCGCTGCGGCTGGCGATCGAGGTTCGCGCCAGGGACGTGCAGCAGTTGATTCGCGGGATTGACGCGATGGTGCTGCGTGCGCCCGCGGACGGGCAGGTGACCATGCTGGCGGCTGAGCCGGGCGGAAGCGTTCTGCCCGGCGCGCCGGTGGCGATCATCTCCCCCGAGGCAGTCAGCGAGGTCGTGGTGTATTTGCCTGATTCGATGATTGACGTGGCCAAGGTCGGCGCGAAGGTCCGCGTCCACCGGCAATCGGGCTCGGGGGGGGATCGCCGCCTGTCCGGAGAAGTTCGGCGCGTCGCCACCGCCGTGGTGGAAGCGCCGCCGAGGTTTCGAACCATCCCCAACCGGCCGGTGTGGGGACGCGGTGTGATCATCGCCCTCGACGAGGGGCAGACCCTCGCGCCAGGCGAGGCGGTTACTGTTCAGCTCGCCTCGCGCTAGCCGCGGAATCCCGTGGGCGGCTGTCGCCGCTCTCCGCTTCGACGTCGGCCCATCAGCAGCGCCGCCGCCGCCCCCAGCAGCACGATCGATCCCGGCTCCGGCAGCTCAAGCAAGCCGAAGTTGATATCACTCACCCGCACGCTCGCCCCGAAGTCTGATCCATTGTCGAGTCGGAAGGAGAGTCGATACGCTCCGCCCGGCAGCGTCCGGGCGTAGTCGCTGTCGCCCGCGTGCGGATGATGCAGGAAGATGCGACCCAGGTCGATCTCATCGTCGGGCATGTAGGTCAGGTACACGTCGTAGAACCACTCACCGTTGAGGTAGACTGAGAGTGTTCCAGCGTCGCCGACCTCCAACACCTGCAGGGCGAACCGGATGTAATTGAACTCGGCCGGGACCGTCGCGGCCATGTTAATCCACGCCGCAGCCCCCTCGGAGGTTGAGAGGGTCAGACTCGTGGCGGTCGTGGCGACCTCGTCGAGATCCGGCACGCCGCCGTCGGTCGTGCTGTCGCCGATGCTGGCGGCCATCGGGTTCAGCGCGAGGCGGTGTGTATCCACGCGATGCACGCTGTGCAATTCGACCGTCGGGTCGCCGTCGCGGTTGTGGTGAGGAAGGGCCACACCGCGCCCATTCTGCAGGTTGACGTTCGGCCAGGCGCCCGCCCCCGAGTTCCACGCCTTGGCCCAGCCGAAACCCTTGTCGCCCGGGTCTGGGCTGTCCGTCACGGAATCACGATAGAAGGTGTGCGGGAATCCGTGACTCGAGAAGAAGGCGTTTTCGCGAGCGGTGATGTCCAGGTTGTAGGCCATGGGGAAGCGCTCCCGGGTGGCCTGGCCGGTCGAGCTGTCCGTCGTGTAGTAGTGTTCCGCATAGGTCGCGTTCTCGCCGTACACGCCCTCCCAGAGGTAGGGCGTGTACGCATCGAGGAACGTCATGTGAATGCTCGGGGCGTCGTCGCCGAGGGCGGCCTTCAGGATCCGCGAAGCCGTCTCGATCACGCGGCCGCCGAGGCTGTGGGCGACGAACTGGACATGGTCGTACCCATTGCCCCCGGCGTACTGCTCGAGAATGCGATGAGCCAGGAACTGTCCGTGTCCCTGGGCGATGATCTCGGCATTCTTGGGCGGGATGAACGTCGTGGCGTCGGCGTCCACGTCCACCGACCAGTCGTATGCCCAGAAGTCGACCTGGTGAATCGGGTTGTCCTCCAGGTTGGAGATGATGAAGTCGTCGATGCGTGTGTGAAGGTCATTCGCCCACGCGGCGGGGCTGCTGTCGAAACCATGCACACCGACGATCAGCGAGGGGATGTTGGGTGTCTTCGTGAGCCACGTCGAACTCGGCGGCAGGTGAATGGCGTCATGCGCGTCGCCTGCCGCGGGCTGGGGCGGCGTCGTGCCCGGCGGGCCACCGCCGGCAACAGCGGTGCGGCTTCCGGCGAGCAGGATCAGCAGTCCGACCGGCAGTACGGCGATAGGGCGCGCCATGGCATGCCTCCGGCGAGTGACTCGGTGCGACTCGCTTCCCGCGGAGCCGCGCGGCGATCGGCACATCGTGATTCTCCGGCGCTGCCATGATAACCGCCCGGGGTTTCGGAGCAGGTGCAAAAACGCGCGGGCCCGTTCGTTTCCCGCCTCGCCCGACCGGCGGACGCGGGCCATGATCGGACTTGCACTGCTGCTGAAGTCGTCGTCGCTGCCATCGGCCAAGGAAGGTTCGGATTTCGGGTGCTCCATGCCGATACAATGGATGTTGGACGCCGCCGAGCAGAGATGCCAGGAAAGCTCTGCTGTGCGCCTGTGGTAGCCCGAAGGAAAGCAGCCTGTGTCCCAGATTCCTCCCGACATCGCTTCCTCCGCGGCGCAGGCGGGATACCAGGCCCGGGACGTCGGTGCGGCGCGCGACGCCGTTCGCACCGGCCGGGCAGACGCCGCCGAGCGGCAGGTCAAGGCGCTCGACGATGCCTCCGCGACGGTGGATACGACCGACGGCGACACGGCGGTCTTTGCCGATTCCGAGGGTGCCGGCAGCCAGGGACGCGAGGACCAGCCGCCGCCCCGGGGCGACGACGACGCGACACCCGAGCCGCAGGGCGGCGTCACCCGGGACGAATCGGGACGGCTGCACATCGACTTGGAAGCCTAACCACTCTCGCGTCCTCGTTGCGCGGATCGCCGATTCTCACCCAGCCGCCGCTACAACGCGCCGAAGCCCGGCGCTATAATCGCCTCCATGCGTTTCACGAAGATGCACGGGCTGGGCAACGACTACGTCTACGTCAATTGCTTTACGGAACAGGTTCACGACCCCGAGGCACTGGCGCTGACGGTGGCGGATCGTCACACCGGCATCGGATCGGACGGTCTCATCTTGGTGAAGCCCGCGGCGGGGGCGGACGCGGCGATGGAGATCTACAACGCGGACGGCTCGCGCGGGGGCATGTGTGGCAACGGCATCCGCTGCGTGGCCAAGTTGGTCATCGATCACGGCCTTGCGCCAGGTCCGGTTCTTCGCATCGCGACGGACGACGGCCTGAAGACCTGCTGGTGTGACTTGGAGCGCGGCAAGGTCGCGCGCGTCCGGGTTGATGTGGGCGCCCCGACGCTGCTTGCCCGTGAGGTACCGATTCTGGTCGATGCGGAGCGCGCCATTGACCGTGAGGTGGTCGTCGCCGGGCGCCCCTGGCGGCTTACAGCGGTGGGGCTGGGAAATCCGCACGCCGTGGTGTTCGTCGAGGACCTTGGCGACGTGGACCTGGCCCGCATCGGACCCGCCTTCGAGCGCGATCCCGTCTTTCCGCAGCGCGTCAACGCGCACTTCGTGCGCGTGGACAGCCGCTCGCACGTCACGATGAAAACCTGGGAGCGCGGCAGCGGGGCGACGCGGGCGTGCGGTACCGGAGCCTCGGCCGTTTGCGTCGCCGCTGCGGTTACCGGGCGAACCGACCGGAAAATCACCGCCACCTTGCCCGGCGGCGACCTGATGCTCGAGTGGGGCGAGGACGATCACGTCTACAAGACCGGCCCGGCAGTCGAGGTCTTTCAGGGTGACTGGCCCGGGGGATAGAGAGATTCCGTGTCCCCGGGAACCTATCCGGCCCGGCGTCGTCTAAGGCCCCTGTGGAGTCCGGCGGCGCCGGACCGTCCTCGAGCTTTGCCTCGTCCAGGGAGACCGACCCATGTACGCCCGCACCCTCCGCCTGGCCCTGTGCTCCGCGATAGCGGGGCTCGTCCTGTCGGCACCCGTCTCCGCCCAGACAGTCATCGTCGACCGGACTGTAATCCCACCGCCCGACGCGAGGCCCCCGCGCGACCGGCGGCCCCCGATGCTGCGCGACTCGTGCATGAAGGTCGAGAAGCACGCGGTGAATACGACGATCACCGACGGAACGGCCGTAACGAACATCGAACAGGTCTTCCGAAACCAATACCCCCATCGCATCGAGGGCACCTACATCTTCCCGCTGCCGGATGATGTGGCCGTCAGCCGGTTTACGATGACCATCAACGGGCAGGAGGTCGAGGGCCAGTTGCTGGATGTCGACCAGGCGCGGAGAACCTACGAAGCCATCGTGGCCAGCATGCGTGATCCGGCGCTGCTGGAATACGTCGGGCGCCGCATGTTCAAGGCCAGCATCTTCCCGATCGATCCGGGCCAGGATGTCAAGATTCGTCTGGCGTACACGCAGCTCCTCAAACTCGAGGACGGGCTCGTCCGCTATCGCTACCCGCTCAAGACTGATCGCTATCTGGCCTCGCCGATCGACGATGTGTCCGTGCTCGTTACCGTCGAGAACAAGACCCCGATCAAGAGCGTGTTCTCCCCCTCACACGGCGTATCGATCGGCCGATCCGGCGACCACAAGGCGTCGGCCAGCTACGAGGGGCGCAAGCTCGCCCCCGATCGGGACTTCGAGCTGTATTACACGCTCAGCGACAAGGAATTCGGGATGTCCCTCCTTACGCACCGCAAGCCGGGCGAGGATGGGTTCTTCCTGCTGCGGATCGCTCCGCCGGCGGAGGTTCGCGCGGGCGAGGTCCTGCCCAAGGATGTCTGCTTCGTCGTGGATACTTCCGGCAGCATGGCCGGCGAGAAAATGGAGCAGGCTCGGGCGGCGCTGAAATTCTGCCTCGCCAGCCTCAACAAGGCGGATCGGTTCAACGTCATCCCCTTCTCGCACGAGCCGGTCAGGTTTGAAACCAAGCTGGTCGAGGCCAGCCCGGAGAACACGGAGAGGGCACGCCAGTTCGCTGACGGCCTCAAGGCTAACGGCGGCACCAATATTCACGACGCACTCATGGCTGCGACCGGCCTGGCGGATCCGAACGAGGGGACCGTCCCGGCCGACAGGCCCTACCTCGTCGTCTTCCTCACGGACGGGCAGCCGACCATCGGCGTGACCGACGTCAACGAGATTCTCTCCGCGGCCAAGGGCAAGGTGGCTGACCGCGCCCGCCTTTTCGTGTTCGGTGTCGGGCACGACGTGAACACCCGTTTGCTGGACGCGCTGGCTACGCAGAACCGCGGCGCGCCGGATTACGTGGAGCCGGGCGAAAACCTCGAGCTGCGGCTCTCGAGCTTCTACCGCAAGGTGGCCGATCCGGTGCTTGGCGACCTGGAGCTGAAGCTCGGCGATCTCCGCGTGTACGACATGTTTCCGCCTCGGCTGGGCGACCTGTTCGGCGGCAGCGAGCTCGTCGTCACGGGCCGGTACAGTGGCGAGGGCAGCCGCGCCATCGAGTTGACCGGCACGCGCCGCGGAACCCGCGAGCGATTCGTCTATGAGCACACGTTTCCGCCCGCGTCGGCCGAACACGAGTTCCTGCCACCGCTGTGGGCGGCGCGCAAGGTCGGCTACCTGCTGGAGGAGATCCGCCTCAAGGGCGAGAACAAGGAGCTGAAGGACTCGATTGTTCAGCTCGCGACGCAGTATGGCATCGTCACGCCCTACACGGCGTACCTCGTGACCGAGCCGGGGCAGCAGGTTGCCGACGGCGGATGGCAGTTCGACGTGTTTCATGCCACCGGGCGAGCAGCTCCGGCGACGGCCGCGCCAGGCAAGCGGGCGAGTGCCGGCCGGGTCGGGGCAGCGCCTGCGGCCGAGGCTGATGTCGGCGCTGCCGCCGTGCGCCGCTCGCGAGATGTCGCCGAACTGAAGTCCATGGGGTACATCGGCAAGGATGACTCGGAGGAGCTGCGCGACGAGGACGACCTGCGCGATCGCGAGAAGGAGAAGAAGGTCAGTCGCGTGGGCTCGCGGACCTTTTATCGCCTTGGCGACAAGTGGATCGACGCATCGTATGACGGTAAGGCCGAAACGCAGAAGATCGAGCTGTACTCGCCGGCCTACTTCGAACTCGTCCGCAAGCACGAGGCGCTCGGCGCGTGCTTTGCGCTGGGGGAGCGCGTGATCGTGATGCACGAAGGGGTGACGTACGAGACCGTCCCGCCGCCGGAGAAGGAGAGCGACTAACCCCGCTCATTCCGCCGACCGGCCGCGCCGACGCAGGCTTGAAATCGGTCCTGGCGACTGCCGCTCGCGCCGCCCGGCGCGGGCGGCGGTTGCTTCCGCAGCCGGCAGCGGCGGCCTCTTATCGGGCTGCGCCGTCTTTTGCGTCGCCCGCGGTATCGGCGCCCTCATCCCGGCTTGACAGCCGCCCGCCCCCGGCTACATTCCAGCCCTGCGGCCGGCCCTCCCGTCGGCCCTTGGGGCTCATAGCTCAGTTGGCTAGAGCGCGTCGCTGATAACGACGAGGTCCGAGGTTCGAGTCCTCGTGGGCCCATGGATCGACTTCGGCCGATCCCGCATACCGCGTCGAAAACGCCAGAATCCCCTTGTTTTGTGGGGTTTCCGCGTCGGCTTGTAAATCGTCGTCAACCCCGTTCGACGGCGTAAAACCGCCGTCTGGTGCGCTTTTAGGTGCGCTTTCTGGTGCGCCTTTGTTCGGGGTTTCGGCGGGGGGGGCGTCGATCCCCGCAGCCCGGGCGAAGTCGGCGTTCAAGTCCACCGATACCGCGTAGTGCTGTGCGGCCACGCCCGGCGAATTGCCGATCCAGCGGCAGACGGTCGCCAGGTCGAATTCCCTCATCAACTCGCTTTCGCGGCTCGCCCGCAAGTTTTGAAACAGCCGCGGCCA
>CAYRSS010000034.1:0-34986 GCA_964426945.1 uncultured Phycisphaeraceae bacterium
TGCTCGCCAGCGTTCGAGACGACCTTCCGCACCCGCCGGCCCGTGCCGTCGTAGGTGGCCGTCTGGATCGTCGACTGCCTCGTCGATGTCAATCATCGCGATCCCACCCTCGCTGAGTACAGCGAGGATGGGCCACCCGGCCTCCTAGGGACACACAATTCCGAACTGCCGCTGCAGGCTCGCGAAATCCAGCAAATCCACGTCCAGGTCATCGTCCAGATCTCGCGTAGCGTGGACCTCCGGCGAACAGGCGCTGGTCGTAGATCCTGGGCCCGCCATGCACTCTACAAACCCCGCCAGGTCGCCAAGACCTACCACACCATCGGGGTCGAGGTCACTCCGCGGACAGACAACGAGATTCGCACGTCGGCTCGTAACCAGCCCGCACGGCGTTGAGATCATCACGTCATACGCGCCTGTGGCTTCCTCGTTCACATTGCTGATCGCAAGCGTCGAAGTGCGCGCGCCATGGAACACAGCGCTGTCCACGATCCGAATCCCGGAGTGTCGCCAGTGATATAGCTTATCCTCGGGATCCTCCACCCCGACGCTCAGCAGCGTCGTCCCGCGAAACAGAACTCTAGTGTCCTGCGGGTTCGAGTTGATCCGGATGCCGTCAGAGTCGTACTCCCACATTCCACCGTCAGTTGCAAGATTCGCGACGATCTGACGGGCGGAATCATAAGCCGCTGCGATGCCCTGGGGGGCAGGTTCTGAATGCGTGTACCGTGCTGCCCACGAAACTCCATCCCACTCCCACACCGACGCCGTGGTCCCCTGCGCGACGATCACGAGCTCGTGGGTTCGGTCATATGCCGTGGCGACGCCGCCGGACCAGTCAGCGGGCGGCCCCCCACCCTCAGACCGCTCGGTCCACTGCGTCCCGTCCCATTCCCACAAGCTTGGTGCGGCCAGCCCGCTGAACGTCCCGCCCCCGAATAGCACGATCACACGATGGCGCACGTCGTAGGCCATGGTCCCGAGAAAGCGAGGGGACGGCCCGGTCGTGGCTACTTGCGCCCAAGAAGCACCATCCCAAGCCCACGTGTCCCCCAACCCTGACAGATCCGCCGCAAGTCCGCCGTACAGCACGACCGCGCGCCGGGCTTCGTCGTAGGCCGCCATAGCGAGCGCCCGGGGCGTCGGTCCGTTCACAGGCAACAGCTCCCAAGAAGCGCCGTCCCAGGACCACGTCTCCATTCCATCGTTCGCCGCTCCAATGCAAAGCGTGGTTTCTGTTGTTCCATCCCAGACAAGCAGAGGCGCGCTGAAAGGACCGGGGCCCGGCGTTGCATGTTCCATCCATTCGGACCCATCCCACTCCCACGTGTGGCCCGTGTTTGCATCGAGCGCAACCACGACCGAGCGCAGCTCGTCGAACGCAAGTGTCGAGGGCCACGCCGCCCACGCAGGCCCCCCTGGCGTGCGCAGATTCCAACGACCGCACTCATCCTGCGGCTCGACAATCTCGAGGGTGACCGAATCACTCCCGATCATCCCGTCGGAGTCCACGGCTTCCACGGTGAGAACGTGCGTGCCGATCGACAGGCCGGAGAGCGTCGGCTCGGCCCCCTGGCCGACGAGGCCGTCAAGGCTCGAGGTCCACGTGATGCTCGAATCGGGAAGTTCGCCATCTTCAGGGTCGATTGCCAGCGCTCGTCCGTAAAGCGGCACGCCTGATCGAGCGTTCTCCTGATCGAGAGGCGACTCAGGGTATACGACCGGGGGTTTGCGCATACCTACGGTTAGTCCGGTCAATTCGGCGCTTGAGCTATTGAACCCATCCGACGCACGGACGCGCAATCGTCCGGTTCCCTGACCACTGCCCGGTAGACTTGCCGGGGCGACCAGGAAACTGGACCCCGCTTGGTCGACAGCCAGCGGCAACCATGAGGTGCCATCGTTCCACGAATAGAGGATGATGAACGTCAAGGCGTCATTGTCGAGATCGTCCGCCACCCATTCAACCGAAAATTCCTCGGCATGCACGCTTCCCACGGCCGGCGTCGTGAACGCGACGTTTGGCGCATGCGCCGAACGTGATCTTGCGAACAGCACTTGGCCGCTTGCACTGTCGCTGATTTCAAGCTCATCAACGTGAAGGCCGGTGCTGGATTCGGTCGCCGGAATTGTCAGCACGTAGGACGACAACGCAGGATCATCGGAGAGTCGAAGCTGCGAGAATCGCTCTGCCAGCACTTGCCGTCTCTCCGGGTCGTGGACAAACGTGCGGACTGTCAATTCGCCGGCTTCATTCCAGGGCCCGATCTCATGCGACGGCTGAGGCAATTCGTGCAGGTAGTCAATCGCCGTGGTGAGTCCATCGGTGTGAGCTGCGAGCACGAGAGCCGCAACGACCTCAGACCCACGTTCTGGGCCGCCGCTGCACATCAGCTCCGAGTCACCGAGCAGCGCCGAATACTCCTCCGCATCGATCCATTGGTCACAGTCCGTCCCAATGCCCATCAGCGGAGCGGATCCGGCTGGGAAAATACGATCGCGGCCATCCTGAATATTGCCACAGATCGTGCTCGACTTCGGCTGTGCATGGACATCAACACCCGTGCTGGATGTGGGGGTAGACCGATGCCCGCACGAGAATCCGAGGAGAGTCCACACGCTGCAAATGCTGCGCATGGTGTGGCCTAACTCGTGTGCGAACGTACTCGCATTCCTGCCAAGAGTTGACGCTTCAATGAGGAAGGTCGACGAGCTTGCCTCTCCATCGCTACCGATCAAGTAGCCATCCGACCCCATCGCGTTCTCGGGAAGCCACCCTGCAATTCGATCCACCATCGCTTCCGGATTTGCCGCGTTGTACTGCTGTCGAAAGGACTCCAGTTGGCTCTTGAGCTTCCACCGATTCCATACAGCTACGGGGTATGAGGCAAGGTTGAAGTCGAAATCGATAGGGAGAAGCAGGACGCGGTAGCTGCCGCGAGGGACCGGATACATGGACCAGTACATGCGATCCGCGACGCCGGGCAGCGTCTCCTGTGCCGCAGGCAGCACGCCTTGGTGCCGGATCAGGACGCCGAGGACGGCAAGCGGGCATCGACTCTCGAACCGCACTCGGTCGGTGGTTACGATGTTGTTCGTGTAGTCGGCTTCCAGAACACGAACATTCGTTTGCCTACGCAGGGGGGCGGGGACGGCCAACGGACATGGGTTGACCTCAACTTCCCAGGAGACTATCGTTTGAGCAAGGGCTTCTGGAATCTGCACCTTGAAATTGAGCGTGCCGTCCTCATTGTCGGCGATGTGCTGGTTGTGCCAATTGCTTTCGTTCGCATCCGGCGTAATCAGGGGACCATTCTCGTCCAGCCAGACGCCGACAGGCTCAGCCACGTCCGCGGCATAGGCGCGCAGGACGGCGTGCCAGCCGGTGCAGCCCACCGGCGGGTGACCGTCGACCCTCACATAGGCACGAACGATGATCGGCTTGTTGTAGACGAGCGGGAGCAGGCCGCGGAGCGGTGCGATGAACTGAGAGTCCTGCACCGCCTGCGTGAATTCGACGTGGTTGATGGAGAGGTCGAAGTCGTTTCCTAGCGTGGTGGCGTTCGTGGCATCAGAGCAGAGCGGAATGCGAACAGCGTAGCGCACTCCGCTGGGCGAATCCGCGAACCCAACGACCATGCTGCCATCGGCAGAGATGAGTTTCGGGTGAATGGTCCAGCCGACGACCTCGGAGTAACCTCCCTCGATGAGGTACTCGGTCAGGAGCCGAGTCCCGCCCTCGGCCGTCCAGAGATGCTGCCCGCCGACCATCCGCTCGCCATCCTCTGAAACCGACTGCCAGCGCGGCACTGCAGAGTCATAGGTGACTTCACCGGATGATAGATCCCAGCGAAAGCCAATGCCTGTCGAGGGGCCTGTCGAAGCGTATCCGGTTACTACTTGACCCATCCCGGAAACCGCCAGCGATTCCCCAGAGAATCCGAGAACTTGGCGAACGCCATCTATCCATATGGAGGGTTGGAAGTTGGTTTGCCCCGCGGCGACGCGTCCATCATGCGATAAGGCGATGACCTCGCTGAAATTGGGGAGCGTGACCGGATCCAAGTAGAGGCCCTCACCCGACCAAATCAGGCCTCGAAATACCTCTTCCCCACTGCCACATGGTGTTTCATACCACATAGCGCCGCCGTACGTCGAGCCGTCTCCCGAGACACAGTGTAACCACGTATAGTACTGATATGGGACGGTGAGGGGCTCCGACAGATCAATACCGTGGGGCCCCCATACGACAGGACGCCCTTGGTGGCAGTAACCGGGTGCACCACTACCACACGTAAATTCCTCGCAGTTGGAAAAATCCTCACAGGGATTCTGCGTCAGCAGTGTGTATGAGCCCACCGCTACGGCGCCATCCGCTGAAACGCCGGAGCAGGTTGGTCCCCAGCAACTGGAGGGACTCGGAAGTGTTGTGAGGGAGCCGCCGCTCCATCGCGCTGCATGCTGTAAGGTAGGGGTATTGTACTCATGCACGATGCCGACTATAGTCTGGCCGTCAGCCGAAACGCCGGTTGGCTCGAAACTTGAGCCGCCGATAATCTCAATCGGGTACGGCGTTTGGCCACGGGAGGGGGTAGTGATGCTGGTTATGACGAGGCAAGGGATCAGATACTGAGAGACGGAGCGCAACTTCGCTGCCATGATTGAACTCCGAACAGCCCGGCTTTGCTTGAATTCGCAACACGAACGAGCACGTATTCGGCGGGTAGCACGGCCTCGCTGTACTCAGCGTGGACATACGCTTCACGGGTTCCACACGCTACCACCGCTGCCAGCTTGGGATTATACGCCACATTCCCGCCACCAAGCCGGCCCTGTTGCCCCGCAGCTTCAATGTGGCGCCCGCGACCGACGGGGGTGATCCAAGATGCATGCTGACAGGGTACGCCATGCCCGATCACGACGCGCACTGAGACAACACGCTCCTGCATGCTCTCGCTGAGTACAGCGAGAGCATGCCACCGTCCGGGCAAGCCCGGCTTGTACTCGTTTCTCCATCTCGCCGCTGCCGGCGTCGAGGTGGCCAATCTGTCAGCCAGGCTCGCCGGCAGGGCCCGTTGGTATCCAGCATACCTCCGTGCCGGTCGCCGCGGAAGTTGCAAGTTGCGAGGTGCGAGTTGCAAGAATGGCCGGACGGACTGTGCCGCCGCAAGCCGCGGCGTTCGTAGGGGTCGTCTCGCGGGGTTCGGCGGGGGAGCGCGAGTGACGCGGCTCGCCCTTCGGCGGGCGGCCGTTTTCCGCCGTGCGGGCCGCAGGATCGGCCATCCGCTGAAGGCCGGGAAGCCGTGCTGCACGCCCGGGCGGCCCGACCGCTCCACCCTTGACGCCGCTCCCCCCGGGCCGTACACATGCCGTAAGGCTCTGTCGCGAAAGGCGCCCCTCGATGTCGACCCATCCGGCCCTCCCCCACACTCCGGGGGAGCGTATCACCCGCGAAGGTCTCACCTTCGACGATGTCCTGCTCGTTCCCCGTCGGTCGTCCGTCCTGCCCGACACGGTGGAGGTGGGCACGCTGCTGACCCGGCGGATCCGGCTGAACATCCCGATCATCTCCGCCCCGATGGACACGGTGACGGAGTCTCGCCTGGCCATCGCCCTCGCTCAGGAGGGCGGCATCGGCATCATCCACAAGAACCTGTCGATCGAGGCCCAGTGCCGCGAGGTGCACAAGGTCAAGAGGTCGGAAAGCGGCGTAATTCTCGACCCGGTGACGCTCCCGCCGGATGCGGCGGTCGAGCGGGCTCGCGAGGTCATGCGTCTGCACAACATCTCGGGCGTGCCGATTTGTGAGGACGGTGGGCGGCTCGTGGGGATCATCACGCGCCGCGACCTGAAGTTCCTCGAGCGTGCCCCGGTCGACCCGAACCTGAAGGTGCGCGAGGTGATGACCGCCGAGGGCCTGATCACCGGCCCGCCGGATACAAGCCTGCAGGAAGCGGCGCGAATCCTCAACCGGGCAAAGGTCGAAAAGCTGCTGCTGGTCGACAAGAACAACCGCCTCGCGGGGCTGATCTCGATGCGCGACGTGGAGCGCTCGATGCACTACCCCGGAAGCTGCAAAGACGCCCGCGGACGGCTGCGTGTCGGCGCGGCGGTGGGTGTGCATGATTACGATCGGGTCGAGGCGCTCATCCGCAGCGGTGTGGATGTGGTTGTGGTGGACACGGCGCATGGACACAGCGACAACGTCATCGAAACCGTCCGCGCCATCCGCAAGAAACATGACATCGACCTGATCGCCGGCAACATCGCCACGCAGGACGCCGCCCGCGACCTGATCGACGCCGGCGCCGACGCGGTGAAGGTCGGCATCGGCCCGGGCAGCATCTGTACCACCCGCGTCGTCTCGGGCGTGGGTATGCCTCAGCTTTCCGCGGTCATGGAGGTGTGCGGCGCGGCTTCGCCGGCAGGCGTGCCGGTCATTGCCGACGGGGGTATCCGCTTCTCCGGCGACATCACGAAGGCGATCGCCGCGGGGGCGCACACGGTCATGATCGGGTCGCTTTTCGCCGGGCTGGAAGAGTCTCCCGGCGAGCCGATCACGTGGAAGGGCCGGCGGTTCAAGGAGTACCGCGGCATGGGCTCGCTCGGCGCCATGGTGAAGGGCTCGGCGGAGCGCTACGGCCAGAAGAGCGAGACGAATACCGGCAAGCTCGTTCCCGAGGGTGTCGAAGGCCGCGTGCCCTATCGCGGGCCGCTGGCCGACTTTGTGTATCAGCTCGTGGGCGGCCTGCGGGCGGGGATGGGCTACTGCGGCACGCGGGACGTGGACGAGCTGCGCACGCTCACGACGTTCAGCCGCGTCACCGCCGCCGCCGTGGCCGAGTCTCACCCGCACGACGTCAGCATCACGCGCGAAGCGCCCAATTATGCGATGGAGTACGCTAATGAATGATCGTCTTCACGGAGGATGTGCGGCGCTTCGCGCCCTGGCAGCGATCGCCGCGGCGGCGCTGCTGCCGCTCGGTGCGGGCTGTCAGATGGCTCGCTCGCCCTGGGTCGAGCCGTGCGGCGATCAGCGCGTTGACACGCCTTCGTCCAGCGCGATCCGCCAGGCCGAGGTTAAGCCGGCCCTGCGTCCGCGGACGGACGACCCTGCCACCGTGAAGCACGTCCAGGCAGCCGAAGGCGGGGTTTACCACCTGCCGCTGTGGTTTGAAGATCCGCTGGAGGAGATCGACGGCGGCGCCCCGGCGGTGGCCTACGAATCGGCTGACTTCGCTCGCATGTGGTGCAGCTGGACACGGTTTGTCGGCAACACGCTTCTGTTGCCGGCCAGCATGGTCATCCGCCCGCCGTGGCAGGTGATGGTGAGCGACGGCGTGCCCAGCCGCACGGTCATCTGCTGGCAGCACGACGCCTCCAAGGCGTGCTGCGGCCGTGAGTGACGCCTGATGTCGTCCGCCCCTGCCTCCGCCCCCGCGACCCGATCGCCGCCGATCGTGCGCTGTCCGGCCTGCGGGCAGCGGCTGGCCGATCCCGCGGCGGTGGCCTGCCCGCTCTGTGAGTTTTCCTTCGGTGACAGCCGCGTCACCAACGACGACGCCACCCCCTACGCCCTGGCCTACAGCCGGGCGGTCCCGGGCTGGAAGGCGATGCTTGAGTGGGTCTGGCTTGCCGGGGCGGGCCGCCTCAAGCACCTGGCCCTGATGCGGGCTTCGGTCGCTTCGCGCCGTTTCGCCAGGCTGAATCTCGCCCTGATCGTTTTCGGGCTGACGGTTGTCTATGTGACGCAGGTTGGGTTTCACCGTGCGCGGCTCGACGTGACGCCGTCGGGGCTTGCGGCGGGGTCTCCCACCGGCGACGGCTGGCATCGGGTCGCGCGGCTGCCGCGGCCGCTGCCCGCTGACTTGGAGCCCGGCGCCGCGACCGACGTGTGGTGGAGCAGCCTTCAGTTCCTGCTCGGGCTGGCGATCGCGGTGCCCGTTGCGATGGGTGTCGTGCTCCTGGGGATGGCGCTGCTCCGCTGGGGCGTCAGCCAGGCGCACCACGAGTCCTACCGCGCCGAGCAGCGTATGTCCGCCGGGTTGCATTACTCGACGGCATGGGCGCTGCCGGTGTTCGTCGGGGCGATGGTCACGGCGCTTCGGCCCCTCGCGGGGATCGGGGAAGTCGCCCGCTGGTCGTGGTGTCCGCCGGTGGAGGGGGTCGTGCTGACGGCGGCGGTCGTGGCGGGGTTCGGGCTGGTAATGTGGTGGATCTGGCTGGTCCGTCTTGGAGCGACAGCGCCGGCTCGAACGCGAACACGCGTCCTGACTTTCCTGGCGGGGGGCTTGCCCTTGCTCGTGACGGGGCTGGCGGCGGGCGCCTGGTTCGGGGCGACCCTCCTGCAGGACGTTCTTGCCGGCGCCCTGCGCCTGACGTTCGATTGAGGCATCGCGGAATCAGCCGCGTTTGACGAGGACCATCCCGGCATGACCATGCCCGCCACGATTGCCGTTCTCGACTTCGGCAGCCAGTACGTGCAGCTCATCGCCCGCCGCGTCCGCGAAGAGCACGTGCACAGCATCATCGTGCGCCCGGACATTGCGCCGGAGGAGCTTCGCGGCCTCAACATTGTCGGCCTGATTCTGTCCGGCGGTCCTTCCAGCGTGTACGAGGAGGGCGCCCCGCGATGCCGTCCCGAGCTGATCGACCTGGGCGTGCCGATCCTCGGCATCTGCTACGGCATGCAACTCGCCTGCCAACTGATGGGCGGCTCGGTCGAGGCGGCCCAGGCGCGCGAATATGGTCGGGCTCAGCTCCAGGTTCGCGAGCCGGATCGGCTCCTTACCCGCGTGCCCGAGGAAACTGCGGTGTGGATGAGCCACGGTGACATCGTCACGAGCGTTTCGGATGACTTCGTGGCGCTGGCCGCGACGCGCACCTGTCCGCTCGCGGCGGTTCGCCACGTCAGCCGCCCGTTTTATGGTGTTCAGTTTCATCCCGAGGTGACGCACACGCCCTGCGGCGGTCAGATCCTCCGCAACTTCCTCTACGACATCTGCGGCTGCAAGGGCGACTGGCAGGTGGGCAACGTCATCCGCGACAAGATCGACGCGGTGCGGCGGCAGGTCCGTCCCGGCGCGCGCGTCATCTGCGGTCTCTCCGGCGGCGTCGACAGCAGCGTCGTGGCGGCGCTGCTGCACGAGGCGCTCGGTGACCGCCTGACCTGCATCTTCGTCGACAACGGCTTGATGCGCAACCGCGAAGCGACGGTTGTCGAGGGGACCTTCCGCGATCACTTTCACATCGACCTTCGCGTGGTCGACGCGACCGACCGCTTCCTCTCGCGGCTCGCGGGGGTGGTCGATCCGCAGGAGAAGCGGCGCATCATCGGCCACGAGTTCATCGCGGTATTCAAGGAGGCGGCCCGCGACATTCCCGACGCGGCGTACTTGGCGCAGGGTACGCTCTATCCCGACGTGATTGAGTCGGGCCACAGCCTCGGGGGCAAGGCGGCCAACATCAAGCTCCATCACAACGTCGGCGGGTTGCCCGCCGAACTGGGCTTCGAGCTGGTCGAGCCGTTGCGCGACCTGTTCAAAGACGAAGTCCGGCGACTGGGCGAACACCTGGGGCTGCCGCGGGAGATTGTCTGGCGCCATCCGTTTCCGGGGCCGGGGCTCGCCGTGCGCATCATCGGCGACGTGACGCGGGACAAGCTCACCATCCTGCGCGCCGCGGACGACATCATTCTCGACGAGATTCGTGCCTCGGGCTGGTATGACAAGATCGCGCAGGCGCTCGGTGTGCTCCTCCCCGTGTCGAGCGTGGGCGTCATGGGCGACGGCCGCAGCTACCACGGCCAGCACGTCTGCGCCGTCCGACTTGTTGAAAGCGCCGACTTCATGACCGCGGACTGGTTCCGGCTCGACTACGAAGTGCTCGCGCGGATTTCGACGCGGATCATGAACGAAGTGAAGGGGATCAACCGCGTAGTCTACGACATTTCGTCGAAGCCGCCCGCAACGATCGAATGGGAATAGCCGCTCTGCGTGGCGATCACTCGTGGAGCAGCCACTCCGCCACGGGGCGCGAGATGGCGTCAAGATCATATTCGATCAGGTGCGCCCGCAGAATCCACCGCCTGCCATCGGCCGTTTCGCCCACTTGGGCGCCTTCGTGCACGCCGCAGATGAAGTACCGCACCTCGACCTCCTGCCCCTCGTGCTCGACAAGGAAGGGCGGCTGGCCGATCACGATCTCGATGCGAAGCCCCTGCTGTTCCAAAGCGATCCGCCGCATCGCCTTCTCGGCAGACTCTCCTGGCTGGACCGGCCCCCGCGGAAACATCCACGGCCCTGCGCCAGAGCCGTCGCGCACGATCAGCAGGTGATTGTCAAACCGCTCGATGATGGCGGCGCTGTACATCGGTCTGGCTGGCGAACGCGGCATGGAAGGCAGTTCAGTCTCGCAGAACAAGCGGGGCGCGAGCCTCACACCTCGCGCGGCGCGGCGGGCTCCTGCCCGGCGGACGGGCTCTTCGGATCGCGACACAGCGAGAACGTCACGGAGCCGATGCCGAACACGAGCAGGCCGATCGACAGGGCGACGCGAATGACGAAGCCGTAGCGGCTCTGCGTGCTCTTGATGTCGCGACGGAGCCCGTCGATCTCCGCTGCGGGCAGCACGCTGCGCGCCACCGCCCAGCGCACATAGCCGATCACGCCGCCCGGCGGATACTCCGTCGCGAGAAACGACTTCACGTCAGCCAGGACGGCGGCGTGGAACTCCTCCGCCGTGCGCCCGGCGAGATCCGACGCCTCGGCTCGCTCGACCACCGCCCGTGCCATCTGCTCTGGAAACGCGAGCCCCTCGCGGGTCATGCCAACGGCCCAGGTGAACAGCACCAGCAGCAGCGTCCCCGTCACGACAGTTGATCGCGTCTGTCTGCCGCCGCGCTGCGCGACCCGGTACACCGTCGCTCCGAGCACCAGCCCGAACAGCGCGAAGAAGAACAGCCCCAGGTAATTGGGCAGCAGCGCCCCATGCCCCAGCAGCCAGCCGAGCGGCAGGGCCAGCACCGCCCCCAGGGCGATCCCGCGCCACCACGCGCCCGTGCATGGCCCGAGGGCGGTGTTGGCGACTCCCGTCTGCCGGGCGGGGGCGGCGGGGGTGCTCGCAGTCGGATTGGCAACAGCGTCCTTGATCATGGATGGCCCTGTTCGGCGTCCGCACGATAGCGGATGACTTCGACTTCCTCCAGCGTGATCAGCCCCTCGGTCACCATGCGGTCGAGCTCAGGCAGCAGGCGGCCGAGATTCTCGCGGGTGTCGACGATCTCGACCACCACCGGCAGGTCCTCTGACAGCCGGAGGATCCGGGCCGTATGCAGGCGGGAGTTGGCCCCGTAGCCCATGTGGCCTCGCAACAGCGTGGCCCCGGCCAGCTGCAGTTCGCGTGCCCGGCGGACTATCGCCTCCGCCAGCGGTTCGCCGTGCCAGCGATCTGAGTCGCCCACGAAGATCCGCAGGAGCGTCGCCTTCCCCGGCGTCTTCATCACAGCCTCACCTCGCAGCCATCCAAATAGCGAGTCGGTGTCCAGCCCAGCATGCCACGAGGCAAGCGGCCAGACTTGCCATCGCATTCAGCCCGGCACGGGCCAGTTGCCCGCCCTGCGCCAGCCGCAATGTCTCGAGCGAAAACGTGCTGAACGTCGTGTAACCGCCGAGCAGACCCACCAGCACCGCAGAACGCAGCAGCGGATCTGCCGCGGAGTTCATCAGCCGTTCGGCGAGGAACCCGATCGCCAGGCAGCCCGTGGCGTTGACCACAAGCGTGCCCGTCGGAAATCGCGTCGTGTCGCCCTGCACGAACCCGGCCACCAGATAGCGGAGCACACTCCCCGCCGCGCCGCCGATGGCAATCGCAGCCAGTCGGGCGAGCGGTTCCAGGCTATGCCCTGAGGCCATCAGATCAGCGCTCCATCCGCGGCCATCGCGCCTTGTGCCGCTCGACTATCATGAGCCAAGCCGGGTCGACCCGCAACGCCGCCGCTCCAGCCCGCTCTACACGAACGCGAGGAGCATGAGAATAAGGCCGAGCCCTACGCTGCCCAGCGCCAACAGCGGATTGGGTTGCTCCGAGAGCCGTTGCCGCGCGGCCAGCGGCAAACGGAACACGCGGATGTAGCCCATGCCAAGGAGAAAAGAGACCAGCCCGGCGATCATGCCGCATATCCGACCGAGGAAGGGCGCTGCGCCGCCGGCGATGCCCAGCGCCTGTCCAAGCCCCCACAGGGCGAAGCCGACGGCCGCGATCTTCAGCCCCACGAGCATCGCGCCGTTGAGTCCCTCCACTTCCATCGCTTTCCAGGCGAGGTCGGCGGCGAGACGCCGGACTTCCCGCATGCGGATGGTCCGCCCGCACTCGGGGCATCGCCGGGAGTACAGCCCGGTGATGTTGTATCCGCATCCGGGGCAGTGAAACGCCGGACCCTCGTTCGACGGGGGCGTCCGGATGTCCTCCTCCGCGAGGATTCGGTTGAGATGTTCCGGATCCAGCGTCACGGGCGTTCGATTCCTCACCAGGTGCGACGGCCATCAGCCGCGATTTGCGGATGAGCCAGCCTGCGCGCCGCGCGTTCTCCGATCGGGCGGCGGCTCGCCGTTGCCGGTCGTCGGGGTTCAAGCCGTGGGAGCGTCGAGGGCTGTCAGGATTTCCCGCGTTGCCCGCCGGGGATCGTCCGCGGCGACGATCGCCGTGCAGGCGCATAGTGCACACTTCGCCGCACGAGTCACGTCACGCGCCCGGCTCGCGTTGATGCCGCCGATGGCGACGAGCGGCAGGCCCGTCGCTGCCCGCGCCTCCCGAAGCGTCTCGGGACCGGCCACATGGTCCTGCGGCTTGGTGGACGTCGCATACATCGGTCCGACCGCTATGTAGTCCGGACAGGACTCCGCAGCCGCCACGACCTGTGCGATGTTGTGCGTGCTGACGCCCACGATCGCGTCTGGTCCGGCGACACGACGAGCGGCGGCCACGCTCAGATCATCCTGGCCGACATGGACGCCGTGCGCGCCGCTCAGCATCGCGATGTCCGGCCGATCGTTGATCAGGCAGATGACCTCGTGCCCGCGACACAGCGCGACGAGGGCCCGTGCTCGGCGGAGATGCTCGCCATCGGGTAGCGACTTCTCGCGGAGCTGGATGCAGTCGGCGCCGCCCGCCATGGCCTCCTCGGCAACCTTGAGCCACGGGAGCCGACAGAGCGCTTCGGTCACAATGACATAGAGCCGAACCGCGCCGAATCGCTGCCGAGCGAGCGGGAGGAGCGCGACGCGCTGTTCGAGCGTATACGCGCGGTACCGCAGCTGCTCGATCCGCCCAGCGAACGCGGGATCGAAGAGCTTGCCATATTCCTCGATGGCCCGCAGAGCCTCGGTAACCCGTTTGCCCGCGGCCGCGGCCACCGCCGCAGCGGTAGCGCGCGAGTATTCCGACGGCGTGCCGATGGCGCGACCGACGTCCGCCTGGGTTGCCCGAGAGGCGGCCATCGGCATCGCGAGCGCGGGCGGAATTGCCGCCGCCAGCTCGTGCCGCAATTCCTTGACCGCCGCCGTCAGGCCCTCGTCATCGAGCAAGAAGCGGGCGTGCTCCTCCATGACGCGCAGCGCTTCGCGCGCCCGGTTGAGGTTCGCGTCCACGATGCGCAGGGCTGACAAGTCGGCGGTCATCGAGCCTCTACGGAGTGGATGCGGCCTCAGCCGTCGGCGTGGTGAGACTCTTCGGACCGCGGAGCGTCGGCGCCGCAGGCAGGTTCGGCGCCGGGCGGTTCCGGTACTTGTCGTACGAGTCAGAGTGCATGTTGTCGAGCGGCTGCGGCACGCCGTTGATGAATACGTGCGTCACCTTGGTGACCGTCTGAATCGGCGTGCCGGTGCAGACGATGAGGTCTGCCCGCTTGCCCGCTTCGAGCGAGCCCGTCTGATCCGCGATGCCGAGGATTTCTGCGGCGCCGCGGGTCAGCGCATATTCCGCTCGCGCTCGCGGCATGCCGTGCGCCACCGCCATGCCCACCGCGACGCCGAGGTTGAAGGACGCCTCCGCGCCGCCGCTGCCGAACGCGACGCGCACCCCCGCAGCGTCGAGCACGCCGGCGCAGCGATACACTGAATCCCACGGCTCGAACTCGCTCGAGGGCATGTCCAGCGGCGAGCCCAGAATCACCGCAATGTCCTTCTTCGCGAGCGTCTCAGCCAGCTTCCAGGCCTCGCGACCACCGATCAGGATCGGCCGCAGGCCAGTTTTCTCGGCGAAGGCCAGCGTGTCGAGGATCTGCTTGTAAGAATCGGCGGCGAACAGCACCGGTCGCTCGCCGGAGACGTAGGGGATCATCGCCTCGAGCTCGAGGTCCGTGACAAAGCCCGATGCCTCGGGTAGGGTGCCCGCGTCGGCGGCGCGGCGCATGTCGGCATAGCGTTTAGCGCGGTCGATGTAGTGCTCCAACTCGCGCAGCGCCTCCTTCGTCCGCGCGCTGTCGCCGCCGGTTGCCGCGCCGCCGCGCCGTCGGCCGCCGCGAGCGACAGGCTCGCTCGGGACCGACATCCGCAGCCCCGCGTCGGCCACGAACATCTCGTCTGCCGTCCAACCGGCGAGGCGGATGATCGACGCCACGCCCGAGATACGGCCGCCCGCGGGCATGGCGAGAGCCGTCGTCACGCCGCACGCCCGCGCGATGGGTACATGCTCGGTCGGCGGGTGAACGGCCCAGATGGAACGCAAATGCGGGTTGTACGTTCCGATCTCGCTCGAATCGCGCGTCGCGCGAAGAGACCCGATTTCATAGAGCCCCAGCGAGGTGTCCGCGTCGATCAGGCCGGGGTACACGTGGAGGCCACGGCCGTCAATCACGCCCGCGCCCGGGGGAACCTGCACATCTTTGCCCACGCTCTCGATGCGGTTGTCGACGATGACGATCGTCGCGTCCGCAATCGGTTCCGCCCCGGGTTCGGCCATGGTGTGGACGGTCGCCCCGACGATCGCGTAGGCGCCGTGGGGCGTGGCCGTCATCGGTGTCGGCTCTACGGTTGCGACGGGAAGCTGATCCGCCGGTTCGTTTGGTTCCGGCGTGTCGTCCGCGAAGTAGACTTCGCCCTCGATCAGCGTCATCACGCAGCGGCTGAACGTATTCAGCGGATGGCCGTTCCAGATCGAGATGTCACCGTCTTTGCCCACTTCCAGGCTGCCGACCCGTTGATCGACGCCGAGCTGCATGGCGGGATTGATGGTGATCAGTCGCAGCGCCTCCTGCTCGGACAGGTCGCCGAAACGGATGCACTTGGCAGCCTCCTGGCCGAGGAATCGGATCGTCGAGGCCGAATCCGAGTTCACCGACGAGTTAACACCGTGTCGCGTCATCAGCGCGACGTTCTGCGGAATCGCTCCGTAGGCTTCGATTTTGTACGCCCAGTAGTTGGCGAAGCTCGACGCGCCCGCGCCGTGACGCGCGATCTCCGGGGCGACGCGATAGCCTTCCAGCACGTGCTGCAGCGTCCCGATCCGGAAGCCGTACTCCTCGGCCACGTGCATCAGGCGCAGGATTTCGTCCGAGCGGTAGCAGTGCGAGTGCACCATCAGGTCGCCCGACAGAACCTCTGCCAGCGCCTCCAGGCGCAGATCGCGACGCAGGGGGGGCAGGTCCATGCCGTCGGACGAGCGGCGGCTGCGCGCCTCGCGCTCGGTGCTGTAGCGGACGGCCGCCTCGAGCGCTTCGCGGATCGTCAGTTCGACGCCCATCCGCGAATTAGGAAACCGGCGCCCCTCCGCGCCGGAGAAGTTCGACTGCTTGACGTTCTCGCCCAGCGCAAACTTGATCGTCCGGGCGGCGCCTTCGACGGGCAGTTCGGAAACCGGTCGCTCGTACTTGAGCTTCACGGTGATGTTCTGGCCGCCGATCGGGTTGGCCGAGCCGTGCATGACATGATGCGTTGTCGTGCCCCCGGCGAGCGCCCGGAAGATGTTGACCGTATGCGCGGTGAGAATGTCCCGGATCCGAACCTCCGAAGTGACCGACAGGGTGCCCTCGTTGACGCTGTCATCGCAGCCCAGATGCGAATGGCAGTCCACGATCCCCGGCATCACGAAGCGGCCCGCGGCATCGATAACGGTAATGTCGGCCGGCGCTTCGATGTTCTCGCCGATCGCCGCGATCTTCCCGTCGATGATCAGCACCGAGCCGTTGCGGAGCATCGGGCCGGTGATAGGCAGCACGGTACCGCCGCGAATCAGGACATCGCCGCGGGTCTTCAGCGCGGGCAGGCGGTCGGCCAGCACCTCCGACTCAAACTGCGGCTCATCGATGTCCGCCTCACCTTCCTTCTTGCCAGCGGCGGGCTTCTTCTTTTCCGGGGTTTTCTTGTCGTGGTTGTACTCATAGCGCTTGCCATCCACGAAGACATACCGGACAAACGCGTCCGACTCCGTCGGCATGCCCGTCGCGATCACCAGGTTGGCGAGGTACCCCCGCTCTATGCGCCCAAGCTGACTCTCGAGCCCGAGAAGTCCTGCCGGAACCGTCGTCAGCGCGGCCAGTGCGGCGTTTTCCGAGAGTCCGCGCTCGACGAGCGTGCGGAGATTCTTCAGGAGTTCGTCCGGCCCCTTCAAATCGAGCGTGGTCAGGGCGAAGGGCACCTCGGCTTCCGCGAGCCGAATGATGTTGTCGGTGCGCTCGGCCCAGAGGCGATGTCTCTCTCGCCGGACCTTGAGCGGCTCGTGCAGATCGGACTCTTCGTCCTTCTTCTCGGCCTCGTCCTTGTCCGGCTCCTTCGCTTCCTTGTCGGGCTCGGCGTCCGGTTCTGCATCGGCTTCGGGCTCCGCCGGTTCGTCCTTCTCCTCCTTGGCTTTCGGGGCGTCTTCCGAGGGCTTGGGACGCGACTTGCCCTTCGGCTGATCGGGGTTGACCTTGGGCTCCTCGTCCAGCTTGAGACTCACGATGACGGGCACGTTGTCGCGTCGCAGCTTTTCCGCGACACGGTAGGCTTCAAGCCCGCCTACCACGACCGGCGACAACTGGAACTCGTCGGCAAGGCCGAGAGCCCGGTGGATGTCGTTATCGCTGTCCGCGCGCATCGCGACGCGCTGCTGTCGCATCAGCACCGGACGGATGGCCTTCAGCGCCGGGTCGTACGCGGCCCGCATCGAATCGTTGGGGTGCCGTTGGTGGTATTTTTCCATCCTGGACTGCCACTCGGCGTCGAGCATGAACTGCCGAAAGGCCGCCATCGCCCCCATCAGCGTATCCGGATACTCGCCGGGCTCGCCGGCCTCGAAGGACGAATGCTGAAACATGTCCGCATTCAGGACACTTCGGCGGACGGGTGCGTCGCCCAGGCTGAGCACGGCGCTGCGGCCCATCAGCAGGCCGTATCGCGGGGCGACAAGCGCCGTCGTGAATCCACGCTCGCGGTGTGATGACAGGGCACGGTCATCGGGCCGATAGTCGTCCAGGACGTGGTAGGCCGGCCGGACGCCCCGTCGGTTCGCCCATCGCGTGGCCACGAGCGGATCCTCGCGCACGTCCGGGTTCACGTCCTCCGCGAGTTCGCGGTCGGCCTGGCTCCGCCTGATATCCGGTACGCCGAGGTGCGTCAGGGCGTCGATCAGCCCGGCATAGGCGACCAGCCCCGTGCCGTCGATACGCTCGGCGTGCGCGGGTATCTCCACGTCGAGCCCGGCGGCCACGATCCGGCCGTCGGCGATGAGCACGGTACCGTTCTCGATGCTTACGCCGGGTGCGGGGATGATCCGCACGTTCGTGATGGCTACAGCGGGGGTGAACTCGACCACCGCCGCCGCGGCGATGCCGTCAGCCAGGAACCATCCGGCAATACCGACAATGAACGCGGTCGAACGGACGCTACGCTTCAACATGGACTCTCCCGCTGGGCCTTCCGGCCAGGAACCAGATTGGGCAACCGTCCCGCTCCGCCCTCTGTGTGAATTCGGCGGATGAGTTTATGATACCGGCACGGGGCGGTCCACCACGGGGCGCCCCCGCACGAACCCTAGGACGCTACGCCGCGACCCCATGCCGATCATCGTTCGCAACCTGCGGCTCGACATCGAGGAGCCCGAGGAGATGCTCACCCAGCGAGCCGCCCGTCGGCTCGGCGTCGAGCCCTCGGCCATCCGTCAATGGGCCCCGGTGCAACGATCCATAGACGCCCGCCGCCGGGACGATCTGCATTTCGTCTACCAGGTGGAACTCGCGCTCGCCGGGGGCAAGCGCGAGGAAGCGGCCGCTCTGCGCCGTTGCAGCATGGCGGACGCCGCGTGGATCGACCCGCCGGCGATCCAGGAGCCCGTGCCCGGCCGCGAGCCTCTGCCGGCGCGACCCGTTGTGGTCGGTTTCGGTCCGGGGGGCATGTTCGCTGCGCTTCGGCTGGCGGAACTGGGCTACCGACCCATCGTGCTCGAGCGCGGCCGGCAGGTCCGGCGTCGACACCGCGACATCATGCAGCGCTATTACCGCGAACGGGACTTCGATCCGACCTCCAACCTGCTCTTCGGCGAGGGCGGCGCGGGTACGTACAGCGACGGCAAGCTATACACCCGAGTCAACGACCCAATGGTCAAGCTCGTGCTTCAGCGGCTTTACCAGTTCGGCGCTGACCCGGACATCCTGATCAACGCGCGCCCGCACATCGGCAGCGATCGCCTCCCGAAGATCTGCTGGAACCTTCGCGACCGGATCATCGCCCTCGGCGGCGAGGTGCGCTTTGAGCATGTGCTGACCGACATCCGCGTAGAAGCGGGACGGCTTGACGCACTCGCCATCCGCGATACGGCCGCCACCCCGCTCGAACCGTCCGAATTGACTCAACCCGACGCGGCCTACCTCCCTGAGCGAGCCTCGTGGTGTCCCGCCGGGCCGGTCGTGCTGGCGATCGGGCATTCCGCACGCGATACGGTCCGGATGCTCGCCTCGCGGGGCGTCCGGGTGGACGCCAAGCCGTTCCAGCTCGGCGTCCGCCTGGAACATCCGCAGGCTCTCGTCGATCGGTGGCAGTTCGGCGACCGCGCCGGCCACCCGCGCCTGGGACCGGCCGAGTACCACCTGGTGGCGAAGCACGCCGCGGCCGGGCAGCAGGACATGTTCAGTTTCTGCATGTGTCCCGGCGGCGAGATCCTCCCGACCAACGAGTCAGCAGGCCTCGTCGCCACCAATGGCGCCAGCAGGGCCCACCGCTCGGCGGACTTTGCCAACAGCGGTTTCGTCATCACGATGGACCCGGCGCTGATGGGGTTCGATGCCCTTGCGGCGCTTGAGTTCCAGCGCCACTGGGAGCGCCTCGCGTTTGAGGCCACCGGCGGCAGCTACCGGGTTCCCCTCCAGCGGGCGTCCGACTATCTCGCCCGGCGAGGCTCTGACGGCGAGGTCCGGACGAGTTTCCCGCTGGGCGGGCAGTGGGCAGATGTGCGCAGCCTGCTGCCGGAGGCCGTCGCCGCGGCGCTCGATCGAACGCTGGAACACTTCGACAAGCGCCTGACCGGCTTCGCCTCCGGCGAGGCGATCATCACGTGCCCCGAATCCCGCGCGAGCTCCCCCGTTCGCCTCACGCGGGATCAGCAGACCCGCGAGGCTGCCGGGGTTTCGGGGCTTTACCCGGTCGGCGAGGGGGCGGGATACGCCGGCGGGATCATCAGCGCCGCAATCGACGGCCTCAAGACAGCCGATAAGATCGTGTCCGCGTACGCACCCCCGGCCGCGGTCATCTAGGCACCCGCGGCGGGCGGCGACGGAGGCGGCACGCGGACCAACGCGCCGATAGGTGAGGCATGGCGAACAGAGATTTTCAGCTCGGGCCGAGGCTGAGCGAGATGGTCGAACACGTCGTGGCCAGCTATGACAAGCTGCCCGCCACGCGGCACGTTGACCGTCAGTTTCTGCCCAATCGGGCGGAGACCATCGAACTGCTTCAGCTTATTCTCGAGTTGCTCTATCCCGGCTTCATCGGTCGTCAGAACCTGACGCGCCACAACGTTCGCTTCCACGTCGGCGACCTGCTGCCGCGCATCGGCGAGGTGGCTTTTCACCAGATCAACAACTGCCTCTGCTACGCGGCAGAAGCCTCCAACCCCGGCTCGCTCGGGGGTGGCACGCTCGACGACCAGGCTGAGTCGATCACGCTCTCGTTCATCGAGGACATCCCGCACATCCGCGAGATGCTCGCTGACGACACTCAGGCCGCCTTCGACGGCGACCCTGCCGCCATGAACACCGACGAAGTCGTGCTGGCCTATCCGGGCCTGCTTGCCATCAGTGTCTACCGCGTCGCCAATTCGTTCCACGCGCGCGGCGTGCCGCTGATGCCGCGCATCATGACCGAGTGGGCCCACAACCAAACCGGCATTGACATTCACCCCGGCGCGACCATCGGCCGGCGGTTCTTTATCGATCACGGCACCGGCGTGGTAATTGGCGAGACCACCGAAATCGGCGACAACGTGAAGGTGTACCAAGGCGTCACACTGGGCGCGCTGTCCTTCCCGAAGGACGACCGCGGTCGCGTGATCCGCAGCGCCAAGCGGCATCCTACCGTTCGTGACAACGTGACCATCTACGCCAATGCGATTGTCCTCGGCGGAGAAACCGTGCTGGGGACGGGCTCGGTGATCGGTGGATCCGTATTCCTCACGTCCAGCGTCCCACCGGACTCCGTCGTGACCTTCAACCCGCCCGAGCTGCGCTTCCGCAATCGGTCAGGCGTCGGCCCTGACAAGCCCGCCCCCGACGCCGGCTCGCTGCCCGACTACGTCATCTAACGGGGCGGCCGCGCGCGGCCACGGATGATGGTGCAGTACGCCGCGAGCGGGCGCAGCACCTCGACCCCGTAGGTCAGGCGGACCAGGGCCCCATACAGATCACGTTGGCAGTCGACGTGACACCGCGCCAGGTGACGCCGCCAGAGCCGCCGCCACAACGGCGCGCCGGCTTCGACCCGCCCGAAGTCCAGGATCACGATCCGCCCGCCGTCACGAAGGTGCGAGCAGCACTGTGCCAACGCCGCCTCCCAGTCCGGGATGATCGTCAGGGAATAGGCGAGCAGCGCAGCGTCGAACCGCTCGTCGAGCGCGAGCCGCGAGGCGTCCGCTTCGATCAGTTCGACCGCCGGCCCGGCCCGGCGTCGGGCTCGCCTCAGCATCGCCGCTGAGTAGTCCACCCCGACCACGCGGCCACTCTCGCCCACGCCCCGGCACAGCAGGGGCAGGTTCAACCCCGTACCGCAGCCGATCTCAAGCACGCGCATGCCCGGTCGAAGATCCAACGCCGCCACCGCCTGTTGGCGACCACGCAGGATAGGGCGGCGGGTCAGGTCGTAGATCGGCGCGTTCCAGCGATAGAACTTCGCCACGGTGAAGTTGTCCGTGCGCTGCATCACGTCGCGTACTATGGGGCCGCGCGCTTCCGGCGTAAACGGTGGCACATTTCGAACCGGCGGCATCCGCGCATTCTCGGACCATCCCGCCGGCGGCGGGGCGTCCGCAAAAAACCGCCCGTCGTCGGCCGCTCGGCCGGCGACTGCTTGGTCGTTCGGGATTATCCGATCTCTCTGCAGGAAAGCCCGGTCGGGGCAGGGCGGAGATCGTCTGCGCAGAGCCGACGCCGCCGTCTCGACCGTCACGAGGAGTATCCGGTGTCACGCTGCAACAACGTACGCAAGTCGGGGCGGATCAACATCAAGGCGCTGCTTGTTCTCGTCGGCCTCATCGGGGTGGCAGGCGTCGGCGTCGTTTCGGTGCACTACTGGCGCAAGAGCGCCATGGCTGCCGACGCTCTGACGAAGGGCAAGGCCGCCGTCGCTGCGGAGAACTGGGATGACGCAGCACGTCATCTGAAATTCTACCTGTCCAAGTATCCGCAGGACGAAGAGATTCTCGAACAGTACAGCGACGCCTGCCTCAGCATCCGCCCGCAGACGCCGGTCAGCGTGATGTCCGCGGTCAATGGCTACCGCCGCCTGCTGCTGCGCTTCCGACCGGGCAACGAGGAGCTGTGCCGACGGCTGGTGCGGCTGTATGCGCAGATCGGCGACTTCAACGAACTCAAGTACATCTGCGACCACTGGCTGACGGCCCACCCCGGTAACGCCGAGGCGGAACTCTGGTTCGCCCGGGCCCTCTTCGGCCAGAATGACTACGCGAAGGCGTCTGCGAAGCTGGCAACGCTTGTAGAGCGCGATCCGGCCACCGATGTCGAGGCCTACCGGCTACTCGGGGCGTGCGCGATGCAAACGAATCGCGACGACAGCCTTGCCGATGCCGTCGACTGGATGACGAGGTGCGTCGAGGCCCATCCGGATTCCGCCCGCGCCCACGTGCTGCGCTCGCAGCTGTACCTGTTGCAGGCCGAGTCGGATCGCAGCGCGTCGGAGGCGGGGCGCGCCGACCTCGAGGCGGCCACCCGAATCGGTTCAGACGATCCCCATGTACACCTGATGATCGCCGACGGGTGGATCGGGCTGGCGCAGTACTCCCGCGCAACCGCCAGCCTTGACCACGTCGCGAAGTTCGACGATGCGGCGCTCGCCGCGCACGACGTCACCCGCGATGAGTTGACGCTCGCCGTGCATGAGGGTCGTGCCAAGATCGCCCTCCGCAGCAAGGACGTTGACAGCGCAGCGGCGATTGCCGATTCCGGCCTGGCGGCCATGACCGGAAAGGTACGGGAACGGTTCCTGCCGAGCGCCGTGCGGCTTCTGCTGCTCGGCGGCCATGTGTCGAGGGCGACCGCCGTTCTGGCCGAATTCGAAGCGGTGCTGAATCGTCCGGGAAATGCCGGCGCGACGGGCGAGGAGTACGTTCTGCTGAGAGCCCGCGTCGCCGCAGCGGAGAACCGGCCCAAGGACGTCCTTGACCTGCTGGATACCTTTGTCGCCCGCGGGGCCCGCGACGCGGCGGTCTACTCCGTCGCCGCATGGGCGCACCAATCGCTGGGGAACCTCCGCGACGCTCGTCGGCTTTGGCAGAAGTACGTCCAGATCGTACCTGACGACGCGGAAGCGCTGCTGAACCTGGCCCGTGCCTACGAAGGCGATAATTGGGACGAGGCGATGCGGTACGCCACGGCCGCCGAAGGGCATGCGCCGACGCTCGCCTCAACCCTGGCGCGACTGGAAGCACAGGTCATGCAGGCGGCGGGCCGTCCCGATGAAGACCAGCTCCTCACGCAGTGCCACGCCGAGCTCGTCACCCTGCGCGACAACAACCCGAGCCACGGCGAGATTCGGATCCTGATCGCGTCTGTACTCCTCCTGATGGATCGGGCGAAGGACGCCGAAGCGGAACTGCGGGCTGCGCTGGCGACGGCGGACGACAAGTCTCCGATCCGGCTAGCCTTGGGCGACCTGCTCGACCGCACCGGCCGCACCGATGAGGCCATGGCAGCCTACCGCGAGGCGGTTGACGCGGACCCCGCCCAGCCCGCCGCCTGGCTCCGCCTCGCGTCAGTCTGCGAACGCAGCGGTCAGCCCGAGCAGGTGGATCGGACGCTGCGCGAGGCGCAGGCCGCCGTCGGCGAAGTCCACCGCGACGCGGTGGACGAGGCGATGGTCCGCCACCTGCTGCGCACCGACCGCCGCGAGGAGGCGACCACGCTGCTGAAGTCGATGGCCCAGCGCAACCCGGCCGACATCGACGTCCGCTGCCGCTTGCTGAGCCTGCCCGAGGTTGTCGCCGATGACGCGATGGTCGACCGGCTGATTGCGGAAGTCCGTACCGCCGAGGACACGGCCGATGCCGGCGTCGCCGCGCCGCGGCGATGGCAGGCCGCCCGGGCCATGATCGACTACGACGCGGGGGCTTCCGCGGAGCGACGGGCCGAGATCCTCGAAACGCTGAGCAAGTACGCGGCTGCGGAAAACGTCGCGACCGACTGGTTCTGGTCCGACGTGGTCCGGCATCTCGCCGCCGTGCACACGGAGTTGGGACACCTCGACAAGGCCGAGCAGGCGCTGCGTGCGGCCGTCGCCCGCAACGACCGGGCCGCGGCCGTGGTGGAAACTTTGCTGAAACTGCTGCAGAGCCAGTCGCGCTTCGTCGAGGCCGAGGAGTTGATTGAGTCGCTGCCGGGCAGTACTCCGGTTGCGGACGAACACCGCATCGGCGTCTCGCTGGCCCGCGGCAACCACGACGCGGTCATCGACGACCTGCGCGGACGCATCGCCGCCGATGGTCAGGACATCGCATCGCGCCTGATGCTGGCATCACTCCTCTTCAATCGCCAGAAGGACAAGGCCGGAGCGATTGCACTGCTGGACGAGGCCGCGCGGATCGACGCCGACGATTTGGAGGTCGCCCGCCTGCGTGTGGCCATCCTGGTCGCGTCAGACGATCGCGAGGCGGCGGAGAAGTTTCTGAAGGCCGAGGTTTCCCGGCGGAACGACTTTGCGATCTACTGGCTGCAGGCCAGGTTTTACGACCAGCTCGGCCGCATGACCGACGCCGAAGAGAGCTATCGCAAGCTGACTACGATCGACCCTACCGGCGCCGGACACGGCCTGTGCGGCCGGTTCCTGGCTCGTCACAACCGGATGGACGAAGCCATCGCAGTCTGGCGCGAGGGACTCAGCCAGGCGCCGGACAACGTCGACCTCCATCGGGTGCTGGTGAGCGTGCTGTTGGCCGCGGGCGACCCCACCCAGCGCCTCGAAGGCCGTCGCCTGCTGGCCGTCTTGCGTGAGAAGGTGGAGAACCACCCCTCGCTAAGGAGGTTGATGCCGGAGGTGCTGCGGTTCGAGGCGCAGGATCTCGCCTCGCCGGGAGCCTCGCCCGAGGCGATCGCCCAGGCCGAAGCCCGGCTCCAGCAGGTCGTCCGCGAGACGCCGCGCGATGTCTTCGGCTGGCGCGAACTCGCCCGCCTCGCCCGGCAGCAGGGCGACGCCGAGAAAGCCAAGTCGATCGTCTCGCAGGCGCTGACGTCCAACCCCAATCACCCCGATCTCTCGGTGATGATGGCCAGTCTGGAAATGGAGCTCGGCAACGCCGCCGTTGCGCGGAGCCTCGCCCAGGCGGTCCGGCAGGTTCACCCGCAGAACCTCGAATCGCGGCTGATCCTCTTGCAGGTCTTCCTCGGCAACGGCGAAGTCAACGCGGCCGCAGAGGTCGTGAATGAGGCCACGGCCATTGCCCCCAAGGACGAAGGCGTGCAGATGGCGCGATCCTCCGTGATGCTGGCGATGGGGAGGCCGGAGGAGGCGGCAGCCAACCTGCAGTCGTACATCGATGAAGAGGGCGGCCAGGCGGCGCTCGACGCGATCCTCATGCTCGCCCGCATCCAGATCGGTCGCGGCGAGTTCGAGGCCGCAGGCCGGCGCCTCGACCGTGCGGCGGCGCTCGCGCCCGCCGATGACCGCGTCGCCCTCGGTCGGCTCGGTTGGTACGGCGCCCAGCGGCAGTTTGAGAAGGTGGCCGAGCTCGGAACCGCCTACGCCACGAGCGCGCCGGGGTTCGCCCAGGTGGTCTCCAGTGCAGCCTACTCGCTGGCGGCCAGTGGGGAAGCATCCTGGCGGAGCAAGGCGGGAGACCTGTTCGAACGCGTCGCCCGCGAGGCGCCGGACCATCCCGGCGGCCACCTGGGTCTGGCGCGCCTGGCCTACGGCCAGCAGCGCACCGACGACGCCATCCGCGCCTACCGCCGCGTGCTGGAAATCGACCACTACCACATCGAGGCGCTCAACGACCTGGCGTGGATCCTCGCCGAGCACGGCGACGCGGAGACGCGCAAAGAAGCGGACGCCCTCGCCACGCGCGGTCTCGAGGTTCAGCCCACCAACGCTCACCTGCGCGACACCCGCGGCGTGATCCGCTGGCGGCTGGGCAGGACGGCGGAGTCGCGGGCCGACCTGGAGGAGGCCATTCGCCTATCCGCGCCGCGATCACCCACGCGCGTTAAGGCGATGCTCCACCTCGCCCAGCTGCTCGCAGAGACGGGGCAGGAGAGCACCGCGGCGGTGAAGGCGCAGGAAGTCCTCCGCCTTGAGGAGGAGGTCGGCTGCCTGAGCGAGTCGGAGCGCGCCACCGCCGGACGGCTCGCGGCGGGCGGCTGAGCCGATCGCACACCATGGGAAATAGAAGCGGGCCTGATCGCCGATGCGATCAGGCCCGCCTGCGTTCTGTGCCTTGCGGAATCGAGCCCCGCGCACTTCCTGTGTCGATCCGAAGCGGGCGCGTTACTGCGGGGCTTTCTCAGCCTGCTTCTCCGTCGCGGGCTTCTCAGCGGCGGGTTTCTGAGGCTTGTAGGTGATGACCATCTCGCTTCGCGAGACGGGGCCGTCGTTGACCACCACGGTGGCTTCGGAGCTGAAAAAGTTCAGCTTCTGGAAGACCGGCACAAGCTTGGAGGCCATGCCCAGCATCTTCTGGATCATCGCTTTCGCTTCGGCGACCCCCGGCTCCGGCGGCATCATCGCGGTCATCATGCCGAACATCATCGTCATCGTGCCCACACCGGTGGCCAGCTCGTTCCCGAAGTTCGTCGTGTCGGTGAAGGAGATCGCCGCGACGGGACCGGAGGGGATGATCCCCTCAGCCTTGAATCGCGCGTTCTCGCGGATCGACGGCGCGTTACCCTTGGCGACCTCCATGCACTTGCGCACTGCCGCCTCGGATGAGCCGACAAAGAACCACTCGTCGTGGAACCCGAGCACGGGGGAGGCCTGCACCATCGCGAGGAAGGGATGAGAAATCCGCTGGAACCCCTCCGCACCCACCTCCGCCGGCGCCAGCATGAACGGTTGCTGCTGCGCCTGCTCGAGCATCGACTTGCCCCAGGTGAGGAAAGCATCGACCTTCTGGCGGGCCAGTTCAACGTTGGTGACGCGGATCAGGGTGACTGAATCCATCGCGCCGGGCATCGTCACGACGGCGGGCGGCATGGTGATGGTGATCATTTCGCCACCCCACCAGTCAAAGATGTCGGCCTTCGGATCGAGGTTGATCTGCGCCAGTCCCGTGTTCAACTCACGCACAACTTCGCCGCCCTCGGGAATGTCATTGGCCAGCACGTCCATGATCGTCTTGTAGAGCAGCGGGAGATCGATCGCCCCCGAAGCGCTGAAGCTGACCGTCTCGGCCGGGATGTACCGGTCAAACTTCTCGAAAGGCTTGCGGTTCATCGTCATCCGCGCGAGGGGCGAATCCATCTTGTCGGATTGGAATCGGGCGAGGGCGTGGGCGATGTCCCGCTGGCCGTCGGTGTGGGTCGTGGTGACGATATAGTCAATCACGTCGCACATCCCCAGCAGCTTGTTGACCAGCGCCTGGGCTTGCTGGTCCGTCTCCCCGGCGCTGGCCATGCCCATGGCGATCATCCCCTGCACGCCATTCATGAGCAGCTTGAAGTCGAAGTAGGCGATTTCGTTCTCCGGCGACTTGATCTCGCCGAGCGCCTGCTTGAAGCGGGGCGTATCCAGGATGGAGGTCGCGCCAGCCTCGCCGGCGATGCGCTTGAGCACGTCCGCCGCGGGGGTCGTACCGGCGACAAAGCCGATCAGCTCGCCGTGGCGGAACCACTCGATGCGGTAAGGGCCGAGCTGGACGCCCTTGATCGTTGCGCCGAATTCTTCACGTGTCTCGACCTTGAACTCGGGGTTGAACGTGGCGAGGTAATCGAAGATCGCCGACATGGCCGCGAAGTTGCCCTCGGCCGAACCCGCCTTGCCACGACCCAGCAGGTAGTAGCTCGGGAAGGGGGGCGTCAGCGTCTGGGCGAAGACGAGCTCCTCGTGCATCAACTCGCCCCACCGGACGGCCGACACCAGGCGAAGCACCTCGTTAGTGATCTTCTCGGCCTGGGCGCGCTCTTCACCCTGCATGTTCGAGAAGATCAGGTTGAGCAGGTCACGGCCGATGCCGCTTTTCTCGAGTTCCTTGAACACCTCCGCATACTGCGCGTCGATCCAGGCGCGCTCGGGGTTGTGCACGCCGTGGACGATCATCCAGGCGTTGTCGGGAATTGCCCGGCCCAGCGTGAATCGCGACGGCAGCTCGCCGAACGCGCTGGCAGACACGGGCATCATTAACAGCAGCGAAAGCATCCAGAGACATGGGCGCGTCATGGTGCGCATGGGAACTCCTCTCAGAACAGGACCGATGTGTCGAGCAGGGCGGCAAACGCGTGACAGGTCAGACCCCGGCAACCGCCCCGGTCGCCGGCCGCGCCGCCCTCGAACCACTCATCGGAGCTTACTC
The DNA here is from genome assembly GCA_964426945.1 of uncultured Phycisphaeraceae bacterium. Taxonomy (GTDB): domain Bacteria; phylum Planctomycetota; class Phycisphaerae; order UBA1845; family UBA1845; genus CAYRSS01. The sequence continues at coordinate 28,192 of CAYRSS010000034.1, forward strand.
AAGCCATCGGACAACGACCACCACTCGATTGTGTGGAGTTGTGCCGACTTGTACGCGGAACCCCTCCGCGCGCCAAGCGGCCCGACGCCGCCGGTGCGGCACGCCCATGCCCGACGCGTGCCATTGCGGTACAATCCGCGCATGATTCCGGCCGCCGGGACAGACCGATCGCCATGCGCCGTCGACGTTGCCTCCGGCGGAGCGCGTCGCCACGCCGAGCCCGCCGATCCGCTCCGCGCGCCTTTCGATGTCGATCGGCGCCGGATCATCCACTGTACCGCGTTCCGTCGGCTGGAACACAAGACCCAGGTCTTCACCGCGGACTACCACGACCACTTTCGAACCCGGCTCACGCACACCCTGGAAGTCGCCGAAATCGCCCGAACGTTGGCGCGGCTGCTCGGCGTGGACCGCGAACTGGCCGTCGCCATCGCGCTGGCTCACGATCTGGGTCATCCTCCCTTCGGGCACGCGGGCGAGAAGGCGCTGAGCGAAGCGATGGCAGGTCGCGGCGGCTTCAATCACAACCTCCACTCGCTTCGCGTGGTGGACTATCTCGAACATCCCATTCCGCAGTTTCGCGGGCTGAACCTGACCGTGGCCGTGCGCGACGGCCTGCTCGGCCACGCCACTCCGTACGACACGCCCGACTCGGCCGCGGCGCGCAGCATCAGCGTCGAAGCGCGAATTGCTTCGCTGGCAGACCGGATCGCCTACTCGTGTCACGATCTTGAGGACGCGATCGGCGCCGGCCTCATTGACGAAGTCGCACTGGCCGGGCTGTCAGCGTGGCGATGCGCCGTCGGCGCCCTCGAGGGTGCAGGGCGTACAGCGCACTTGCACGCCCTGCGCCGCCCGGCGCTCGACGCGCTGCTGGATCGGCTGGTGGGGGATGCCGCGTCCCAGTGGCGCGCGGCGCTGGCGGCGGTCGCCTCGCCCGCTGCGGCCGCGGCGATGCCGGAAGCTTCGTTCAGCTTCTCGCCGTCCGTTGAGGCGGACCTGGCCGAGCTCGAGTCATTCCTGCAAGAGCATGTCTACGCCCGGCCGGAAATCGCCGCGATGGATGCCGCGGGGCGCGAGCGGGTCCTGCGCCTGTTCGCTGCCTACGAGGCGAATCCCGCGCTCATGCCCGAGCGCTACACCCGTCGCATTGACGAGTCGGGCGTCGCCCGGGTGGTCTGTGACTACATCGCGGGTATGACAGACCGGTTCTGCACGCAGGCGTGCGAGCGGCATGCAGGGTCCTGAGTATCCTCCGGTGGCCGTTGATCAGCTGCCGTCGCGCTTGCGAACGACCGGTTGGCGCTTGCCGTGGGGTGGCGCCGGCGGTGGGGGGGGCTGGGGCGGGTCCGACGGCGGTGCTGCCAAGCCCTCGGACGCGGCGCCGGCCTCCTTGTGCTTTTCATCGTCGTTGAACCGGCAACCCTTGCACCACGGATAGTTCGCGCGGCGACGGCTCAGGCACACAGCGTCGGAGATGATGATCTGCGGCTGATTCGGGCAGAAGCGATGATAGTCGCTCAGGTCCTGCATGGGTGAAACTCCGCCCGGCACGCGACCGCAGCCGCGTCGGAGACCCTACCACATCCGGCCGCTCGCCTCCAGCCGCGCCGCCGCCAGCGGCCCTGTCGTACGGTGTTGTCGCAGGGCTCGTCGCTCGCTTTGACGAGATGCCCAAGGCGGTTACGATGCCGCCCATACCAGCCCGGCCCGGCGTGCGGCGCGGCACGTGGGGGCGGGCAAGAGCGTCGAGGCGCGCGGCCTCGGACGCTTCGCAATGCCCTGCAGGAAATCCGGACCATGATTCATCGGCTGCGACACGCCGCTCTGCTGATCGTCACCACGGCATGCGTTGCGGCGCCCACCCGGGCCCAGGAGGGTGACGCGCCGGCCGCCACGCCGGCCCCCACCATGCCCGACAGCGCCGAGCTGTACGCCCGCTCGAGCGAAGTCAGCACCACGGATCTGGCCATTGAGCCCAATCGGCTCCGCTGGCACACGGGCGACATTGCCGACGCTCGCGGCTGGGTAGAGGAACAACTCCGCCAGGCCGAGGCCCAGGAGCGGCGCAGCGAGTCCACCATTCTCGCCTACCGCCGCGCACTCGAACGGCTCGACCGAACCCGCCGCGAAAAGCGGATCGACCTGACGCTCGAAGAAGCGCTCCGCATCGCGTTGGCCAACAACTACGAGATCGAAGCCCAGAGCTATGGCCCGGCCATTCAGACGGCCCGCATCGTGCAGGCGGAGTCGGCCTTCGATTCCGTCTTCCTCGCCGGCGTACAGACCAACAGCATCGACCGGCCCTCGGCTTCGCAGCTTTCGCCGACGACACTCGAAACGGTCGTCGTGACCACCGGCGTGCAGAAGCTGCTGCCCACCGGCGCGCAGGTCGGCGTCTCGTGGCAGCTTCAGCGCAACGAAACCAACCTCGTGTTCCAGACGCTGAATCCGGAATACACCAGCAACTACGCCGTCGAGCTGCGGCAGCCGTTCCTGCGCGACTTCGGCCTCGATTACAACCGATCGCTGATTCGCATCGCCCGCAACGACCGCCGCATCAGCGACCTGGAATTTCAGGGGCAGGTCCGCGATGTGCTTCGCGAGGTGGAGGAACGATACTGGCGCCTCGTGGAGGCGCGGCGCAACGTCGTGATCACGGTGCGCCTTTTCACCGAGTTTGAACAGATCTACGACACGCTGAGGGCGCGCAGCGTCTTCGACAGCACGCCCGTGCAGATCGCCGCCGTGCTCGCGAACCTCGAGACGAGTCGCGCAGAGTTCATCCAGGTGCTGGCTAATCTTGAGGACGCCCGCGACCGGCTGATCAGCGTCCTGAACGGTCCAAACGTCCATCTCGCGGAGGATTCCGAGATCGTGCCGGTCGACTTCATGCCGATCGCGCGCATCGTGGTCGATCCGGTCGCCGAGGTGCAGGCCGCGCTCGACTACCGCCCCGAGATCCGCCAGCAGGAACTTCGCGTTGAATCGGCCCGGGTCCAGGTCGGCCGGGCGAAGAACCAGGAGCTGCCGCGACTCGACGCGACGTTCCGCTACACGGTGGACGGGCTCGACAGCACGGCGGACGCCGCGTTCGACATGGTGACTCAGCACGATTTCATCGAGTACTTCGTCGGCGTTGAGCTGCAGGTGCCGATCGGCAATCGCGGCCCGCGCGCCCAGACGCGCCAGGCCCAGCTTCAGCAGGCCCAGGCCCGCGCAGCGCTCAAGGCGGTGATTGAGCGGACCATCCTCGAGGTCAATACCGCCGTCCGCCGGCTTGAGACCTCCTACGCCCAGATCGGCCCCAATTTCGACTCGGCCGAGGCCCGCGAACGGGAGGTTGAATCCCTGGTGGCCCGCGCCGAACGGAAGGACATCAACACCCTCAACAGCGAGCTCGCCGCCCGCCAGAGCCTCGCCAACGCCCGCCGGGCCATGCTCCAGGCACTCGTCAACTACCAGGTGGCGATCATCAACCTCGAGTGGGCCAAGGGCACGCTTCCGCAGTATCACAACGTGGTCATCGGCGCGGTTCCCGACCAGTCCGCCGGACCTGCCGAGGCGACCATCGGCACCGACGAGTAGCCGTCCTGCATACGACTCGCCGCGGCTGCCCGATCCGCTTTGACCGGCGGGCGCATCCCCGGTACCTTCCGCGCAGCCGCGGTGCAGACCGCCACGGCCAGCCCCGGAAGACCAGACCATGAAGACCAACGTCGCCCCCGCAACCGTCGACGCCCACGCGGCCTTCGTCCACGCCAAGGCGGTCGAGTTGGGCAAACACTCGCTCCAGATGACCACGGAGGCGGGCTCCGGCCACCCGTCGAGCTCGCTGTCGATTGCCCATCTCGTCGTCGAGCTGATGTACAAGCAGATGCGGTTTGACCCGGCGGATCCGTGGAACCCCAACAACGACCGGTTCGTGCTCTCCGAAGGGCACGCCGTGCCGATCGTGTACGCGGCATATGCGGATCTCGGCGGCTCGGTCGGCACGCACCCCGCACACGCCCGTCGACTGACGGTCGCCGACCTGCTCACCCTCCGACAGCAGGACAGCGTTCTCGACGGTCACCCCAATCCGGCCGAGGGGTTCCCATTCTTTGACGCGGCCACGGGTTCGCTGGGTCAGGGGCTCTCCGCCGCCGCCGGATTGGCGATCGCCGCGCGCCTGTCCGGGATCGACAAGCGCGTGTTCTGCCTCGTGGGCGATGGTGAGGCCCGCGAGGGGCAGATCTGGGAAGCCATTGACTTCGCCGTCGATCAGAAGCTCAACAGCCTCTGTGCCATCTTCAACTGCAACGGCCACGGCCAGGCAGGGGAGGTATCGCCTCAGCAGTCCGCCGAGCGCCTCGCGGCCAAGCTCGCCGCGTTCGCGTGGGACGTCATCGAGATTGACGGTCACAACCCCGCAGAGGTCTCCGCGGCCCTGTCGCGCGCCGGCCGCGGCAAAGCGCCCCTTGCGATCGTCGCCCGCACGGTCAAAGGCTGGGGCGTCGACTCGATGCTCGGCAAAAACTACCACGGCAAGCCGCTGACCAAGGCTGAACTGCCGGGCGCCTTTGCGGAGCTCGACGCCACCGGCCGCAGCCTCGGGGCGGACGCGACGGCGCCATCCCGCCCGGCATCGCCGCCGGCGGCCAAGCCAGCCCAGGCGCCTTTCGCCGCACTGCCGCCGTTCGAGGAGGGGCTCAAGCGAGCCGGTCTCGGTGGTGCTCTCGAAAAGAAGAAGCTCGCCACGCGCGTGGCCTACGGCGCCGCCATCGCAGCTCTCGGAGACGTGTCCCGTGACGTCGTCGTACTCGACGCCGACGTGAGCAACTCGACGTTTGCCAATATCTTCCAGACCCGGCATTCGGATCGCTTCGTCGAGTGCAAGATCGCTGAACAGAACATGATCACGGTGGGAGTCGGCCTCAGCAGCGGCGGCAAGATCCCGTTCGCCAGCAGCTTCAGCAAGTTCCTCGCCCGCGCAACGGACCAGATCGACATGGCGGCCATATCGCGGGCGAACCTGAAGATCGTCGGCTCGCACTCGGGCGTGTCGCTCGCCGCCGACGGGCCGTCGCAGATGTCAGTCTCCGACTTGGCCTATTTCCGCAGCCTCACACGCGTCGATGCGGGGGAGGGTCGTCCGGCCTGCGTTGTCTTCCACCCGGCCGATCCGATCTGCGCCTACCGCTGTGTGCAGCTCATGGCGGACTTCAAGGGCATGTGCTTCCTGCGCACGCACCGCCCCGATGCCCCGTTCCTCTACGCCATGGACGAGGCATTCGAAATCGGCGGCGTCAAGCAGCTTCGCCGCGGTGATCGCCTGACGCTCGTCAGCGCGGGCTACATGCTCTACTCGGTGCTCGAGGCGGCAGACCGGCTCGCCAAGGATGGGATCGGCTGCAACGTGTTTGACGCCTACACGCTGCCCGTGCGGGCCGACTCGATCCTCGCGGCGGCGCGGAAGGCCGGCGGCTGCGTACTGTGCGTTGAGGACAACTACATCGGCGGCCTGCACGCCGAACTCGCCGAAGCGGCCGCCGCAGCGGGCGATGTGCGCGTAATTGGCATGACAGCCACGCGCATGCCCAAGTCGGCCATCCGACCGGAGGAAGTGTTCGCCTACGTCGGCGTGGGGCTCGACCAGATCATCGACCGCGCCCGCGGCCTGGTCGGCTGAGCCCGCGGGTCAGATGTTCTCGCCGGAGAAGAAGGCCGCGCCCATGCGGTCGGCCATCGGCTGGTTGGAGAAGATCAGCGGCAGCAGGAACTGGATGTCCGTGTTCGGCGACCGCAGGTAGTCCGCCATGGTCATCCGCCACTTCGTTTCGAACGTCATCAGCTCGTCCTGCGACTGCGGCACGCTGAGGGCCGTATCCAGTACCTCTGCCGCGATTTGCGCAGACCACATCGCCGGGTAGATGCCCTCGTTGCTTGCCGCCGAGACGAAGCCGCCCGCGTCACCGATCAGCAGGGTGTGCTTGCCGACGTGCGTGTCCATGTCCAGCGCCGCCGAGGCAGGGCTGGGCACGGCCGCGGCCCCCGCGGCGGCGGCGGACAGGTCCGAAGCGGTGACCTGGTGGGCATGCAGCCCCTTGCACGTCCGGACTAGCGCCGGAATGGCCTCCGCCCGGTCGCCCAACCAGTTGACGGACACCGATTGCCCGTCCTTCGACACGCAGCAGAGCGCGAAGCTGCCCCGCCGATCGAGCCCCAGCACGACGGCAACATGCGGATCGACCTTGTCCCCGCTGGGGCCGGGCGGGCCGTCGACCTGGGCGGTCCAGATGGTGCCGTGTCTGTGCGGCTGGGCGAACCCCAACTGGCTCATGAGCGCCGCACCGCGCCCGGTGGCCATCACCAGGAGCCGCCCGCTGACTTCCTCGCCGTTCTCCAGCGTCGCCAGCGCCCCGCCTTCCTTCAGCTTGATCGCCGTGACGGGGGATCCCTGAAACAGGACGGCACCGTGGTCGACCGCGGATTTGACGAGAGCGTCGCCGAACTGCGTTCGATCGACCAGATACCCCGCAGCGTCGCTGAAATTCGGTTTGGCCGACTTCGAGAAATCGGCGTTGTAGAACCGCACCTCGCGGAACGCCCGGTTCAGCAATGACCGGACTGGCACGCCGAGCTTCCCCAGCAGGGGAGCGACCCGCACGTTCAGCCAGCCGGCGGTCACGTGGTCGCGAGGGAACGACGATGCGTCGATGAGGGCGACACGCCGCTTCTGCTGCGCGAGGAGGATGGCCACCGTGCTGCCGGCGGGGCCGGCGCCGACGACGATCACGTCGAATGGTGCATCGG
>CAYRSS010000034.1:34996-42971 GCA_964426945.1 uncultured Phycisphaeraceae bacterium
GGCACGGGCAGGGCGAGGCGCCAGATCGGCGAGGGTGCATCGGGCATGGCGGCACGTTATCCGCCGCTGCGGGCCGATGCAATCGGCGAGCGGGGTAAACCCCGGGGATCAGAACAGGCCGGCCACCGCCTTGTGCTTGAGGTTTTCCACGATGCGGATCGGGCGGCCGTCCGCGGCGTAGTTGGTGACGGTCGGGTCGATGTCCATGCACTTGCAGACCGTCGCGTGCAGCTCGCCGACCTGCACAGGGTCGCGGGCGACCTCGTGGCCGTCGGGCGTGCTTTCGCCGATGACCCGGCCCCCGGCGATGCCGCCGCCGGCCAGCATGGCACTCCAGACGCGCGGCCAGTGGTCGCGGCCGCTGTTGGGGTTGATCTCCGGCGTCCGCCCGAACTCGCTGCACAGCACGACCAGGGTGTGGTCCAGCAGCTTCAGACGGCGGAGGTCGTCGAGCAGGGCGGCCACCGCGCGATCCACCTGCCCGGACAGCTCCGCCACGCGGGCGAAATTGTCCTGGTGAGTATCCCAGCCGCCGAGCGTCACCTCGACAAAGCGGACCCCGGCCTGCACCAGGCGCCGGGCGAGAAGGCATCCCTGGCCGAAGAAGGTCTCGCCATAAGTCGTGCGGATGTCGCCCTGCTCTCGCTCCAGGTCAAAGGCGGCGGCGCTGTCGCTCTTCATCATCCGGTGGGCGGCGTTGTAGTAATCGCCGTAGGCCTTAACCACTTCCGCCTTGCCGTATCGCCGGGCAAACGGGTTGTCGAGGCGGCGCAGCAGGTCAAGTCGCCGCTCAAACCGCTGGGCGTTGACCGAACGATGGTGCTCGATGTTGTCCGTGGCGCCCTCCGGTGAGCCGACCTGAAACGGCGCGTACTCGGATCCGAGGTGTCCCGCCGGCAGCACGCCCGAGCCGACATGCACATAAGCGGGCAGGTCGGGATTCCCGCGCCCCTTCATCTTCCAGACGGTCGAGCCGAGCGCTGAATGCTGAAAGCTGCCCAGCGGCATGTAGCCGGTGTGCATCAGGTATTGCGCCCGCTCGTGCGACCCCTCCTGCGAGGTCAGTGAGCGGATCAGCGAAATGTCCTTGAACTGCGTCGCGAGCCGGGGCATGTGCTCGCTGATCTGTATGCCCTTGACGGCGGTCTCGATCGCTGCGATCGGTCCGCCGGTGGGGCGGCCCGGCTTGGGGTCCCACGTGTCGATGTGGCTCTGGCCGCCGTTCATCCACAGGAGAATGACGGACTTCGTCGTCGCGCGCGGTCCGACCGCCCCGTAGAGCAGCTCCGGATGCAGCAGGCCGAGCATCGACGCCGCGCCGACGCCGAGAAAGTGGCGCCGGGAGAGGCGGTTGTATTCGAGGCATCCGCAGTCATTCATCGCACAGCCTCCGCTCAGGGCACGAACATGTACTCGCGCGTGTTGATCAGGGCCCAGTGCAGGTCCGACCACGCGTCCAGGCTCCACCCGGCGCTCGACAGGTGTTGGCGGGCGAGCTTTTCCTCGGCCTTGGTTGGCGCCCGCGTCAGCGTGTGCCAGTAGAGTCGCTCGATCAGCACGTCCGCATCCTTCGTTTCAAGCATCCACGCCGTCAGCGGGTGGTCAGCGCCGATGCGCACCGCGCTATTCAGGAACGCGCCGTTCATCAGCTCCAGCGCTTGCTGGATGGTCGCCTCGCTGCTGCGCTCGTGGATCGTCTGGCGGTCGTGGGCGTTGAATGTCGCCAGGAATGAGCCCGCGCGGGGCGGATAGACCTGCTCGACGGCAGGTTCCCACCGGTCACGCCCGAGCAGCCCGGTGGTCGTCAGGATCGAGTCGTGCAACTGCTCCGCCGTCAGGCGCTTGAGGGGCATGCGCTGAAACAAGCGCTTCTCAAGCCCCTGCTCGCCGGCAACCACGCCGCCCGTGGTCTCCAACTGGTACGTTCGCGAGTTGCAGATCAGCCGCAGCGTGCGCTTCAGGTCGTATCCGTTCTCGATAAAGTCGATGGCCAGCCAGTCGAGCAGCTCCGGATGAGAGGGCGGGTTGGCCGGCGAGAACTCATCGACCGGTTCGACCAGACCCGCGCCCATCAGCTTCGCCCAGAGGCGATTGACGATCACCCGGGCGAAGTAGGGGTTTCGGCGGTCGGTCATCATCGCGGCCAAGGCTTCGCGACCGCCGCCCAGTTCGGGCTCGTCGCCGGTCAGAAACCGTCCGCTGCCTTCGCGGCGCGTCGTGACTTCGAAGATCGGCACGGTCACCGTGCCGCCGCGGGGGCGATTGACCGTCTCTTCGCGGATGCGCTGACGGCGTGTGCCCCGCCAGAAATCGCGCATCCCTTCGAAGTCTTTCTGGAGCCACGGCTCGAACTTGTGGTCGTGGCACTGGGCGCACTTGAGCTGCGTCCCGAGAAACGTCTGCGTCAGCGTGATCGTTAACTCTTCCGCGTCGCCGTCGTGACGCATGAAAAACAGTGCCGCGGGGTTCTGTGAGGTGTCGCCCTCCGCGGTGATCAGTTCCGACACGAACTGGTCGAAGGGCTTGTTCGCCTTCAGGCTGTCGCGGATGTAATCACGGAAGGCAAAAGGCGCCGCGCCGCGGATGTTGGTCTCCTCGCGCAGCAGGTCGCCCCAGAAAGTCGTCCAGTGATCCGCGTAGCGTGGCGACGCGAGCAGCTGGTCGATGATCGCCGCTCGGTTCGGGCGGCCGCGCTTGATCAGCGCGCCCACCTCATCCAGCGTCGGCGTCACCCCGGTCAGGTCGAGGTATACGCGTCGGAGAAACTGCTCACCCGAACTCAGCGAGGCCCATCGAACGCGTTCCGCCTGCCACCGCTCGGCGATGAACTGGTCGATCTCGTTGTTGGTCAGGAGCGACGTCTTCGGGGGGACCGGCTTCTCGCGCGGCAGCGGCGCGATGATCTTCGGCGCCGCCGGAGAAGGCGCCGACTCGGCGCGGAGGACGCCACCCGCGACGAGGAAGCAGGCCAGAGCCGCGGCCGAAAGTCCGATCTGCAGGCGCGTGATGTTCATGCCGGCCCGTCTGTGCAGGGACCGCCCGGCCCGACGTGGCTGGGCGGTGGGGACTGTCGCGCTGGCTGCGGACGGATGGCGGCGGACGCCTACGCGCCCTTGCCGCAGCACTGCTTGTATTTCTTCCCACTGCCGCAGGTGCAGGGGTCGTTGCGTCCCGGCTTGCCGTCGGCCTTGATCGGCTCGACTGGCGGAGGCAGCGGGGCCTCATCCTCGCCCGGAAGCTGCTTCTTGTAGGCCTCGTCCTTCTCGCGGCGTTCGCGGAACCGCGACTCGCCCGCTCCGAATCCTGTTTCCTTGGCCATGTGCGGCTCCCTCCGTGGTGAGGTTTCCAAGCTCGCCGCCGACGCCGCCACCGGCCTCGGCGCGTCCGTTCCCCGGGAGCCATGCCGCCCCCGGCAGAACGTCCGAGCCCTCTCTATATTACCACTGCCGATTCATCGGGTCAGCCCATTACCGGGCTTGAACGCCCGCGGAGGGCGGTTTTTTGACAGCCGCAGGGCTCCGGAGCCGCCTTTTGCACGCTCCCGCGGTCTCCACTATGGTACGCCCCGGCCCCGGCGGGGGGTGCCGGGCGGGCCATCGGATGGCCGGCCGGGGGAGTATCGCAAGGCAGGGGGATCGCAGCCGATCGTGAGCACGCTCGTCCCGGGTTACAGGATCGGCCGCCAGATCGCCACCGGCGCGGGCTCCCGCATTTACCACGGCACCCGCGTCGCCGACCGCCTGCCGGTGGCCATCAAGCGGGTCGAGCGGAACAGCGCCGACGACGAGCGGTTCCTGGCGCAACTCGACACGGAGTACGAGGTCACCAGCAAGCTCGACCACCCCGCGCTTCGCAAGAGCTATCTCCTGCACCGCGTGCGAAAGCTGCTCGCGGTGAAAGAAGCGTTCCTCGTGATGGACTTCGTTGACGGGCTGCCGCTCGAAAAAGCCCGGCCGAACCGGCTGGTCACATTCTTGAGCGTCGCGCGGACCGTCGCCGCGGGGCTTCACGCGCTGCACGAGGCCGGCTGGGTGCACAGCGACATCAAGCCCAGCAACATCATGATCGCCCGCGGATTGTCCGTGAAGATCATCGACTTCGGTCAGACCTGCGCCATGGGCGCCAAGAAGGAGCGCATCCAGGGCACGCCCGACTACATCGCGCCCGAGCAGGTGCGCAGGCGGCCGCTCGATCGGCGGACCGACGTCTTCAATCTCGGCGCGACGATGTACTGGCTGCTCACGTCGCGCAGTTTTCCGACGTTGCTGGCTGATTCGGCCGGTCGCGGCGAGGCGCTGGTCGACTCGTCTCCGCCCGTTGCCCCGATCGACCTCAATGATAAGATCCCGCGTCCGCTGTCGAATCTCGTGATGGAGTGCTGTCGTGAGAACCCCGCGGACCGCCCGGCCGACATGCGACGCCTGAGCGACCGCCTCGAAGTGATTCAGAAGGGCTGGATGAAGGAGCGCGAGGGGATTCGGGCGCGGCTCCAACTGACCGACAGCAGCGAAGCGCCATCGCCGGGAGCTCGCGCCGAGGACTATTCGTCATGATCGACGCCGGTGAAGCGGCCGACATCTTCCGGCAGGCCGCACAGCTCAATTACGAAGACCCGCTGCGCCGCGGCTCGCTGCTCGAGTTTCCCAACTACGGGCAACTCGTCATGACCGGCGATCTGCACGGCCATCGCCGCAACCTCGAGCGGCTTCAACGCTACTGCGGCCTGGAACGCGCCGGCGCCCGCCACGTCGTGCTTCACGAAATCATCCATGTCGACGTTGAGACCAACGGCGGCCGCGACGATTCGCACCTCGTGCTGCTCGAGGCCGCCCGCTGGAAGGTCGAGTTCCCCGACCAGGTTCACTTCCTCCAGAGCAACCACGAACTCGCCCAGCTCGGTCGCCAGGAGATCACCAAGAACGGCCGGGTCGTCACCGTCGATTTCGCCACCGACGTCGAGCGGACCTACGGCGCCGGCGCCGGGCCGGTGCTCGAAGGCATCGACGATTACCTGCGCTCGCTCCCGCTCGCGGGGCGCACGGCCAACCGCGTGTTGATCTCCCACTCGCTGCCGACGCCTCATTCGCTGCCGATGTTCGATCCCCAGGTCGTGCACCGCCTGCCGACCGCGGAGGACCTCGACGCTCACGGCTCGGCCTATCTGCTGGTCTGGGGCCGCTACCAGACCGAGCACGAACTGGCGGCGTTGGCGCAGGTGTACGACGTCGACTTCTTCATCTGCGGCCACCAGCCGCAAGAGTCGGGCTACGAAGTGCTCCACGATCGGATGATCATCCTCGCCAGCGACCACAACCACGGCGTCTACCTGCCCTTTGACCTGGCCCGGCCGCTCACGCTGGAAGGCCTGACGGGCCAGATCCGGCCGCTGGCGGGCCTGTCCTAGCGGGCCGCAAGAGGCCGGGAGTTTCCCGCTTCGCCCATCCGCCGTTCGCGCGTCTCGCGTGTTTTCTGGTACGGCGGCCTCCGGCGGGGGAGCCGCAGGAGGCGTTTGTGCGAACGCACAAGTTCCGCCCGGCTGGCCGGAAATCGGCTTCAGCGCTAAGTTCTTCATTGACGATGCCTTAACGGCGTGTGTAAATTTGTCGGATGGGGGGATGATCGACAGGGTCTGGGCGGACCGCGGTTATGCGCCCTTCTCGGCGCCGACTCGATTCGCCTGTCATCTCATTGCGGAGACGGAACGATGCGGATGCATCCTGCAAGGTCACGGAAGTGCGGGTTTACGCTGATCGAGCTGCTGGTGGTCATGTCGATCATCGCGCTGCTGGTATCGATCCTGCTCCCGGGCCTGAGCAGCGCCCGGCAGATGGCCAAGCGCGCGCAGTGCATGTCCAACCTGCGTCAGGTCGCCATCGCGATGTCGGGCTACGTCATTGAGTACTCAAGCTTCCCGATTCTGCTCACGCAGTCTGGCTCGGGGATCGGCTGGTCCACCTGGACCTACGGCGGCTGGGGGGGTCGCAACCGGCAGTACTGGCAGGCACAGGCCGGCGGCATGTGGAACATACCGACGGAGCAGCGCCCGCTTTCCGCGTACATGCTTCTGCCGCCGAACGCGGATCCCGGCAAGGAAAGCCGCGGCCCCGACAACGTCTGGGGAACTGCGGACGACCGCTACATAGAGATGAAGATGTTCGAGTGCCCGAATGACTACGGCTCTCGGCAGGGCCAGTTCTGGGACAACGCGCTCATTCAGGACGCTTCGCGGATGACCGGCTACGACGACGTGGGCACCAGCTACCACATGAACATGGCTTGGTTCTTCACGTATCCGATGAACGACAACGTCAACTGGCCCTTCCGCAAGCGTGTCGAGGCTGGTCAGGAACTCTGGCGGCGCAAGCTCACCCAGGACGCGAGTCGATTCCTGACGGTTTACGAAGACCCGTTCGATCGCGGGATCAACCACGGCGGAACAGGGTCGACGCCCCCCACGGGCTCGCTCATCATGGGCTTCCACCGACAGTACTCGAAGCACGTCGTGGGCTTCCTCGACGGCCACGTGGAGTACATTCGGGCTAACACGAAAAAGTGCCGTGAAGGCCACTGGACTGTCGTCGACGAGTGGCGGAGCTTCTCCTGCGGGTGGTGGGATCACCGAGTCGTCCATCCCGCCCGAAGGTAGCCGAACCTGCGCTTGATCTGGTACGCTTGCCCTCCGCTGCCGATGCGCTGGGAGTGGGCGACCGGTCTCGTTGACGAAAGGCACGATGGCGAGCGAATCGTCGAAGAACCTTGTTCTCTACCGCGTCCTCGGTGTCGTCGCTTTTCTCGCGGCGAGCTACTGGGTGTGGGCGCTGGTCAGCGGCGCCGACGAGATTCCTGACACGCCGGAGTCCCGCACCGCCTGGATCTGCCAGAACTGCGGGCACATCGTCGAATTGACTGCGAAAGAGCAGTTCGAGCTGGAGCAGAAGGCGTCGAAGTGGACGCGCTCCACCGAGGGCAAACAGGTCATATCTGCGCGGCAGCTCACGCTTCCTTGCCCCGCCTGCAACGATGGTGCCCTGCAACCTGCAGGGAAGTGCGCTTCCTGCCAGAAAATCTACGACCCACTGACGGCTCCGCCCGGCCTGTTGTGCGACGAATGCACTAAGAAGGGGCTGAAGCCCCGAAGTGAGTTGGAGCCGCCGGAAGAGTGACGAGCTGGTCAGCGCTTCGTGGCGCGCCAATCACGCGCCCGTTGTATGCCCGCCCCCGTGGCGCACGATCTCACCCGTGCAGAGGAAGATCACGTCCTCGGCGATGTTGTTGGCGTGGTCGGCTACGCGTTCCAGATTCTTCGCCACCGATAGCACGTCCAGGTGCCCGGTGATGTCCTCCGCGGATTCGCGCATCTCGGGAATGATCTGCCGGATGATCTCGCCGTAGAGCGCGTCCACCGCCGGGTCGTCGTTACGCACCTTGTCGGCCAGGTCCGCATCGGCCGCGCCGTACGCTTGGATCGCCCGGCGAAGCACCGTCTGCACCGTCGGCACCATCCGGCGAAGCAGGTCGCTCTCCGCCGCCAGCGGCTGAATCTCCAGATGCTTCGCCCGCTCGGCGATGTTCACCGCGCAGTCGGCGATCCGCTCCAGGTCGCTGTTGACCTTCAGCACCGTGCAGAGCAGCCGCAGGTCAGACCCGACCGGCTGATACAGCGCCATCAGCCGGATGACCTTCGACTCGACCTCCACCTCTTCCGAGTCGACCTCGTCATCGCGGGCGATGACGCGGCGGGCCAGGTTTTCGTCGGAGCGAAAAACCGCCTCGCATGCCTCCTGGAGCATGTCTTCCGCGAGGCTGGCCATTCGGAGTGATCGTCTGCGAAGCTCGTCGAGTAGGTGTACGAAGTGAGCGGTCATGGACTCAGCCGAAGCGACCCGTGATGTAGTCCTGTGTGCGCTGTTCGCCGGGCGTGGTGAAGATCTTGTCGGTCGCGTCGATTTCGATCAGCTCGCCCATATACATGAAG
>CAYRSS010000035.1:0-42047 GCA_964426945.1 uncultured Phycisphaeraceae bacterium
CGGAAGCTTCGTCATCGGCGGTCCCCACGGTGATTCGGGGCTGACTGGCCGCAAGATCATCGTCGACACCTACGGCGGCCGAGGCCGTCTCGGCGGCGGGGCGTTCTCGGGCAAAGATCCGACCAAGGTCGATCGCTCCGCCTGCTACATGGCCCGCTACATCGCCAAGAACATCGTCGCCTCGGGTGTCGCCAAGCAGTGCGAGGTGCAGCTCGCCTACGCCATCGGCGTGGCTGAACCCGTCAGCGTCTGGGTCGATACTTACGGGACGAGCAGCCTGTCGCAGCGCCGCCTGGAGACCATCGTCCGCGACCACTTCGCCCTGACCCCGCGCGGGATCATCGAAACGCTCAACCTCCGCCGCCCGATCTACGTCGAAACCGCGCGCCACGGCCACTTCGGCCGGGAGGGCGACGGCTTCACGTGGGAGCGGACCGACAAGGCCGACGCCATCCGCAAGGCGGCGGGCGCGTAAGTCCCGCTCGGCAGGTCCGATACGACTACCCCCGGCGGCGGCCTCCCGGCCGCCGCTTCGCTGCGCGGGCGGCACGCCATGACCGGTGCCCGGCCGACCGCCGCGCTGCCTTCGCGAGACTCGCTGTAACTCCTTGTCTTTGCGTTGGTTAAGTACGTGCGGCGCGCACGGTCCTGGTATCGCGCTGTCTCCCCGCAACATCGCCGCATGATCCCCCCGCGCCCGGCGAGGGGCAGGCCGGGGCAAGAGGTCATGTAACTACATTCCTTTCCATGACTTAGGAATCGTGCGCCGCATCGCGTCATCGGCGGCGCGGCTGGCACGGCCGCTGCCGGAGGAGAGGTGTCCGATGGCGGCCTGGTGCTTCCCCGGAGGGGTCAGCAGGTCGGGTCTACCGGGTAGCTCAACAGGAAGCATGACCCTGAGGGGGGAAGGAAGCACTATGAACGAGGAAACGTTCCAGAGGAAGCTGGCGGAACTGGTGGCCGAAATCTCGACCCTTCCGGAGGGCAAGCGCGGCAAGCTCGAAGCCCTCGCCAAGGAGACCCGCGAGCGGCATGAGCAGCTCCGCGAGACCGTCAGCAATCTGCAGGAAAGCATCGACTTCGTCCGGCTGAGCATCAAGTACATGCTGTTTGATCTGGAGGCCACGCGCCGCGAGAACGATCAGCTCCGCAAGATGCTCGAGCAGCGCGACCGCGAGCAGTAATTCAGCGATGGCGACCAGCCGCCCCTTTCTGGGGGGATGGGGCGGCAGCAGGGACACGGCGCTATCCGCAAGGGACGCGGCCTCTCCGGCGAAAGTCGACGGAGGCCGCGTCCGCTTTCTTGCGCTGGTGAAGCGCGCAGGGCGCCTCCGTTCTTTCACGTGCCGTCCGCGAAGCCTAGACTCCCTGCGGAGGCCCGACCGCCGCGGGGCAGTGCGGGTCCGGACGTGAACGATACGAGGCCCGCGACGATGCGATACCCCGGCCTGCTCTGCGGCTTGCTGACCTGCGGACTTTTCTGTGCCACGTCGATCGCACAGGACGCGGCAAAGCCCGAACAACCGCCGCCCGCCTCCGAGCGCCCCCCGACCCTCGACGACGCCCGCGACCTGCTGATGGGCGGGTACTACGACCGCGCCGAGGAGGCGTACACGAACCTCGCCGAGGTGGAGGCGACCCGGGCCCTGGCCACCATCGGGCTCGCCCGATGCCGGATGGCTCGCGGCCAGTATCGCGAGGCGGTGAAGGGGCTCACCGCGCTCGGCGCGACCGGATCGCGCGAGTGGCACGTCGCCATGGCCGAGGCCCTTGGATGGGTGGGCGAGCACGACAAGCGATTGGAGCAGTTGAAGCTGGCGATCGAGGCGGATCGCAAGGATCCGCTGGCGAGGTACCTGCTGGGCAGCACGCTGGAATACCTCGGGCGGCGTGACGAAGCGCTCGAGGTGTACGCGTGGTTCGACAAGGTCGTGTCCGGCGAGGGCGAGCTGCGCCGCGATGCCGAGTGGCTGACCTACACCGCGCTGGGGTTCCTGCGCTTCAGCACCCTCTCCGGGCTGACCGACGACGTGATCGCCCTGCGCACCCGGCATGTGCTGGAGGAGATGCTCCAGCCGGCGTACGACGTGGTGGATCGAACGTGGTGGCCGGCGCGGATCGCGGCGGGCGACCTGTTGCGGGCGAAGTTCAACAACGACGCCGAAGACGGGAGCGTCTCGGACTATCGCGCCGCGCTGCGCATCAACAGCAACCTGCCCGAGGCACACGTCGGCCTGGGCGCGGTGGCGCTGGACGGATGGGCCTTCGAAGAGGTGGAGCGCCGCGCCGCGCTGGCGCTTGAGACCAATCCGGTCTTCCCACCGGCGCTGCACCTGCTGACGCGCAAACTGATCACGGAGCGACGCTACACCGAGGCGACCGAGCAGGCGGACAAGGCGCTGGAGGTGAACCCGCGCGACCTGGTGGCCATCGCTCTGCGGGCGGCGGCGCTCGCCTGTCTGTACGACGACGAGGGGGTGGCAGCGGCGTCGCGGCGGTTCGAGGCGATCGCGCCGAAGTCTGCGCTGCTTCCCGCGGAGGTGGGCATCGCCCTCGGCGGCATCCGGCAGTACGAGGCCTCCGAGCGGGCGCTGCTGCGGGCCATCGAACTCGACCCCACCGATGCCAATACGCGCACCGAGCTGGGCATGATGTACATGCAGTGGGGGCCCGAGGACAAGGCCCGCCAGGCGCTCGACGCGTCGTGGCGGCTCGATCCATTCAACGAGCGCACCAAGCACACGCTCGAACTGCTGGAGAAGCTGCATCACTACGCGGCCTACGAGAGTCCGCACTTCATCATCCGCTATGACGAGAAGCGCGATCCGGGGCTCGGCGCCTTCCTGGCGGACTATCTCGAATCGCTTCATCACGAGCTGACCCGCGACTACGAGACCAAGCTCGAAGAGAAAACCGTCATCGAGATCTTCCCGACCCACAAGGAGTTCGGCGTGCGCATCACCGGCAAGCCGTGGATTCACACGGTCGGCGCGTGCACGGGGCGGGTGATCGCGATGGACTCGCCGCGGCGGTCGCCCGATCTCACCTACGGGCCCTACAACATCGCGAACGTGCTCCGGCACGAGTTCACCCACACCGTCACCCTCGCGGCGACGCGCAACCGGATTCCGCATTGGTTTACCGAAGGTCTTGCCGTGTACCAGGAGGACTCCCCGCGCTCCTTCGACTGGAACCGGATGCTGGCCGATGCCTGTCGGCGCGACGAACTCTTTACCCTTGAGTCGATCAACTGGGCGTTCATGCGCCCGCGCAAGCCCACCGACCGCCAGCAGGCGTACGCCCAGAGCGAATGGATGTGCGAGTTCATCGTCGATCGCTGGGGCTACGACATGATCAACAACATGCTCCGGCAGTATCGCGAGGGACGTCGCCAGCCGGAGGTCACGCGCGACTTGCTGGGGTTGGAAATGTCCGCGTTCGATCGCGAGTTCAAAGCCTGGGCCTGTGCCCAGGCTGCGGGCTGGGGGTTCCCCATGACGCCGCCGGAGAGCGTGACGCGCCTCAAGGCGCTGCTGGCCGTGACCAGCGACGATGCCGCGCTCCACGGCCGCCTGGCGCGGGCGGAGTTCGATGCCGGCAGTTACGGCGCGGCCCGCGACGCCGCCCGCCGCGCGATCGAGCTCGATCCGGCCAGCCGCGACGGGCTTGAGGTGTTCGCCCTGGTGCAGGCGGAGCTCATCCGGCAGGAGAACTCCGACGCCGCGGTGCGGCAGATGCTCGCCGAGGTCGAGCCGATCCTGCACAAGCTCGCCGAGGTCGATCCGACCGGCTGGACCGCGCCGAAGATGCTCGCGGCGCTGTACATGCAAAAGGAGGACTACTCAGCCGCGGCGGAGCAACTCGTGCGCCTCCAGCGGCTCTGTCCGGCCGATCCCTTCAGCTGGCGCGGCCTCTCGGGGATCTACCTGGAACAGAAGAACGACGACCTCGCCCTGCCCCAGCTCATGCAGCTTGCCAGGCTCGACGACAGCGACCCGGACGTCCCCGCGGAGATCGGGCGGATCCTCCAGCGCAAGGGGCGGCTGGCCGAGGCGCGACACTGGCTCCAGCAGGCTCTCTACATCGACCCCTTCGGCGTGGCCGTGCACGAAGCGCTGGCCGAGGTGTGCATGATGACCGGCGACACCGCGGCGGCGCTGAAAGAGTACACCATGCTGACGCGGATCGAGCCGGACAAGGCCAGCCACCACGAGCGCGCGGCGATGGCCGCCCACAAGCTCGGCGACAGCGAGGCCGCCGCACGCTTCGCCACCGAGGCGGTGAAGCTCGATCCGCAGTCGTCGGCCAAGACGCTGCTGCCGTAATGGGGCAGGGAGGCTGCGCTACCGCGCAGCCGGCGCGGAGGACGCGCTCTGGAAAAGCGCCGACCGTGCGGCGGTCAGCGCGTCGCGCCGGCGGGCGAACGCCGGGCCGGGGTGCTGCTCGATCCACTTGCCCGCCGCCTCGTCGAAAAGCCGGTCGCTGATGAGTAGCGTTGCCGGATGGGCCACGCGCAGATCGCGCGACATCACCGTGAGCGCGTCGCGCTGCACCGACGGGAGTCGCAGGCGCTCCAGCAGGCGGGCGAAGAGCAGGTGCGGGTCGTTGCGCAGCGCGGGGTTGGCGGCGCGTTCCTGTCGCCGCGTGATGAGGTAGACGATCACCACGAAGGCGATGATGCCCGCGATGACCAGCAGGATCGCCGTGCCTGATCCACCCTTCTGGAAGTGGTCGCTGATGGACTTGGAAAACTCTCGCACCTGGGCGAGCGCCGGGGTGATCATCGGGGCGCCTCCCCGGCGGCTGACGCGCCAGGCACCGCGTCTTCGGTGAGGCCGTGCGTCAGCGCGCTGAGCACCCGCGTCGCACGATGACGGACGCGCTCGTCCGGATCCTGCGCGCTGAGCTCGGTGATGCGGTGCAGCACCGATTCGAGGTGCAGCCGCTCGACCACCCACAGCGCACTGAGTCGCTGGGCCCGCGACGGGTTGTCGAGCATGTCGAGCAGGGCCTCCCCCGCCTGGCGCAGCTCCAGGCGCAGCAGGGCCTTCACCGCGTTGGCCCGCACGCGGCCGTTGGTCGAATCCAGCTTCGGTTCCAGGAGCCGCCGGCGCTCGGGCGAGCCCAGCGACTCAAGCACCTCGATCGCGTTGGCCTGCACGCGGTGATCCGGATCGTTGACCGTCCGCCGGAGAATGCGCTCGCTGGTCGTGCCCGGCAGCTCGGCGAGCAGGGCGACCGCGGCGCTGCGCACCACCGGATCGGGGTCGCTCGTCTGGCGGTAGATCTCCTCTTCGAGCGAAGCCGCAAGCCCCAGCGAGCGCGCGACGCGCAGCGCCCGGGCCCGGTCGATCGGCTGGCTCGAGGCCAGCTTCGCGCGCACCGCGGCCAGCAGGTCGAGCCCCGAGGCGGAGAGCTCGCGCACGGAGTCGCTTGCTTCGGCCGGGCTCAGGTGGTCGAACCGCTGCCACAGCGTGGACCAGAGTTGCTGCGGCGTCACCCCGCGCGGGCGGGACGGGGCCGCGGTCGACTTCGGCGCAGCCGGCTCCGGCGAGGTTGTCTCCGGCGCGGTCACGCCTCTCTCGGCCAGCGCCCGCTCGGCCAGCGCCGCGGCTTCATCGCCTCCCCGTGACGCGACCACGGTGAGCAACTCGGTGGTCCAATCCGCGCCGTCGGCAAGCAACTGGTGGACGACCGCCTGGTGAAGCTCTGCACCAGGGAGCGTCAGCGCCTCGCGGTAGATGTCCGACTTGCGCTTCGGCGACAGCCCCGTCGCCCCTACGAGCCACATCAGCGCCACGGCCTCCGGCGTCGACAGCCGGTCGAATACGCCCAGCCCGTGCTCCAGGCAGCGCAGCTCGCGGATCCACGCGCATCCCTTGCGGACATCCGCGTCGGCGATGAGGTGGCCGTGTCGCGCGAGGGCGCGGACGAAAGCGGCATCGGTTGCGCGCTGGATTGCGCCGGCCGCCGCCTTGCGCAGCGGAGCGATGGCGAGCGAGCGCAGCGCGAAGCCGGCGAGCCGCCAGTCGCTCGTGCCCTCGAAGAGCAGGTTGATCGCCTGGGCCATGTGTGACCGGCCTTCGTCCAGCTTGCCGGCGACCGCGGTAACCGTCTCATCGGGAAGGTACAGCGCCGCTTCCAGGGCTTTGGGCTGCAGGTGCGATTCCCAGCTCCGCACGATTTCAACCAGCGCGGTGGCGAGGTGTTTTCGAGACTCGGCGTGCTGGCGGATCGATGCAGGGCTGACGTCGCGCTCGACGACGCGCGAGGTGAGCGTGTGGATGGCCGCGGCCGCGCGGCTCCGCGTTTTCGGGCAGGACGCTCGCACCGCCGCAGCGAGGAGGTACGCCAGGCGGCAGTCCTCGCTGCGCTCGATCAGTTCGATGGCGGCCAGCCGTCGTTCGAGCTTCTCGCCCCCGATGGCAACTCGCACACCGCCTTCCAGCGCCGCGGCTCGCTCCACGATCAGGCGTTGCAGGCCAGGCGCGGCGCTCTCGGCGCGGGCGACGATCTCGGCGAGCGGCTCCGCGTGGCCGCGGCGCGCCAGCAGGTCGAGGGCCCGGCCCTGCATGCCCTCGCTCAGCGACGGCAGCGACTCGATCAGCGCAGCGTCAGCCGCGAGGTTCTGTTCATCCTCGAGCAGCGGCAGCACCCGGGGCAGGCTGACGGCACCCATGCTTATCGTCTTATCGGCCAACCGCCCCGGCGGGCTTGGGGTGGTCCGGCGGCCGAGGAGGCGGCAGGGGGCTGCCGAGGCCGCTAGCGGCCCTTCGGGACCCGCCCGGTGAGCGACAGAACGTGGCCGTCGGGATCGCGGAAGTCGGTGGCCAGCAGGTCGTGGGTCGCGTCGCTCGAGACGACGCGCGGCTCGCGCGAGAAGGCCACCCCGCGGGCAGACAGCGTCGTCCAGGCCGCACGGATGTCGGGGCACTCGAACGCAATCTCCACGGCGGGGCCGGCGGCGGCCGCGAGCTCCCGGTTCTCGTTCAGCGCCAGCGACACCCCGCCGCCCGCGAAGAACGCGAATCCGGGGAACGCGAACTGCAGCGTCAGCCCGAGTGTGTCGCGATAGAACGCAGTCGAGCGGGGAAGGTCGGACACGCGCAGGATGACATGAGCGACGCGGGCAATGGGCGGAGCGGCATCAGCCATGACCAGCACCTCCGGTTCAGAGATCGTTCGTCGCACGGATACGAGCCTCACCGCCGCTCGTCAAGATTGAAGTGCTGCTTGGGGGTTCAGCGGCTTGCCTCGCCTTGTCTCGCGATTGATCATGGGGACATGCAGGGTCGCGCCGTGTCAGACGAAAACGCGAGGGTTGTGCGATACCGGATGCGCCCCGGCCGGTTCGCTGGGCTGCTGGTCGCCCCGTGGCTCATGCCGGTCGCCGCGGCGACGGCCGAGCGGCCCGCGCCCGGCGTCGGCCGGGCCGCCGAAGCGGCGCGGCCGATCCCGACACGGATCGTGACCATCGCGCCGAACGCGGACGAGATCCTCTGCGCGCTGGGGGCGTGCGATCGGATCGTAGGCTGCAGCAAATTCACGGTCTATCCGCCCGAGCTGGCCGAGCGCCCGCGCGTCGGCGGTCTGTACGATCCCGCCTTGGAGCGAATCACCGCGCTCAAGCCCGATCTGGTGATCCTGCGCGGCCAGAATCCCGCCGTGGCGCAGCTCTGCGAGCGGCTGGGCGTGCCGGTCTACGAGGATCGCACGGATCGGCTGGCGGACATCCGCGTGACGGTCAGCGAGCTCGGCGAGCGTCTCGGCGTAACCGAGAGCGCCCGTCGTCTGGCCGAGTCGTTCGAGGGGCGACTCGCGGCCATACGCCAGCACGTCGAAGGACGGCCGCGGCCCCGCGTGCTCCTGACGATCAGCCGAGCCTCGGGCGAGACGGCGAATCTCCTGACCGCCGGGGCGGGGAACTTTCTGACCGAGGCGGTAGAAATCGCCGGCGGGCAGAATGTCTTCGGCCGCGTCGAGATGATGTATCCGAAGGTCAGCGCCGAATCGATCATCGCCGCGCGGCCTGAGGTCATCATCGAACTGCTGCCCGAGTCGCCGCCATTGACGCCGGAGCAGGAGCGTCAGCGGGCGGCACAGTGGGCCGCGGCGGGCGAGCTGCCCGCCGTGCGCAACGGGCGCATTTACGTGGTTACCGACGACAACGCACTGATTCCATCTCCCCGCTATGTCGAGATCATCGCGCGCCTGGCCGACCTGCTGCATCCGGAGCCGCCGCGTGACCAGTGACCCGCCGCTGCTCAACCTCACCGAAGTCCGGTTCGGATTCCCTGCGCGGCCTGACTTCCTCGGGCCGGTGACGCTGCGTATCGCGGCGGGCCAGTGCTGGGCGATCGTGGGTCCCAACGGAGCGGGCAAGAGCACGCTGCTTCGGCTGCTGGCGGGGCTCCAGGCGCCCCGCGGAGGCGGCATCGCGCTCGATGGCGTCCCCCTGGCGTCGATGTCGGCGCGGCGGCGGGCGCAGGTGATGGCCTTCGTCCCGCAGTCGCCGCCCGACGCGCCGGCCGACCAGACAGCGGGGGAGTATGTGCTGCTGGGGCGCTTCCCGCACCGCGATTTCGGCCTCTTCGAATCGCCCGGGGACCATCGCATCGCGCTCGACGCGCTGCGCACGACCGGGACCGGAGAGTTCGCCGACCGGCCGCTGCGTACGCTCTCGGGCGGCGAGGCGCAGCGGGTTTATCTCGCCGCAGCGCTGGCTCAGTCGCCGCGTCTGTTGCTGCTCGACGAGCCCACATCGTCGCTGGATCTGCTGCACCAGGTGACCATCTTCTCGCTGCTGCGCTCGCTGGCGGAGCAGCGGAAGATCGGCGTGGCGGTGGTGACGCACGACGTCAACCTTGCCGCGCGCTTCTGCACCCACGTTCTCCTGCTGCACGAGGGGGACGTGATGGCGTGCGGTACGCCGGCGGAGGTGATTCGCCCTGAGGTGCTCGAACCGGTCTACGGGCTCGGGCTCTGCGCACTGTCTGGCGCGGGCGGGGCGGATTGGATTGTGCCAGCCCGCGAGCCGGTCGCCTGAGTCGCGGGCGATGCGCGCCCGCATTGCGCCGCAGGGTCGCTTTTTCGAGTATTCAGCTCGCCGCGCCGATGGTCAGACGCAGCGCGGCAGGCTCCTCAGGCGGTGCGGCGGGCTCGAACCCGGCCATGCGCAACACAGCGTCCAGTCGATGGCGGACGAGGTGGTTGCGCCGGGTCCGCTGCTGGCCGGCCGCGGCGATGGCGACACGATCCGCCGACCGGGCGAGATAGTGATCGATCTTCGCGAACAGCTCCTCATCGCTCGAGTACGTCTCAATCTCGCGCCCCAGTTCGAAGCAGTCGCGCAGCCGCGGGTGATAGGGGCATAGCAGGAAGCCGCCCGCGGCGGTCACTTCGAAGTGGGTTGTGGTCAGCCCCGACTCGGACCAGCCGTCACCGGCTACGACGTTGATCGCCGCCCGCCGGAAGCGCTCGAGGTAAGCGGCGGCGGACTTCGGGGCGGGCGCGTTGGCCGCGCCGCGTATGCCTTCCCATCCGCGGCCGTGCAGCACCAGCGGCTTGTCGAGGCGCTCGGCGAGCAGCGCTACCAGCCTGTCACGATCCTGACGGCACAGCGCAGCGGCGTAGCGGGTCCGCGCGGCGAAGTACGCCGCGATGGCTGCGGCCCGCGCAGTCGAATCGCCGTCCGCCGCCGGGATCTCCGCGACGCGATCCACCTCGAAGTAGCTCACGAAGAAGGGCATGCGCCCGCGCGCCGCAACCGCGGCGCGGGCGGCGGGGTTGATCGCATCCTTAAGCGCTTCGCCGGCCAGCCCCGGGAACATGGCGCGCGATGCGTCGCCGATGAAGGCCACCGGCGCCTCGGCGGCGTCGGCGACTGGCGCGATGCAATCTGCTGCGGCGTCGGCCGCAGCCGGAGGGAGGTGGGCGATGCCGGGGATGCCGAAGCGGTGCAGCTCCTGGGCGGCCTCGGCGTCGCTGACGACCTTGATCCACCGGCGGCTGCCCAGGCAGGTGATCAGCACTTCCCAACCCAGCGCTTGCGCGAGCACCGGAACCGGGGCCAGGAGATGTGACACCAGCGTGGCACCGACCTGCTCATGCAGCAGCTTGAGATCGTCAAACCCGCCCGGCCCTTCGACGAACATCAGCCCCAGGGCGTTGAGATCGAGGATCAGCTCAGGCCGTCGGTCCGCCAACGTGGCGATCGCTGCCCCTCCGCCCGCCAGGCGCGAGCGCAGGTCGCCGCTGCCCGGCGGCGGCAGCGGCACCAGGTCGTGTCCCAGCGAGCGGCATCCGGCTTCCCACGCGGCGGCGGGTACGGCGGCGATGACGGCCATGGCGACTCCTCCCCGCGGGCGACAGGCCCGCGCGCACGCCGGGTGTTATCGGACAGTCGGGGGGGTCGCTGAAGAGTCCGTTGAAAAAGGGGTCTGGCGCCGGCGACCACCCGCTTCACGCTTCCGTGAGGGGCGACTCAGGCGGTGCCTGACCCTGCTTCATCGGACAGCCAGGACGGCGGGGCTGCGACGGCCGCCACAGGCGCTCAAGGCTGTGTTCAGATCGCCGCGGCCGCGGCGTCGCCCGTCATGCCGCAGACGACAATCCCGGCGGTCTCGGCGTCGCTGAGCATTCGTTCGCGATCGACGATGACGGTCTTGCCGGCCTCCACGACGAGTTGGGCCGCGCCGTGGCGCCGAAGGTTGGCGATGGTGTCCGGGCCGATCGTGGGCACGTCGAAGCGCATATCCTGGTCGGGCTTGGCGACCTTGACCATCGTCCATCCGCCGCGCTGACAGAGGGCGCCGGCGCGCTCGATCATGCGGTCGGTGCCTTCGATGGCTTCGACGGCGATGACCTCTGTTTCCTTGACGGCGACGGACTGGCCGATGTCGAGGCGGCCCATCTCCTTGGCGATGGTCCAGCCGAACGCGGCGTCGGCCCGCTGGGCCTCGCTGGGCTGGCGGCGGGTGAGCACGCCCTCGGGGGCCATGTGGTCCATGGTGTACCTCACGCAGTCGTCCATGATGATGCCATGTTTCGCGAACAGATCGGCCACCGCCCGCAGCACGGCGTCATTGCGCTTGTCCTTCAGTTCGAGAAACCAGATCCGCAGGGCTGTCAGGTCGGGGATCAGCTTCAGCAGGCGAAATCGGCCGTACATGTCCGACTTCCGCACCGCCCCCGCCAGGATAACGCGCCCCGCGCGCTGTTGCCGCAGCGTGCGAATCCACGCCCCCGGTGCGGCCAGCCGCGACCAGCGGAAGACATCGGCGGCCTCAGCCAGAGCCGGGTCAGCCAGCCCGCGCAGGCCCACGACCGTCACATGACACCCCGCCCGCCTTGCCCCGTCCAGCACCATGCGCGGAAACCGCCCGCTCCCGGCGATCAGGCCGAGGCGGGTCGGGGCGATGTCAGCGGGCACAGCGGAAGCCGTCATGGAGATGTAATGATGGGCCCGAAGCCCCGCGGCTGCAATCAGCGGCGGCTTGTTTCCCGGCGGCTCCAGCGAGGTATCGGCGGCCCCGCGATCACGGTTCACGCCCGGCCTGACCGGTCGGGCGCTCGGCCTCGAAGTCTGTTCCGCAGCCCAACCACGGCCAGTCTCGCAAGCCGGCAGCGCGAGGGTTGTCGAGCACATACCTGATCGAGCGCTCCAGATCATCCCTGTTCCGGACGAGATGATCAAACCAGTCGGGCTGCCAAAGCGAACCCGTCTTGCACAGCACCTTGTTGATCTGGTTACTCGAGTAGCTCTTCCAGGAATGCACGATGCGCGAGAGTGTCTGCCCTGGTCGCGGACGCACCACGACGTGCACATGGTTGGGCATGATACACCATGCGACGATGTCGTAGCGCTCGCCGTCGAAGTATAGTATGACGCTCCGGAGGATCGCCGCGGTGCTCGGGTTCTTGAGCACGCACGATCCTCGCCCTCGATCCAAGTAGTCTTCGACGCGCTGCCTGTGCAGTTCGCGGAGGCGCTGATGCTCTGCAGTTGTCATCGTCCTGCCTGCCGCCGCTGCCCGACGGACGAGTTCATTCCGCTCCAGGAGCAAGCGCTCCAGCACGCCGCGTGGCAAGCTGTCGGCCAGGCGAAAGGTTACGGCATAAGTCGCGCCCTCCTGCTGCCAGTGCGGCAAGTACGCGCTGTAGCGAATCACGACCTCGCGCGCGTTGTAGGGTACGAACGGGAAGTCCGTCAGCCGCGACAGCTCGCCAGGTCGGCCCTCGGTGTGCACGGCCTGGAAGGCCGTGCCACGCGGAGTTCGACAACAAGCTGCTGACTTCCGGGCTTGTGCTTCCGGGATTGCCTTGGCGGGGACAGACAAGGCATCGCCCGCCGCCCTCGTGGCACGGCCTTCCAGGCCGTGCTGCGCCGGCAACGCGGTTGAGCGATGATCTAAGGGAGAATCCACGTTCTTGGTTTGCACCGAGACGGCGGCATGTTCTGGCGCCGAGTTCACCATCGCCATTTTGGCGACCTGCACGGGCGGGTGCTGCCGCGCGGCTGGAGAGGCGCTGGTTGGACGATCGCTTCGCTCCGCCATGACAGCGACCCCATACATGCAGTCCGGAAGCGCTACTTCAGCGGCCAGATCATCGGGATCAGGAGGATGCTCACGATCGCCGCCAGCAGGTTCATCGGCACGCCCATGCGCAGAAAGTCGCCAAAGCGGTAGCCGCCCGGGCCGTACACCATCAGGTTGGTCTGATAGCCCAGCGGCGTCGCGAAGCTGGCCGAGCCGGCCATCATGATCGCGAAGACGAACGGCGTGAAGTTGGCGCCGAGTTGCTCGGCTGTCGCCTGGGCGAAGGGGAACATCAGCGCGACGGCGGCATTGTTGGTGATGACTTCGGTCAGAAACGTCGTGGCGATGTAGACCATCGCCAGCACGAGCCAGGGGTTGTCGCCGCCGAGGGCGAGCAGCCCGCGGGCCATTTCGACGGCTGCGCCGGACTTGTCGAGGGCGGTGCCGAGCCCGAGGGCGGCGCCGATGACAATCAGCACCGACCACTCGACATGGCGCCGCGCGTCGTTGATCGAGCAGCAGCGGGTCATGATCATCAGGCCGGCGGCCAGCATCGCCGCGTGGAGCATGTCGAGCCATTCGAGCGCCGCGACCGACACCATCAGCACCAGGATGCCCAGGGCCAGCGGCGCCCGCTCGTGACGCCGGGGGGTCGAGTCTTCCAGGGCCTTGACGAGGAAGAAGTCGCGCGAGTTGCGCTGCTGGTCCTCGAAGCGTTCTCCGGCCTCGATCAGCAGCGTATCGCCAGCACGCAGGCGGATGTCGCCGATGCGCCCGCTGAGGCGTTCGCCGTTTCGCGCCACGGCCAGTACCGCCGCTCCATACACCGTACGAAACCGGCCTTCCTTGATCGTCTGGCCCACCAGCGGACACGCGTTGGATACGACCGCTTCGAAGATCCGCCGCTGGTGTCGCGGCGAGTCGATCTTGAACACCTGGTTGGTGGCGGGAGCCAGGCCGCGGAGGTTCTGCAGGTCTTTGAGCGACTCGACCACGCCGGCAAACACGAGGCGGTCTTCGGTGCGGAGCTTCTGCTCTGGGCCGACCGCGGCGATGACCTCGCCGTCGCGTTCGATTTCCACCAGGTACGCCCCCGGCAGGTTGCGGAGGCCGGCCTCCTCGACGGTCTTTCCGGCGAGCGGACTGCCCGCGGGCACGAGCATTTCGCCGATGTACTCGCGGGCGTTCTTCAGCAGTTCGCCCACCGAGATGCGCCCGGGCAGCAGGCGTGGGCCGGCAAGCAGGAGAAACGCCCCGCCGAGGATCGCGGTCGGCAGGCCGATCCAGGTGATGTCGAACATGCGGATCGGCGGCAGGTCGGTGTGGGCAATGACTATGCCGCTGACCACGAGGTTTGTGCTCGTCCCGATGAGCGAGCAAGTGCCACCGAGGATGGCCGCGTAGCTGAGCGGGATCAGCAGTTTCGACGGACTGATCTGCAGCCGCCGGGCCCAATCGCCCACCGCCGGGATGAGCATGGCGACCACCGGCGTGTTGTTCAGGAAACTGCTGACGAGTTGTACCGGGGCGATGACGCGGACGAGCGCGCCGCGCAAAGTGCGCGGCCGGCCGAGTACGGCGGCGGCAATCCAATCGATCGCCCCGGTCGAGCGCAGCCCCGCCACGACGACAAAGAGCACACCGACAGTCACCAGCCCGGCGTTGCTGAACCCGCCCAGCGCCTCGCCGGTGGAGAGCACGCCCAGCTTCCAGCCGTCCGCCCCGCGGGCAGGCAGAATCATCAGGAGCGTCAGCCCGCCCATCAGCACCACGTCCGCCGCAAGCCGCGTCAGCGCGAGGAGCAGCAGCACCACCACGACGACGGCCAGGACGAGGTAGGCTTCGTAGGTCATAGAACCGTTCCGATGAACCGCCGCGGGCCGTCAGGCCGGTGCCGCCGACCTCCCGCCGCGGCCGCCTGCCAGGCGTGGCAGCGGGATCCCGTTCGCGGCACGCCTCCCGGGTGTGGCACTTGCGTCCAGCCGGTGGTGCCCCCTTCGCGGACGGCCGGACTGCCGCCGGCGACGCGGCGAATGATACCCGCACAGCCCGCGGGGGCACGCCCGGTGTCGAACTTGGGCGGCGAAGCGGTCGAAATGGCCGGTCAGGGAGCTTCTTCCGCGGCGGCGGGGACGATCAGCGGCTCGAAGAACAGCCGCGTCGCCCGGCCCGGCTCGTCCGCCGCCACCACGACGCCCACGACTTCGCTGTTGCCGGGTATGACCACGGCCGATCCGCTGAAGCCGTTCGCGTCGAAGGCGTCGGCGGGGTTGAACGCCAGGGTGCCGGAGACGGCCGTCCCGGGAAAGTAGTCGGCGGAGGCGAACCGGCCGTTGACCTCGCCGCGGGCTGAGCGAATCAGCAGCGGGTCGCCGCGGCGCACGAGGTTGGCGGCCAGGGGCAGCGTTGCCGGCGAGCCCTCGGTGACGGGCAGCCAGCGTACATCACCCACCGGCGGCAGCGGTTCGCCCAGGCGGATCATGCTCCCACCCGCCGCCACGCGCGTCGCCGGCCCGCCGAAGGTCTCTTCCAGGTGAAACGCCATCACCGCCCAGGTGCGCCCGCCGACCTGGACGAAGAAAGCGGAGCCGAACGACCGCGCAGTGTTGCCGGGCATGCCGACCGGCGAAGGCCGAAACCCGCCGCCACCGGAGCCGTTGAGGTTGGCCGGTGCACCGGGAGGCGGCGCCTGCGGCGAGCACCCGGCGAAGGCGGCCGTGGCGAGGGCGAAAGCGACAACCAGGCATTGGATGGCCGGTTTCATCAAGATAACCATGACATACGGGTGTTGGTAACGCAACAGCAGCAGCATACACGGATTGGCTCGATCGCCGCAGCCGGCACTCCAGCCGCAGCGACTCGCTGCGTAATCACCCATCATGGACTCGTTTCGAACGGCGCACGGCATTTCAAAAGCAAAGCAGGCCCGGGTCAGCCCTTTCGGGCCTTCCCGGGCGCTGGGGGGGAGAAGTCTCGCCGGCCACTCGATCGTTCAGCGTTACGGCGCCGAGGGGTCACAGAACCGGGGGTCGGGTTCACCTCGGTTCAGGCCACTGCCGTCCTGGTAGTCGGGCAGCTTGGTGCACTGATCGCTGTTGGCGAGGACGAACCCACGGTCACCGGCGTTGATGTGGCCATTGCCGTCAAGGTCGTACAGGCAGATAGCGACCGGGTCGGTCTGGCCGATGTTGATGCTGACGTACGCGCGGTCCGCAGGATTGACCACGCCGTTGCCGTCGAGATCACCGAAGCACCCGCGGAAGGTGTCGGGCAGATGTCGCTTCACGTCGCAGATGAAGTCGCAGTCTTGCCCGCGGCTCCCGCCGCTGAAGTAGGCTCCGATCACCGGAACCTGCTCCAGCACTTTCTGCAACTCCGCCCATCCACCGTTGCGGACCGGGTACTCGATCGCTCCGGCGCTTGCCTCCCGTGCGACGGCGAGCGTGAGCAGCGCTCCGCAAACCGCGGCGGTCGTCCCGATCACGTTGTGACTGTTCTGGCTCTTGATGGACATCGCAGGTCTCCTCTGGTTCTGTTTGGGATTCCCGGATACGCGGCATGGCGGCTTACACGGCCGTCCAGGGTGAGTTGCCGAGCTCCCGGCGTCCTCCCATGTCCTCGTGCGGCGAGTTCATCTCGACTGCACGGGGGTATCTTGCCGGCCAGACTCAGGATCTTTCAGAATTCCAAGGGTGCCGTGAAATTCTGCAATTGCAGCCGCTCCGGGGACGCGGTCGGTCAAGGCGTGACTTCTTGAAGGGGACCGGCGCTGCTGCTACAATCCGTCACCCAGATGGGCCCTGATTCGGCTCAACTCCACCCCGCTTCAGCACCTGCGGCCGGGCGGGTTGCTGCCCCGCGGATTCGGGCAGCGTCGTGTCAGAGCGAGACATGCGTCTGATGGACACTCCGCGCACGACTTCGAGCTTCCTTGAGGGCCTCGCCAAGGGGGACGAACAGGCGTGGGCGGGCTTCTGCTCGCGCTACGAGCCGGTTGTGCGAGCCGTAGCGCGCCGATGCGGGCTCGACGACGCCGACCAGCACGACGCGGTGCAAGAGACGTTCATGGCCTTCCTTCCAGCGTTTCGCGAAGGGAAGTACGATCGCTCGCGCGGGAGGCTTCGACACTACCTGGGCGGCATCGCGGTGAACAAGGTGCGGCAAATCGTTCGCAGTCCGCATCGTCGACGGCGGCAGGCTCCCGGCGGCTCAGAGAGCGGATGTGGCCTGGATTGGATTCCCGACGAGAGTGAGATCGCGTCTTTCTTCGACGAGGAGTGGAAGCGGGAGATCCTGCAGGAGGTCTACCGCAGACTCCGATCCGAGATCGGCGAGCGCGCTTTCCAGGTGTTCATGCTGTACGCCGTCGAGCGGAAGTCCGCCGATGAGGTTGCGAGCCTGATCGGCATCGAGCGAGCCACCGTCTACGTTCACAAGAACCGAGCCTTGGCCAGCTTGCGCGAACTTCGGGCCGAACGCCCGGACCTTGCCGAAGAATTCTGAAAGAAATCTGGCAGTTCGCGCAATGGATCCTGTGAAAGGCGCCAGGGGTGCCCTCGCGCCGCAGAGGACCACGTCGGTTCGGCCATCCGCTTCCGGGAGGTTGACGGTCATGAACTGTCTGACAGCGGAGCAGTGCGAAGCGCTGATGCGCGACGAGTTGCCCCGGAGCGATGCGTCGGCACTGTTGACGCATGCCGAAGCCTGTGACGCTTGCAGTCGACTGCTTGCTGAATGCCGGGAGAACGAGGCACTCCTCTTCGGCGTCCGCTGGCTTCACGGTCACGAGTTCTCCGAGCGTCCGCCTCCATCGCCGCAGGATGCAGCCCATGCGGCGGGCAGCAGCGCGCATCCTGATGATCCCGGGGAGAGGACGACCGTTCGTGAGGAAACCGGATCGCCCGGCTCGGTCTACGCCTACCCGAAGATCCCCGGCTACGAGATTCTCTCGGTGCTGCGCCACGGGGCTCAGGGCGTTGTGTACAAGGCCTTGCAGCATGCGACTCGGCGGACTGTGGCTATCAAGGTTCTCCTCGCCCGCTCCATCGCAGGGCGGCGAAGTCATCTCCGCTTCGAGCGAGAGATTGATCTGGCCTCCAGCCTCCAGCATCCCAATGTCGTTACGGTGTTCGACAGCGGCACCGTTTCCGGCGTTACGTACCTGGTGATGGAGTATGTTCAAGGCACGCAACTCAATGAGTTCCTCCGCGAGAACCCGCGTCTCACGATACCCGAGCGACTGAATCTGTTCCTGCGGATCTGCGCGGGAGTCTCCGCCGCCCATCGTCGCGGCGTAATCCATCGTGATCTGAAGCCGGGTAACATCATGGTCGACCTATCCGGTGCGCCCAAGGTGCTCGACTTTGGGCTTGCGAAGGCGGTCGGCAGAGACCTGGTCGGCGATGGCGGCCCCGTGACGTTGTCCCGCGAGTTCGTCGGTACGCTGGCCTACGCGTCCCCGGAACAGACTCGGGGCAATCCTGATCTGATTGATACCCGCACGGATGTCTACTCCCTGGGCGTCATTCTTTTTCAGATGATCACGGGGCAGTACCCCTACCCCGTGGTGGGATCAATGGCCGACATCATTGGGCACATCGCCAGCACGCCTCCGGTGCGACCGAGTGACGCGATGCGTCGGGCTACTGTAGATTCCGATGACAAGAGAGCCTTCCAGGGCCATATCGCTCGACGTCTTGATGAGGACCTGGAGACGATCATGCTCCAGACCCTCGCGAAGGAGCGCGAACGACGCTACCAGTCGGTCGACGCACTCGTCGCGGACATCGAGCGGTACCGACAGGCCCAGCCGATCGACGCAAAACGTGACAGCGTTCCCTACGTCATGCGCAAGTTCGCCCAGCGAAACAGGAGCCTTGTGGGCGCGGCGCTGGCCGTATGCATGGTGATAGCCGGAGCACTGGGCGGCATCACGGCAGCGCTGGGCCGGGCGAAGGCTGAATTCGGCCGGGCACAAGCTGAAGAGTACGTCGCCAGGCGTCACCGGGATGATTCCTTGGAGATTCTGGATGTCATCAGGGGTGCGGTTGACACTGGGCGACCCATCAAGGCCAGCCTCCGACCGTATCTTGAGGCCCGCGGGGCTGAATTGGCAGATACTGCTGCCCTCGAACCGGCGGCCGTCGTCGCAGCGATCCACGACGCACTGGGTGTCGGCTACTCGATCATAGGTGCCCCGAGGGAATCGCTCGCGCATCTCGACGCAGCCCTGGAGGAATACGTAGCGAATGTCAACCGGCACGCGGACCGTCTCGTTCCCGTAGGTATGCTTGCCGCTGAACAGTTGCTGCGCCTAGCAGAGCCGAAAGAGGCCGAAGCGCGCCTGCGTGCGCTGCAGCCAACTGTTGCAACTGCATTCGGTGTCGATTCCCTGCGAATGGCTGAGCTCCGCAACCTCCTCGGTGGTGCACTCAAAGATCAGAAGCGCATCGAAGAGGCTCGTCAGGAATACGAGGCAGTCCTCGCAGTGCGTCTGGCTGATCTTGGACCGAGCCACATTGATGTGCTCGTCACGCGCCACAATCTTCTCCTGCTTCTGATCAGGCAGTACACGGCCACACCCGCAGACCAGGCGAAGCAAAGGGAGGAGTTGCTTCAGGCCGCCGCGGCTGGTTACGAAGAATTGTACGGCGACTGTAATGCTGCCCTCGGGGCCGAGCATGCTCATACACTCGCGGTTGTGTCGGAACTGCTTCAGCTGCTCGGCCTCGTCGGGCGTGTGACTGAGGCGGAGGCATTGTGCTCCGAATGGCTTCCGGTTGCGCACGAAGTGTTCCCCGAGCACCATTGGCGCCTGTCTGATTTCTCGGGCCGATGTGGCAGGGTACTGGAACGGGCAGGCCGACACCTGGAGGCGGCAAGTCTGTACGCAGAAGCGGCCAGCGGCTATGCTGTCAGTCATAGCCCGACGGCTGCAAGTACGCTGCAGATGCTGGAGTCCGCTGTCAGAGCCTACCACTCAGGTGAAGCCTACGATGAGGAGTGAGCCGTGCTCGATGCACTGGTGCGCGCCTACAGTGAACTGAATCAGCACGAGAGGCTGGGGAAGATTGTAAGTCGACTTGATACGTTGGGGGCGCCGACTGCGCCCCCCGGGAGGACCGAGCGATGCAAGCAAACTTCGGACGCCGTGAGTCGACCGTGGTTGCGACCGTGCTCGCGCTGGTGATGGGATTCAGCTGCAGCCGCGCACGGGCCAACGGACTCATTTACTATGCCGACGAGTTCAGCACTCTGACCGTGGGCCCGCTTGGAAGTGTCCCGCAAGGAGGTTGGACCGGATTCGCGGCCGGGGGCGGCCACGTTCCGGAGATCGTTGCCGTCAACAACAAGAAGCAGATCCGCTTGTCGCTTCCCGCCGGGGTCGGCCCACTGCTCGGCCGGAAGGAGTCACGGGTTGTCCACACCTTTGCCGAACCCATCTATTTGCAGGGGACCGCATTTCTGCGGATATCCTGTGACCTGACCTTCGACGTGGATGGTGACGGATCGCGGCACAACTTCTACTTCGACTTCGATGCGGTGCCGAATAAATTTCTCCCGAACGCGCAGATACGTCAGGACACCGGGTACCTTCAGATGGTGCGTCACTGGGGAGCCCCGACTCCTCCCTTGTTCATTCATAGCAACGGTCCATGGCGGATGGTCTGGGACTTCGACTTGGTCACTGATACAGTGCGCACATATGCAGTGGTCGAGCAGGACATGGTTTTCATCGTGAACGATAACCTGCCTGTACAGCTGTCATCCATCATTGGTGATCAGGCAGGGGAAGATGGAGACGGCAACCCGCAGACGCTGGACCATCTTAGCTTTGCTTTGGTCTCCGACAACTGGAGTGGTCCCGCAGATTCTGTACATATTCGGAACCTGCGCATCGAGGGGAGCCAGGACTGCTGGCCGTGCCAGTGCGAGTGCTGCTTGCCAGGAGGCTGCGTGGTAACGTCCCGCATAAGCTGTTTTGCGGCCGGTGGCCAGATTCAGCCCGACGGACAGTCGTGCGAGGAGACAGCCTGCGAGGCGGCCTGTTGTTATGGGCCACTTAATAACTGTAACTTGGCATCCACGGAGGCGTGTCTGCAGAGCGGAGGCCGACCGATGGAAGGGCAGAGTTGCTGGGAGGAGGAGTGTATTGCCGCTTGCTGCACCCCCGGTGGTTGTGTAGAGGCGACCGACACAGCGTGCCAGGCGTTGGGCGGCATTCCCGGGTTCGGTGCCTACTGCGATGAGGCGGGCAACAGTTGCCCATGGGGTGGATGCTGCTACGGCGACGGCTCCTGCGCAATCACTTCGCTCCCCGGTTGCACGGACGGACGATGGCTCGGCTATGAATCTGATTGTTTCTCATGTTATCCGAGCGTCCTGTTTTCATTTGGAAGTCAGGTGCTACTTACCGGTCGAGCGGAGTATCCTGCGGGCGAGAACGCTAGCAATAACGATTTTTACTTGGTTCCGGGAGATGCGACTTCGAGTTACGAAGGTAGTGGGAGCACGAGCAGTGGTGTGCTTTTCGGGAATGCAAGTTCGAGCGGCCACATCCTCAACTCCCGTCATGAAGGTACGCATTTCGAAGTCGACCTCGCCGGGTCCTGGATGCAGGCGAATCCCCAGGGGGTGGGTAGCTTCCAAGTTGCGCCCGAGCCTTCTCTCAAGTTGATGCTGCAGCATCCCATGGCGTTTCGCGGCGTGATGGCTGATGGAGTTTGGAGTCTGGCGGCAATCGAAGGTGCGATCGAAGGGGAGCCCGAACACGGAACACTGTCTGCTGGATCGTATGATTTCTACTTCATGCTCAGTGCAGGAATCGGCGAGGGAGAAGTGGCTAGTGAATTCAGCGAATCGATCTCGCTTGAGTTCGTTGCCTGCGGGGTGACTCCTGCGTGCACGACGGCTTGCCGCTTGCCTTGGGATTGGTTCGAGGACTGCCTTGCTGGACCGGCGTCGCAGGTGGCCTGCCCGGAGGCAGATTGCGACGGAGACGGAGATGTTGACCTGAAGGACTTCGTAGGCCTGCAGGGTGTCCTTCAGCGTTGAGCACAGCCCCGGCCGCGGGGTTGAGGGTAGGCTGCGCGACAGGGAGCTCGTGTGTGGGATTGCGATGGGGGCCCGGGGCGGGTCGAATTACTCCGCTCCCGTCATCACCCCCGCAAACCCCGTCAGATCCGCCGTCGTCACCGCCTCGTCGCCGGTGAAGTCGAAACGCCGGCAGGGGGGGGTGATCGGGTGGCCCGCGGCGGTATCGCCCGCGCATCGCTGCATCGCGGACGCGTCGGCCAGGTCGACGTCGTTGTCCAGGTCGCCGTCGCCGAGCGTCGCGTCGGTGGCCAGCAGCAGCACCGGCACTTCGACCGGCGCCATGCCCACGGCTACGGGCACGATCCGCGGTATGTAGCCGGGCAACGAAACCCGCAGCGTGTAGCTGTCGCTGTCGGGCACCAGAAAACGTCGTCGGCCGAAGGTCGCGTCTGCGTAGCGGGGCAGTTCGCCCGTGTCGAAGACGTAGTCGAGCAGTTCGACCTGTGCGGCGAGCGGCTCGCCGGTCAGGTGATCCAGGACGCGCACGTCGATCCGCGCCTCGTCCAGGCGGTCGAGCAGGTACATCCAGCCGCCGCGGTTGTACGCGATCTCGGAAAGGCTGCTGGCGAACGACGGCTGAAAGCTCGTGCCGATCTCGATGATCATGGCATAGGTGCCGTGATGAGCGTAGTACCAACTCGTGTCGTCGCCGTTGAGGGCGCCGATGGCCACCGGCGAATAGACTGTATAGGTCGGCGCGCCGGGCACGGCGGCGATCCCCGCGGCGGCGCCGTGCATCATCTCGTGAATCACGTCGTGCTCGGGCACGCGGTTGTCCGGGTTGCCGTCGTTGCAGGCGTAGGGATAGTCGATAAAGCGCCCCGACGAGTGGTACGAAATCGCCGAGAGAAAGCTCCATTCGGCGGCGAGGTCGATCATCGCCTGGGTTTCCGGCTCGGACGAGGCGGACGGACCGCGATAGGTGTCGGATGAGCAGGTGCCGCTCGATCCGCCCGTCGGGCTGCGCTCGCAGGCGGCGGCGCCGCTGCCCCACGAATAGGGATAATTGCGGTTGAGGTCCACGCCAGGATTGCTCGTGGGCGAGACGCAGTGGTTGTGCATATTCTTGCGGTGGAAGTCGTCGACGTGGTGCACCTCGTGACTTCCATCGGGGTTGATCATCGGGACGCAGATGATCTTGTAGTCGCTCACCCAGGTCACGGCGAGCGGATCGGCCCCGGCGTAGCCCTCGGTGAGGAAGGTGATAATGTCCATGACCACATGCGGCGTGGCGACTTCGCGGGCGTGGTGCAGGCCGTTGAACAGGACGGCGGGCTTGTCTTCCGTCACGCCGGGATTGTCGGATATCTCAAGCCCGAGGATGTCGCGCCCCTGATGGCTTGTGCCGACGACGAAGAGCCGCGTGATGTCTGGATGCAACGCCGCGACGTTCTCAAGAAACGACGTCACATCCTCCGGTGTGGCGTATCCGATCGGCACGCCGCGAAGCAACGGATCGGCGGCAGCATCGGGACGGTGTGCAAGCGGCGCCGAGGGCTCCGATTCAAGCACGACGAACCCCGCCTTGATCAGCAGGGGCAGTTCGCTGTCATCACGAAGGATAAGTTCAAGCTCTGACTCGGACGCGCAATAGCCCGCGACGTCGAAGTCGTGCACGCTAAGCCATTGCCGCCAGGTTCGCGCGTCGGCCTCACGCATCGGCGTGCCGGCTTCCGCATCCGGCGCGACCAGCCGATAACGGGTCGGCGCGATGGGCGCGGCATACAGCGGCGCGGCAAGAGCCACGAAGGCAAGCCAGGGCGCGATGCAGTTCATGAACGGCCGCCGTGTGAGGATTAACGGACCTTCCCCCGAAGGTGCACACCGAGTATACCGCCGGCGCACCGGGCGGGTCAACGAAACCCGCGGTCGGTGTGCTTTGACCCACGGTTTTCAGCGGACTACGATCGCCTGAGCGGTCGTCTCGCCGCCCGTCGGCGGGGCGACCTCACGCCCTGGAGGGGCTTATGCCACAGATCTTGACGCGTCAGCGCCCCCGCGCGGTCGGGACCACGACCTGCGCGATAGTACTCATGTCCTGCGCGCTTGTGCGCGCGAGCAGCGTCGCGCCGATGGACCTGCGGTCGATGGCCGATGAGGCCGGCGCCGTGATCATCGCGACGGTGGTGCACGTGCGCTCCTATCCCTCCGCCGCGCGCGGCGGGATCGACTCGGACGTGACCTTCGGCGATGTGGAGTACCTCAAGGGCGGTCCCACGCCGGACGACGGAGGGGCGAAGCGCGATCGGGCGGACTCGCTGATTCTCACGGTCCCCGGCGGCGCCGTCGGCGACCGCACCATGCGGGTCTGCTGCGCGACGGAGCTCACCGTCGGCCAGCGCAGGCTGCTGTTCCTCCTGCCCGCGTACAAGACGCATCCCGTCGTCGGCCTGTGGCAGGGTTCGTTTCACGTCGTTCGCGACGCCGACGGCGTCGATCGCGTGTACCAGGAGGGAATGAGCCCGATTCATACGATCGGCGCAGACTGGTTTCCGCATGTGCGTGTATGTCCCTCGCATCAGCCTGTCGCTCGGCTTCGCGGTGAGCGCGGCGTGCGACTGGTGCGCCCCTCCGAGTCGTGCGCAAGCGGCCCGTCGATGACGCTGGCAGACTTTCGCGCGGCACTCCAGCCGATCCTCGACGCCAGCCGCGTCCATCGTCCTGGAGAGCCCATCGGGCGGCGTATCGACGCCGACCTGACGCCTGTGCCGCTGAAGCGCGCGGGCGCGGCGGATGGGCAGCCGGACAACGCGCCCGCCACCCTGGATAACGCGCCGCGCGCCGACCAGCCCGAGCCGGTGCTCGCGCCCGCAGGGAAGGCAGGGAGCCGATGAAGCGTCCCGCCGCCGGGCTATACCTCGGCTTGCTCACCGCTGCGCTGCTGATCACCGGCGACCGCGCGGGTGGATACACCTGGTTTCAGGTGGGTGGGCTGGACGTCGTCTGGATCGGGGCGGAGAGCGTGCGCGACCTGTCGCCCTCGACTTTTCCGCCGGGCAGCGAGCCGGACGTGAATGTCTTGACCGCCATGGGCCTGTGGAACGTCGTGCCCGCGTGCGACTTTCTCTACTTCTACAACCGGCTCGACCAGGATTACCCTGTCGATCACCAGGACGGCTTCAACGATACGGTCGCCGTGTCGGCGAGCGAGCTCGACCCCGGCGTACTCGGCGTGACCTTTCTCGTGAACTCCGGGGCGAACTGGTTCGACATGGACATGTTCCTGTCGGACGCGCCCGACGGCATCGGCTGGACCTTCGAGCCGAACCCGCCCTGCGACGTGGTCGCGGCGCCGACGACCTACGGCTATTCGTTCGTGCTGGTGGTCACGCACGAACTCGGCCACGCGCTGGGCCTCGGACACGATCCGCAGGGCACCGAGTCGCCGAGTTCGACCTGGTTCCTCGGCACAATGAACCCGCGCTATCCCAGCGGCGGAACGCTGGGGCAGGAGGCCGTGGTTGAGCTGCACGCCGACGACCGTCTCGGCGCGCGATACCTCTACCCGCACAGCGGGCCGAGCGGGCCGCCTTATCGCGATCTCGCTTCGCCGGCGTTCACGCCGGGGCCGGTGGTGGGGCGGGTCGTTCCGCTGAGTTTCACGCCCGCGGTTGTCGATCCCGGCGAGATGATCACCGCGAAGGCCGTGCTTGAGAATCTCGGCACCACCAACGAGTTCTTTGTCCGGCAGGGTTTCTTCCTGTCGAGCGACGACGTGATTACCACGGTGGATGAGTCGCTTGGTGAATTGCTCTGGGACCTTCCCGCGGGCGAGGTGCTGCAGTACGAGGTCGAGATCGACCTGCCGGTTGATCTTGCGGCGGGCGAGTGGCACCTCGGCTCGATCATCGACGATCTCGACGAAGTCGACGAAGAGTGGGAAGACAACAACGCCGTGGCCTACTGTGCGCCACTGACCGTCCGGCGGCTCGCCCCGGCGTTCTCTCCGTTTGTGCAGCAGGACGCCGTGTGCGGCCAGCCGTTCACCGGGCCGACGCCGCAGGTCGCGCTGCCGCTGAACATGGCGCCCATCACCTGGAGCCTCGACAACCCCGAGCCGGGCATGACGATCGATCCTGCGACGGGCGTGGTGTCGTGGCCCTCGCCGGTGGCCGATCCGTTCCTGTACACGATTCACGTGCGCGCCACGAACCCGACGGGCAGCTCGACGCAGACGCTGTTCATCGGCGTCGATCCGGCCCAGCCTCAGTTCAACGCCATCGGCAATGCGGCGGTGTCCTGTCTGTCGCCCTACACGGGCCCGGTCCCGACGCTCACGCAGCCCGCGTGTATGCAGCCGATCATCAACTGGTCGCTGGATGCTGCGCCGCCGGGCATGACGATCAACAACAACACGGGCGTCGTGTCGTGGCCGTCGCCGCGGCCGTTGGCGGTGCCCTACACGATCACGGTTCGCGCCACCAACGCCGCCGGCAACGGCACGGTGAGCTGGCAGCTTCTCGTCTCCGGCACGAGCGACCTCGACGGCAGCGGCCGGACCGACTGGTCCGATTTCGACGTCGTGCAGACCTGTGTCGGCGGCCCGGGCGCGGTGGTCTCCGCAGCGTGCCGCTGCGCCGACCTCGATGGCGACGCGGACATCGACCTGGCTGACTTCGCGCTGTTCATGCTCGACTTCGACGGCGCGGGGCTTCACGCGGGGGCGTGCTGCGCGGGCAACGGCACGTGCAGCGTGCAGCCGGCCGGGGCGTGCATCACCGGCGGCGGAACGTATCTCGGCGACGATACCACCTGCGTCCCCGGCGCGTGCAGCGGCGCGTGCTGCTTCCCCGGCGGGTGTCTGGACCTTGCCGGCGGACAATGCGGCATCGCCGGAGGCACGTTCCAGGGCGCGGGCACGGCCTGCGCGACGACCAGCTGCGTCGCCACGCCTACCGGGGCCTGCTGCCATGCGAATGAAGCGTGCACGTTCGGCACCGCGGCCGCGTGCAGTGGCGCGGGCGGAACCTACCAGGGCGACAATACGACCTGCGGCGGTGTGGATTGCACGATCCCGCCGACCGGCGCGTGCTGCCATGCGAATGAGAGCTGCACCGAAGGCGCTGAGAGCACGTGCGTCACCGCCGGCGGTACCTACCAGGGTGACGACACGACCTGTGCCACGTCCGACTGCACGGTTGCCGCGACCGGCGCCTGCTGCAACCCGGCCAACTGGGGCTGCGCGGTCATGACCGAGGTCGCGTGCTTCGCCGCGGGCGGCACGTACGAGGGCGACGACCGCACCTGCGCGGCCACCACCTGCCCCGAGTATCGCAACGACGCAGTGAACATCACCGACTACTACGACCCGGGCACCAATTCGGCGCTCGGCGACGACCTGACGCTGTCGGGGAGCCATCGGCGGCTCGTGTATTACGACATCGCGGTGTACGGCGGCGGATCGGGGGCGTTCAACGTGACGGTGGCGCTCTACACGGGCTGCCCCGGCGCGGGCGGAACGCTGATCCCCGGCACGTCGTCGACCTTCACCAGCGTGCCGGACGACGACGACGTGTACGTCCTCAGCGCCGACCTGGCGGGCGCTCCGGTCACGCTGCCGAACAGCGTGTGGATGGTCGCGACCTTCAACCGACCCGACGCGGGTTGGGTGCTGGCGGGCCCGGCGGAGCGCGGCAGCACGGCGAATCTCTTCGGCCAGAACGATCCGCCGTGGGGCTGCAACTTCGGGCTGTCGGGGCTCTATTCCGGCTTCTGGGCGAGCCTGCAGTGCATTCCGGCGGGCGGGCGATCGGCCGACGCGGCGCCGCTGGAAGCAGGCGAGATCATCACCACGATCACGCCACTCGGCCGGACGGGCGGGGCGCTATCGCGGCCGGGGATGCGGGAAGAATAGCTGTCAGCTATCAGCTATCAGCTGTCAGCCGTCAGCCAAAATGCTGGACGGTCGTACGGAATCCAATACGAACCACAGAGGCCACGGAGGAACACGGAGGGCCACGGAGGCGCGCAGCGCTTGTTTAGCGCGGCCGCGTGCGGCGGCGCGTCTACCCCACCACCACCACCACCGGCGGCGCGTCTGCCCCGCTGCGGCCCGCGGCGACCCTCCAAGGCCATCACGTCGCACGCGACGTGGCTAACCGAGGCTGCGTACGGAACGCGCCCGCGCGCCCAGCCTTCGGCTTCATTCTGACCGCTGAATCTGCTATGGTGGTGGGGCGGCCGCAGGCCGGCGCCGGATTCCCGGGGTGGGAGTCGCCGGCCCCGCACGTGCCGCCGCAGGGGGAATGATGGTCGATCTCGCACGCCCGTGTTTCGTCTGCCTGACGCTGATCGCCTGTCTGGCCATGCCCGCCCGCGCGGAGCTGCTCGACGGCCGTCCGCCGGTCGATGACATCATCTATCATTTCATGCCCATCGCCTGGCGCGACTCGGACAATGACGCTCAGCGCTTCGGCGACTTCAACGGCA
This sequence comes from uncultured Phycisphaeraceae bacterium, assembly GCA_964426945.1. GTDB lineage: Bacteria > Planctomycetota > Phycisphaerae > UBA1845 > UBA1845 > CAYRSS01. The sequence goes on from CAYRSS010000035.1 coordinate 28,065, forward strand.
TGACCGCCTCGCTCAACTACCTCGAAGACCTCGGCATCACCGCGGTGTGGATGAACCCGATCTTCCCCTCGCCGGCGTACCATGGCTATCAGCACGGGCCGGGCAACGAGGTGAACAGCCGCTTCGGCACCGAGGCCCAGTTTCTGAACTTCGTCGCCGCGGCGCATGCCCGCGGGATCAAGGTCTACCTCGACAACGTGGTGTACGGCATCAGCCACAGTTCGACATGGTACCAGAGCGCCCGCAACAATCCGGCCAGCCCCTACGACGACTGGCTGGCCTTCACCAACAGCGGCAACTCGCAGTATCTCGGCTCTGTCTACAACACGTGGAACGGGGCGTCGGTCGGGTTCATTCACTGGAACCTCAACAACGCCGGGCCGGTGAATCTCGTGACGACCTGGGCCCAGCACTGGCTTGACCCCAACGGCGACGGCGACCCCAGCGACGGCATCGACGGCTACCGCCTCGACCACGTCTGGGCGCAGTACCCCAGCGGCCCCAACGGCTGGGGGTACAACATCGACACCTTCTGGACGCCGTGGAAGCAGGCGCTGCAGACGGTCAACGCCGACGTGTTCATTTTCGCCGAGCAGGCGGACTGGGGCTCAACAGGGGCAGAGCTGCTCGGCGCGTTCGATGCGTCGATGACCAAGCCGTTCGAATTCGCCGCCCGCTCTGCGCTGAGCAGCGAAAACGCCGCCGGGCTCTATAGCAGCATGGCCTCGGCCGTGGCATCGGTGCCGCCGGGCCGCCTCTTCCTCGCGATCATCGGCGATCATGACGTAGACCGCCTCGCCTCGAACATCGGCGCCGATGCGAACCCCGGCCGGCTGCGCGCAGCCGCGGCGGTGCTGCTGACGCAGCCCTTTCCGCCGATGATCTACTACGGCGATGAGCTGGGCATGCGCGGCGTGAAGGGCGTGTTCGGCAGCGACGCCAACGACATCCCCATGCGCGAGCCGTTCAAGTGGAACGCCGTCGCCGGCCCGCCGATGAGCAACTACTGGATCCTCAACAGCCAGGCGTACAACAGCCGCTACGCGCAGAACAACGACGGCCGCTCGGTCCAGGAGCAGCAGGGCGTGCCCGGATCGCTCCTCGAACACTACCGGTCGCTGATCACTCTGCGCACGGCCAGCGCCGCCCTCCGCCGGGGGGGTTATCACCCGGTCACCACCAATCGGTCGGGGGTCTGGGCGTTTGTGCGGCACGCGCCGGGCGAGCAGACGGCGCTGGTGGTGATCAACCTCTCCTCGGCGACCACGGCGACGCTCGACCTCAGCGGTTTCGACATCGTCAGCGGCGCGACCAGCGCCGTCGGCCTGTTCGGGGCGAACGCCGGCACGCTGAGCACGGCCAACCAGTCGGCCTACCCCCTCGCGCTGGGGGCGTACGAGTGCCGCGTGCTGCAGATCAACGCGGCCCCGGTCGTGCAGCCGCCGCAGGAGATCGACGGGCAGTCGATCCCGACGGATCTGGGCGCCGCCGCCCTGCGGGCCACCCAGAACAACGCAACGGGCATGGGCGACAACGTCAACGAACTCGATCAGCTCTTCGTCCGCCGCGCGGGCAACCGCCTGCGCGTGGGCATCACCGGCAACCTCGCGACCGACGGCACGGGGCTGGCGCTCTTCTTCGACACGACGCCGGGCGGACAGAACACCCTCGTCACCGACAACTTCCCCACGCCGCCCAACAGCCTGCCCAACATCGACGGCCTGCAGCTCGACGCCGGCTTCGCCGCGGATTACGTCATCTTCGTCAATGCGTTCGGTGGCACGGTGTACGTGGATCACTATACGCTCGCCACAGGGGGCAACGGCACGAAGCGCTACCTTGGCTCGGGCACCGTCGGCGACGGCGACGGCTTCCTGAACGGTTCGGGCAACACCAACGGGATGCAAGTGGCCCTGCACAACGGCAACACGGCGGGGGTGACGGCGAGCAGCGCCGCAGCCGCCGCGACCGCCACCAGCGGCTTCGAGATGGACATCGCCTTCGCCGACCTGGGGCTGACCGACGACAGCACAACGCTCCGCGTGATGGCGATGCTGGTGCGCGGCGACGGCGAGGTCGGCAATCAGTTCCTCCCCGGCCTGGGCGGCGGGTACGCGAATCTGGGCCACGTGCCGCTCAGTATCGAATCGATCCCCGGCCCGCAGTTCGCCACGGTCGCGCTGAACCACCTGCCCGGCGACTGGAACGGCGACGGCTCTATCGACACGGCCGACTACGCCGGCCTTTCCGCCTGCCTCACCGGCCCCGGCCCGACCGCGCTGGCCCCCGGCTGCCCGTCTTTCGACTTCACCGCCGACAGCGACGTGGACGCGGAGGATGTTGCAGAGTTTCAGCGGGCGATGGGGTTGTAGAGGACTTGTCGGCTCGCCAGCGCGTCCGCGGCTGTCGCTATCCGAGCGTGAACAACACGTAGGCGCGGCCTGCGCTGGCGTCCCACAGCACCAATGTCGTGGGCGAGGCCTCGCCCCAGCGGTAGATTTCGACATCCTCGGTTACGGGCGGATGCAGCCAGGCCTTTCCGGCCAACGTCTCGGCCATGCCCCCGAACAGTGTTTTCCAGACGAACGCGCTGCCCAGGTTAGGGTCGGTCCACTGCTGCTCCAGTTCGTGATCCCGCTCGAACGGTCGGTGTGACAACAGCTTCTGCAGATCGTCGGCCGTGGCCTCAAACTGGATGAAAATGACGAGGTCGCCCGCGCCACCCGGGATTCCCGTGACGTAGTGGCCTTCGACGGCGATCCGCGTCGCGCCGCTCGGCACCTCGGTTCCGAAAGCACGGGCGAACGCCACGCCTTTGGTGAGTGTGAAACAGGGGCCTGTGGCCAGGCCCAGCAGCAGGGCGGTCGCCAATCGCAGTGCCCACAGGCTCCTCCACTTTCTGGCCACGCCGGACCACACCACAAAGTCAGCCAGCATCACGCCGCCCGCGGCGACGATCGCCGCGAGGACGAGCGCCGCCGTCGAATTCGTTCCCGGGGCGAGCACGACGCATAGGCACGCGACCATGCCGAGTACGACGAGAGCCGGGCGGCGCCGGCAGATTCTGGCGTAAGATGTTGTCATTTCCCTCACCGGGTGCTGCTACTTTCGAAAGCGGGTTCTTTCGCCGTTGCCAGACTGATCGTTGCGAGTCTAGCGCCACGGCAGGGGGCAGCCAAAGCCGCGCAGCCGATAAGGCCACGCGGTGTTCGAGGTCGCATCGCAGATCCCCGTACTTGCTCTCCGCCGGGCGCAGGCATACTGTTCATAAGCCGAAGTTGCCGCCTTGTGAAGCACCGCGTTCGGTTCGATGGTGGTGAGTATATGCTTGCCAACGCGATTAATCTGCCGCTGGTCGCCTTGGCAGGTCTTGTCGTTCTCGGTCCGCTCACCCTGCTCGTGAGTCTTGTGGAGTGGCTCGTCTTCCGCTGTCTGCTCGCCGTCCGGACCGGCGGGGTGTTTCGCCGGATCCTTGGGGCGAACGTCCTGTCGACCTTCGCGGGTGTTTTCGTGTGGGCCTGCCAAAACAGCGTGCTCAATGCGAGCGGGATCGACGCTGCGCTATTGACGTTCGCACGAGGCTTTTGGTGGGTGGCTGGCATTCTCATTCTGCTCTATCTCGCGAAGAGCCTGCTCGTGGAGGGGCTCTTCATGGCCACGCGCGCCTTCTCACAGCGCGTGGCTCGCTCGCGCCTCCAGATACTGCGAGCCGTACTGCTGGGCAACCTGGCGAGCTACTGCATCACCGGTCCGCTCTTCTACATCGCCACCCGGCCGACGTTCGGCCACCTCAAGTTGCTCGACAACACGCGCTGGACGTCAAACGCCGAGGTGCCGGTCTACTTCATTGACGGCGATGATCAGTTCATCAAGCGGATCAAAGTCGACGGGACGGGGCTGGCCACCGTGGTTCCGTTTGCGGCGGCGGCGTTCCTCGTCAGCGAGGATCAATCAACCTTCGCATACCGCGGCACGGATGGTTATCTGTACGTCTATCGGGCCGGCGCCGCGGGCCCCGATCTGGTCTGGCAAACGGGCAGCCGCTTTCACATGGACGGTGTCAGCATCGCGCCGGACAACACCAGGGTCGCCTTCGCCGCGGATCGCATCGGCGGCGCGGGGCTGGAGTCCAGCGGGCACGAGTTGCGCGTGTTCGACCTGATCAGCGGCGAGGCGCACACCGTAGCGGATTGCGTGCTCTTTCTGTTCGATCCGATCGTCTCCTGGTCAAGATCGGGCGAGTTTGTCTTCGGCGGCAGGGGCAACGAGGGGGTCGTCGTGGTGCGCGGCGAACCGCCGTACGTTGTCGTGGGGCACAAGTCGTTCGAGGCGCTGACGCCATCCGAGTTTCCGCTCAACTTTGTCCGCTCGGCAACGGGCTGGTGGAGTAGCCGGGATGACTGGGGCCCGGATATGAACGAGGACTCGAAGGATAGCGACCGTATCCGATGCTGGCCCGGACTCGGGGCACACTGTGTGGTCAAACGCAATGACGAACGGATTCTGTTCGTGGCGGACGGTTCCGGCTTGCTGAAGTTAGGGATGCGGGCCCCGCACTCACCGACCTTCCTGTCCGCCGGATCCGAAGTGCTGTTCGAGTGGTGGGGGCAACTTTGGCTGCTCGACATCGACCAGCGGCGACTCGGGATGCTGACATCCGGCAAGAACTATGTCATGCCCATCGAGCGGTTCCGGGTGCGCCGGTAAGAGGAACAATGGTGGCTTTGTCCAGCGCAGAGCGGCGTCTGTTACAAGTCTTCGCGGCCTTGGCTTTCCTCGGGCTGGCGTGGGTCGGATGGCAGTTGTATCTGGTGGATGGCGCGGCACAGCTCATCGTCTGGCAGACCGATGACGGCGGCCTGACGCTGCTCTACCACCCGCTGAAGAACCACAAGACGATCTTCGCCGGCGACGCGTACGTTTCCGGCAGCCGGCGCGTCTGGCGGATGACCGATCCGGGGGGCTCTCAGCGCCTTGTGGGAGCGCCTGAAGTTCCCTCTCCCGAGTCGCTGTTCGCGGAGGCGTGGATTGCCGACGTGGACCCTTCCCCCGATTCCGATTGCGGCCCCCACCCGCAGCACGGGCTGAGCTGCTCGACGGGGGCGGGGCTGACCGCATTGTATGCGGACGCCTCGGAGAGTCAGCGATCGAACATCGACGGGATGCTCCAGTCTGCCTGCGAGGTGAATCCCAGTTACTGCGCCTTCGCAAGCCAGGTACGCGACCAGCCCCACGAGCCGTGACCCCCCCAGTTGGGCTTCAGTGGCCCCCGGTAGTGGTCGAACCGTCCGTCACCTGGCTGACAGCCGACAGCTGACAGCCGACAGTCGCCAAACGCCCGCAACCCGCCGTGCCTTCGCCCGTATAGGTTGGTAGAATGTCCCCCATGCCCCGCCCGCACGTCATTCCGTGGCTGCCGCTTGTCGGCTTGCTGGTCGTCGTTTCGGCGCTGGCGGGCTGCCGCAGCGAGACTCACCGGCAGGTCCGCGCCCAGCGGGATCAGAACCTGCGCGACACGCGCGACTGGTGGCACACCTACAACGCCCGTGGCGAGGGCAACCTGGAGGAGCTTTCGCAGGTGGCCGACGCCTACCGCGAGAGCCGCCGGGTCGAGCTGGAGCGCACCCGCGAGCTGATCCGCCGCAATCGCGAGTACCGCCGCGACCGGTGGTACCGCGAGAAGGAGGAGCGCCGCGCCTGGTGGCGCCGGCAGGTCGAAGGCCAGCCGGAAGCGATTGAGCCCGCCCTCGGCAAGGTGCTGTACTGACGGCTTCGCCTCGCGCCGCCGATCCTGGGGAGCGGTCACGTCGTGCCTTCCTCTCTTCATCATGGACACCCAGCCGGCAGCGACGCCGCCCTGATGAAAGAGGCGCTGCTGCTGGCCGCGCGCGGCCGCGGCGCGGTCGAGCCCAACCCGATGGTCGGCTGCGCCATCGTTCTCAACGGCGACATCATCGGTCGGGGGTACCACCGCCGGTTCGGAGGCAATCACGCCGAGGTCGAGGCGATCCGCAACTGCGGGCGGATACCGCCGCGCGGCGGCACGATGTACGTCACGCTCGAACCCTGCCGCCACTTCGGCAAGACGCCTCCATGCGTGAATGCGATTCTCGAAGCGGGCATCCGCCGCGTCGTCGTCGGCGCGCTCGATCCGGTGCCCGCGCTCAGCGGCGGCGGGGCGCAGATCCTTCGCGACGCCGGTGTACAGGTCGATGTCGGCGTGCTGGAGGATGACGCGCTGGAACTTATGGCGCCATTCTTCACTCGTGTCGTGCTCAAGCGTCCCTACGTGATCGCGAAATGGGCCCAGAGCCTGGACGGCCGGCTGGCCACGGCGGCGGGCGACTCGAAGTGGATCTCTTCGGAAGCGTCGCGGGCGGAAGCCCACGAGCTTCGCGGCCGAGTCGACGCGATTGTCGTCGGATCGCAGACCGTCCTCACCGACGATCCGCTGCTGACCGCCCGCGGTGCGAAGGCCCGTCGCACGGCGCGGCGCGCCGTGCTCGACGGGAGGCTGCGGATCCCCGAGACCAGTCGGCTGGTGGGGTCGGCGTTGGATGCGCCGGTCGTCGTGTTCACTGGTGAGTCGGCCGCCGCCGGGGGAAAGGCGCAGCGGCTCGCCGCCGCCGGGGTGGAGGTGGTGGGGCTGCCCGCGGACGATCGCGGCCGGCCGGATCTGTCGGCGGCGCTGGGCTGGCTCCACGCGCACGACGCGACGAACGTCATGGTCGAGGGAGGCGGTGCGCTGCTCACGAGCTTCTTCAAGGCGGGGCTGGTCGACGAGGCGCTGGTCTTCATCGCGCCGCTGATGCTGGGCGATGGCGGGCCGTCGCCGCTGACCGGCTTCGCCCCGCAGCGCGTGGCCGACGGGCTGCGTGCACACCGCTCGGAGTGCAGGGGCTGGATGGGTGACGTCAGCTACCGGCTGCGGCTGACCACGGTGCCGCGGCCGTAGAGACGCGGCAGCCTGTCTTGTCGCCCTCGTGCGGGGTCCTGCCCGAGCGAGTCCTTCCCCTGGGCCGATAAGCCCCTACCTGGCCCTTGATGAATATAGCCGATATGCTATAATCGGGATGTGTGGGACATCGAGTTTACCGAAGAGTTCGGTTGCTGGTGGCGCAGCCTCGACGCGGATGAGCAGGAGTCGGTTTCCGCCAGCGTCGATCTGCTTGCCGCGCTGGGGCCGAGCCTGCCCCGGCCCCACGCCGATACGATCAAGGGCTCGAAGTACCCGAACATGAAGGAGCTCCGAACGCAGCACCGCGGGCGACCCCTCCGGACGTTGTTTGCGTTTGATCCCAGGCGGTGTGCCATCCTGCTGATCGGTGGTGACAAGACCGGAGACGACCGCTTCTACGAGCGGATGATTCCGGAAGCCGATCGGCTCTATGGCGAACATCTGCGCGAGCTCGAAGAAGAAGGAATGGTGTGATGAAGCGGAAGTTCAGCGAACTCCAGGCAGGAATGGATCCTCAGCGGCTCGCGCGGTCCAAGGCCCGATCCCGGGAGATGCTAGCCGACATGCTGCTGGCGGAAATCCGCCGGCAGACCGGCCTGACCCAGGAGGCGCTGGCCGCCGCGCTCGGCATCAAGCAGCCGACACTGTCTAAGCTCGAATCGCAGACGGACATGCAGATCAGCACGCTTCGCCGCGTCATCGAGGCGCTCGGCGGCAAGCTGGAGCTCATCGCCCACCTGCCGGGCGGCGACATTCGGATCAGCCAGTTCTCCCCGGAGTCGGCGTGACGCCTGACGCGGGGCCCGCCCGCGCCGCCGCGCACTGATCGCTATCCTTCAACGCTCCGCACAAGCATGAACGCTTCCGCATACGGCAGCCCCATCGCGTGGCCACGGGTGGCGGCGAGCGCCCGAATCGCCTCCAGTGAGCGCTGATCGGGTGACGGGCGGATTTGCGAGGCATACACCGCGCAAGCGGCGAGCTTCTTCTCGATGAACGGCGAGATGTCCACGAAGACGTTGGCCAGGAACGCCGGCGTCATTGGCGCTGCGTACCAGTCGGTCTCGGAGACGGTTTCGTAGGCGAGGATCCGCCGGACGCTCTGCCCCGCCACCGGTCGGCAGCAGACCATCGCCGACTGGAAGATCACCTGGTGATCGCGGTGTACGTCGCCGAGGTGGGGCAGGTAGACCACTTCGGGGCGGACCTGTTCAAAGACGCGGTGCAGCGCGGCGTTGACGTCGACGCCGGGCAGCGTGTCGAGCTCGGCGGCGGGCAGGTCGAGGAAGTACGAGCCGGTCAGCCCGAGCATCGCGTGCGCGGCCCGGGCCTCGCCCTGTACGCGCTGCACCTGCTGCGCACCGAAGCGTGCGTCGCTGCCTTTCGTGCAGATCACCACGTGCACGGCGTCGCCACGGGCGAGGTGTCGCAGCATCGTCCCGCCGACGCCGAGCACTTCGTCGTCCGGGTGTGGCGCAATGACGAGGATGTTGGCCATGAATTCCCTTCGCTGCGGGCGAAGCCTGTGACGCCGGGGCCCCGCGGGTCGCCTGCCCCCCGATTGTTCAGTGCAGACCTTCGCCCACCCGGATGCACCGCCCCGGGCTGTCCGCCGCTCCGCCTTCGACCTGAACCTGCGTCGCGGCCAGCACGCCGTCCGCGGTGCGAATCCAAGCTTCACCGTCGGATGGGCATGCCACGACCTCACCCGCGGGACCGGTGGTCAGGTGGTTCGCGTCACCATGGGTGACCGGCCGGGCGCGCCAGATGGTCAGCTTCGATCCGTCGGCCCGGTGCGTAAACGCGCCCGGGTAGGGGCGCCCCGCGGCCCGGATCAGCCGGTAGATATAGTCGGCGTCGCGGTTCCAGTCGATGAGGCCGTCGGCGGGAGTCCGCCGGGGATAGTGAGTCGCTCGGCTATGGTCCTGCGGTGCGCGCGGCAGCCGTCCGTCGCGAATCAGAGGGGCCAGTTCCGCGATCACCTCGCGCAGCACGACGTTGGTCCGCGCGATCAGGTCTTCGGAGTAGTCATCGGGCAGCACGGGCACCTCGCGCTGCGCGATCAGATCGCCCGCGTCGGCCTCCGAGGTGAGGTAGAAGAGGCTCACGGCGGCGGGGTTGCCGAGCAGAATGGTCCACGCGACCGGCGCCCGCCCGCGCCCCTGCGGCAGCAGCGTCGGATGAAACCCAACACCGCCCGCGGGAAACCGGTCGAGCATCTCCTGCGGGAAAAGCTGCGAGAGGCCGATGACCCACGCCATGTCGGCGGGGTGGTCGCGCAGGAAGGCCGCGACGGCCGGTTCGGTGATCCGCACGAAGGGCAGGCAGGGCACGCCCGCAGCCTCCGCGAGCGGGCGCAGGTCGGCGTAGTCGCTGACGCGCTCCGCCTGTCCGGGCTCCACGGCGCAGACGCATGTGACCTCGACACCGGCCCGCAAGAGAGCGTCGAGCGCGGCATAACTCGAGGAGACGCTGCCGATCAGCGCGAGGTTCATGGCGGGAGCGTAGGCTCGCGGGCGACTGGCCGCAACGCGGCGGCCGGCCGGTCAGACGGTCGGAGCGGAGGGGGAGGGGGCGTCGGAACCGGCCTGCGATTCACGGCGAACGGGACCCAGCGACATGCCTGCCTCACGGGCATAGGCCGCGGACCGGGCGAGTCGTCGCGCGGGCAGGGAGGGCACGCTGATGAGGCGGCGCTGGAAACGGGCCTGCATCAGTGCGGCGTTGCCGTTCGGGTCTTCGCGCAGCAGGGCCGACTTCGTGCCCTCGCTGAGCAGGGAGAGCACGCGGTCGATACACTCGTCGCGGTAGGCGCTGATCAGCGCGGGATCGAGCGTCCGGCCGGACATCTGCCCCCACAGCCCGACGCCGCGGCGAAACGGCCGGCGCGTGCAGAGGAAGTTCATCCGCTCAAACAGGGCCCGGTTTGTGTCGTACCGCAGCAGGGCGGGCGACATGAAGGGCCTCATGAGCGCGTGGTGGCGATCGTGATCGGTGGCCAGGGTGCGCTTGAGCAGGCGCCAGCGCGGCTCCTCGACCGTGCTGTCGGCGCGCAGCTCCCAGTAGAAGTGGCCGAGATTGACGTTGCCGGCATAGGTGGCGATCTGGCGCGGCACGTACTTGCCGTGGGCGACGGTGTCGGCGGCGAGGTGCGAGAGGTAGCCCCAGGCGAACGCCTTGTCGCCTTCGTCCTTCGCCGCTTCGAGCAGCCCGAAGCCGGTCGACCAGTGGTGGCAGAACTGCTTCACGCGGCTCATGCGCTTGGCGAAAACGACGTCGGCCGCGATGTTACCGTAGATGTAGGAGAGGCGATGGCGGGCGAGGATGGCCGCGATGCCCGCGGGCAGGAGGGCGAACTGGCTGAGCACGCCGTGGGCGATGCCCGCGTGCACCGCGGGCCCCCAGGCCATCGCCTGCTGAACGTCGAAGATCAGGAGCACTGCGGCCGCGAGGGCTGCCGTCCAACCCCACCTCATCGGGTGCGCCTCCTTGTGCACGCAAGAACCAACTGCAGAGGATTATACCATCGGCCCGCGACGCCGACGCGATGCAGTCGCTGCGATTGCACAACGTCTGACGGTTGACGCCCCGGGGGGCTGGGCTACACTCTGGCAGCGAGGTCGATTCCATCACGCCCCCGGAGCGGCGAGGCTATGTCAGACACCCGTGCGCACGTTACCCTGGTGAAGCGGGACTCCGTCCACGTGGTCGAGTTTTCGGACCGCAAAATCCTCGAGGAGCTCTCCATCGACGAGATCGGGCGCGAACTGGGCGACATCGTGGACAGCGTGAGCAAGATCCGCCTCGTCGTCAGCTTCCGTAACGTCGAGCACCTGTCGAGCGCCGCGCTGGGGATGCTGATCAAGCTGAACAAGAAAATCGAGAGCGTGAATGGGTCGCTGCGGCTCTCGGACATCTCGCCCCAGATTTTCGAGGTGTTCAAGATCACGGGGCTCAACAAGCTGTTCAAGATCCACGATACCGCCCAGCAGGCCACGAATTCCTTCTAGCGGACAGTCGCGGCGGGGGCGATCGCGAGAGACCGCGTGACGACGGGCGGGGGCCCGGGGTGGTTCCGATGGTCGAGGTCGATCCTGACAACGAGGCGACCTTCAAGGTCTGCGTGATACCCAGCGAACAGCGGGCCACCGCCGCCCCGAAGGAAGCCATCATGCAGGAGGTGGAGGCCTGCGGCTTCGGCCCCGACGCCATCTTCCGCATCAAGCTCGCCCTCGAAGAAGCCCTCACCAACGCCGTCAAGCACGGCAACCGCTGCGACCCCAACAAGCAGGTTGTCATCCGCTACGCCGTCAACGATACCAAGGCCGTGGTCATCATCCGCGACGAGGGGCAGGGCTTCGATCCCGACTGCGTTCCCGACCCGACCTCACCCGAGCGGCTCCCGCTGCCCAACGGCCGGGGCATCATGCTCATGAAGGCCTACATGGACGAGGTCGAGTACCGCGACTGCGGGCGCGAGGTGTACTTCGTGAAGAAGCGACAATAGCTGTCAGCTGTCGGCTCTCAGCTCTCAGCCGGAGGGCGGCTACTTCCCTACCGTGCTGCTTGCCACTCGCAACCTGCCACTCGCCACAATCGGATGCTTCGCCGCACTCTTCATTATTCCGGTCGGGTTCAGGGGGTCGGCTTCCGCCTGACTACCGAGCAGGTTGCGCGAGGTTTCGCCGTGACGGGTTTAGTGCGCAACCTGGCGGACGGTCGAGTCGAGTTGGTCGCCGAGGGGGAGCCCGCCGAACTGGACCGTTTTGAGGCCGCCGTAGCCGAGGCGATGGCAGGGCACATCAGCCGAACCGAGCGGAGCGAGTCGTCAGCCCTGGGCGGTTTCGACGGCTTCGGCATCGCGCGCTGAAGCGTCCGAAAATGCCGTCATTCGCAGGTACGGTCGCCTCCGGGGCGTTCACCCATCCATCGCATTGCCCTTCGGGCGCGGGGGGGGATTCATCGGTCCGTTGTCGACCCGTTGTCGGGTCGCGCCCGGGCCATGTCCCCTAATTCGCTTGCCGCCGCGCGGCGACCGTGCGGGGCGCCAGGATGCTGCAAGCCACGCCCCGGAATCCCGATGAAATACGCGTGCCTTGTCGCCGCGTAGCCCGGGCTTCGACCCGGCAGGCAAACGGCCGTCCGCGCGGCCCTATTCTGGTCCGGCCCGCGCCGCGGGAGCTCGAGAGGCTCCCCTGCGGGCCCCGTCGCTCGCGACGATCTGGAAAGCCCCTCGCATGCCCAAGCCCCGGCGCGGCAAAGTCCAGGCAGTCCCCGAACCGCCTCCCGTCGAGTCGGCCGAACTCGCGGACGCGGAATCCGCCGGGGAACTCCCCTGGGAGCAGCGCGCCTCCGACCGCCAGGGCTGGCGGGTCTGGATCCGGGTGGTCATCGTCCAGGGCGGCGTCGGACGCGGGTGGACGCGCAACGAGATCCGCGTCGAGACCTGCGACCTTTCTCGGGGTGGCTTCAGTTTCTTCTACCCGCAGTATGTGCCGCCCGGCACATGGATCGAGTGTGAGGTGGAGCTGAAGGGCCAGACGGTCATGATCGTCGGGCAGGTTCGTGACTGCTACCACGTCGACGGCGTCCGCCACCGGGTGGGCGTCCAATTCAGCAAGATTCAGCGGCCCCGCAGGTAGTCGGTGCCGGTCGGCTCCTCCCGCCGCAGGCCTCGGCGCCAGGACCTCGGTGTGGAGCTCAGCCGGGCCTCCGTGGGTGTCCGAACCACCCCGTTCCGCCGTCCCCGCCGGGGTGGCTGCGCGGCCTCCCACAGCCTGCGCCAGTGGAATAAACTGGCCCTTTCCGATATGCTCCCCCCATGGCCACGACCCCGATGCACGACATTGACCATCTGGAAACTCAGGACTGGATTGACTCTCTTCGCGCCGTCGCCGAAGCCTCCGGCCGCGACCGGGCGAAGTTCCTCGTCCGCAAGTTGATCGAGTGGGGGCAGCGACACGACATCGTTGCGCCATTTTCCGCGACGACCCCCTACATCAACACCATTCCCCGCAGCCGCCAGCCCAGCTACCCCGGCGATCGCAAGATTGAGCGGCGGATCAAGAGCATGGTCCGCTGGAACGCCATGGCGATGGTGGTGCGGGCGAATCGCCAGTCGCCCGGCATCGGCGGGCACATCTCGACGTTCGCCTCGGCGGCGACGCTGCTGGAGGTGGGGTTCAACCACTTCTTCCGGGCCAATTCGCCCGACCGGGTGGGCGACCAGATCTACTTCCAGGGCCACTCGGCGCCGGGCATCTACGCCCGGGCGTATCTCGAGCGCCGTCTCAGCGAAGAGAAGCTGTGCAACTTCCGCCGCGAACTGGCCAAGGGCGGCGGACTCTCCTCCTATCCGCACCCGTGGCTCATGCCCGACTTCTGGGAGTTCCCCACGGTTTCCATGGGGTTGGGCCCGCTGACGGCGATCTACCAGGCGCGGTTCAACCGCTACCTGCACGACCGCGGGATCAAAGACACGTCGCAGTGCCGGGTGTACGCGTTCCTCGGCGACGGCGAGATGGACGAGCCCGAATCGCTCGGCGCCATCGGCCTCGCCGCGCGCGAGGGGCTGAACAACCTGACCTTCGTCGTGAACTGCAACCTCCAGCGACTCGACGGCCCGGTTCGCGGCAACGGCAGTATCGTCCGCGAACTCGAGGGCACCTTCCGTGGCGCGGGGTGGAACGTGGTCAAGGTGCTCTGGGGCGAGGACTGGGACCCGCTGATCGAGTCAGACACCGAGGGCGTGCTGATCCAGCGCATGAATGAGACGATCGACGGCCAGTGGCAGAAGTACACCGTCGAAACCGGGGCCTACGCCCGCGAGCATTTCTTCGGCGCCGATCCACGCCTCAAGGCGATGGTCGAGCATCTCTCCGACGACGAGATCGCCAGGCTGCGCCTCGGCGGGCACGACCCGGTGAAGGTGTACGCAGCCTTCAACGCCGCGGTCGAGAGCCGCGAGCGCCCGACGGTCATCCTGGCCCGGACCATCAAGGGCTACGGCCTGGGCGAGGCGGGCG
>CAYRSS010000036.1:0-41526 GCA_964426945.1 uncultured Phycisphaeraceae bacterium
GGGACAGCGGCTGTCCCTGGAGGGACAACCAGTGTCCCTGGAGGGACATCACGTGTCCCCGCAGGGACATCTGCCCCCCCAGACCCACGGCCGGGATCCGGTTGAGCAGTGGCCGGCTCCAGGCGTTCGTCGGCCGCTGACAATCCGGCTTTCCGGTCCGGATCGCGGTCATGCGAGACGACCTTCAGTCCCGCTGCAAAGGCGTATCCCTCGAGCACGCTCACGACGACTTGCTTCCCATTCGCTTGAATGCCGTGCTTCTCTAGTATCGAACCAATCTTCCCGCGGAGCTTCCACACGGCCAAGGTGACCGCTGCATCCTTAACTTGTACCGGCACGAACTTCTTCGCCAGATCCCCTGTCTTCACTGCTACGCTTGTTTTTGACTCGTGAGCCTGGCGGAGGGCCTGCAGAATCACCCAGTTATTGCCCCGCGCACTGGCCAGCGCAAGAGTTTCGCCCAGCAGCCCGATCCGATCCGGCCAGAATTCGAGTGGGCAGTCCGCGAGGGTTCGTGCCTCCGATGGGCCAGGATGCGCGGCCACGGGCGGGGCCGTGGTCGTCGCCTGAAGACCAGCGGCGGGAACACCCTCGTTCTGGAGATTCCGATTGTACTCGGCGGTGAACCGCAACTTGTTGCGCCAGGCCGTCTCCGCCTCGAGCTTGGCCTTCAGCGCCTGGTCACCCCTCGCCGCTTTCTGCATTTCCGAGAAGGAGCGGTATCCCCTGTGCGTCTTCAGCCACGTTTCCAGGGCGATGAGTTCCTCCAGGCTGATGCGCAGGGGTTGATCCCCACTCGCTCGGATTCGGTCGAACAGCTCCTCCATCTGCGTACGCCTCCCGACAGGCGGCTCTCCTCACCGCCCGCTCAGGCTCCGCGCCCGGTGCGGGCCAGATGCGCCAGCTCGCGCTCGAGCACTTGAACATCCCGGCAAACGTGGAAGATCCACGAACCGTGCTCGCGGGCATTCCCCACCGCGGTGACCCATCGCCTCGCAGCATCGTGCTTCGCACGGGTCTGCGCGTCCTCGAATCCCTTGATCTCGAGCATCACGACCACGCCGGTCTTCAGCCGCACGAGAAAATCAGGCTCGTAATGGTGATCCACGCCCTGAAACTCGTAGGGGATCACCAGCCCCAGATGGTCGTTGCGGGCGTAGCACTCGACCTCGTCGCTGGCTTCCAGGCGGAACGCGGCCGTCGACTCCCAGGCCTGCGTATCGAGCACGACCAGGTTGAGATGGCTCTTCTGCGTCCCATGACAGCCGCGGACGGTGATGAAGTCCACCTCGGCCGTGGTACCGAACGGCTTGTAGCGGTTGAGCACCGGCAGCAGCGGCGGCTCGCCTTCTGAGTCGTCGGGCTGAATCTGGCTGGCCAGCGCCTCCACCAGCCGCTGCACGTACTTCTGCAGGCCCAGCTCGCACGGGTGGGCGTCGCGGAAGTCGATCTTGCGACCGGCGAACTGCGCGACGAATCGGTAAACCTGCGGGAACAACTGGTGCCTTGATCGGAGGCCGAGCACTCGCGCTTTGGCCGTGTCGGCGCTCGCAGAGCCGGCGGAGATCCGACTGACCACCAATTGTGCGATCTGAAACTGGATCGCCTGGAGGTGCGTCGAGCCGTAGTACGCGTCCCGATCCTGCTCCTCGAATCCGAATGGTGCCGTCTGCGACGGCCGGCCCTCCTGGTAGCCGACGGTCGGAAGGAGGAACGTCGCCGTCGGCTCACGGTTCGGCTCGATGACCATCGGGTCCATCGCGTCGATGTCGCACTTGATTGCGTTGCGTTGTAGCGCGAAGGCGTAGCCCTCGACGACCGGAAAGCGGATCTCGAAGTGCGCCCGCTCGGGCATGGCCTTGACGTGGTTCTTGGGCCGGTCGTCATCCTCCTTCGCCTTGACCGGCCGACCCTTGAACGGCACGACCGTGAACGGGATGCCGTATACGTCGACGTATTCTTCCACCAGCAACCCCGTCTCCGGGTCAGGCGTGTAGTCCATTCGCCGCAGCCCGCGGCCGACGACCTGCTCGCAGAGTAGCTGGCTCTTGAAGGCGCGCAGGCCCAGGATATGCGTCACCGTGTTGGCGTCCCATCCCTCCGTCAGCATCGAGACAGACACGACGCAGCGGACATGTTCGCCCGGCTCGCCGCGCTTCCCGATGGTGGACACCACGCGACGCAGCTCCTCGATCTCGTCAAGGTCGGAGTAGATCTGGATCGTGTACTGCCGCTCCGCCGTGTTCTGAAAGTACTCGGGGAAGACGGCCCCGTGGCCGTACGACACGCGCGGCTTCGGCTTCGCGCCGCGGCCCTTCGGCGCCGGCGCTGCCTCCTCGTTGCCGTCCTCGGCCTCAACGACCGCAAGGTCCTCTTCGGTCACAGCCGCCACGATCTCTTCGCCGCTGATCTTCCGATAGAACAGCTCGGCGATGTCCATGTTGTCGCAGACGACGATGAGAACCGGCGGCACCTGGACCTGCCCCGGGCGGGCCTCCTGGATCTGCCTGAACCGCTCGACCCACTGCGCGGCGAGTTGCACCAGCGCCGGCTGGGCCTCGCGGTAGATGGCCTCGGGCTTCGGCCTGCGGCTCTTGCCGGGCAGGAACTCCGCCGGCTGAAGGTTCGCCTTGGATGTCTCCCACAGGCGGAAGTACTTCGGCTCCGGCCGGCCGGTGGTATCGCTGACGGGAAGACGCGGGATCTTCACGATGCCGCTTTCGATGGCGTCCACCAGGCCGAAGTCGCTGACCAGCCACGGGAATGGCCTGCCCTCGGTGTGGCCGCTGCCCTTGATGTAGAAGGGCGTCGCAGACAGGTCCACGCACAGGGCGATGCCCGGCCGCTCTGCGAGGCCCGCGCCGTTGATCTTGTCCAGGCCTTCGATCCAGACCGTCGCCTCCTCGCGATCGGCCTGCGCCGCCTTGGCCTCGTCGCGTTCGAGCTTTTCCTCAAGCGGCGCCGGGCGATAGCAGTGATGGGCCTCGTCGTTGAGGACCATGATCGGCATGCGATCGTACAGGTCGCCAAGAATGCGGCGGGCGAACGCTTCCGGTGTCTCCGCGCCCTTGTTCACCACCGTGTAGCTCTTGCCGCCCTCCGTGTGCTCCGACTCGGGGGCAAACTTGTGCCAGTTGGAGACCAGCACCTTGCCGTTCTGCATCAGCGGCCGGAGCTTCAGGGGTACGATGTCGAACGCGGCGTAGTAGTTGTCCGGCCGCTCCGGGCGCAGGACCTGCAGGCGCTCGTTGATGGTCAGGTTCGGGCAGCAGACGAGCACCGCGTTGGGGAAGCGCTCGTCGCCCGGATTGCGGCCGCGGTTGCAGAACGCCCAGACGATGAGCATCGACATGACCACGGTCTTGCCCGATCCGGTGGCCATCTTGCAGCCGAAGCGGGCCAGCGGCAGCGTGCCGGGATTGGGCGAGGCGTCGACCAACCTGGATAATTCAGCCGGCAGAAACTGCGGCGTGAAGCGTGGCCGCCGGCCGCTGCGGAGGACTTCCGCCAGGTAGACGACCGTCTCGACGGCCTCGCGCTGGCAGTAGAACAGCCGCCGAGCCCGATCGGGCGACGCCCAGTAGCGCAGCAGCTCGCGCGTGATCGGCGTCACACCTTCGTAGGTGCCTTCCCGCCATCGGGCGACGTCCTCGCGAAGCTGGTTGACGAGGATGAGGTCGTCCTGGCCTTCCTCCAGTTCCAGCACCTGCTGGCCGGCGGCCTGCTCCTTGGTCTTGTACCAGTAGCGGGCCGGCCGGCGCCCGGCCATCTTCGTTGCCTCGCCCGTGGCGCGGTCGTACTGCCAGTGCAGCGACGGGGCGTCGTAGGGGTTGCAGAGGATCGGCCGCTCGACTGGCTGAACCGGTCTATCCGAGATCCTCGCTGTAGGAGCAGTCATCTACCAACCTCTACCAAGATTCACCGATTCGATTACGCTGATGCCCGCGAAACCTGTTCCGGTGTTAGCGAAATCCCGCACTTCTGGAGGCGCTCCGAAAGCTTGGGGACGGTTTCCTTCACATGGTCGTTGAAATTAATGTATATGACGCCGGAAATGTCTGAGGGTAACTCAACGAATCCCTTGATGAGGATCGCGACTCGTTCACGAGTCAGGGAGGAGAGTAGCATCCCCATCTCGAGGATGACGTTCTGCCTCGCGCGGGCCTTGACTTCTTTCTCTCCATCTTTCTTCGCATACCCCATGTCATCAGGGGTAAGCAGCACAATCCCGAAGTCCGATTGCCCTTCCTTGCCGATGTGCTGCTCCAGCGCCTCGATGATCGTTCGCCCGTCCCCTGCCGTGTTTGCGAGCACGAAAGGCTCAAGCCCCAACCGGTGCAGGACAAGTTCCAACTGTTCACGACTTGGCCCGTCGTGACCGTGGACAACAAAAATCTGTCGCCGGTGCGGGGTCGTCTGTTCTATAGTGGCAGTGCCAGGTTTGACCAGCTCTTCGATGGCGGAACAGACCAATCGCTCCAGATTCCCACGGGCGGGCTGGGGGCCTTGGAAGGTCAGTGTGCCGGTACCTGGCCACCAATTCAGGACGGCATCCTGCTCCGTCCGAAACTGCTTCTGGCCGCCTGCGACATCAGCCCAAGAACCTCTTACCCCGGTTTGACCAACCAGTGTCTCCATGCGTTCAAATGGGACTTTCAGCTTTAGTTGGCGCTTGCTTGCCATCGTACCGCATCCTGATCGAGTGTTCCTCGGCAGCGTGACCTAGGATTCCTTCTTCCCCTTGGTTTCAGCGAAAGTCGCAAGTTGACTCCACGTCAATCGGAACCCATAGGTGAAATCGCGCGGGACCCATAGTACGCCACCTTGACTCACACGCAGTTCGCCGAATTTTGCACCGTCCTTCCGAACATCGAACTCGATGTCCTTGTACGCGAGTGGACGAGGCGGGACCGCGAACTTCACTTCATGCTTGGGCATACTTGTCTCCTCAGAGTTTCAGCACACTCATCACCTCATTCCCCCGCGGGTCAATCACCTTCACCGCTACGCAGCGGTGCGTCCCTGCGGGGAAGGGCAGGCTCGTCGTGCCGCTGAAGGCCTCGAAACGCTCCGCATCGATCGGGCCGTCTTTGCCGTTCAGGGCCCGGGCCAGCTTGTCCCAGGCGGAGCGGTCGGGGAAGAACGCCTGCGTGATGCAGAACGTCCGGCCGTCGTAGTCGCTGTCGAGCAGCCACGCGGCCACCTTGTCGGCCCCCGTGCTCACGACTTCGTCGGTGACGGGGTTGTAGACGTCGACGCCTTCCATGGTCACGGTGTACTCGCCCTCGGGCGGCTCGCCGGCGGCGATGTCGCCGGTCGAACCCTTGGGCCCGGGCCCGCGGACGGTCACCCGCGGCAGGCCGAAGACGGTGAAGAGCTGCGCCGAACCCGGCTGCGGCGACTCCTTGAGCAGGCCGTTCATTCCGGGGTTCACGTCCGGGCGGATGTGGGCGAAGTGGACGCGGACCTGCCCGCCGCCGCGGCGGGAGACGGCGCCGTCCGTCTCGCTGACGATGCCCGTCGCAGCGCCGTCGAAGCTGAAGCCGGCGATGACGAGGTCGTCGTATCCGGCGCGGGCGGCTGATCGGATCGCCTCCTCGGCCATCTTGGCCGTGACCGGCCCGTACTGCGGCCCGATCACCACCGCCACGTTGTTCGGTCCATCCTCTTCAGCCTCCGCCTGCGAGGATGAAGCTGACGCGGCCGGCGTCCAGCGGCCCTCGGCGTGGAACCCGCTCGCTCTGCCCGACTCGAACAGCGGCTCCAGCCGGGTCCAGCGCATCTGCTTGTTGTTCAGGAACCGCACGCCATCGGCGCGGAGGTAGCGGAGCATGGTGTCGAGGTACGCCGTGACGTTGGCCACTTCCAGCTCGCCGCGCGGCTCGACGACGCGGAGAGTGCGCGGCTCAAACCCCTGGGGCAACGCGCTCGGTGCACCGGCGAAGAGCCCCTCCCGCGTGGCACGGGCATCCTGCCCGTGATCCCCAGATGCGGTTCGGACATCCTGCCCGCGACCCCCAGGTGTGGCATGGGCATCTTGCCCACGAGGGCCGGTTGTGGTCCGGGCATCCTGCGTGGGAGTCTCGGGCTGGAAGCCCGAGCCACCGGTGTACCCGTCAATATTGTCGCCGAGCGTCATCTCCGGCGGCTGGACGGCCTCGACGGTGAAGGGGCCGGTCACGCGGGTCACGCCGCGGACGACTTCCGGCTGGTCGACCAGCTCCTCGTGCTCGGCCGTGGCCGCGATGCAGGCGTTGACTTCGTCCATCTTCGCCCGCCAGGCCTTGCGATAGGCGGTGACGGCCTCCTGCAGCGGCTTGGGCCAGTCGGGATCGGTGTCGAAGGGAACCTCCCAGTGATACCACTGCTTCGAATCGAGATCGACGGTGTAGCGCGACGGCCGTTTCGCCTTGACCGCGGCGGCGTGTTCGCCGCGGGCATCGTCGCGGTTGTCGGGCGGCATAAGCCAACGGCGGCGGTCGGCGTCGGTGACGGCCCGCTTGCCCTCCTCGCGCTGTCTGCGGGCCAGCTTGCTGGCCAGCAGCGCCCGGAGGTCGGGCGAAACCTGCCCCAGGGCCTTGTTACAGGCCGCAAGGGCCGCGTCCAGCAGCGGCTCGTGCTTCGCGAAGATCGGGTCGAGCGCGGTGTTCTGCGCGATGCTCTTGAGCGTGATGTGCGGAACGCTCTTGTAGAGGAACCCGCGCGATGGGCTCGCACTCCCTCCCTCTTCTAGTAGGGGAAGGCCGGGGGTGGGGGTATCCGCTGTTGCCTGTTGCCCGTTGCCCGTTGCCTTGACTCGGTAGTAGTCAAACTTCGCCGTCAGCAACCGCTGCCGGGCGATGGCGACGGCCACGCGGCTGGTATCCACGGTGATCCACCGCCGGCCCCACTGCTCGGCGACGTACGCGGTCGTGCCGCTGCCGCAGGTCGGGTCGAGGACGAGGTCGCCGGGGTCGGTGGTCATATGTATACAACGAGCGACGGCCTTGGTTCCGCTTTGAACCACGTAGAGCTTTTCGTCGGTGAAGTTTCCCGTACTCGTGTCGTCCCAGAGTTTAGTAACTGGTATCGCCGGGAAGTCCTCAATGCGACGAATGTACTGGAGACTATTCTCGGCCTTGTGAAGCCGATCTGCCTCTTTGAGGCGTGCGAGCCCCGCAGGGTTTGTCTTCCATCGCTGTGCGTATTCCCTACCATCGAATTCGAACCGGACGGCCGGGTTAGGCGTCGAGGTGATGTTATCCGGCTTATAAACAGACGCGCCGAGTGGAAGCGTTCCCGACTCACGCTCCGTCCTTGTCATTCCGCGGCGCTGTCCATTGCTTAGGTCCAGCCAGCCGTAATTTGTCGCGGTGCCGAGTTCGATATTCTTGTCACGGAAGACTGGGTAGTACTTCGCCTTTGCCGTATCGCGGGCGTACCAAAGCAGCACATCGAACTGGTCAGGTAGAAAGGCCTTCGTCAGCCCGCTCGTCTTCACATAAGCGATCTCTCCGCAAAAGTGGTCGGCTCCGAACACCTCATCCAGAAGGGACCGCACGCGGTGAACATTCTCATCACTGATCTGCACGAAGATGCTGCCCGTATCCGCCAGCAACTCCTTCGCTACGATCAGCCGGTCGCGCAGGTACGACAGGTACGAGTGGATGCCCAAGTGCCACGTATCGCGGTACGCCCGGACCATCTCCGGCTCACGGGTCAGATCGCTCTCCTTGTCCTTCACATCGCGCCGGCCGACTTCGGGCTGGAAGTTGCTGGCGAACTTGATGCCGTACGGCGGGTCCATGTAGATCATCTGGACCTTGCCGGCCAGGTCCTCGCGGCGTGCGAGGCTCGACATGACCTGCAGGCTGTCGCCGAGGATCAGGCGGTTGGCCCAGTCCACATCGTGGCGGTAGAACTGAACGGCCTCCTGATACTCCTGCTGCGGATCAGCGAAGAGCGAACGCTGCACGTCCTGCCGGGCCGCGACCTTCAGGATCGCCTGGGCGCTGACCCGCTCGTGAATGTGCAGAGCGACGGGATCGACCTCGAAGCTCTTCCGCTCGCGTTTGCCGGTCCACTCCAGCCACGGCTCGGCCGCCACGCGGGCGTGGGCCGCCTCGTGAACGATGCCCTGCAGCTCGGTCGTCTCGGCCGGGGAGAGGGGCCGCTGCTCCGCCTGGCGAAGCAAGTCCACCACCCGTGCGGCCGCGGCGTCGGACAGCCGCGTCTCCGGCCCGTCCGCCCGGCCGGTCTGGTCGAACCGGAGGACCGGCGGCAGGTGCGGGTTGTAGGCGTACTGAATCCTGGGGATGGCCGGGACCGTGCCCTCGGCCGCGATCTTGGCGGGCGGGTTGTTCTTCCGCCGGGCGTCGGTATGGCGATAGTCGCCAATGGGCGGCTCGCCCGCCGGCCGGGAGGCGGATGTCGAGCGTTTGGAGGTGCGCTTGGCCAAGACGGGGCTCCACAGCAGGCTGACCCAGCGGCGGACGGGCCGACCGACACAAGCCGCCAAGCCGGGCAGCATAACCCGCGAATGAAACGGATCAAAGCGGCCGTGGGGGACAATATGGGGGGATGCACGAATCTGTCACGGTGTGGCGGACAGCGCGGGGATTGGCGGGGGCTGCCCTCGATCGGGCGTTCCGGGCAGTCGGCAATCGAGGACGACGGCCCGAATGGTCTGTTTGCGATGAGGGTCGTTGGTCAGGTTTGCGGCCTGCCGGATCCTCATTCCGGCCGACGACGACGAGTTTCTGTCCACACTGTGGGTTCCAGAGATTGCGCTCTGCGAGCTTCGTCGAAATGGAATGAGAAGGCGATGGTGCGCACGTTCCAGCACTCGCAAGGCGACTGCATCTTGAAGGGCGCCCGGGATGAGTCTGAACCCCGATCCCCTCGTCTCGATCGCGGTCGCGGTCTCGTCTGCCCTGGGCATGGCGTGCTGCATCATCAGGTTCTTGCGGGGTCTGCGGGTGAGGGCCAGCGTCCGGCTCGGAACCGAGATCCGATCCGTCCAGATGGCAGGCTCGCCGGTTGAAGGGTGCATACGCGGCCAGGAAATGAAGCCTTGATGCAATCTGCGCTGCGTGAGCCTTGACAATAAATGTCGATACGTGTATAGAGATATATTCCACAGCCTTGCGAGGGTTCAGCTATGGACGTTCCTCAATTCTGCGCTGAGGGGCCGCGGCCCGTGACTAGGCCAGTCGTCGCCGGGGCGAGCACG
Source organism: uncultured Phycisphaeraceae bacterium (assembly GCA_964426945.1). Taxonomy (GTDB): domain Bacteria; phylum Planctomycetota; class Phycisphaerae; order UBA1845; family UBA1845; genus CAYRSS01. The sequence goes on from CAYRSS010000036.1 coordinate 9,212, forward strand.
GCTCGCGCGTCCGACGCGGTGGCGAACGCGGCGCGAGAGTGGCGGCACCCGCTGACCGGCGCGACTATGGGCCTTCTCCTCTTCGAGACCGTGACGGGCCTGTCCATCTACCTGCTGCCCTTTTCGAACCTCAACCAGTTCAGCGTGCTGCTGCACACCGTGTTGGGCGTGCTGATGCTGGCACCGGTCGGTTGGTACGTCATGCGCCATTGGCGGCAACGATACCGGGGGAAATTCAGCCACTACCAGTTCCTGGGTTACTTCTCACTCGCAGCTCTCCTCGTCCTGATCGTGACAGGCCTGGTGCTCACGTGGCAGGGGCTTTTCGGCCGGCGGATCGGGCTCACGTGGGATCTGGTGCACATCGTCGCCACGTTCGTGCTGATCCTCGGTCTCGGTGCGCACTTGGCGACCCTGCTGGCGCGGCGAACAAACCACCCGCCGACTCGCCGGATGATGAGCCTGGCCCGGTGGTCGTGTCTTGCGCAGAGCGCTGCCTGGAGCGGAGGGCTGGTTGGCGTCTGCCTTGTGGCCTCGGCAGCCTACCGCGAGCCTTCGTTGGTGGAGGCGTTTCCTGCGGATTACAGCTTCCGGTACGGCGTCGATCGTCCGTTTGCCCCGAGTCTCGCGCGAAAGGACATGCGGGCGGTTGAGCAGCGTCTGCGAGCGGGCGTGGTCGACGCGCTCAGTCCGGCGCAGGCCGGCGTGTTTCTCGCGGGGTACACGCCTGATCCAAACGAGCACGTCGGTGTTGTCGGCGTGGCCGAGCGGTTGATCGGCGGCTTCGATCTCGACGCACGCCAGCGCGACCAGATCGACGCAGCGCTGCGCGAGGCCCGCGACGCGTTTAGACACTCGGGCATGATTCACCCTCGGCGACTTTCCGGATCGGCCGGCTGCGGTACCAGCGGCTGTCATAGTGAGATCCTCGAGGAATGGGAGCCCAGCGCGCACCGCTACGCTTCGATGGACTTCGTCTTCCAGAAGGTGCAGGAGAACATGGCGGCGGAGCTGGCTCCGGAGGCCACGCGGTACTGCGCCGGCTGTCACGACCCGATCGCCCTCTTTTCCGGCTCGAAGAACGTCGGCAACATCACGCTCAGCGTGGAAGGCGCTGACGAGGGGGTCTCCTGCCTGGCGTGTCACACCACGGTGCAGACTGACGTCCGCGGCAATGGCGACTACACGATCGCCGCGGTCGATCGCTACGTCGGCGAGTTCCACGGCGGACCGCTCGCCAAGCTGGTTTCCGACTTCCTCATCCGCGCGTATCCGAGGCAGCACGTCTCATCCTACAGCCGCCCCCTCTACAAGACGGCCGAGAGCTGCGGCGCGTGTCACAAGCAGTTCATCGATTCGGAACTGAACGCGGTCGGATGGGTCCAGGGGCAGAATCAGTACGACAGTTGGCGCAAGAGCCGCTGGCACGTCGAGGGCGATCCGGTCGCCACCATCGGCTGTCGCGAGTGTCACATGCCGCTGGTGGCTTCGAAGGATCCGGCCGCCGGCGACGCCGACGATCCCAACCGCAGCCCCGATGACGGCAAGCATCGCAGCCACCGCTTCCTCGGCGCCAACCAGTTCGTGCCGCGTCACCACAAGCTCCCGGGCGCGGAGGAACAGTGCGAACTCACGGTGAAATGGCTGCGCGGCGAAATCGACATTCCCGAAATCGCCGACCGCTGGACGTCCGGCCCGGTGCTGCGGCTGTCCCTGAACGTGCCGGAAGAGGTTCGTCCGGGTGAAGAGGTCCGCGTGCAGTCGATCATCACGAATAACAAGACGGGGCACGACTTCCCCACCGGCCCGATGGACATGATCGAGGGCTGGGTCGAAGTCACGGTACGCGACGAGTACGGCGCCATTGTGTTCGCGTCGGCCAGGCCGGACGCCCAAGGCTACCTGGTGAACCCCCGAATCGTGTGGAAGGCTGAGCTGATCGACAGAACGGGTGACTTGATCGGGAAGCACGAGCTGTGGGAAATGGTCGGGGCGCGTTACAAGCGCGTGTTGTTCCCCGGCTTTACCGACGCAACCGACTTTGTCTTCGAGTGCCCCGCCAAGCCCTCCGATCCCCAGCAGCAGTTCCGCTTCACCACCGAGGAGGACACGGCATTCCGTCTTCCGGCCGCCGTGTCGAGCGGCGAGCTGAACGTGACGGCGACAGTGTGGTATTGCAAATTCAATGCCCCGTTCCTCGATCGCCTCTTCGGCGAGGCGGCGGCGATGCGCAGCGAGGTCACGGACATCGCCCACGCGGAGGCAACAGTCCGCGTGCGTCGCGACGATCTGCAGGCGGTAACCAGCCATGGCCAATAACCGCCACAAGGACAAACGACGACGGCTGCTGCTGCGATGGAGCGGTCTGAGCCTCGGGGTCACGCTTGCGACCGGGGCCGTCATCGCCGGGCTGAGCCGCTCCGCCGGCCGCGCGGTGCCCGCCGCTGGCGCTGATGTGGCGGGCCTGACCAGCGTGCTGACCCAGCGGGCCGAAGACGCTGAGGTGCCGTTCCGCTTCGAGGACGTGACCGGCGCGAAGGGTTTGCGCTTCCGGCATTTTCCGGCCGTGCGCGCTTCGCTGCTTCCGGAGGACATGGGCAGCGGCGTCGCGTGCGGGGATTACGACAACGACGGATTCCCTGACGTGTTCCTCGTCAACTTCGCCGGCAGCATCGCCACCGGGGCCACGATCGACGCGGAGGCCGGGCGCTCGCGGCTGTTTCGCAACGTCGCGGGTGAGCGGTTTGAGGACGTCACTGACGCGGCCGGAATCAGGTTCGCTGGTTTTGGAATGGGGGCGTGCTGGGGTGACTACGACAACGATGGGGATCTGGATCTCTACCTCACAGCCTACGGCCCGGACGTCCTTTTGCGCAACAACGGCAACGGGACGTTCACCGACGTAACAACCGAGAGCGGGCTGGGCGATGGAGGGTTCGGCGCGGGCTGCGCGTGGGCAGACTACGACCGCGATGGCGACGTTGATCTTTACGTTACTCGATACGTTGACTTCGTGTATCGGGAGCAGGATCGTCAAGCCTCCGCCAGGCAGTACGAATCCGAGCAGCCTCATACACTGAATCCTTCGTCCTGCCCGCCGCAGCCGAACGCGCTGTTTCGCAACGACGGCGAGGGAGCCTCACCGCGGTTTGTGGATGTGGCTCGACAGGCGGGCGTGGACGATCCCGAAGGTCGCAGCCTTTCCGTGAGCTGGGCAGATCTGAACAACGACGGCTGGCCCGATCTGTACACGGCTAACGACGTGTCCAGGAACGGCGTGTTTCTCAACCTCGGCGATGGAACGTTCGCCGACATCGGCGCGTCATCGATGGCCGCCGACTATCGCGGGGCAATGGGCCTCACCGTCGCTGACTTCGACAATGACGGCGACAATGACCTGTTCATCACGCACTGGATCGCGCAGGAGAACGGCCTGTACCGCAACATGCTGCTCGGCGGTTCCGGCACCATGCTGCGCGACAGCGAATTGTACTTCATGGATGAGGCTGACCAGTTCGGGCTTGGGCAGATATCCCTGGACATGGTCGGCTGGGCTACCGGCTTTGCGGACTTCGACAACGACGGTCGTCGGGATTTATGGATCGTGAACGGCAGCACCATGGAGCACAAGGCCGACCATGCGCAGCTCGTGGCGCAACGGGCCTTGGTCATGTGGCAGCGGGATCGCGGCGGTTTCGTGGACGTGGCCGCGTCTGCGTCGCCGCGTCTGGCCGAGCCGATCGTCGGACGGGGCGGTGCCCAGCTCGACTTCGACCGCGACGGTCGCATGGACCTCGTCTTCGTCGTCCACGGCGGGGAGGCGATCCTGCTGCACAACGCATCGCCGCAGACGGGAAACTGGCTGCGGATCGCCCTACGCCAACGCGGCGGCAACACGCAGGCGCTCGGCGCCAGGGTGTATGTGACGTGCGGGTCCACGACACAGATGGCCGAGGTCGGCGTTAGTTCGTCGTACCTGTCGCAGGACGAGACCGTCCTGCATTTCGGCCTTGGCGACGCTGAGCACGTGGATCGACTTCGCGTGGTGTGGCCGGATGGCTCGGAGCTGCTTCGCGACGGCCTTGCGATCAATCAGACCTTCGAACTGACGCACGTGGCGGCTTATCCGGTACCGGCTCGTCCCGAGGCGGCAGTCGCCGCAGGAGTGGCATCGCCATGACGGAGCAACTGGAAGTGTGCGACGATCTAGCCCGGTTGGCGGCGGATCATGCACGGTTCAAGGCGCTGATGGAGGAGCACCAGATCGCGCTTGTGGAGGCTCGCCTCCACGACGCTCGGCTGCTGTTTGATCAGCTCCGTGCAGAGCTGGATGTGCACATGTGCGAGGAGGAGGCTTCCGTCATTCCGGCTTACGAGGCAGCGCGGCGAACGGTTGGCGGTGTGTCAGGGGGGTTGTTCCGCTCCGAGCATCGACTGATCCGCGAGTTGTTCGCGGCGGTCGCTGATCGCCTCGATCGGACCGACGCGAGCGGTCGGCCGGCCGCGCAGCTGATTGCGCTGATCGAGGAGGAGCGTCGCCTCAAGCACGTTCTTGAGCACCACGCCAGCCGCGAGGAAGCCGTCCTGTTCCTCGCGGTGGCCAGATACAGGGATCGTACCCGCGAGACGCATCAGGACGTGCCGTCGGCGTCCGACGGTTAGTAAGACTGTTCTCTTGCTTCATCAACAGAGGCCAAGGAGTGAAAGATGACCGCTCACAAGGATTCCGCCGCAAACCGTCGAACTCGTCGACTGACGGTTCTGGTGCTGCTCGGCATGGCCGGGATGGCCGGCGCCGCGCTCGTGCCGATGACCCTGCTCGACTTCCACACGCCCGGCACCCAGGTTGGTGATATCCTGCCGGGGCGTATCACAACGTCGAACGAGTGCATCTGGTGCCACGGCAACTTCAATCCGCAGACCGAGCCGTACGCGAACTGGCAGGGGAGCCTGATGGGCCAGGCGGGTCGGGATCCGCTGTTCTTCGCCCAGATGACGACGGCCAATCAGGATGTGGCCAATGTCGGCTATTACTGCCTTCGCTGTCACGTGCCCATGTCGATCGTGACGGGTCACGCCAACCAGGCGGACGGCAGCACCCTCGATCCCATCGACCGCGACGGCGTGACGTGTCACCTGTGCCACTCGATGGTCGACCCGATCTTCAAGCCGGGGATCAGTCCGCCCGAGGATGAGTTGATCCTGAACGTGATGTCGGAGCTTCCAGGCTTCTACGGCAATTCGATGTTCGTGCTCGATCCGAACGGTCACCGCCGTGGTCCCCTGGATGACGCGACGATGGCTCCGCACGTCACGGTCTATTCGCCGTTTCACAGGACAAGCGAGTTCTGCGGCACCTGCCACGATGTCGGCAACCTTGCCATCTCGAAACAGCCAGATGGCACGTTCCGCTACAATGCGATCGACCAGCCCTCGCCGATCCAGGATCCACACCAGCAGTTCCCGCTCGAGCGGACGTACACCGAGTGGAAGTTGTCGGCGTTCGCGGACGGCGGCGTGGACATGGGCGGACGCTTCGGCGGCATCGGCCCGGCCGTGGTGAGCACCTGTCAGGACTGCCACATGCCCCGGACATCGGGTCAGGTCTGCTACTACGGGCCGGATCGGCCTAGTATCCCCCGCCACGACTTCGCCGGGGCTTCGTCCTGGGTCCTCGACATCATTGCGATGCACTACGAGAACGACCCGGAGGTTGACGTCAACCTGATTCGGGAGGGCAGCCGGAAAGCCGTCGAGATGCTTGAGCGCGCGGCGACGCTTGAGTTGACCCAGGCCTGCGGAACCGTGCGCACGCGGGTGATCAACGAGTCGGGGCACAAGCTGCCCACCGGCCACATCGAGGGGCGGCGCGTGTGGGTAAACGTGAAGGTCTTCGACGCTGCGGATCAGTTGATTCGTGAGTACGGGCACTATGACGCCGAGGAGGGCGAGCTGGACGAGGCCACGACGGAAGTCTACGAGATGCACATCGGCCTCAGCGAGTACGCGGCCGGGCTTCTCGGGTTGCAGCCCGGGGCCACGACGCGGATGTCGCTGGCGGACACCATCGTCAAAGACAACCGCATTCCGCCGCGCGGGTTCAACAACGCAACCTTCGAGGCGGGCGGGGCACCGGTGGTTGGGACCGTGTATGCCGACGGGCAGTACTGGGACGACACGGATTTCTGGCTGCCCCAGGGGGCGGCGCGCGTCGAGGCGTCGGTATTCTACGCCACGGTAACGCGACACTACATCGAAGCCCTGCGAGACGCAAACGTGACCGATGACTGGGGCGATATCCTCCACTCGCTCTGGGAGCGGACCGGCCGCTGTCCCCCCGTGCTGATCACCACCGAAACGCTGGTGGTGCAGCCGTTTCAGCGCGGCGATTTCGATGGCAATGGGAGCGTGACGCTCAGCGACTACGCCGCCCAGGTCGCCTGCCAGACCGCGCCGGGCGCAGTGCTGGCGGACGGCTGCGCCTGCTTTGACTTCGACGGCGATCGGGACGTCGATCTAGTCGACTACGTGCTGCTGCAACGGGTCTTCTATCCGTAGGAGCCGCCATGAGCGTTCGACGCGCCTCCAGGGCTTCTGAATCGCGACACCCTCGCCGCCGCAGTCGGGAGAGGTCCCGCCAGGCTGCGCCACGGAACTACAGCCGGTGGCGAGCGGGCACGCTGCTGCTGGTTTACGTACTCATGGCCGCCCACGTGCTGCACTGGAGAGTGTCGGGGCGGACGCTGGCACCGCTGGAGCTGAACGAGGTCGTCTACACGATCGAGCTGGGTATCGTGACGGCGGGGTTCATCTTCATGGCGATCGCCGTCGCGGCAACGGCGGTATTCGGCCGGTTCTTCTGCTCGTGGGGCTGCCACATTCTGGCGCTCCAGGACCTGTCCTCGTGGCTGTTGGGCAAGCTCCGGATCAAGCCGAAAGCTGTGCGCAGCCGCCTTCTGCTCTGGGTGCCTGTGGGCGCGGCGCTGTACATGTTTCTGTGGCCCGTTGCGGTCAGGATGTGGCGCGGCGAGCCGATGCCGCGGCTGCATCTGGCGGACGATGCGGCCGGATGGGCGTCCTTCGTCACGACCGATTACTGGCGCAACCTGCCCGGTGCGGGGGTGGCGATCTGCACATTCATCTTCGTCGGCTTCGTGATGGTGTATATCCTGGGATCGAGGTCGTTCTGTCAGTACGGCTGCCCCTACGGGGCCGTGTTCGCGCTGGCGGATCGTGTTGCGCCAGGGCGCATCCGCGTGAACGGTGACTGCGCGCAGTGCGGCGCCTGCACGGCCGTGTGCAGCTCCCACGTTCGTGTTCACGAGGAGGTGCAGCGCTACGGGACGATCATCGATCCGGCGTGCATGAAAGACATGGACTGCGTGGCCGTCTGTCCCAATCAGGCACTTTTCTACGGCTTTGGGAAGCCCTCGTTGGTGACGCTGACGCTGAATGAGACGGCGGTTCGCAAGCGATTTAATTTCGGCGTGTGGGAAGATGCGCTGATGGGGGTGGTGTTCGTGGCCGTGCTGCTCGCGCTGCGCGGTCTGTATGGAGTCATGCCCTTTTTTCTCTCGATGGCGATCGGGGCAGTCGTTGCGTATGCCGTCATCGTCATGCTCCGCCTGGTTGTGCGCGATGCCGTCAAGTTCAACCGTTGGCAGCTCAAGGCGAACCGTCGGCTTCGGCCCGCCGGCTGGGGCTTCCTCGGGGTGGCAACGGTCGCGCTGGGCCTGGTGGTCCACGGCGGGCTCATTCACTTTCACGAGTGGTCCGGGCGGCGACTTTACCAGCAGCACCAGGGCGCGCGTATCGCGCAGGGTGAACCCTCGAATGACACCCTGGCCGGAAAGGCTGTCGAGCGGCTCGAGTTCGCCGACCGCTACGGGCTCGTGCATACCGTGGTAACCCGATCGAACCTGGCGGAGTTGTACGCCTCCGTTCAGCGCTGGGCCGATTCGGCACGCGCCTCGGCGTGGCTCGTTGGTGAGCGGCCCGGCGAACCCCGATTCCGGATGCTGCTCGCCCGGGCTCTAGGGCAACTCGGGCACCTCCCCGAGGCCGAACGCGAGTACCGCGCTGCGATCACGCTGAACCCGCGCAGCGCCGAGGCTTCCTATGGACTGGCGGGCGTGAAGTTCAAGCTGGGGCAGGGCCCGGAGGCCGAAACCCTGCTGCGCGAGGCGCTCGCGAGCCGCCCGGATTTCGTCGAGGCGCACTATGACCTTGGGGCGCTGCTCGTGGCGCGAGGCGATCTGGCCGGGGGTATCGACCATCTTCAGGCGGCGGTCAGGATCAACCCCGAATTCGGCGATGGGCACTACAACTTGGCCGTGGCGTGCATGATGTCCGGCGACGAGGCGGGAGCCCGCCGGGCGATGGCGCGGGCGTACGAGCTGCAGCCGGGGGACGAGCGGACCGCTGCGCTCCGCGAGCACCTTCGGAAGACCTTCGCGGCCGGCCCCTGACCGCCCCGAAAAAGCTTCCAAATTGCGCCAAATTCAAGTTGACACGCCGGGAACGCCGAGTTATATATATAGATATAGACGATTCTGCGGGAGCCGTCATGCTGAGCCGAACAAGCCATTACGCACTCCGGGCGATGCTGTACCTCGCGGACCATAAGCCGGACTGGCCCCTGCCCAGTCAGCGCATCGCGGCCGGGGCCGGCGTTCCGGCCACGTACCTGTCGGCCATCCTGCGGCAACTGGTTCGCGGCGGCGTGCTTCACTCCGTTCCCGGCCCGGGAGGCGGCTTCAGCCTAGCGCGAGAGCCCGAGCAGATCACACTCCACGATGTCCTCGCCCCCTTTGAAGACTGCCAACAGAATGCCCGCGTCTGTCCCTTCGGCAATGACGTCTGCTGCGAGGTGAACCCCTGCCGCGGCCATGACCGTTGGAAGCTCGTTAAGCTGGCCTTTGATGATTTTCTCAACCACACCTCTATCCTTGACGTGAGTGCCCCCCTCAAGCCCCCGCCTCGCGTCCGTGCGACCAGGAGAAAAAAATGATCGCTCGTCGATCCCGCGCGTGCCGGCGGTGCCATGGCCTGTCGGCTTTCGTCTGTGCGACTCTCGCAGCGGCCGGGCTTGGTGCGTGCGCCCGGGACCATCGTCCCGCTCCCGCCCCGGCCGCGGCGGCCATGCTGGGCGCCTCCGTGGCGGCCGACCCGGTCGAGCGGCCGGTCGAACTGGCGGCCGAAAGTGCAGCGCCTCCCGCGGCGGCACCGGCCGAGCAGGTGGATGGCGAAATGTTGCGCGGACAGCAGGTTTACGGGAAGTATTGCGCCGTCTGTCACGGCGAGCAGGGTGATGGGGCTGGGAAGTTTGCCCACGTGATGAACCCGCGTCCGCGCAACTTCCTGGTCGGCGACTTCAAGCTCTCCACCACGGTCAATCGGATTCCGTCCGACGCGGACCTGCTGCGCACGATCAGCAAGGGCATGCCCGGTTCGGCCATGCCGCCGTGGGGCCATCTTCCCGACCCCGATCTTCAGGCGCTGGTGCGCGTGGTTCGTGCCTTTCATGCGGAAGGGACCGAAAGCCTGCTGCGCGAGTGGGTCAGCCGCGGCACCCTTCGCGAGAGCGAGGTCCAGGAACGTCTGGCGGAGCGGGTTACCCCCGGTCCGGCCTTGACCGTCCCGCCGGAGCCTCCGTTTGACGACGTCCGACGATTCCGTGGCCAGCGACTGTATCTGGAGGGCTGCGCCATATGCCATGGGGCCGACGGCCAGCCGGTGTCGGGGATGGTCAAGTTCGACCCGGAAGGCTACCCCGTGCCGCCAAGATCGTTCGTGAGCGGCGTATTCAAGGGCGGCAACGAGGGCCATCAGCTCTACGCGAGAATCCTGAAGGGCGTTCGCGGCACGCCGATGCCGGCGTCGGAGGGGGTCTACTCTGCGGATGAGTTGTGGGATCTGGTTCACTACGTGCAGTCGTTCGCCCGTCCAGGCGCGCAGGAACGAGCCCAACTCCAGCAGGGCACGCTGACGGCGCCCAACATCCGCGGGCCGCTTCCCGAAGGGCCGCTGGACCCCGCCTGGGAACAGGCGCGAGCACTGTACGTCGGCCTCACCCCGCTGTGGTGGACGGAGAACCGCGTGGAGGGACTGGTCGTCCAGGCGCTGCACGACGGCGAGGAGATTGCGATGCGGCTCGCGTGGATCGACCCGACCAAAGACGATTCGGCCGTGCGTCAGCGCGAGTTTCGCGACGCCGTGGCGGTCCAGTTCTCGTTGTCGAGCGATCCACCGTTCTACATGGGCAGCGCCGGCGACGAAGGGGGCGTGAACATCTGGATGTGGAAGGCCGACCGTCAGCGGAATTTGGCCGATGGTTACCACGATGTCGACGATGCGTTCCCCGATCGGATCGTGGACGGATACCCCGAGCAGGCTGAGCCTCGGAATGTCGCCGACGGCGTGGATTGGGTCAAAGCGCCGCTCGAGGCGCACGACCCGCTATTCATCTCCGCCTGGGGCGCCGGCAACATCGTGGCGGATCCGCGTATGCCCACGTCGGTGGAATGCCTCGTGGCCCGTGGCCCGGGCACGTTGGCCGGCAAACCGATCGAAGCGCAGATCGTACAGGGGGCGGCCGTCTACGAACGCGGCGTGTGGTACGTGCAGATCCGGCGGCGCATGCAGTTCCTGTCGGGTGACGATCACCATTGCGTAAACGACGAGCGCGCATTCCGACCGGGCGACTATCTGCCCGTCTCGTTCGCCATCTGGAACGGCAGCGCGGGGGATCGCGACGGCAAGAAGAACATCAGCATCTGGCAGAAGCTCGTCATCGAGTAATAGCCTGCGCACAACTTGCAGCGAGAGGTACTTCCCATGGCAAGAAGCAAGAAGGGTGTAACCCGTCGCGAGTTCATCCAGACCGCCGGTGCGGCGGTCGGCGCGATCAGTGCGATCGGTTTGCCGCTGAGGTCGCTCGCATTTCGTCCGGACATCGTCAACCCCCTCGCGCACTATCCGGCGCGAGACTGGGAGAAGATCTACCGCGACCAGTACCGGTTTGACCGGACGTTCAGCTGGGTCTGCTCACCCAACGATACGCATGCCTGTCGCGTCACGGCGCACGTCCGCAACGGGATTATCGTGCGCATGGGTGCGCAGTACGACTACCAGAATTATGCTGACATTTACGGCAACCACGCGACGGCGAACTGGAACCCTCGCCAATGCGCGAAGGGGTACACGTTTCACCGGCTGGTGTACGGCCCCTATCGGCTGAAACACCCGATCATCCGCAAAGGCTGGAAGGCGTGGGCCGACGCGGGCTTCCCCGATCTCGACGTGGACGGCAATCGCTCGAAGTACAAGTTCGACAGCCGGGGCGATGACGTACACTTGCGGATTCCATGGGACGAAGTGCTTCGCTATGTGGCCAAAGGCTATGTCAGTGTCGCCCGTCGGTACAGCGGTGAAGAGGGCGCTGCGAAGCTGCGCGCTCAGGGATATCCCGAAGAGATGATCGCGGAGATGGAGGGCGCCGGCACGCGGACGATCAAGATGCGCGGCGGCATGGGGCTGACCGGCGTGATTGGCAAGTACGGGATGTACAGGCTCAACAACTCGCTCGCGCTGCTCGATGCATCCATCCGTGGCGTCAAGCCGGAGCAGGCGAAAGCCGGGCGCAACTGGTCCAACTACACGTGGCATGGTGACCAGACGCCGGGCCAGCCCTGGGTACACGGCCTCCAGAACAGCGACTGCGACTTCAACGACCTGCGGTTCAGCAAGCTGATCATCATGAACGGCAAGAACCTGGTCGAGAACAAGCTTACCGACTCACACTGGTTCATTGAGTGCATGGAGCGCGGCGGCCGTATCGTCGTCATCGCTCCCGAGTACGGGCCGCCGAGCACGAAGGCGGACTACTGGGTGCCCATCCGGCCGCAAACCGACGCCGCCCTCTGGCTGGGCGTCACTCGGCTCATGATCGACAACCACTGGTATGACGAGAAGTTCGTCAAGCAGTTCACCGACTTCCCGCTGCTGGTCCGCACCGACACGCTGCAGCGCCTCCGCGCGGACGAGGTCTTCCCCGGCTATCGCACCACGCTGGCCAAGGATGGACCAAGTTACAAGGTGCAGGGGCTGACGCCCGAACAGCACGCCAAGCTCGGTGACCGCGTGGTGTGGGACGCCCGGACGAACAAGCCGGCAGCCATCACACGTGACGACGTCGGCAAGCGCCTCGCCGCGCGAGGCATCGAACCCGCGCTGGAGGGCACGTGGACGCTGAAGCTGGTGACCGGCGCCGAGGTCGAGGTCTGCACGCTCTGGACGATGTACCAGATTCACCTCAAGGACTACGACCTGGCGACGGTCGCGGATATCACGCACTCGCCGGCGGAGATGATCGAGCGGCTCGCCAGCGACATCTGGGAGACGTCCGCCGCCGGCGGTGCGGTGAGCATCCACCAGGGCGAAGGGATCAACCACTGGTTCCATGCGACCGAGTCGAACCGCGCGGCGTACCTGCCCGTCATGCTCACCGGGCAGATCGGCCGTCCCGGTGCCGGCGTGCATGGATGGGCGGGCAACTACAAGTCCGCCCTGTTTCAGGGCAGCAAGATCACCGGCCCGGGCTTCAAGGGCTGGGTGGCCGAGGATCCGTTCCATCCCAACCTCGATGAGAAGGCCCACGGCCGGGACATCATTGCCCACGCTCACACCAAGGACGAGGAGCCGGCGTACTGGAACCACGGCGATCGACCCCTGATTGTGGAAACACCGAAGGAGGGGCGCAAGGTCTTCACGGGCAAGACCCACATGCCGTCGCCGACCAAGGTGCTCCAGTTCGTCAATGTCAACCTCTTCAACAACGCCAAGCACTGCTATGACATGTTCAAGAATGTCAACCCGATGATCGAGATGATCGTCGCCCAGGACATCGTCATGACGGCCTCGGTGCAGTACGCGGACATCGGGCTCCCGGCCAACAGCTGGGTCGAGTTCGAGGATCTGGAGATTACGGCATCCTGCTCCAACCCGTTCCTTCAGATCTGGAAGGGCGGCATCAAGCCGATCTTCGATACCAGAGACGACTTCGCGATTCTGGCCGGCATCGGATCGGCTCTGGCCGACGAGACCGGTGACCAGCGCTTCCGGGACTACTTCAAGTTCGAATACGAAGGCAAACGCGGCGTCTACATTCAACGGCTGCTCGATTCATCGACCACGACGACGGGGTATCGGCTTGAGGACATCATGGCGGGCAAGTACGGACCTCCCGGCGGCGCGCTGATGCTCTTCAGGACCTACCCGCGGATCCCGTTTTACGAGCAGGTGCATGACGACGAACCTTTCCACACCGACACCGGTCGGCTCCATGCTTACGCCGATGTGCCCGAGGCGATCGAGTACGGCGAGAACTTCATCGTGCACCGCGAGGGCCCCGAGGCGACACCGTTCCTGCCCAACGTGATCATCTCCGGGAATCCCTACGTCAGGCCGAATGACTACGGCATCCCCCTCGACGCCGAGCACTGGGACGATCGAACCGTGCGCAATGTGCGCATGACGTGGCGTGAGGCGAAAGTCACCCGAAACTTCCTGTGGGAGAAGGGCTTCCAATTCTACTGCCTGACGCCGAAGACGAGACACCGCGTGCACTCCTCGTGGAGCAACGTCGACTGGCATCAGATCTACGACAGCAGCTTCGGCGACCCCTATCGCATGGACCGGCGAAGTCCGTACGTCGGTGAGCACCAGCTCCACATGAACCCGACGGCCGCGAAGGACCTCGGGATCCGCGAGGGCGACTACGTCTACGTCGACGCCAACCCCGCCGACCGTCCCTATCGCAACGCCCATCCTGCGGATCCGTACTACAAGGTCGCCCGGCTGATGCTCCGGGCGGTGTACAACCCGGCGTATCCCTACAGCGTCATCATGATGAAGCACGCGCCGTACATCGCGACCGAAAAGAGCGTCAAGGCGCATGAGTCCCGCAAGGACGGCCGGGCGCTCTCCAGCGACGGCTATCAGGCGAACGTACGCTACGGCTCGCAACAGAGCGTGACGCGCAACTGGCACATGCCCATGCATCAGACTGACACGCTGTTCCACAAGGCGAAGGTCTTCATGGGCTTCATCTTCGGCGGAGAGGCCGACAATCACGCCGTCAACACCGTGCCCAAGGAAACGCTGGTGCGCGTGACCAAGGCGGAAGACGGTGGACTTGGTGGAAAGGGTGTCTGGGCTCCCGCCACGACGGGGATGTCTCCGGCGGCCGAAGGCGACGTGATGATGCGGTACCTGGCCGGCGGGTTCGTCGGCGCGTACGGCACCGCGGCGGACGTGTTCGAGGAGTAGCGGGCCTTAGAGGCAACCTCTCACCAGAAAGAAGCATGCCATGCCCTACGACGACCCCGATCCCGTGGATCCGATGACTATCACCGGCGTCGCGTTCGAGACGAGCGACGACTCGGCCGTGCGGGAGATGGCCGCCTGCATGATCGAAGAGTACCTTCGGCTTGGTTTTGACGAGGACCGATTGCTGAAGATGTTCCGGGTCAGCGGTTATGTCGGGCCTTACATGGCGTATCAGGCCCTCGGCGAGGAGGCGATACGAGCAATGATCGCAGAGTACGCCGGCCTGCGGCTGCGTCCGCCGGAGCGGCTCGAGCTGGTTCGCCGCGGCGATGGCGGGCTCGGTCTTCCCGTGATCGAATGAAGGAAATCATAGTCGATTGCGGTCGGTAAAGCCGCCGTGATCGCAAGGAGTCGGATTATGCCCTCCGTCTATAACTGGCAGCTCGGTCGATCGATGAGCTACCCGTATCCCGAGGCGTCGCCGAAGGAACAGTTCGCGTTCGTCATCAACATCAACCGCTGCATCGGCTGTCAGACCTGCACCATGGCCTGCAAGAGCACCTGGACCTTCGCGCGGGGCCAGGAACACATGTGGTGGACCAACGTCGAGACGAAGCCTTACGGCGGTTACCCCCAGCATTGGGACGTGAAGATCCTCGATTTGCTGCAGCGGGCGAATCCCGACGGGCAGCGCTGGTCCGGCAAGCCTGGCGATGATCCGCGGCGGCCCTACGGCGGCTTTGACGGCAAGACGGTTTTTGAGTCGCCTCAGATGATCGCCCAGGGAGATCAGCCGAACCAGGTGCTCGGTTACCTGCCGACGGACGAGGAGTGGAGTGCGCCGAACATCCATGAGGACGTTGTCCAGCACGGTCCGTCGCGGCCGATGGACTTCGGCGGGGGCGAGAGCATCGACGGCGGCGCGAAGCACCGGGCGTGGTTTTTCTACCTGGCCCGGCTGTGCAATCACTGCTCGTATCCGGCGTGCCTGGCCGCCTGCCCGAGGACGGCCATCTATAAACGCCCCGAAGACGGCATCGTGCTGATCGACCAGCAGGAATGCCGTGGCTATCGCAAGTGCGTGGAGGCCTGTCCCTACAAGAAGTCACTTTATCGTGGCACGACGCGCACGAGTGAGAAGTGCATCGGCTGCTACCCTCGCGTGGAAGCATCCGACGCCGAAACGCAGGGTATTCCGCTGGAGACGCGGTGCATGGAGGCGTGCATCGGCCAGGTGCGTATGCAGGGCCTGGTCAAGGTCAATCCTGACAATACTTGGACGGAAGATCGCTACAATCCGCTCTACTACATGGTCCACGTCGCGAAGGTCGCCCTGCCGCTGTACCCCCAGTTCGGCACCGAGCCGAACGGATTCTACATCCCGCCGCGATGGGTTCCACTGCCATACCTGGAGCAGATGTTCGGGCCGGGTGTGGCCGGGGCCGTGGAGCGCTACCGAAATCCGGATCGCGAACTGCTCGCCGTGCTCCAGCTCTTCCGACGGTCCAACCAGATCATCGCCCGATACGAAATCGAGCAGGGTCCGAAGGTCTACGAGTCTTCGCGTGGCGGGCGGCTGTACGAGATGTTCAACGACACGGTCATCGCCTTCAATCGCAAGGGCGACGAGATCTTCCGCACCCAGATTGAAGAACCGGTCCACGTGCGTCCGTCCGCCCATGCCAACTCGATCTAGCGAGCGCCGGGCGGCCCTGAGAGGCATCAATCCCGGGGAGGAACTTCGCGATGTTGAGCAGTCAACAACCTGCGGATGCCGGATCGGCCTTGGCGCGAGCGGCGGCGTACACGCTGCTCGCCGCTGGCCTGCGCTTTCCGGGCGACGACTGGGCCTCCGCACTGGGCGCCGTCATCGCGTTCGGACAGCAGGCCCGGCGGGGGCTCGGCCCACAACCGGAGGTGGATGCGATCCTCGATGCTCTGTCGTCGTGCTGTGATCCGGACGTCGCTCGGCAGGCCGCCGCGATGGACGAGGTGCGCAGTCAGTACGCCGCGCTCTTCGGACATGCTGTGCGGGGCAAGTGTCCGCCGTATGAACTGGAGTACGGTGCGGGCGAAATCGTGCAGCGGGCGCCCGATCTGGCAGATATCGCAGGGTTCTACGCCGCGTTCGGCCTGGCGGTTGCGGCTTGGGATGCGGAGCGGTGTGATCACGCGGCTGTCGAGTTCGAGTTCATGAGCATCCTGTCCGCCAAGGAGGCCCATGCCATCGACCAAGGCGATGCCGAGCTGCTCCGCGCGACGACCGATGCGCAGCGCTTATTCCTGCGCGACCATCTGGCAACTTGGATCCCTGCGTTCGCTCGGCGGCTGGCCAGTGCGGCCCCCGAAGGCCTCTACGCCGCAATCGCCGGGTTCCTTCAGACATTCCTCCCGGCCGAGTGCGTCCGGGTCGACGTCCCGCCCGGACCGGTCTGGCTTGATCTCAGTCCAGCGGCCGAGGATGCCGAAACGCCCTTCGAATGCGGCGTGGAGGAATCGGCACCGGGAGCGCGCGACCGGTACGTCGCGCTGCACATCGATACCGCAGGGTAGCGGGAGGAGGGCGAGGCTTTGATGCGCTTCGAATACGAACCGACACTCGTTGAGCGCGCCGTCCGATTGGCCGTTCAGGCCGACGCGACGCTTGCGGCTGCACTCCACGCGGAGATCGACCCCATCTACCGGCTGGACGACCTGGAGCGTCGCGATCGGGCGTTCGCCGATGCTTTCAGCCGGTGCTTCCAGGCGCTGGATCTGGGCCGGCCGCCGACCCGTCTCATCGCGGCGTTCCCGCTGCTCGCAGCGAATATCGACGTCTGCCGGATTCGCACGGCTCCACGTCGGGCGGACGAGCTGGCGGAGCTTTTCGTTCGGCGCGAAGAGGATGACGCTGGACACGCCGCGCGCACGTTGCTGATCGTGCTCTGTGCCGAATCCCTGGTGGATTTCGCATCCACCGCGCCGATGCTGCGCCGCGAACTGCTGCACGTCTGCGACATGATCGATCCGGCCTTCGGATATGACGCCAAGGAGCTCGCCCGACTTCCGAGGCTTGATCAACCCGTTCGCGATCGGTATCGCGTGCTGTGGGACATCTACGTCGAATCCCGCCTGCTGATGGCTCAACGAGTCCCGGCCGGCGGGGCCGAGCAGCTCGCCGCCGCCTTCATCCGGGCCTTCACGCTTCAGGGGCAGGCGCCGCCGCAGCGCTGGTTCGACCTTGCTTTCACGGTGGAAGGGCTTCGCCACGACGTGATGCTGTCAATCGCCCGGCGACCGCAAGAGTTCGAATCTCTCCTCGCCGGGGTCGTTGACGCCCGCCCCCCAGGGGTCCAGACGATCGCCACCATCGAGACCGACCACTGCCCGGTGCCTGCCGGCCCCTTATCGCGTCGGACCCGGTCGGAGGCAGCGGCCGCCGGCGGTCCGGTGAGCGCGATCGCGGAGACCCGATGATGGCAGCCCACGATAACCGACCATGTCAGGTGCTGCGTGCGGAACACCAGGTCATCCTGCGGGTGATCCGCGTCCTCGATTATCTCATGGTTCGGTTGGACCGCACCGGCGAGTTCGCGGTCGATGGGCTGCGCAGCTGCGTCGAGTTTCTGCGACTGTTCGCGGATGCCTGCCACCACGCGAAGGAAGAGGACCTGCTGTTTCCCGTCCTGATATCCCGCGGAATCCCCAAGAACGGTGGACCCATCGGCGTAATGCTCCACGAACATCAACTGGCCCGAGGGCTCACCCGGCGCATGCACGACGCGCTCGACACTGCCGCCCGCGGCGACAGGCCCGCACAAGCCGAATTCAGGGCCGCGGCCGGCGAGTATGTCGCTCTGCTGACGAATCATATCTTCAAGGAGGACAACATCCTGTTCCGCATGGGAGATCAGGTGCTGTCGGAGGATGATCAGGGTCAGCTCGCGGCGCGCTTCTGTGAGAGCGGGTGTCGCGCGTTTGAGGGCCGGCATCGCGATTACCTGCTGCGGATCGCGGACGACCTCGAAGCAGCGTATCCGGCTGCCCAGTTTCCATAGCCCGCGTTTGTCTGCGAGGGTCTCATGCCGAACGTCAGCCTGTCGCCCATGACCGCCAGTCCTGTCCTTCGGCCGCCGGACCCCTTCAGGTCTGAGGAACTCGTCGACGGTTGCGGGCGGCGCATCGACCATTTGCGCCTGTCGGTGACCGACGCCTGCGACCTCCGCTGTGCGTACTGCCGTCCGACCGCCTGCGGATCGACACCGCGTGCGACCGGACTGAGCGACCAGCAGCGGGCGGAGTTCACCGCGTTCCTCTGGCGTCGGTACGGCCTCGCCCGGATTCGCTTCACCGGGGGCGAGCCGCTGATGCACGAATCGCTGGCGTCGCTGATAGCCCTGGTCCACGCACTGTGCCCAGGTCTTACGCTCGCCATGACCACCAACGGCCGAAGGCTTGCCGAGCATGCTGCGGACCTCCGCGCCGCGGGGCTGCATCGGCTCAACGTCTCGCTGGACACGCTCGACGCGGCGACCTACCGCAGCTTGACCGGCGGCTCGCTGGCAGACGTCCTCGCGGGGATCGAAGCGGCACAGCGCGCAGGGTTCGCCCCGCCCAAGCTCAACGCGGTAGCCCTGCGCGACGTTAACGACGCCGACTTCGTGGAACTCGCGACGTGGGCGATGCGCCGCGGCTCCGAGATGCGGTTCCTCGAGGCGATGCCGATCGGCCCGGCCGCGGAGTTCGCCCGCCTGCACTTCGTGCCGGCCCGGGAGATTCGCGCCCATCTCGCCGCTGTCTTTGATCTGCAGCCGCTTCCGCGGGCGCCGGGCGAGACCGCCGAGCGCTACCTGGCCACGGGCACAGGGGCATCGGGCATCATCGGGATCATCGCGCCGGTCAGCGAGCCGTTCTGTGCTTCGTGCCGTCGCATCCGGCTCGTCGTGGACGGGCGACTCTACCCCTGCCTTCTCGATCAGCGCTTCGTGGATATGACCGTCGCCTGGCGCGACGGCGCGTTCGACGAACAGGGCGCCGCCGCGCTTATCGAGTCCGCCGTCGCCGCCAAAGCGCCATCCGGACGCGTGCAGCCCCGCGCCATGGTGTCCATCGGCGGATGACGGGCAGGCCGGGGTAATGGTGGCCAAACATGGTACGGCCATCTCCGTGCACCGCGTTGGATCGAGTTTTCGCCGACGGGCGGTGCTCCGCCCCGGCGCTTTTACTACAGGTCACCGCGGGCGAGCTCAAGTTCGCCGACGGTGATGCGGAGCAGGGGTTCGATCGGGTGATGGCGAACCTGGGTGGGCAGGCGGCGCGGGGCGCAAATCAGCGCGTCCCCGACCCATCGGTGACCGGCTTGGGATCCTTCAACTGAACAAGAGGCGTACTGCGTCCGGGTGCGTGGAGGACCTCCGAAATCGTTGTCTTCGCAAAACACTCCTCCACCGCGGCGGCCGCCACATCCAGGCGATGGTGCAGCGGACAGAGGTTGGTCCCGTGGCTCTCAATGCCGAGGGGACAGCGGTCGATACGCCGTGGCGGATCCACCGCATTCACGACGTCGAGCACTGTCATCTCACCCGGCTGTCGGACGAGCGAAAATCCCCCGCCGACGCCACGCTGCGATTTCACAAGCCCATGCCGCTTCAGTGTTTGCAGTATCTTCGACAGGTAGGCCGGCGGGATCCGGGTCGCACGGGCGATCTGAGGCGTAAGAAGTACCGGCGCGGGATTCTGAGCCAGGGCAACGATGGCCCGGAGAGCATACTCGGCGGTCTGTGAGATCATGCCTGCCCCAATTCAGGATATTTGGACCTTTACATCCGGCATATAAACGTCTAATCTCCCCCTTGTCAAGCCGGACGCCCAACCGACGGCGGTTTCAGCCCGGAAGTGACGCAGGAGTGAGATCATGCCGTACCGCAAGCACTGGGCTGCCCTGACGATCGTCGTCGCCGGTTCCTTCGTGACGCTCGGTTACTACGGATACGAACTCTACCGCCAGGCGCCGCCGATCCCCCAACGGGTGGTGACCGACCAGGGCGAAGTGCTGTTCACCGGGCAGACCATCCGTGACGGGCAGAACGTCTGGCAGTCCATGGGCGGCCAGCAGTTGGGCACCGTCTGGGGCCACGGCGCGTACGTCGCGCCGGATTGGTCGGCCGACTGGCTGCACCGGGAGGCCGTAGCGCTTCTGGAGGCATGGACCGTCCTCGATGGCGGCACCACCTTCGCCGAGCTGCCGCACGAACAACAGGCGGCCCTCAAGGAGCGCCTGCGGCAGGAGCTGCGAACCAATACCTACGACAGTACATCGGGCGATCTGACCATCTCTGCGCGGCGCGCCGCCGCGATCGCCGTTGTCAGCGCCCACTACGCCGCGCTGTTCGGCGACGATCCGGCGCTCACGGAGCTGCGCGACGCCTACGCAATTCCCGCCATGACCATCAAGAGCGCGGAGCGCCAGCAGGCGCTCAACGCGTTCTTCTTCTGGGCATCGTGGGCCTGCGTCACCAACCGTCCGGCTTCGACGATCAGCTACACGAACAACTGGCCGGCCGAGGAACTCGTTGGCAATCGCCCCACGGGGGCGATCATCGTCTGGTCGGTCGTCAGCTTCGTGCTCCTGCTGGCGGGCGTCGGGGCGCTGGCGTGGTACTTCGCTGTGCAGCGTCATCGCGAGGAGGCGCCGAGCGAGGTTCCGGGCGACGATCCACTGCTGGCGCTCACGCCCACGCCCTCGATGCGTGCGGTGCCAAAGTACTTCTGGGTCGTCGCGGCCTTGATCGTCGTTCAGGTCGGTCTCGGCGCCGTGACCGCGCACTACGGCGTGGAAGGGGCCGGCTTCTACGGCTTCCCCCTGGCCGAGATCCTGCCGTACGCTGTGACGCGGACGTGGCACACTCAACTGGGCATCTTCTGGATCGCCACGGCCTGGCTTGCGACAGGGCTCTTCATGGGGCCTGCGGTTTCCGGGTACGAGCCCCAGTTTCAACGCCTCGGCGTGAATGTGCTGTTCGTGTGCCTCCTCATCATCGTCGTCGGCTCCATGGCTGGGCAGTGGTTCGCCGTGCAGCAGCGCCTCGGTTACGTCACCAACTTCTGGTTCGGCCACCAAGGCTATGAGTACGTCGATCTGGGTCGCTTCTGGCAGATCTTCCTGCTGGCGGGGCTGTTCTTGTGGCTGTTTCTCATGGGTCGGGCCATGTGGCCGGCGATTCGCAAACCCACCGAGCAGCGACACTTGCTCGCACTGTTCCTCATCGCCTCGGCCGCGATCGCCCTGTTCTACGGCGCGGGCCTGATGTGGGGCCGCCAGACCAATCTGGCGATCGCGGAATACTGGCGCTGGTGGGTCGTGCACCTCTGGGTCGAAGGCTTCTTCGAGGTCTTCGCCACGGTCGTGATCGCCTTTCTCTTTACGCGGATGGGGCTCCTGCGGGTGGGCACGGCGACGGCCGCCGTACTGTTCGCCACCACGATCTTCCTAAGCGGCGGCATCATCGGGACGTTTCACCACCTGTACTTCACGGGAACGCCGACGGCCATCCTGGCGCTGGGCGCGACGTTCAGCGCCATGGAAGTCGTTCCGCTGGTGCTCATCGGATTTGAAGCCTACGAAAACCTCACGCTCAGCCGCGCCAAGCCATGGGTCGCCGCGTACAAGTGGCCGATCTACTTCTTCGTCGCGGTGGCGTTCTGGAATTTGGTCGGCGCAGGCCTGTTCGGCTTCCTGATAAACCCGCCGATCGCCCTGTACTACATGCAGGGTCTCAACACGACCGCCGTGCACGGCCATGCCGCCCTCTTCGGCGTCTACGGCATGCTCGGCATGGGCCTCATGCTGTTCTGCCTTAAAGGCCTGGCCTCCCACCGCGTCTGGCGTACCGGCGTGCTGTGCTACGCGTTCTGGTCGATCAATATCGGCTTGGCCTTGATGGTCTTGATCAGCCTGCTGCCGGTCGGCCTGCTTCAGACATGGGCGAGCGTGGAACACGGCATGTGGTATGCCCGATCCGCCGAGTTCATGCAGAGCGAGCTCATGGACACGCTTCGCTGGCTGCGCGTCGTGGGCGACACGATCTTCGCCACGGGGGCGATCGCACTCGGCTGGTTCGTGCTGGGCCTCAAGACCGGCTGGTCGGTCAGGCCGGGCACCGACATCGAGCCAACCGAACGACGGACTGCCGTCGAGGCCCCGTAGGCCGACCCCAATGGTGCAAGCAGACTAGGCCGATCGCGATTTCGCACTGACGCGGCTCGCACGGCCGATGGAGATAGATCGATGAAGACGCTGAGCAAGATCGACACGCAGCAGACTATGACAGAAACGGCGATGCCAAGCACGGCGAAGATGCCGGGACATTGGGTCCTGGCGCGGTTGGGAAAGCGTGTGCTGCGGCCCGGCGGGCTTCAACTCACCCGACGGATGCTCTCGGAGCTGGCAATCGACGAAAGTGATCAGGTCGTCGAATTCGCCCCGGGGCTGGGAGTCACCGCTCAACTCACGCTCGCGCGGCGACCCGGGAGCTACACCGCCGTCGAGCGCGACCGCCAGGCCGCGGCGATCGTGAGCACCTACCTGACGGGACCTTCCCATCGCTGCGTCCTCGGTACGGGCGAAGCGACCGGTCTCGCGGACGCCTGTGCCACCGTGGTTTACGGCGAAGCCATGCTCTCCATGCAGCCGACGATCGCCAAGCAGCGGATCGTCGCTGAAGCTGCACGGCTCCTGGCGCCGGGCGGTTCGTACGCCATCCACGAACTCTGCCTGACCCCTGACGACGTCAGTGAAACCACGCGCGAGGCCGTCCAGCGCGAGCTCACTGCCGCCATCCACGTCGGAGTAAGGCCCTTGACGGTGAGCGAGTGGCGCGAGCTGCTTGAGGCCGCCGGGCTTGAGGTACGAACGGTCTGCACGGCACGCATGCATCTGCTCGAACCCTGGCGACTGATCAGCGATGAGGGACTCATTCGCGCAGTGCGCTTCGCGTGGAATCTGGCCTGGGACGGCTGCGCCCGACGCCGCGTCCTGGAGATGCGCAGGGCTTTTCGAAAGTTCAGCGGCAACCTCGCCGCCGTGGCGATAGTGGCGACCAAGCCGGAAGGGGCAAGGACATGATGACGACCTACACGATCGTGGAACAGGTGGCCGCCGCGGTGGAGCCGCCCGCGGACGGCACACTCAGCCGCGTCATCTGCAACACGAGCCACGTCAAGGCCCTGGTCTTCGGATTCAGCGCCGGACAAGAGCTCTCGGAACACACGGCTTCAATGCCCGCGATTATGCACTTCCTGCAGGGCGAAGCGGATGTGCTCCTCGGCAGCGACCGGGTCAAGGCCAAGGAGGGAACGTGGATTCACATGCCCGCTAGTCTACCGCACAGCATCCATGCCAAAACGCCGGTAACCATGCTGCTCCTGCTGCTGACGTCTCAGGCTGTTAGTGGAGAAAAGCAACCGCTTAACCCAACTTGACCCGCCGCCACGCCAACGCCCATCTTGAGGAGAGCGGCTCGCGATGGAAATCCTGCGACCGTGATGAGGTCGAGGATGAATCCATCTGCAGAATCGCTTCGCGCTCAGCGGATCATGCGGTGCAGCGCCCGGGCGGCGCGTTCGCGTACAGCCGTGGGCAGCTCGACCACGTGCCGCATTTCGCGCAGGGCGGCCAGGGTGTCCTCCAGCGTGATCGTATTCATGTGCGGACAACGAATGCTGCACAGACGGACCATCTCCTTGTCCGGGTTCTCGACCGCGACGTTGTCGCCCATGCAGCACTCGGTCAGCAGCAAGAACCGCGACGCCCTGCTGTCGCGGACATGACGAATCATCGCCGACGTGCTGCCGGAGAAGTCCGACGCGGCGACGACTTCCGGGCTGCACTCGGGATGGGAGAGCACCGTCACACCGGGCACCTGCGCGCGGACATTCACAATGTCGGCCACGGTGAACCGCTCGTGCACCTCGCACCGGCCGGGCCAGCCGATCATCACCCGTTCGCGCGGCCGTGACGGTGCGTCGGCCGCGCCGTCGCCTCCGGCCCGCGGGAAGATCGCCCGGCGGCCGGTGTCGCGGGCTGTGTTCCGCGTGAGGTATTCGTCGGGGATCATGATGACGACATCGGATTTGAAGGACTCCACCACCGCGGTCGCGTTGCTCGACGTGCAGCAGGCGTCGCTCTCCGCCTTGACGTCGGCGTAGGTGTTGACGTAGCTCACCACCGGCGCGCCGGGGTACGCCGCACGCAGCGCCCGTACATCGTCGGCGCAGACCGCCCCCGCCAGCGAGCAACCCGCCTCCAGCGACGGCAGCAGCACCACCCGATCCGGTGAGAGGATCTTCGCCGTCTCCGCCATGAAACGCACGCCGCAGAAGACGATCACCGCGGCGTCCGTACCAGCGGCCACGCGCGACAGCTCGAGCGAGTCTCCGACATGGTCCGGAACGGTGTGATAGAGCGCCGGCTCCATGTAGTTGTGCCCGAGAATGACGGCGCGGCGCTCCCGCTTGAGGCGGTTGATCTCCACCACCAGCTCCGCCTTGTAGCGCAGCTCGATCTCAGGCACGACGCGGGCGAGGAGGCGCCGCATGTGCTCGTGGACCACGTCGATCGAACCGTCAGGTACAGGCATGTCGGACATCCGATGAGAAGAGCCTCGCCGGCGCGAACGTCTCGGCGTCGGGACGATGTTCGCCGAGAATCAGGTCGGCCGCCAGACGGCCCACGGCGTACGAGGCCGTTACGCCGTGCCCGCCGAGGCCGGCGACGTGGAACAGAAGCGGCTCGCGCGGATCAAACCCGATCACGAAGCGGCGGTCCGGGGCGAACGTCCGCTGTCCCACCCATTGCGAACGGATGGAAATCTCGCCGAGGCCGGGCTGCAGCGTCCGCACCTTGTGCTCCAGCTCTTCGACCATGGCCGGGTCTTCGCGGTACTCACCTGGCTCGGCCGGCGTCTCATCGCAGCAGCACAGCAGCAGCCCCCCCGATTCCGGCCGGAAGTAGAACTTTCGACGCCCGTCCCAGACGGTCGGCCAATCCGGGCGGACCCAGTCGAGCGCAGTGGTCTGGAAGAGATGGCGATTCATCGGCGTAAGCGGCAGTTCGCCGAATCGACCCGCCCAGGGACCGGCGGCGTTGATGAGCAGCTCGCACGTGATGTCGCCCCGGCTGGTGCACACCCGCATACGGTCTCCCTCGCGCGTGCAGGTGGTCGCGGTGACGCCGTATTCCACGGTCAGCCCCTGCAGGTACGTCCGCAACAGTGCGGCCGCATCCACCACGCCGTCGTCGCCGCACCAGTGACCCTGTCCCGAGGTCCGGGCGAATCGGGGCGCGACGTCGTCCTCTCCCATGCCCATGAGCATGATGCCGCTGCGGACGTAACCGGCCAGCAAACCCTCGCGGATGACGTCCGCCCCTTCGGCCACGAGCGCCATCTCTTCGGGATCGTCTGCGTGCGTGCGAACGATCGCCGCGTTCCGCCCGGACGAGTGCACGCCGGGAACGTCTTCCTGTTCGAGGATCAGGATGCTGTCCTCGCCGCGACGGACAAGGTGCCAGGCCGTGGCCGCGCCGGCGAAGCCGGCTCCGACGATCAGGTAGTGAACGTGCATAGAAGCGCTTGGCGAACCTCCGCTTCAGGAAGCTCCGGCGCGGATGCAGACCGCTGCCTCGCCACCGGAGAATGATCGTGCGGGAACCAGTGTAGGCAGTCGCGAGCGAAAGGAAACGCCGAAGTAGGCATGAGGAAGGAACTCCGCCCTCTAGAGCGAGGTGCGGGGCAGCAAGGTGCGCGAAAACCAGCAGTGCCATTCGACCGGCGCGATGCCGCGATGCGCCCCGTGGAAGAGTGAGACAGGGTGCCCGCGGGTTATCCGGCTACCCGGGATCTACCCGTCGTCGTGGGAGGGCGCGCCGATGACGACTCGGAAGTCCCTATTCATGCTGCACCCCGACGATCGGTGCCGACGGATCGTTCCCATGCCACCACTGCGAAGTCGAGTTCCTGGTCCCGAAGATAATCGACTCGTTTTCTGCCCTCTCGACATTCCACGCCGCGCTATCCCTCACGATACCCGTGGCATGCTCTCGGGGTACCTGGCGTGAGGATGCCACCAGCTCTCGATCCTGCTGGGCGCCGCCGCCTATCCCCCTCACCTCATCATCTCCCTACCCCTCTCCGCCTGCCGCGCCTGGGCATCGCGTTGCATCTGGGCGAAGGAGACGTAGTTTCTCTTCCTGGTGCGTTGCCCGTCGCCGACTTCGCGGATGGCCGGGCCGACCATGGCGGCGGCTACGGCCGCGCCGGCGAGGCAGTCGAGCCAGTGGTTGTCCCGGCCGGGGTGGAGTTTCCATTCGTCCACCCGCCGGCCGCGGCCTTCGGTGCGGACGCGGTACTCGGCCACGAGGTGCTCGGAGAGCAGCCGGTGAGATGTGCGCCGTGCCGCACCGCGTGAGTCGCGCCGCGGACTACCTGCGGGGCTTCCTACAGACGCGCCCTCACGCCCCGCGCGCCCCGAATCTCCCCCCGGCGCCACGACCCGCTCACCAAACAGCGACAGGCACCCCGGATCCCCCATGTCCACAGCCAGCCGGGCGTGCACGAAGGTCTTCCAGTAGTTCGTGTCGAACAGCACATGCCGAACCTGCTGCCGCCCGTCCAGGGCCGGCACCCGCCAGTTGATGCCCGCGCGGTCGCCTTTCTTGCGCCTGTACTCGCCAAACGGCACCGACGACGCCCCGACGTACCGCCCATGCGCGGGCATGATCACGCCCGAGAAGCGACTCTGCCGGCAGAACTGCTTGACCACGTCGGTCGACGTGCCCCAGTTCGCGTCGATCAGGCAGCGGTCCATGCGCATCCCCGCGCCGTCGGCACACGGCCATTCGCGGCCGACGGTCGCCTCGCAGAGCCGTTCGAGCCCGGCGTAGATCGCCCCCTCGAGCCCGGCCGTGGGCGTGACCATCTGCAGCGTGTGCTTCAGCTCGCGGAGCGAGAAGTCCTCCGAGTGCTGATCGGGTTCGGTGCCGTAATCGACGACGTAACCCGTGAAGTCGTCCTCCCAGGCCACGACAAGCCAATACAACGCCTTGCCCTGGACGTCGATGAACATGGTCATCGCCGTGGCCGCGGCCGGGACGAGCCCGCGGCGAAGGCCGTTGGTCTTGGCCGCGATGGCGTCGGCCGACAGGGCGTCGTCCTCCTCGACGATCTCGGATAGCGGCTCGTTCTGGTATTCCGCGAAGAAGGCATGATCCCCGCGATCCAGCCGGAGATTCATGGCGTGCTGAATGGCCGACAGCTCCGTGGCGTTCTTCCGCGCCGGCCAGGCGACCACGGCCCCTTCGTCCATGGCCGCCCGGTTCGCGGCGTAGAACTCGTTCGCCTCGGTCGGGGCCAGGTCGTGAACCAGCGCCTGCGTGCGGAGTTCCCGGTACTGCGCCCACAGATCTTCGTTCGTGGGGAAGGCGTAGACCATCTTCGTGCGTTCGCCGTGCCACTGCGGATGCTTCTCGCGGTCGAGCAACCGCTCCGCCATGTCGTCGGGCCGGACGATGGTGAGGGTCATGAGCCCTGAGATGTTCGTCTCCGGCCCACCCAGCCCAAGCACCGCCCCGGCCACGATCCGCTCGCGCTGGCGGCACTGCAGCGGGCTCCAGGCCGATTCCTCGGTCTGCGGGTCGTCCACGAGCACCAACGATGGCCGGATGCTGGTGCCGTCAGGGCGTTTGTGCTTCATGCCGCGAACCCGGCCGGTCAGGCCGGCGACCTGGGCCGTGCATCCCGACGCCCGACTGCCGTCGATCGTGGGCAGGACCAGCTCGCCGGCGGTGATGCTGATGAGCGTCGATCGCCCCTGATGCAGCTGCCCCACGGCCCGCTGACGGATGCCGTCCAGCCGCCGGATCGGGTAGCAGACTTCCGGGAAATCCTCCTCGAGCCGCTCGTTGTGTTCGAGTTCGGTGACCATGGCTTCGAGCATCTTGGTGGCCGCGAGCTTGTCGGCGCCGATCAGGGCGACGAATTCGCGGTGGCCGTAGAGCAGGGCCCACAGACAGGCCGTCTCGCAGAGCGACGTCTTGCCGCTGCCCCGCGGCATGGCCATGGCGAACAGGCCGCCTTCGAGCACGGAGACCTCGATCTTGCGGATGACCTTGAGGTGGTCGTCGGACCATTCGAGGTGGAACGTCTGCGGGAAGTACGTCTCGCAGAAGAAGCGGAAGTCGCGCTCGGCCTGATCCCGGCGCTGCTGGTTGTAAACCGGGGGCAATTCGCCGATGTCGCGGCCGGACAGGGACAGCTCGACCACCCGCTGGCGGGATCTCTCCCGATGGGCCTCGTAGCCGGTAAGCCGCGGGACGCTGGCGATTGCACGGGACGCCTGGCGGCGGTCGTCGATCTCGATCCGCAGCCAGGCGAGGTACTTGAGCAGGTCGACGCGCCGGCCGTCGCCGATGCGCAGGCCCGCGCGGCTGCGGTGGCGGTGCAGTTGCCGCTCGCCGACGACCGTGCCGAGGCTGGTCGAGTTGAGCAGCTGCACGAGCTGCGACGGCCGAAGCTGGCGGGGGTCAATCGCCACCGTCGTTCTCCGCCAGGACTTTGACCATCCACGCCGCGTAGTTGATGAGGTTGAGCGTGCCGTCGGCGTTGACCGGCGCCCCGAGGCCTATGTCCTCGTCGATCATCTCGACCGTGATGCGTCGCCGGCCGGCGGCGCTCAGGAGCGTGGCCAGATCCGCGGGCGAAACAGCGCTGGGATTCAGCGTGGGCTTACTCATGGTGACCCCCGGGCGATGAACTCATGGAATGCGGCTCGCCCGCGCCATAGTTTAGCCGCCGTTCGGCCACAGTGGATATAATAACTGATAGAAATCTGCCAGATTCCCCCGGAAAACAGTGGATGTCCTCCGCGAAGAAATGGCTTAATGCGCTTGTTGGAAGCGAGCGTACGCGACCAGCCACGAACGCCAGCCGGAGACGCCGACGATGACGAAGAACAGCAACAGCACGACGCAGACCGGACTTCGGTACCGCGTGGTGAAGAAGGCCGCCTGGGGCTGGGTGATCGAAGGCCCCGGGGACTGGCAAAGCCGCCCGATCGAGACGAACGGCCTGGCCCGCGCGATCGCGAATGGGCTGGAGGCCGGCCTCGACGCTGGAGCGGCGACCGCCAAGGCCTGCGGCCTCGTGGTCGACGGGCGCATCCTGCTGGCGTAGAGCGCCGAACCCGAATTCCGAACGGAGGACCAAGATGAAGATGACAACGAAGACGACTACGCAGAGCGCGGCACAGGCGTACCAGGTCAACCGCAGCGACATCGCCCGGCTGCTCGACGTGATGGAGATGGAGCTCGACAAGCACGGCCAGCGGGCCCAGGCCGATCCTCACAACTGGGGGTTCGCCGGGGACCTCGTCACCATCCGCCGCGGCATGATCAACCTCGTCGCGAGCATCAGCAGCATGGATCCGGCGGAGGTCGAGCGCTTCCTGGACGAGGCGGTCTGATCGCGGAGGGCGACCAACAGGAGAATCGCGATGTTCATGCGAGAGGTTGCTATCGGCGGGGTCTACTACGCGAAGGTCAGCGGATCGATCGTGAGGGTCCGCCTCGACGCGCACTCCCCGCGGGGCGGGTGGACCGCTACCAACTTGAAGACCGGCCGGGCCCTGCACATCAAGAGCGCCAGGCGACTGCGGCGGGCGGTCGAAGACGCGGCGCCCGCGGTGGCCGAGAGGACCATCGACCCGGAGCGCTGCGCGACGCCAGGCTGCGCCGGCACGCCCGCGCTGACCTACCTCGGCCGGCCGCTCTGCGCCGGCTGCTGGGCCGAGCATTGTCCCGAAGAAGCGAAGCAAACCCCGGCCGCGTCGGTCGGGGCGACAGATCACCACGCCGCCGACGAGGCGGCCAACGATGAGGAGCACGACATGGCTACGAAGACCACGAAGAAGAGCGGTGCGAAGAAGGCGAAGGGGTCGAGGACGAAGGCAGCGAAGAAGCGAGCCCCGGAGGCGGATTCCGGCACGAAGCCCGTCGCCAAGCCGAAGAAGCAGGCCACGAAGACCGCGGGCGAACCCAAGCGCCTCAGCGCCCTCGACGCGGCCGCCACAGTCCTGAAAAAGGCCGGCAAGCCAATGGTCGCCCAGGAGCTGATCACCGCGATGGCCGACCAAGGCCTCTGGACCAGCCCCGGCGGAAAGACGCCGCACGCCACGCTCTACGCCGCGATGATCCGCGAGATCGGGACGAAGGGCGCCGAATCGCGCTTCACCAAGGTCGATCGGGGCCAGTTCAGCGCCGCGCGATAGGAGCCCACCATGCCCCGAGGATACAGACATCGAGACGTCAGCTTCGAGTACGAGGACGGCCATCTGGTTCGCAGCGTGGTCGCGGAGGATGGCCGTAGCTATCAGCATCGCTGCGAGCTCGCCACCTTCGAGAAGGTCGCCTGGGCCCTCGACAACCACCCCCGGGAGGAGGGCTTCGGGGTCCAGGGCATGGCGGCGGCGCTCGAACTGCCCCATACGCAGGTCGACGTCGCCATCGCGTTCCTGGACGAGCGCAGCATCGTCGACCGTCGCCGGCGCCGAGCCTACGTGGCGAGCACCGGCGTGCATCTCGATGCGATGGTGGAGTGGCACGCCCTTCGAGCACAGGCCACGGGCACCCAGCCGCCCGCCTGCGACGACGGCGCTGTCGACGAAGCGTAGGCCCTGCGGCGGCGGATCTTCAACCCGCTCGCGATTCAACAGCGCCCAACCGCCTCGGCCACCGCCGGGGCGGTTGCACTCACGGTGCGGGCGGCCGTAGCGCCCGCGCTCGGCGGCGGTAGCTACCCGGCCAACCCCGCGGCGATCGACGCCCGTGGGCCAACGGGTGGCGTCCCGCGCCAACCCGCGGCGGCGCCCCACGGCCAGGAGCGGCGACGACCGCCGTTCGGTGACACCGGATAAAGAAACATGCCGAATTCCAGCGGATTGAGCCCGAAAACGCTTGATGATGATAGCCGCAATCCGGCTTAATGGCGTTGTTGGGTGCGACGAACGCACCCGCCGGAGACGAACGACCAACGGAGAACGACCATGGCCACCAAGACAAAGAAGCACGCGACGACGGCGCAGCGCTGCTCGCCAGCCGATACCGCCTGCGAACTGGACGCCAAGTATGTCGCCCGCCACATTCTCGGAATCGAGACGCTGGCGGCGCAGCACAGCGACCGCCTCGACTTCCACGACCTGGGGGTCGAACGTATCGCCGACGCGTTGCGCGCAGCTTGGGAGCGCGGCCGCGCATACCAGATCGAGCAGGACGGACGCTAACCGAGAATGCGGAACCTCCAACGGAGAACCACGATGACTCACACACGCCACCCCTATCGAATCGACTTCATGGACGACCTCATGGTGCTGCTCGACGCCGAGAATCACGGCATCGCAGCGCATCGCGTCGACGCACACGACGCCGCCGGCGCCGCAAGCCGCATCGACGAATGGGCACGGGATGCGTCGCGGTACGGCCATACGTTCGACGTGGCCAAGGCGAAGCGCCAACTCGGGCAGCTGGTTCGCGCGATGCGATGAACTGCGCGCGGCCGAATGACTGAGGCACATCACGACACACTCGCATCCGCCTCGGCGCCAGCCGGGGCTTTCTCTTCGGCCGTGGCGTGCGCTGCCACCCGCTCCGCCTTGCGCCCGGTGAACTTCTCCCACCGCTGCACGATCACATCGCAATACGGCGGGTCCAGCTCCATCAGGAATGCCCTGCGCCCCGTCTGCTCCGCGGCGATGAGCGTCGACCCCGATCCCCCGAACAAGTCGAGCACGTTCTCGCCAGGTCGCGACGAGTACTGCATCGCGCGGACGGCCAGCTCGACCGGCTTTTCCGTCAAATGGATCATGTTCTGTGGATTCACCTTCTTCACGTGCCAGAGGTCCGTGACGTTGTTGGGCCCGAGGAAGACGTGCGCCGCGCCCTCCCGCCAGCCGTAGAAGCA
>CAYRSS010000037.1:0-40926 GCA_964426945.1 uncultured Phycisphaeraceae bacterium
CGAGCGCGACAATACGCTTGTCCTTGAGCACCTCGGGCACGTCACCGGCGACGATGCGCTGGGCCAGCCCCTCGACGATGGCGGTCTTGCCGACGCCCGGCTCGCCGACGAGCACAGGGTTGTTCTTCGTCCGTCGCGCAAGCACCTGCATGCACCGGCGGATCTCATCGTCGCGACCGATGACCGGGTCGATCTTCCCCTGGCGGGCGATTTCGACCAGGTCCCGCCCGAAGCGCTCGAGCGCCTGGTAAGACCCTTCGGGTTCCTGCGACGTGACGGTTGCCCCGCCGCGGACCTCCTTGAGCGCGGCCAGAAGGACGTCACGCGAGGCACCGTTCACCGAGAGCAGATCCTTCGCCGTGCCGGGCAC
Source organism: uncultured Phycisphaeraceae bacterium (assembly GCA_964426945.1). Classification (GTDB taxonomy): domain Bacteria; phylum Planctomycetota; class Phycisphaerae; order UBA1845; family UBA1845; genus CAYRSS01. Next base: position 371 of record CAYRSS010000037.1, read on the forward strand.
TTCCGTCAGCGCGAGCAGCAGGTGCTCGGTTGAAACATACTTGTCCTTGAAGCGCTGTGCTTCCTTTTCCGCCGTCGCCACGAGTTGTTGAAATGCCGCGCTCGCCGCCAGCGAGCCGCCCCGGCTGCGCGGCAGCCGATCGAGTTCGCTTCGAGTGAGCGAGATCATGCGGTCGGTCTGGGCGCCCGCGCGCTGAAGGATCGGCAGCACGATGCCGCCCGGCGCCTCGGCGCCGGTTCCCCCCGACGAGAGGAGGGCGTCGAGCACGTGCAGGGGCAGCAACTCCGGATGCCCGGCCTCCTGCGCTGTCTGCTGAGCCTTCGCGATAGCCTCGGCCGCCTTGATGGTGAAGCGTTCTGGATTCACGTGGATTCTCCGTTGCGGGCGGTTCCCCGGCCCGCACAGGGAGAGTAGCACGCACCGTACCACGCGGTCCCTGTCGTCTAAAGTCTTGCAGGACAGTGCTTTATGGATTGACGGGCCGATATTCCACAGCGGCTGCCGCTGCCAGTTTGACAGGCAGACGGCAGCCCCGCCTCGCCGCAAGTCCGAGAAGCGTCGCACGCCGATCGCGCCGCCGCGCCGGTTTATCGGGGACGGCGGGGCGGTCGATATGCCGGGGGGCTTTCATTCACCGCCTGGAGATGCCATGACCACCGCGACCATCGCACCATCAACCACCAAGGTCTCCCCGCAGCACGACATCGCTCCGGACGCCTCCTCGGTCCGGGCGGCGCATGTCGACTTCAACCGCATCACCGACGAACAGTTTCAGCAGGCCGCGGATCATATGAAGCTCGAGCCTGAGATTCAGATGCTCCTGCGGACACCCTACCGCGAGCTGATTGTGCAGATTCCGGTGCGGATGGACACGGGGCGGCTGGAGCTCTTCCATGGCTACCGCGTGCAGCACAACGGCGTGCGCGGACCCTACAAGGGCGGCCTGCGGTTCCACCCCGAGGTGGATCTATCCGAGGTGCGCTCGCTCGCGGCGCTGATGACCTGGAAGACGGCGCTGGTCAACATCCCCTTCGGCGGGGCGAAGGGCGGCGTGACGTGCGACCCGACCAAGCTCTCGCGCAGCGAGATGCAGTCGCTCACGCGCGGGCTCACGCAGAAGATCGACATGGCGCTGGGCGTATACCGCGACATTCCCGCGCCCGATGTGGGCACGAATGCCCAGACGATGGCGTGGATCATGGACGAGTACGGCAAGCGCCACGGCTACACGCCGGCCATCGTGACGGGCAAGCCGGTGCACCTGGGCGGTTCGGCGGGTCGCGAGGAGGCCACGGGGCGCGGCACAATGATCGTCACCCGCGAAGCCTGCAAGGCGTATGACATCACGCTCCAGGGGGCTACGATCGCTGTGCAGGGCTTCGGCAACGTCGGTTCGTGGGCGGCTCGGTTCCTCTCGCAGGCCGGCGCGCGCATCGTGGCCGTATCCGATGTGCACGGGGGGATTTTCCGCGAGAGCGGGCTCGACATCGCCAAGGTCACAGAGCACATCCGTGCGACCGGCTCGGTGAAGGGCTTCCCCGGCGCCAAGGACATCAGTAACGGCGAGCTGCTCACGCTGGACGTGGACGTGCTGATCCCCGCCGCGCTGGGCGGAGCCATCACGCGCGACAACGCCGCAGACATCCAGGCCCGCATCGTCATCGAGGCCGCCAATTCGCCCGTGACGCCGCGAGCGGACGAAATCCTCCGCAGCCGCGGGGTCCACGTGGTTCCGGATATCCTTGTGAACGCCGGCGGCGTGATCGTCTCGTACTTCGAGTGGGTTCAGAACCTGCAGCAGTTCCAGTGGAGCCTGCCCAAGGTGAACGGCGAACTCGAAGAGAAGCTGCTGGCGGCCTGCCAGGCTGTGTTCGCCCGTGCCGAGCAGGAGAACATCCCGCTGCGGACGGCGGCTTACGTCGAGGCGCTGCACCGCGTCGCCGAGTCGACCCGTCAGCGGTTCTGACCTTCGGGCAGCGGCTCGGGCGTGCACGATCGTACCCCCGCGCCGGCGTCCGGCTTCGGCCGGACGCCGTTTGCATGGTGCGGACCGCCGATCCCCGATAATTGTTGGGCGCGGCCGCGCTCCGCCGGTGGAAGTGCAGGTATCGTTGCAGCGCGTCGAACCCGTGGCACGAAGTGCACGCATTGGGCGGCTCGAAGGACCGGAGCATCGGTTTGCTCGCGCGGCGCAGCACCGGATCCTCGGCGACCTCGCGTCCTGCCGGCGGGCCGTGCGGGTTGTGACAGGTCGCGCAGGCGATGACGCCGGTCGATGAGCGTGAACCGTCAAGCGCAAACAGCGGCATACCCGAGCCCTGCGACTGATCGCCCCCGACATGGTGAAACACGGCCTGATCGACCATCGGCAGCGCCGGGTGAGCGCGGTAGGCCACTTGCCGAGCGCAGCCCCCCACCGAATGACACCCCGTGCACTTGCCCTCCGCCATCGAGAGCAGACTAGTCCCCAGCGGCACGTTCCACATGCCGCGGTCGTGTGAACCGGCTGGGGCATGCGCCGTATGGCAAGGGCCGCACGCACCGAGCTGCGATGCGCAGGCGCCGGTCATCCCGGCCCCGTGTGGACCGGCGTCGATGCCGCGCGTGTCGGCGTGACAGCCGAAGCAGGAACTCCGTCGATCGCCGTCGCGATCCACGCGCATCAGCCCCGTCCGCCCGGAGTGCCCATGCGGGTCGTGACAGTCGGCGCAGGCCGCCGCTCCGGCCGGGTGCATCAGAGGCATCAGCGCGCCTGCCATGGCGCTGCGATCCGCCCCGTGACACTGGATGCACCCATCGTCGCGTGTGACCGGCGTGGACGCCGTCGCAACCGACAACGAGCCGCCGTGCGGCGCGTGCACGGAGTGACAGAACCCGCATCGGCCTGCCTCGGTGGCGGTCCGGCTGCGTGCGTTGCGCAGGTCCGGCCGGTCGGTAAAGTCGTGAGCCCCCGCCAACGTCGCCGCCTGCGCCGCGTGGCACGTGGCACAGAGGTCGTCCGGCGCGGCACCGAGGAAAGCCGGGTGCGCCGTGCCGTGCGGGTTGTGGCACGAAATGCAGTTCAAACTGCCTTCCTCGGCTGCGCCGGCTGGACGGCGCGCGCCGGTCACAGTCGCCAGCCCGGCGAGGAGATCTGCTGCGACACTCGTGGGATGTCCGAAAGGCTGCCCGGACTTCGCCGCGGCACACCCACCCGGCGAATGGCAAGAGGAGCAATGGCCGGCGGCATCACCAGGCGCTGCAGCCGGAGCCCGCGCCACGGAGTGAACCGCGTGGCAGGCGCTGCACGGTCCCGCGTCGTCGCACGACTGCCCCCGGGCGTTGCGCTCTGTCGGGGCACTCATGCGCAGATCGTGGACGCTGCCGACAAGTGTCTTCTGTTCCGCGTGGCACGAGACGCAGAGCGCACTGCCGCCCTGGCCGACGGTGAGCAGCGGCGATGCCGTCACCGCATGGTGCATCTGGTGACACGACAGACAGCCGAGACGGTCCGGCGGCGCCCCCGAGTCCGCGCTGGTCGCCGTAGGATACGCGACCGCCTCCCCCGGCCGCGTGGACAGCGGATGGGGCAGAGGGCTCAGGTTCACGAACGCCGCAGGGTGGGTCTGCTCATGACAGGACAGGCAGAGCCTATCGCCGGGCATGTCGTGCAGCAGGTGTGACGTGCGCGATCCATGCCCCTGGTGACAGGCGAAGCACGCGCCGGCCCCGTCGTCGTGCACCAGACGCGATGAAGCGGCCGTGATCTCCGAAGGGATCGGCCACTCGGCCGTGACCGCGACCGGGTGCATCCCCGAGGCGGGGCCGCTGCTCATGTCGGTATGACACTTCAGGCACAACTCGCCCGCGTGGCGATCCACGCGCAGGAAGACCGCCGTGGCGATCGAGTGGCCGGATCCGCCTCGGCTGTGCGCGCTGTGACAAGTCCGGCAGTCGAGCGCTCCGGCCACCAGCGGGAGGTCCTTCGGCACGTTCATTCCGGCGGGCGGTGTGACACCCGTCGCGTGGCCGTGCTCGAACCACACGCGCCGGCGCGAATCGACGACCGAGCCATCGTGACAGGAGAGGCACATCTCGCCCCGGCTCGCCGCCGGGCGCTCGCGTGTGTTCGGCGGCGGCTCGATCAGTTCCGACGCCCGGCCGTCGCCCAGGGGGGGGATCCACTCGACGTGACACGCCGTACAGTCGCGCGGCTGGCGCGGGGCCATGCTCGGGCGGTTATCCAACGGCCGGGAGCCAGTCGGCTCGACCGATTCACGGCGAATTTGCAGGCGGCGTACGCGACCCGGCGTCAGTTCGACGACGAGAAGTCGGTCCTCACCGTCGAAGGCGAGCCCCACCGGCGCATCGAAACGGACAACCGCGCCGCGGCTGTCGCGCACCACGTCCACGAAACGGCCGTCCGCACGAAACGCCTGCACGACGCCCATGACACTGTCCGCAGCCCAGACCAGCCCCGCCCGGTCGACCGCGACACCCTTCGGGCGATAGAGCATGCCGGGGTCGAGGCCGTATTCGCCGCAAGCGCCGACGCCCTCCGGCTTGGCGGAGACAATCGCGATGCGGCCGTTGAGCACGTCTGAGACGAAGAAGTCGGGCGGGTCGGAGGTCGAGGCCGCAATCAGGAACGGATAATGGAATCTTCCCACCGGCTCGCCCAGCGAGCCGCCGGTCGTAGCCGTGCCGGAGGCGGTTTCGAAGCGGATGACGCGGTGCCCGTGGTTGTCGACCAGCCAGATCGTGTCTCCCTCGCCAGGTACGGCCAGATCGGTGACGGCGCCGCGGCCGGTGGCGAGCAGCGGGTTGAGATCGATCGTGCGTTCGGGGCGGCCCGAGCCATCGAGCCGAATCACCCGGGCGTTGCCCGTGTCGGCGATCCACACGCGCCCTCGTCCATCCGTCGCCACGCCGACGGGACGTGAAAGAGTACGACCTTCCGCCTCGCTGACGATGCTCGTCCGGCCGGACGCGGGGTCAATAATCGCGATGCGATCGCTGGCGCCGTCGGCCACATACAGCTGTCCATCGCCGCTGACGGTCACGTCGGTCGGCATGCGCAGCGGCGAATCGGCGATCACGGGAATAGTCGAGTCCTCGGTCACGACCAGCTTGGCAACCTGCGCGGATGCGGCGGTGGCGCTCAAGGTGATCGCCGCGGCGACATACGCAGCGACGACCCCCGCGCGTGCGGACAGCGAGCGAACCGAACGGCTTCGGCGGGCGAACATCACGGCTTCGGTTCCTCGTCGCTGGGCCCAGGGTTGGCACCTGGGTCTGCGGAGTTGTTTTGATTGTCGCCTGCGTCGGTCTCGCCGCGCGGATCGACAAACCCGGGCATGTAGAACGGCTGGCCATCCCGAATGCGCTCGATCATGCGCACCACTACCGGGGACATGAGCGCGTCGACGCGGGGCTGCGGATAGCCCAGCGCGACGAAGTCGACGACACCGCCTGCGCCGGTGTGGCAGTCGCCGCACGAACGCGGCGTCGCTCGCCGGCGCGAGTGCAGGCGCTCGATTATCGCTTCCCGCTGCGGTCCGGCGGTCGGCGGGGCGGCCAGGAACTCGCGCACCAGCGCTTCCGTGTCGGGGTGAGCCAGTTGCGGCGTGCGACCGTCGGGCCCGAGCACCGCGAGCTTCCGGCCGTACTCGCCGCGGAAGTGGCGAGGCAGGTTCTCGCGGACCGCCTGAATCAGCTTGTCGTACGACTCGCCCGGCGCGCGGCTGGCTGCGACGTGGTCAGCCAGCGCCTCGAGTTGCGGCGAGTTGCCCGCTTGCTGCGCGGCCTCGCGCAGCAACTCTGCCAGGTGGTTGCGGCGTGCTTCGGTTGCGCCGGGTCCGGTGCTCTGCGCGTCGAGCGTCTCCGCCAGCGCGGCCAACAGCGCCGGCGGACCGGTCGGTCGGCCGTCGGCGATGTCGTACCAGGTCAATCTCGCCGGGCGATCTTCGCCGTCGAAGTGGCACACGCCGCAGTGCATGCTCGTGGCGTGCATGTTGAGGAACGCCCGGTCTTCCTTCCGCTGGGCGTGGGGCAGCCCGGGGTGGCATCCGCTCGTCGTGCAGTTGTTTCCCAGATCGGGCTGGATCCACGTGTCGATGCGATGATAGTGCGCAAGGGGCGAGCGCGGGTGAAGCGCGGCGGTCGTGCCTTTCCAGTCCTCGCGCGTGGTCGTCATCGCCCTCGCGTCGAGCCGCAGCGGCAGCCCGGTGATCTGCTCCGGCGCGGTGGGGGGCACGATCAGGGCGACGACCAGATAGCGGAACGCGCGGTACGACAGCCACGAGACCAGCACGATCATCGCCAATCCGTATAGTCGCAGCGGCACGCTGCGCAGTAGCCGCAGGAATCTCGAAAACGCTCCGGAAGCCGCGGATGCGGGCCTTGTGGTCATGTCAGTGCCCTCCCTCAGCGGGCATGTCGATGCCAAGGTCGGCTGCGGCGTCGCGGACAAACTGGCCATGCTCCTCGACCAGTTCGTGCATCGGCGTCGTGCCGGTGAGCGTGGCCATCGACATCGGGAACACGTGCGGCGAGAGCATCACGTTGTAGATGTGCAGGATGCCCACGTGGATGATCGCCAGAAACGCCTCGTAGGTATGGGCGATGGCGAACAGGTTGAGGAACCGCCCGGAGAGCAGGTTCGTGGCAACCGTCTCACCCCACAGCAGAATCCCGGTGACGCCGAGCAGCACGGTTCCCCAGAAGACGCCGATGTACTCGAACTTCTCCTTCAAATTGAACCGCCCGTAGGCCGGGCGATCCTTGCGGAGGTAGAGGTAATACTGCACGGCGTGCAGCATCTGCTTGAGATCCTTGACCCGGATCCACATCGGCTGGTTGAACAGCGACCGCAGCAAAGCGGTCGGGCCGACGCCGTAGCCCGCCTCGATCGCCTTGCGCCAGATAATGATGCCGACGTACACCAGGTGGCCGACGAGGCCGATCACCAGGATGATGCCCGCCCAATGATGAATGAAACGTGCGTTGCCCAGCCCGCCACAAGCACCCACGATCCATCGGGCCCAGTCGGTTTCGCTGAACTTCAGCGGGAACCCGGTCACGGCGAGGATCGTGAACAGAATCGCCAGCCCCCAGTGCTGCACGCGCTGAATCGGTGTGAACCGCGCCAGTCGTTTGTGTCCGCGCGGGTCCTTCAGCACTTTCTCGGCCAGCGCGTGCAGACGAGCGTCCTCCTGTTCACGCCGCCCCAGCACGATCTGTGTCATACCCAACAGCGCGAACAGTGCCGACGGGCCGAAGGTCAGCACGGTCAGCACGATGAAGAAGCCGGCTACGATGAACTCGAGCGTGCCCTGCGCGGATGGCAGGTCCAGGTGCATAGAGGCTTCGCCCAGCGCGGGCGAAGCCCCAGGGTGACACTCGATCGTGCTGCACGAGTCGGCCACGCGCGCCGGGTGTACGGGCGAGCGTGGATCCGTGCGGGTGAGCATGGCGTGTACGTCGGCCTCGCCCGAGCCGTGGCACGAGACGCACCCCGCGGTCGACTCGTCGCCCAGCAGTGCCGCCTTGCCGTGGAAGCTGCGGACGTAGCTGGCCACGCTGTCGGGCAGCCCGTGATCCTCACGCACCAGTGGATCGCTGTGGCACACCGCGCAGACCTGTGCGCCTTCCAAGTTGTTTCGCGCGGGTTGAAGGCGCGATGCGATATGCCGCAGGTAGTAATCCACGTCGACCGGCACCTGCGTCTTATGGCAGCTGTCGCACCGGCTCAGCGCGCCGGTGCCGATGCCGTCGAGCCGCGGGATGATTGAGGCCGCGGAGCGAAACAGCGGCTCGTCGTGGCAGTAGAGGCAGGTCGACTGGTCCGGCTCCAGCAGCGGCCCGCCGGTGAATCGGAGTCCCGACAGCAGGTCGGGCGAGTGGGTGCTCCCCGCGAGCACTTCGGCGATGTTTGCATGGCTGAACCGCCGCTCCGCGCCGCGGTCATCGGCCAGGTGGCAGGTCTTCGTGCAGTCCACCTTGCTGACAGGCTGATGCGGGATGACCGCGACCTCGCTCTTCGGGTGGCAGTCGCTGCAGGCGAGTCGAGCATGCGCGCCCAGCAGCGCGGAGTGGTACTCCGGATCGACGAAGAAGGCGCGGACGCGGTCCGAGTCCTTCTCGTAGCGAGCCAGGCCGCGGAACTGGTGGCATAGCAGGCAGTTTTCCGGGTCGGCGGCGACGGCAGGGGCCGCCAGCGCGGCCATCGCGGCGGCCGCGGCCATCGCGGCGGCCCATCGCCAGTCAGGTCTGCCCGGGGCTAGGGTGCGTGGCAAGCGATGCACAATTCACCTCGTGGTAAGCGCAGGATCGAACCTCGCGACGAGCCGCTCATATGCAGCGCGCCGCAAGCCAGTTCGGTCTCCGCCGTAAACAGCCCTTGCTCATGCGGATTGTGACAGGTCGAGCAGGTGACGACCCCCTCCTTGGTCAACGGCAGCAGTGTCGCAAGCGTTTCCCAGCCTGTCCCCGCGGGCCGCGCGAGTGCCGCGAGCACGGCGGGTGAGGCCGTCGCGCCGATGTGCCCCGGCTCGAAGTAGTCCCCGTGCGAAGCGTGACACGAGCCGCATAGCGTTTTCTCATCCGCCCGAAGCCGCGGATTCCCGGCGCGGTGGCCCTGGATGAGCGCGCCTTCGATGTCGAATCTCACCTCGTGACACACGTGGCAGACGCCGGGTAACACCTCGCCGGCCTCCGTACGCATGCGGTGCGGGTTGGACCGCACATAGAGCCCTGGGTCGTGACACGATGCGCAGAATGACTGCGAAGCAGCGATGCCCTTCCCGCGACTATCCGTCGGGGTGGCTGCGCGCAGCAGATTCTGACTTCTGAACGCCGTCCCGGACTCTCCCCGACACCACGGCCGTACGTCGTGGCAGGTGAGGCAGGTCAGCTTCCCATCCGATGTCGGCCAGTTTGCGGGGATGCTCGTTCCGCGTCCCGTCGCGGCGACGCCGATGGGATGCGGCTCTGATTTCGCTTGCTCGCCGTCGTGACAGCCGAGGCAGACCCGGTCGACGTTGCCCTCCGGGGCGGCGGTCGGCTTCGTCGTGCCGACGTGGCAAAGCTGGCAGAGATCCCGACTGATGTGGGGATTCGCCACCGGCGCCGACGCGCTGGACGACGAGGGTTGGTCCGCGGCGGCTCCTCCGGCCAGTAGCCCGGCCGCACCGGTCGCCGCCAGCCAGAACGTCCCAACCAACGAAACGAGGATTCTCCCTCGCAGTCGAAGCAGCGTTACGGTTGTCGCGAGTTGGGCGCGCGGCGGCGTCATCAATCACGGATCTCCCGAACGCCGATCAACGTGAGCGAGCTGGGTCCCAGTGCGTCCGACACGAGCAGCAGCGCCTCGTCCGCCCGCGGCGGGTGGTGCGCGCCGGGCTCGCTCAGCATGGCACGCAGTGACTCGGCATCGGTCACGCCGAGAGGAAGCGTGAACCCGCGAAAGCTCCTGTCCTCTCGTCCGAGTTCGGCGACGCAGCGCCCGTCCGAAGCGTAGATCTGCAAGGTCTGCCGCGCCGCGTCCGTCACCGCGATCCATCCTTGCGGCGTCACCGCCACGTGCATGGGGCGGACGAACTCGCCGAAGCCGCGGCCCGGCGCACCGATCGCGGGCTGTCGCCGGCCCGCCGCATCAATGCGATGCACGACGCCCGCCACGGAATCCGCCACGAGCAACACGCCGTCGCCCGTCATAGCCAGTCCCGTCGGCGCGACGAAGGGCGACCTGGCATCACCGACCGCCGCGATCCACTCGCCCGATGCCAGCTCGTACCGATGCGCTCCCGGCAGCGCTGGGTCCGCCACGTGTAGAACGCCGGCATGAACCAGTGCCGCCGACGGCCGCCACGTGGCGGACTGCGCGTCGGGCACGCCCGGGCCGTAGAGCGTTGATTCCAATCGGCCGTCCCGGTCGTAGATCAGCACGCCCCGCTGGCTCGGATCTACCACGATAACGCGCCCGGCGCCGCCTTCGGCGAGCTGGACCGGGCACGCTGGCCAGCCGGAGCGCGCTGTCCAGCGCCGGACCGTCCCGCCCCGCAGGTCGACCGCCATGACGTCAGGAAAGCCCTGATCGCCGACGAGAACCGTGTCACCAACGACGAGCAGCCCCTGCGGGTACCGAAGCAGGGCGGGTGGTCCGCCCGGTTCCGGGCCGTAAAGAAACTCCGCCAGGCGATCTTGACGCGGTGGCGGCTCGAGTCGATCGAGCAGGTCCCCGTAAATCACCAGTTCGATCCCCGCCGCGCCGCCGGCGCGTAGAACGACAGGCTCCATCGCCACCCGTGCCACCCGCGGCGAGCTCGCGCAGCCGATGCTGCCGACCATCGCGAAGGCCAGTGCGCAGGCAGCGATCCGCCCCGCGCGCCGTCGCGTCGGTCGTCGTGACCTGCGTCCAGTACCCGGGTTGTTCGCGAGCTCCGTCACCATGCGAGTTCGATGTCTACTTCACGTGGCATGCCAGGCACAGCGCGCTGCGCCGGTTCGAAACGACGAGCATGGCCGGCTCGCCCGAGCGGTTGTGCGGATCGTGACACGACGTGCACTCCACGCGGCCGCCCGGCAGGGGAATCCGCTTTTCTGCCTCGACGGCGCTGCGCGGCCGATAGCCCTCGGCTCGTTGCGGGTAGGGCACGCCCACCGGGTGATCCCGCACCGCCCAGCCTTCGGGCAGGGCGAACCCCTCCCGCTGGCCAGCGAGGACCGCGTGGGCGGACCCCAGCACGGATGAAGCGAGCGTTCCATTGTGACAGCTCATGCACATCAGGCTGGACGGTCCCGGCGTGTACTGATCGGTTGCGAGCAGTTCGCGCTGCCCGCCGAGCCGGTAGTAGTCGAGCAGGTTCTTCCCCGCGGCGTCATCGGCTGGGCCGATGGTGAGTACATGCGGCACGTGACAGGCGCGGCAGGCGTCGCCCTCGCGGCCGCCGGGGCCGGAGAAGTCATGCTTGCTTCCGACCACGCCGCGCGTGGCGCCCGCGATGACCGAAGCCACCTCCGACGCGGACGGCGGAGCAGTGGTGTCTGGTTCGGAATGATGCGCCGCGACATCCGGCGCCGCATCCGCGTCGCTGCGTGCCGGCGGGCTGGCGCAGGCTGCAAACAGCGTGGCCAGGATCGCCGACGCACCGCCGCAGAGCACCACGGCGTTAACCGGTTTGTACGCCTTTCGAGTCATGGATCACCGTATCTGAAATCGACGTGAAGCACGCCGTGGCAGCTCAGCGTGCAGCTCCCCTGGCGCAGGCCCAGGTCGAGGAACTGGATACGCGGCGAGGTCCGCCCGGCGGGCGAGACCAGGTTGAGATCGAAGTTGATCAGGTGGCCGTGCGAGCGATCGTCACCCTGCGTGCGACTGATGCCGTGGGCATCGTGGCAGGCGGAACAGGGGGTGCGCCCGTCCACGATGTGGCGCCTGTGGCCGGGGAAGCTCTCGTTACTGAGGATGCTCTCGCGGCTATGGCACTGGTAGCACAGCGCATAGGCGGACGGGCTCTCGACGGTGAACGCCCGCGTTTCGTAGTTGGCCACGAGCAGCGGCGAGAAGTTCGACCCGTGTGGCCCCGCCGCACCGACCGATCCAGGCCCGGCCGGGGAATCTGAGGCGTGGCAGTCGGTGCAGCGAATGATCGAGCCCGGCCGCAGCGGCGGGATCAGGCTGACGGAATCGCGGCTGTTGCGCGCGCCGAAGACGGGATGAAACGACGGGTTGTTGGTCTGAAACTCGAGTCGGGTGTTGTGCTGAACGATGTCGCGAACGATGTCGCCGGCGTGCCGCCGCGGGGCGGTGTCGCCGTGACACTTGAGGCATACCTCGTATTCGAATCGTGAGTCATCAACCGCGTTGCCGAACCGATCGACGCCTGTGACGTGGCGCATCGTCGGTCCGACGAGACCGACGCCGGTCCCGCTCGGCGGCTCGACCAGCGTCGCCGAGACCGCATGCGGGTTGTGACAGTCAACGCATTCGACGTGGCGGCGACGCAGGCGGCGCGGGTTCTCGTCGGCGTCGTGCCGCGACGAGGACAAGTCGATCGGATGCACGCTTCGCTTCCGGAATTCGCTCTCGATGTTCTTCGCAGCCACGCCACCGCTGTGACAGTTCAGGCAGTTGTCCTCCTCGCGGCGGAATCGCAGCAGTCTCTCCGGCTCGGGCGCTGAATGGATCCGGTGGCAGCTCGTGCAGCCGTTCTCGGCGACGGTGCCGTAGGGCAGCAGTTCCCGCGGATCCGCGGTCCGGCCGGTGACCGGGGCGGCGCTGCGGGCGTGACTCGACGCGTGCCAGCCCTCCATGCGGTGACAACTGATGCAGATGGCGGACATGCGGTCGGTTTCGCGCAGGAAGTTCCCCAGCGAGTTGTCGTGAGCGTCGTGGCAGGTGGTGCAGTGGACCTCCCCGTGCCGTCCCAGCGGAAGCTGATCGGTCAACGCGTCGGGCACGACGAGTTGACGATCGCGCAGGGCGAGAGCCCGATCAAACCGGAAGCCGATGGGATGGTCGTCCGACAAGTCCTCAGCCAGGTCCGAAGGCCCCGGCGGAATTGTCCGCTGGGTCATCGCGATGGGATCGGTCTCCGGCCTCGAAGCGACGAGCCCCAGGGCCGTTCCGCCGTCGTGGCAACTCAGGCACATCTTGCTCGGTCCGCTCGGCTGGTCGATCCGGGCGTCGGTCGTCGAGCTGGTGTAGATGCGATAATGGACATTGCGCTCGTACCGGTTCCACAGCGGCCATTGGCCGGTGGCGTTGTGCGGCGTGTGGCAGAAAATGCACACCTGCTGCTCGTCCAGCGCGTGGATCGAGCCTGGCCCCAGCGCGCTGAGGTCATGGGGCGAGCCCACGACGCTGTGCTGGCCGCGCGCCGCCGGTGCGATCAGCCACACGGAGGCCGCGGCAGCGCAAAGCGTCACGACGGATCCCCTGCGCCTCATGGTGTGACCTCCGCGCCTTCGTCAGGCAGGATGACGAATGCCTGCACGCGGCGGTTGTAGCTGTCCGCGATCCAAAGCCGGTTTCGAGCGTCCACACACGCTCCCGCGGGCAACCAGAACTCGCCCGGGGCCTGTCCCTCGCCGCCGAAGGCCATTAACAGGCGACCCTCCGCAGTGAAAGCCTGGACGTTCTCGAACTGCGCGTCGACCACCCACACATTTCCCCCGGCGTCCACGGCGACGCCCTTTGGCAGCGCCAGATCGCCCGCCGCGTCGCCTTTGCGGCCGAACGCGTGCACGGGCCGGCCGTCGCGGTCGAGCCGCTGCACGCGCGCGTTAAGCGAATCGGAGACCCACAGGCCGCTCGCATCGGCCACGAGATGGCTGGGGAAGTTGAATTCGCCCGAGCCGCCCCCGCGCCGGCCGATCGTCCGGCGAAGTGTACCGTCCGGCGCGAATTCGAAGATGCAGTGCGCCCCGGCATCCAATACATACACGACATCGGCCGACGGCGGTACGGCGACGGCGGCGGGGCGGATCATCGCCTCCGCGGCCAACGCGGTGCCTACCGATGTCTCGGGATCGACCACGAACACAGCGGGGACCTTTGAGTCTGCGACGACCACGCGGGCACCGAGCCAGGCCGCGCCGATGGGGCACTGCAAGGGCTCGCCGCCGGGTAACGCTGTGATCGCGCGGTATCGCGGACCATCCAGGTCAAACAAGTGAACCCGGCCGGCGTTCGTGTCGGCGACGGCCAGCACGTCGCTGGTAGCATTCACCGCGACGGCGTGTGGCGTCGCGAGCGACGGAAGGGGCTCGGGGCCGAACAGCGCCTGGCGGATCCGCGCCCCGGCGTCGCGCTCGGCGGCCGCGGCCAGCGGATTGGCGATTTCACCAAAGTGCCGCAGCCGGGTCGGTTCTGGCGCAGGCGGCCAGTGGAGGTGCTCATGCGCCGGGCTGAGATGACGATCCGGCAGCGTACGGCAGCCCGCCAGCGCGAGCGTCGGCAGCATGAGGATGGCTGCGCGCGTCCGGTTCATCGCATGGCCGCCCTTTCACGATCGAACAAATGCGACAGGTCGCGCCGAATCGTCAGGTAGACGCCGTATCCCTCTTCGCGGCTGTCGTCCAGCGAGAGCAGATCGTACTCGGCTGTTAGGTCCACTCCCAGCAATCCCCGTTCGTAGTGAAGGCCGCCCTCGATGTCGACGCCGTTGGTCTCGCCAATGGCCGAGTTGTCCTCCCAGCGATACCGCGTCGCAAGCCGCGCGGACCAGTACCGGTCGAGTCGGACGCGGTGGGCCAGGTCCATGTCAAAGACCCAGACCCGCCGCGACGTCTCGTCGCGGTAGTAGGCGAATCGTCCCTCGCCGCCTTCGGAGAAGTGGTAGCGCGAGAGTTTCGCACCCGCGTCGATCGTCTGCTGTGCGGTGTCGAGCAAGGTCGCCTGCACCGTGCCATGCCACGCTTCGAACGGGTCCACGGCGTCGCGGAAAACTTCGTATTCGGCCGATGCGGACCACTGGTCCTGGCGATAGCGAAGCCCGACGCGGTGGCGCTCGGTGTCGTCCTCGAAGACCACGGCGCCGCGAGATCCGTCGGCGTCCTGTCTCCGCGACTCGAACTCGTAATAGGGGGTCCATCCGCCGTCGAACCGGTGTTCGAGGCGAAAGTCGGTGCGGTAGGTCGTGCGGCGCGAACCGGTCGGTACGCGATAGGAGTAATCGAAGCTGACCGGGTCATCCTCCGCAATCGCGCCCGAGAGCAGGCGATAAACCAGCGTGCGCCGGCCGACGGTAACCAGCCGGTAGTCCCTTCCTTCGAGGTACACACGCGTTCGATTGATGTTGTAGGCCCGGACGGTGTGCCGCGCGACGTCGGGCTCCTGCAGGTAGATCGCACGGCTCGAGTCCAGCACATGCGTTTCGCCGCGGACCACGCCGTCACGGCCGGAGCCCATGGTGCGCGCCTGATCGCCGCCAAGGGATGCGTACAGGCGCAGCTCGCCGGCGCTGGTCGGGTGGTCGAACGTCAGGTCGACCAGGCCGCCGTACTGATGCGTTTCCAGGTCATGTTCGATGGCGTCGCGCAGCCAGAACAGGTCGGTTCCAAAACGGAGGTGGTCCGTCGGGCGGGTGATCGTCTCCCAGTCAAGGCGGTGGCGGTTGCTTTCGATCGCGTCCTGTTCGACGCGATTCAGCGAGTACCGGTAGATCGTCTCGAACGCGTCGCTGTGGCGAAGGCGCAGCCGGGGGGTGAATTCGAGCTCGTCGCGGGCGAGATCGCCCTGCTCGTTGTTCCAGCGCAGCGTGGTGTCGAGCCGGTGTCGCTTCGCGGGGCCGAAGGCCAGTTCGTGCTCGATGCGAAGCTGATCGCGCCGTGTGTCGTAACGATAGCGCGAGCCCTGGTAGCGGCTCTCCTCGCGCTCGTGATCATACGCGACGCGGAGGTCGTGGTCGTCGTCGATCTCCCAGCGGTTATCGAGGTAGAACCGGTTCCGGCGACGGGTCTCGTCATCGCGATCGAAGCGGTTGCCGCTGCGATCCGTATCGCTGTAGTCAAAGCCCACTTCCGAGGTCCAGCCACCCTCCCGAAGCGTGATGGCCGCACCCGCTTCCCTGACCTCTTCGACGAGCGAGGGCAGGAACTGCCTCGGCACCCGATCGCGCAACTGTCTGCCGTACGCCGTCGCAGAAATCGGCTTGTCAGGCAGGATCCGAAGCGACAGATCGTACTCAAGCAGCAGGCCGTTGTCGGACTCGGTGCGTCGGAACCAGTCGATCTCCTCGCGGAACCGCTCCTGGGAGAGCCCCAGGCGGATGCCGCCGTCGAAGGCAATCAGTTTGGGATCGAGGACATCGCCATCGAATCGAAACGACAGCGACTCGGTGAACCGCCGGTCTTCGTTGCGGTGGGACTGGTCGCGGCCGCGGCTTCCGCTGACGCCGACGCGGCGGCGGTCCCACTCGGCGGACAGCTCAAGCTCGAGCTCGGTGGGGGCGAGGTTGAGCCAGGATCGCGCCGCCCGAACCTCATCCTGATCCGCCGGCTCGACACCGCCGGGCTCGGCTGGCTCGCCGTCGGGGACTGGAGGAGGTGAGGGATCGTCGAGGGCGGCTGCGGAATTCTCCGCACCCCTCCGCGGGCTGGCCCGCACCGGCGACTGTAACAGGGTTGCCGTGCCGCAGGTGAGCAGCACGACCAGGCAGGCGCCCGGCGCTGCCACTCGTCGCGCGAAAGGGCTGCGCCGGGGCACAGCGGGAGCCGGATTCGTAGGATGCGCCGAAACCACTCGCGTCCCTGCTCCCGCGCTGGCTGCGCCGCGGTGCCGGCCTCGGCAGCGCGACGTCAGGCAATGCATGCCCCGCGCGACACAGCATGCTCCGTTCCATCGTGAGGGCCGGCCGGATCGGTGCGGCTGACGGTAAACGCTCCGCGGCGGGCTGGCAACAAAAAAGAAGTGGATCACGCCACCTTCGTCACCCACCAAGGCAGACGCCCGACAGCCCGACTACCCGACATACCACACCCCGGCCGCGGGCCGGGCTGAGTCGCGCCTCATCCAGCGGGGACCTCGCCGTGGAACGAATCGTGCTTGCACCCCGGTGGGCTGGTGGCACACTGTAGCCATGCGCGTACCCGGGCCAGCCGACGCTGGCCCCTCGACAGTCGCTGCGAACACGACTCGCCGAGAGGCGTACGAGGCCAGGATCCGCCGCGACAGATGGCCAATGTGCTGAGGAGATGCACCCCATGCGAAGCTGCAACCCGACGACTAGACCAAGGGCTACGGCGCGTACCGTCGCGATCTGCCTTGCGCTCGCGCTGGTTGCGGGGTGTCCCACGGCTCCCCCAGCTCCGCCGGCGATCGAAGGAATCTTCAACAACACGACCGATCCGACCAACCGATCCGCGAGCTACGTCGGTGCGGCTGCGTGCCGGGCGTGCCACCCGGCGTTTGGGGAGACGCACGAGCTCCACGGCCATTCACAGGCGCTCAAGCCGGTGACCGGCCCTGCCCCTCACTATCCCGCCGGCGAAGGGGTTCCTCAGCCGCCCCCGGGATTCGACTGGGCCGGCGTCAGCTATGTCCTGGGTGGCTCCTCTCGCAAGGCCCAGTTCATTGACACCGACGGATTCCTGCTGACCACAGGCTCGACGGGCACCGCGACCCAATGGAACCTCGCGTTCGCTGCGACGGGAGCACCGGCCGGCTTCGTGGACTACCTCGCGGACACGCCGGGATCTGCGCCGTTTGAACACTCCTGCTTCCAATGCCACGTCACGGGCGGCATCCCGCAGGATCCGGCGGAGCCCGAGTTTCAGGACAACCGCCAGGGAATTCTGGGCACGTGGTCCGAGCCGGGGGTGCAGTGCGAGGCCTGTCACGGGCCCGCCTCGCGGCACATCGGCAATCCGCAGGCCCGCGACCTGTACGTGAACACGACGGCGTCGGGCTGTGCCCAGTGCCACGTCCGTGACAGCGTCGACGCCATCGCCGCGCGCGACGGGTTTATCGAGAGCTACCAGGCCGTCGCCGAACTGCGCGCGAGCGGGGGGCACGCCAGCTTCAGTTGCGGCGTGTGTCATGATCCCCACGCGTCGGTGCGCAACGATCGCGACAGCGCCATTCGCAACGCCTGCACGGCCTGCCACGTCGACGCCAACATGGCGCTGCACACCGGCAAAGTATTCTCGCGTCCGGCGGACGGCTACACGGAAGCGCTGACCTGCGAGAGCTGTCATATGCCTCTCGCGGCCAGCCTGGCCACGGCCTTCGCCGGCGTGACCGCAGGGCGCACGGGCGACATCCGCACACACATCTTCCGCATCGCGACCGACGGCGAGGACTTCCAATCGATGTTCACGCCCGATGGCTCGCAGGTGGCGAAGGACCAGCAGGGGCGTGCGGCCGTTACCGTCGATTTCGTGTGCCTGCGCTGTCACGACGGCCGTGGCAACGCGGGCGAATTGAGTCTCGGGCTCGCCGGCAATGTGGCCGAGGGGATTCACGAGGCGGACGACGTGATTCAGGGGTCGCGGTAGCGCGCCGCACCGGCACAGCGGCAGCACCCGGGCGAAAGCAACATGGCGGAAGCGACAACACACGAGGATCTTCACGCAGACGGCGCAGCCGATGTCCCCGCGCGGATCTTCCTGATTCACAACTGGGTCTCGTGGGTCGGGTTCTTCATCGTCTGCGCAGCGCTGTTGGGGATGCTCACGTTCGTGCTGTTCAACGTCGTTGCGCCCTCGACGAATCCCTACGTCGATATCGTCGGCTACATGGTCATGCCGGGGGCGCTCATCATCGGCATGACGATCGTTCCCGCGGGAATGCTCATCAAGTTCCTCAGGTTGCGCAAGACGACACCGCGGCACCTGCTGGCCTACAACCTGCGGCTCGATCTGAGTCGGCCCGCGCACCGCAGGGCCATGACGGTCTTCGTGGGGGTCAGCGCGTTCGTCATGCTGCCCGTGCTCGGGGTCAGCAGCTATCACGGCTACCACTACACCGACTCGACCGAGTTCTGCGCCAAAGCCTGCCACAGCGTCATGGAGCCGCAGGGCGTGACACACGCTGCCTCGTCGCACGCCCGGGTCGCGTGCGCCGAGTGCCACATCGGTTCCGGCGCGGACTGGTTCGTGAAGTCGAAGCTCTCCGGCACGCGCCAGGTGATCGCGGTTGCGCGCGAGTCCTATTCAAGGCCGATTCCGCCGGCGATCACCGAGCTGCGCCCGGCACGCGACACCTGCGAACAGTGCCACTGGCCGGCGCGGTTCTTCGGTTCGCAGCTCCGCGAGATCGTTCGCTACTCGTCCGACGAAGACAACAGCCGCCGCGTGCTGCGGCTCCTCGTCAAGACGGGCGGCGCCGACGAATCGACCGGTCGCATCGAGGGCATCCACATGCACATGGCCCTCGCCGGACGGATCGAATACGTCGCGGTCGATCACGACCTTCAGGACATTCCGTGGGTGCGGTACATCGATGACGACGGGACGGAGCGGATCTTCCGCTCTGACGGCCTCCGCGCGTCTGACGCGCGACCCACGGGCATCGTGCGCGGTATCGACTGCATGGACTGTCACAATCGCTCGGCGCACTACATGCGCCCGCCGCAGGAGAGCATGGACCTGCTGCTCGAGTCCGGCCGGATCGACCGCAGCCTGCCGTTCATCAAGCGGGAGTCGGTCGCCGTGCTCGCCGCACCGCATGCCGATACCGACAGCGCGCGGGCGGCCATCGAGTCGAGACTCGCAGCGTTCTATCAGACGGAGTATCCGGAGGTCTGGCGCGAGAAGGAGCCGGCCGTCCGCGCTGCCATCACCGCCGTCCAGGACGCCTACGGCCGCACGACCTTTCCGCGGATGAAGGTCGACTGGCGGACCTATCCGGACAACGTCGGCCACATGAACTCGCCTGGCTGCTTCCGCTGTCACGACGGCCGCCACGTCGACGATCAGGGCGTTGCGATCAGTTCGGATTGCGAAGTCTGCCACACGTTTCTGAATCCCGTCGATCACGTGGACGGCGCGATCCGCGAAGGGCGGTTCTACCACCACATGCCGCTGGCTATGCATGAGAATCTGCGATGCAACCAGTGCCACACTGGCGGGCCGATCACTTCCTGCCGCGATTGCCACGCCTCCGGCGAGTGGTTGGATAACTGGAAGTCAGGCGTCTTCGTTCCCGACTCGAGCAACGGGCCGCCGGCTGCGCCCTGACGGCCGAAGGAAGGAGCGTGCATCGTGCCCGGCATGATCCAGCCCAGCATCGCGGTGGTCATCAACGACCTCATCTTTCTCACCAAGATTCAAGCCACCGCGCGGAGCTTCGGCCTGCTGACGCACCACCTGGCCAGCGCCGACGATCTCGGCGCCGTGCTGACGGCGCTGCGCCCGCGGGCCGTGATCTATGACCTTAACACGGCCAACGGCGACCTCGCGGCCTCGATGGCCGCCATGTCGGATCGCCCGGCCATGCTTGGCTTTTTTTCACACGTCGACGAGGCGCTAGCCGCCCGGGCGCGGCAGGCGGGCATCGACGAGGTCATGCCGCGGTCGCGCTTCAACCTCGAACTGCCGCGCATCATGGAACGCTGCGCCGTGTCGCCACGGGCCGCGGCGACCGATGCTCCCTCATCACCTGCTTGACCGATCGGAATTCACTGAATCTGCCGGACCGCGAGGCCGTCGCCGACCCTACCCGCCCGGGGAATTCCGGATAGAATGTCGCGGCGTCGCTGTGTGGCTGCGCCTGCGGAGGAGTGTCGGCCGTGATGATCCGTGAGCCAGTCGTCGCCGGGCTGTTCTATCCCGGCTCGGCAAGCGCCTGCCGCGAGGAGGGAGGGGCCCTGCTCGCCGCCGCGGGCGACGCGCCGGCGTCGCGGGCCTGCGGCGGGCTGGTGCCGCACGCCGGCTGGACCTACAGCGGCGCCACCGCGGCCAAGGTCTTCAAGGCCCTCACCGGGGGGCAGCCCGACGTGATCGTCCTCTTTGGCGGGGTGCACCGATATCGGGGGCGGCAGGCCGCGATGTTCAGCCACGGGCGCTGGGAGACCCCGGTCGGCGCGTTCGAGGTGGACGCGCGCCTCGCCGAGCGCATCGCCGGGCACACGAACCTTGTCGTCGAGGACCCCTACGCCCACGAGCATGAGCACTCGATTGAGGTCCAGCTTCCCCTGCTGAAGCTCCTGTTTCCCGGTGCCCGGATCGTGCCGATCATGGTGCCGCCTAACGACGATGCGCATAAGCTTGGCGGAATCGTGGCCCGGACGCTTCGATCGTATCAGTACAAGGGGCTCGTCGTCGGCACGACAGACCTGACGCACTACGGCCCGCAGTACGGGTTCGTCACGCACGGCGTGGGACAGGCCGCCAACGACTGGGCCAAGAACGAGAACGACCGGCGTTTCATCACCATGGTCCGCGACATGAAGGGCGACGGGGTCGTCGCCGAGGCGCGTCATCGCCGCAACGCGTGCAGCAGCGGCGCTGTCGCCGCGACACTTGGCGCCGTGCAGACGCTCGGCGCTTCCGAAGGGCTGCTGCTCGAGCACACGACCAGCAGCGAGGTGGTTCACCAGCGCACCGCGGAGGTCCCCGACGACTCGGTGGGCTACGCGGGCTTTGTGTTCGTCTGACGGATCGATCACGGATTGCGGCGGCCCGCCCGGTTCGGCCGCTGCCTCCGGCCTGGAAAGGGATGCCCGACAGCCCATGCCGCACATACTCGTCGCCGACAAGATCGACAAGGCCGGCCTCGCCATTCTCGAAGCCGCGCCCGACGTCACCTTTGACATCCGCACCGGCCTCTCACCGGCCGATCTGACGGCTGCCATCGGTTCCTATGACGGTGTGCTCATCCGGTCAGCCGTGCGCATCACCCGCGAGACGCTTGCCCAGCCCGGCCGGCTCATGGCGATCG
Source organism: uncultured Phycisphaeraceae bacterium (assembly GCA_964426945.1). GTDB lineage: Bacteria > Planctomycetota > Phycisphaerae > UBA1845 > UBA1845 > CAYRSS01. The sequence continues at coordinate 21,735 of CAYRSS010000037.1, forward strand.
CGCGAGCGGGCGTGGGGGTGGACAATGTCGACCTCGACGCGGCGACCGCCGCGGGCGTGCTGGTGCTCAACACGCCCGACGCCAACACGATTTCGACGGCGGAGCACACCATTGCGATGATGTTGGCGCTGCACCGTCGGATTCCCGACGCTCACGCCCACCTGCGCGGCGGCGGGTGGGAGCGCGGCGCCTACGCCGGCGACGAGGTGGCGGGGCGGACGCTGGGAATCGTCGGGTTCGGACGCATCGGCCGGGCGGTCGCGGCGCGGGCGCTGGGCCTCGACATGAAAGTGCTCGCTTTCGACCCGTTCATCGCCGACGACACAGCCCTGGAGGGGCGCGTGCGCATCGTGCGCGATCTGCACGAACTGCTGCGGGCGTGCGATTGCGTCACGCTGCACGCTGTCATGGCCGAAAGCACGAAGCAGATGATCAACGCGGCCGCCCTGGCGGTCATGAAGCCCGGGGCCCGGCTGGTGAACTGTGCCCGGGGCGAACTCGTCGATGAAGCCGCGCTCGCCGCGGCCCTCAACGAGGGGAGGATCGCCGGTGCGGCGATCGACGTGTTCAGCGTGGAACCGCCCAAGGGCAACCCGCTGCTGGCGGCCCGCAACGTCGTGCTGACGCCGCATCTCGCCGCGTCCACTTCAGAGGCGCAGGAGCGTGTCTCGGTCGACGCGGCCGAGGCGCTGCTCGCTTACCTGCTCCGCGGCGAAATCCGCTCCGCCGTCAACATCGCCGGCCTGCCTCCGAACATGGGCGAGCGTGGGCGAGCCTACCTCGACCTTTGCTCGCGCATGGGGGCGATTCTGGCGCCGTGGTGTCCCGATGGGGTTGACCAGATCACGCTGACGACGCGCGGAGACGCCCTGCGCGATCTCGCACCGACCCTCGCGCTGCAGGCGGTGACCGCCGTCATCGGGCCGCACCTCGAGTCGCGGATCAATCTCGTCAACGCCCGGGCCCACGCCGACAGCCGCGGCATTCGTATTCAGCACGCCGCCGCGTCGAGCACCTCCGAACTGCCGCCCTCACTGATGATTGCCGTGCGACACCGCGGCGGCGCCCACCAGGTGGAGGGCACCGTTCACGCCTCGGGCGAGCCGCGGATTCTTTCGATCGACGGCTATCGCATGGACATCGTACCCGAGCGGTGCATCGTGCTGATCTTCAACGATGACCGGCCCGGCGTGATCGGGCTCGTGGGTCAGCGGTTCGGCGATGCGAAGATCAACATCGCTGACATGGCGCTGTCCCGCCGCGCGGGCACGGCGCTGATGGTGCTCAAGCTCGACGAGCCGATGCCGGCCGATCTTCGGGAAAACCTGCGGCGGGCCAATCCGCCGATTCTCTCGGTGCATACCGCCTCGCTGCCGCCGGTGGAGGGAGGGGACGCCTCCCCATGACCGACTCTGTCGTTGTCGCCATCGACCTGGGCGGCACCAACCTCAAGGCGGCGGTGGTCGACCGTGACGGGCGGCTGCTAGTGCGGCGTTCCAGCCCGACGGCCACGGGCCAGCGCGCCGAGGACCTGGTCACGGAAATTCGCAACCTCGCGCACACCATGCTCGCTGAAGCAGGGACACCGCGGCGCCATCTGGCTGCTGTCGGTGTTGGTTCGCCGGGCCCGCTGAGTCCTACCCGCGGCGTGGTGCACAAGGCCGCCAACCTTCCCGGGCTCGTCGACGCGCCGATCGCGGCGCTGGTCTCCCGGTCGCTCGGCGTCCCCGCCGGGCTCGACAACGACGCCAACCTGGCCGCCTGGGGCGAGTCGTGGATCGGGGCCGGCCGCGGCGTGGATGACATGGTCTTCCTCACGCTGGGCACGGGCATCGGCGGGGGGGTGATCATCGGCGGGCGCGTGCTTCACGGCGCGATGGAAAACGCCGGCGAAATCGGCCATCTCATCGCCGTTCCCGACGGCCTGCAGTGCAATTGCGGCCAAAGGGGTTGCCTCGAGGCATACGCCTCCGCCAGCTCGGTCGCCCGTATCGTGATGCGCGAGATTGAGCGGGGCGAGGCGAGCACCTTGGCCGAGCGGGTCGGTCGGGGCGAATCGATCGACGGCCGCGACGTCTGCGAAGCCGCCGAGTCGGGGGACGCCCTGTGCCTGAGCGTGTGGGACGACGCGTGCCGCTACCTGGCCCTGGCGTGTATCAATCTTCAACACTCGTTCAGCCCGCGGCGGATCATCCTCGGCGGCGGCATGGGCGGGGCGGGGGCGACCCTGCTCGACCGCGTCCGCGGCCACTTTGATCGCCAGAAGTGGCGGCTGCACGATGACTTCCCGCAGATCGTGCTGGCCGAGCTGGGCAACGACGCGGGCGTTATCGGCGCCGCGCGGCTCGCTTGGTCGCTGGTTTCCCCGGCTCCATGACGAGCACGTCTCCGCCGCAACTGTCATCGAAGTGCATCGCGGCCTCGCAGGCGCGGCGGACCAGCGTCCCCGGGTTGGTGATGTCGGGCATCAGGATGTGCAGCGCGCCGAAGGCGTACGAAGCGCCCGATCCGATCGCCCAGTAATGCTTGCAGGCGAGCACCCCCAGGTCCGAGCCGACGCGGAAGATGCCGTGCTCGTTGACCACGAGAAAGCTCGCGTCGAGATCCACAAAGGGCGAGTCGTCGTCGTTGCGCTGTTCCTTGACGAAGCCGTATTCCCCTTCCCGCAAGTGCTTCCAGAGCCCGAGGAAAAACCGATAGATCGCGGCGCAGTCCGTCAGCGGCCCGACGCGGCGCCGGTCTACGAAGTCCATCAGGATATTGTCATAGACACCCCAGCCGGTCCCGCCGATCAGCGAGCTGCCCACGCGCCGAATCTTCGGTGACTCGATGTTGTCGTGATACTGCTTCATTGAGCCGAAGCACTGCATGGTGTCGCAGGCCATCGCGATTTTCTTGCCGTTCCGGGCCGCCACGACGATCGACATACGCTGATCCTCTGCTGAGACAACGGGGGAAGGAGCCGACCGGTCGCTCGTCAGTCCCTGAAAGGGATGGTCTGGTCGCGAAGGGCTTCGGCCCGCGCGGCCAGTTCCTCGACATCAGGCGCCGCCTGCCGCTCAAGCGTGTACGACGCGCTGCGCTGATCGTGCAGCTCGCGCGGCCAGAGGACCTCAAAGAAGAAGTCCAGCGGGACCACCTGGTACCACGGGGCGTCGATCTGCCAATGCGTGCGCAGTGTCTGGTAGCCTTCCTTGCGAATGGTGATGTCGTAATCGCCGTACCACAGGAAATCGGTCTGGACCGGGCTGCGGCCGACCTCCTCCCCGTTGACGAAGACCAGCGCCTGCGCCGGTTCCGTCGTGATCGTCATCGTGCGCCGCACGCACCCCGGGGCGATGATCAGCAGAGCACCCGCGAGGGCGAGAGAGGCCGCGCGCGGCGGCCGGGGGGATCGTATCATCGGCGTCAGACTCTCCCGTAGAGGTAATCGTGGAGATACTCGATGGTCGACTGCTGCTCGGACACCTCCAGGGCGAGAATGTCTCCCGAGGAAATCATGCCGTACAGCCGTCCGTCTTCGACGACGGGCAGGTGGCGGATGCGCTTCTGGGTCATCACCGTGCGGCACTCGGCCAGCGTCGTGTCGCGCCGACAGCAGGCCATCGGGGAGGTCATGACCTCCCCGACTTTGAGATCGGCCGGGTTGCAGCGGCACGCCACCACCCGCCGGAGGATGTCCCGTTCGGTGAAGATGCCCACGACCCGGTCGCCTTCGGTCACGACCACCGCGCCGATGTGTCTGGTATTCATCAACTCGGCGGCCGCGAGCGCGGTGGCGTCTCGGCTGATCGTGGCGACGTCTCCGCCCTTGCGATCCAGAATTGTCCTGGCCGTCGGCATGCGGCACCTCCCTCAGAGCAGGGTACGACGTGCGAGGCTCCGCCGGACCTGCCCGGTCCACACCTCGGTCCTATTCTGACCCTGCCACCGAAGGCGTCAAGCATCCGGCATTGCGCGGCTTGGTCAACGGCTTGAACTCACAGGCGTTTCGAGCACGCGGACAACGCGCCGATCCGCGTCTAGCTCGATGAGCACGTTCATCGGCATTGTCGCATTGGCCTTCACGTGGCCGACGGGGAAGTGCTGAATCACCGGGATCCCGAGCCCTTCGAAGTAGTCGCGAAAGACCTGGTCGAGCGAGAGGCTGACTTCGCCGGCGCGCGGCTGGCAGTCTTCGAAGACGCCGATGATCACACCGGCAAGGTCGTCCAGCTTGCCGGCCAGCTTCAGATGCGACAGGTAGCGATCGACGCGGTACGGGCGCTCGCCCACATCCTCCAGAAAGAGGATCCTGCCCTTTGTTTCCATCTCATAAGGAGTGCCGACCAGCGGACAGATCAGCGACAGATTGCCCCCCGTAAGCCGCCCGCGCGCCACGCCGCCGCGGATCGTCCGGATGCGAGATTGCTCGGCCTCGCCAAACTCGAACGTGTAGCCGGGACCCGTCGATCGGCTCTTGCCGTCCGGCGCCGGTGGGGCGGTGATTGCTCGCCAGAACCAGGTGGCCGCGAACCCCTCCCACGGCGGCTCGCTGCCGAGCCCCCACATCGGGTTGGGACTGTGGAAGGTGACCAGCCCGGTCTTTCGCTGAATGGCCAGATGCAGCGCGGTGATGTCGCTGAAACCGATGAAGACCTTCGGATTGCGCCGGATCACGTCGTAGTCGAGCAGGTCGAGGATTCGCGTCGAGCCGTAGTTGCCCGTACCCGGGAAAACTGCCTTGACCGCCGGGTCGCTGAACGCCGCCATCAGCTCGGCCGCGCGCGTCCGGTCGTCGCCGGCAAGGTAGCCGCGCTCGCGGTATAGATCCTCGGGTACGCGCACGACGTAGCCCATCGCCTCCAGCCGCGCCTTCGCCTGGTCCATGCGTGCTTTCTCCAGGCGTCCCGCGGGGGCGACGAAGGCGATCGTGTCGCCCGGCCTCAGCCCAGGCGGGAAGAGCGGCGGTGAATCGTCGGGAAGCGCAGCCATGGACAGGTTTATCATCGCGGCGGCCATCAGCAGTGGCAGAATCATGCGTCTATCTCCGGTACGCACGCACTCTACCCGCGCCGGGCGTGGCCGGGGAGTGGCCGCGAACGCCCCGAGCCGGGCGAATTGGGAACCGCCGCCCGATCGCGTATCATCCCCGGCTCGCGGCGAGCCGACGGTCACGCGGCGTGACCGGCCGGCCTGCCGCCGGATCTGAATGACGCCGGACGGGCGACCGAATCCGCCCGCGGCGGACCACTGACGGCCTATGCCTCCCAAACGAAGACTCTGCATCCTCGTCGACGCCTACCTCGACCTGTTCACCGCCAAGACCGCCGTGGGATTGCTCCGGCACTGCCCCGACGAAGTCGTCGCTGTGCTCAGCCCGCCCAACGCCGGGAAGAACCTCGCGGAAATCGTCGGCGTCGGCGCGGATGTGCCGATCGTCGCGTCCATCGCCGAGGCGCTGCCATTGCGGCCGGATCACCTCGTGCTGGGCGTCGCGCTGCCTGGTGGACAGGTGCCTCCCGCGTGGCGTGCGATGATGCTCGAGGCCCTCGCGGGCGGCATGGACATCCTCAATGGTCTTCACCAGCGCCTCGGGACGGACCGCGAGCTGGCCGCCGCGGCCGCCGCAGCAGGTCGGCGGATCATCGACGTGCGGACGCCGCCGCCACTCACCGAAGTCGGCCTCATGAAGGCCACGCGGACGAAAGCGAAGCGCATTCTCACCGTCGGCACCGACTGCAACCTCGGCAAGCGCGTCACCGCGCTGGAGTTGACGCACCGCCTCCGCGCTAAGGGACGCCGCGCCGAGTTCGTCCCCACCGGCCAGACCGGCGTGATGATCGCCGGATGGGGCATCGCCATCGACGCAGTGATCTCCGACTTTGTCTCAGGCGCAGTCGAGCAGATGGTGCTCACGAAGGGCGATGCTGAGTTCGCGCTGATCGAAGGGCAGGGCTCCATCCTGCACCCGAGCTTCTCGGGGGTGACGCTGAGCCTGATTCACGGATCCATGCCCGATGCCATGATCCTCTGTCACGCGCCGCTTCGGCGGACCCTGCGGCACACGGACGTCACGTTTCCACCGCTCGCCGAGTGGGTACGAATGCACGAGATGCTGATGCGACACCTGTACCCGTCGCGGGTCATCGGGGTCGCGCTGAACACCTTCGGGATGGACGAGGCCGCCGCCCGCGCGGCGGTCACGGACGCGACCTCGAACACCGGGCTTCCGGCCACCGATGTCATCCGCTTCGGCCCTGCGCCGCTCGTCGAGGCGATCGAAGCGCTCTAGCCGTCGCGACCCGCCCGGCCGGTCCCGGGCCTTAAAGCAGCACCTGTTTTCTCCGCCGGCGTGGCCCAGCCAGGCCTGTCCGGTCGGTCCGGGTTTCGGGCGCCATCCCTTGCAACCGCACCTTCCGGGTCCGTACGATGGGGTGATGAAGATCGTCTCCCGCATCAGCATCCCGGCCGGTCGTTCGGCGTCCGCGCGCGTCGCGTCCGGACCGCATTTCCGTGTCGGTCTCCTGGCTCTCCTCGCGCCGATCCTGGCCGTCTGCGGGATTTCCCGCGGCCAGTCGGTCGTGGTTGATAACGTGGACCCGGGGTTTTCGATCCTGTCCGGTAATTGGTCCCTGGGTACGACCGCGAGCGGACGGTACGGCGCGGATTACTACTTCCACATCACCACCGGTTTCGGTGAGCAGACCATCGGGGAGGTCGAATGGCGGCCCACGCTGCCGGTCGGCGGGGTCTACGAGGTCGCGGTGTACTATCCGCAGGGCAGTAACCGTGCGGCCGACGCACCCTTCACGGTCTATGCGGCCAACGGTACTCAGCCTGTCGAAGTCAACCAGCAGACGGCAGGCGGCCAATGGAACGCGCTGGGGACGTTCCAGTTCCAGGCGGGGAGTTCGGGCTCGGTCCGTCTCAGCAGCGACGCGGGTCCGAACGTCGTCATCGGCGATGCCGTGCGATTCACGCTGATGGACGCGCTGCCCGGCACGCCGACTTTCCGAGGATTCTGGGCCGACGCCTTCCACGTGGGCTTCAAGAGCACGGCGCAGATCGATGACATGGTCAGCCGGGCGGTCGCCGGCAACTACAACGCCATCATCGCCGAGGTGCTGGCGTACCAGGACAATGTCGGCAGCGGCCACGGCGCCTACTGGAACTCGCAGATCATCCCCAGAGCGGCCGACATCGTGGGCGGCATCGACCCGCTGGCGTACCTCTGCGAGCGCGCCCACGCCAACGGCATCGAGGTTCACGCCTGGCTCGTGACCTACCGCGTCAGCACGACCTGGCCGCCCAGCGGCAATCCGCTGCTCGCCGCCCATCCGGAGTGGATCATGGTGCCCCGCGCCGGCGCGGGACTCGGGCCGTCGCAGATCGTTGGCAAGTATGTCCTCGATCCGGGCTGTCCGGAGGTGCAGGAGTACCTCGTCAGCATCGTCCGCGAGATCGTTACGAACTATCCGGTGGACGGCATCAACTGGGATTACATCCGCTACGAACAGCGAGACGCCGGCTACCCGACGGACCTGGGGTTTGAGAACTCCGGCCTCGCGCGGTTCCACCGCATCACCGGTCGCAGCGACCTGCCGACTTCCACCGATTCGCAGTGGGGCGACTTCCGCCGCCGGACGATTAACGAACTGGTTCGGCGCTGCCGTGTGGAGATCAGTTCGATCACGTCCAATCCGCGGCAGCCTGTCTGGCAGACGGCTGACCTGATCTGCTTCGGAGCCCCCGCAGCCAGCTTCGCGAGCACCGATGCCTACCTGCTTCATCAGAACTGGAAGTACTGGCTCGAAAAAGGCTGGCTCGACGCCGGTATCCCGATGAACTACAAGCGCGAGCACAATGCCAGCCACGCCCAGCAGTACCGCGACTGGATCACCACCGCGCTGGGTTACAGTTCCGGCCGCTACATCTTCTGCGGACAGGCCAACTACCTGAACTCGAAGGCCAACAGCATCACGCAGCTCAACTTCGGTCTCTCGCAGGGGGCGGGCGGCGTGGTCAACTACTCCTACGCGGCCACCGCCGACGAGAACCTCGACGGCAACTACGAAGCCGACTGGGGATGGTATCCGTACGTGGCTGCCAATCTCTTCACCCAGCCGGTGACTACGCCCCCGATGCCCTGGCGCGACCCCGCCGAAGCGACGGAGGGGGCGATCTGGGGGCGGATCGTTGACGGTGTGACGGGGGACCCGATTGACGACGCACTCGTCGAGGTGATCGGCGTTACTTCGGATCGAACCGATGGTCGTGGCTATTTTGCGTTCACCCGCCTGCCCGCGGACGCCGACGGCACGACGTACTCCGTGCGCGCCGTGGTGGCAGGAGAGTCGCCGGTGACGCGCAGCGGGGTGCTGGTGCTCGCGGGCGAGCCGACGGGTCCGACTCGGGTGGACTTCGTGGTGCCGCCTCCGCCGCTGTACGGCGATTTCGACGGCAACGGCTTCGTTGAAGCGGCGGACCTGCCGCCGATGGTGTTCTGCCTGCAGGGGCCCGTCATGACCTTCGGCAGCGCCCACTTCTGCTTCGCCAAGGACTCCGATGGCGATGCGGATGTCGACCTCGCAGACGTGGCGGCGTTTCAACGCGCCGTCGAGTAGGGGGATTCTTCAGGCGGACTGACAGCCCCGGCTGGGCAGACGTGCGGCGATCGTCGCCGCGCTGGCGGCCCGTCAGGCCGGGGTTGTGGCTGAGGCCGACCGGAATTCCGGCCGGCCGGGCCGGGATCGCGCGACGTGAAACCATGAGACGACTTCTGCTTTGCTTGCTTTCTGCTGCGTTCGTCGCTCCGACCCTGGCTGCGCCCGTGGTGCGTCAGAGCAACAACAGCGGCGCCATCTACAAGGGTGCCGTCGCCGACCGCGACTGGGGACGTCCGCTCGCCAGCGGTGACCTCGACGGCGACGGCTACGACGAAATCATTGTTGCGGCGAGCGAGACCTTCGGCGGCTTCCTCAGCATGCTCTATGTCGTCCGCGGCGGTCCCGGCGCGGAGCACCGCGGCACCACCGACCTCGCCGTGTTTCCGGCTGACCAGGTGATCATCGGCGCTGCGGTCGACGACAACCTCGGCGGCTCCATCGCCACGGGTGACGTCAACGGCGACGGCGTGGACGACCTGCTCGTGTGTGCGTCGCTCGGCGACTTCACCGGCCGGACCGACGCGGGCATCGCCTACCTGATTCTCGGCGGGCCGGCGTTCTTTATCTCGCCGACGCGAGACCTGGCCGTTAACGGCACGTGGCACATGCGTGTCGCCGGGCCTGTAGCCGGTGGTGACATGGGCGGCGCGGGCCTGTTCGGCGGGTTTGACACCCACGCGGCCGCGATCGGCGATATCACCGGCGACGGGCTGGGCGACATCGTGCTGGGGGTTCATCTGGCAGCCGGTGGGGCGAGCGAGGCGGGACGCGTGTATGTAATCTTCGGCTCATCCGTGCCGCCGCCGACCTTCCCCGGTCTCACCTTCAACCTGGCTGTGGGCACGGGCTACAACGTGCGTATCGATGGCGACGGCGAGCTCGATGAACTCGGCGACTACGTCCTCACCGGGGACATCACCGGCGACGGCATCCACGAACTGATCATCCCGAACCAGTATTTCAGCCGGGGTGGCTTCTTCGACTCCGAAGGCGCGGTGCACGTCTTCCGCGGCAAGCCCACCTGGTCGAGCTTCTACAGCCTCGCGGGCACGCCCGCCGAGATCACGCTCTATGGCGGCCGCAGGGACGACAACCTCGGCGAGGCGGCCGTGGTCGCCGACTTCAACGGCGACGGCATCGACGACCTCGCCGTGGCCGCGCCCGGCGCGGAACTCGGTACGCTCAACACCCAGCAGGGCGACGGGATTGTCTACGGCCTGCTGGGCCGGACATCCTTTCAGACCGGCACACACCTGTTCAACTACGCGACCGCCACGCCGGACTTCCGCCTCGTCGGCGAGTTTCAGCAGGGCCTCGGCCGCACGCTTGCCTCGGGTGATTTCAACGGCGACGGCTATCACGACCTGGCTGCGGGCGAGTGGTTCGCAGGCGGCTCGACCAACGGCGCGGTGGTCGTTCTGCTTGGCCGTCCGTTCGCGGCTGATGCGCTGTTCACCGCCGCCGTCGATCACGATCTCTACATCGTCGGGGCGCCCAGCGATCGAATCAGCTTCTCGCTATGGTCCGGCGATACGGGTGCAGACGGCCGCGATGACATTCTCTTCGGCACGCCCTTCAACAACGGCGCATTTCCCAACAACGCAGGCACCGTTTACGTCGCGAGCATTCGCCACGGCGACGCGGACCTCGACGACGATGTCGACCTCGACGATTACCTCCGCCTGCACGAATGCCTTCAAGGGCCCGGCGTTGCCGTGCCGTGGTCCTGCCTGCAGCTTGACCTGGACGGCGACGAAGATGTGGACCTGCACGACGTGGCGGATTTCGCTCGCCGCTTCGATGTGCCCTGAGCGTCCTGGTTAACGACGCCCCGCGTTTGAGGACGCTGTGCACCACGTGCTTCTGGAGGTTACCGTCGCCGGCGCCGCGGAGGCCGTGCTCGCCGCGAAAGGCGGCGCGGACCGGATCGAGTTGTGCGCCGCGCTCGATGTAGACGGCCTGACGCCGTCGCTCGGAGAGCTTGTCGCCGCCCGCGAATCCTGCCCCGTGCCCATCGTCGCGCTCGTTCGCCCGCGTCCGGGCAACTTCGTATACTCAGCGGATGAGTTGATCCGCATGCACGCCGACATCGCCGCGGTGTTCGAACATGGGGCAGACGCGGTGGCGTTCGGGGCTCTGACCGTCGAAGGTACGATCGACCGCGAAGCGTGCCGCGGACTGCTCGCGACTTGCGAAGGGCGTCCGGCGGTGTTCCACCGCGCATTTGATCTGGTTCCGGACCCCTTGGAAGGGCTGGCTGTGCTCACCGACTTGGGCTTCACTCGGATTCTGACGAGTGGGGGGCCGCGGTCAGTGGTCCCGCCGTCGCCCGGCGCGGCGGTCGTTCGCGGCCTGCTGTCGGCGGCCGGCGGTGGCATCGAGATTCTGCCGGCAGGGGGAATCCGGGCGGAGAACGTCAGGCAGGTGATTCAGGTCACCGGCTGCACCCAGGTCCACAGCTCCTGCCGCGTCGGAGGACAGTTCGACGCCTCAGAGCTTGGCCGGCTGCGGGCGGCGATTCCGCCCGGCGGTTAGCCCCGGTGTCCCTCCTGCGGCCCGGCAGGGCGGGTTCCCGCCTCCTGATGAGTCCACCTGCCCCGTCCGCGGCCGAGGCCTTGACTCCCTGGGGGTGCCCTGACACAATGCCCCGTTCCCCCGGGCCGCCGGCCTGGCGGAGAATGTCGGGCCGCCCCCAACGGCCGCCCGCGGGATGGATTCAGGCGAAACAGCCGGGAGCGGTGCGAGCGTGTACGCAGTCATCAATGACGGGGCTCATCAGTACAAGGTGACGGAAGGCCAGATTTTCGCCGTCCAGACGCGGGATCTGCCCGAAGGGGCCAAGACGGTCGAGTTCGACCGGATCCTGATGATCGGCGACTGCGAGGGCGGTCCGAAGATAGGCAAGCCCGCGGTGGCCGGCGCCAAGGTGACGGCCTCCGTCGTCGACGAGTTCAAGGGCCCCAAGCTTCAGATCCGCAAGCACCGCCGCCGCAAGGGGTATGACCTGCGCAAGGGCCACCGCCAGCAGTACCTTCGCGTCAAGGTCGAGAAGATCGTCGGCTGATCGCCCGATCGGTCGGTGTGACAAATCGGAATCCACGGAGGACGGCTCGCACGGCCGTCCTTTTTCATGCGCGCAGGGTTCAGGAGGGTCAGGGGCTTGAGGCCGACGGCTCTCGCGCGGGTCGTCCGCCGCCGGCGTGCTGCAGCATGTTGCTCAGGAGTGCGAGCCCCTCGGTTCGCTCGTATCCGACGCAGCCGTAGCATGGGTGGTCGCAGATGCCGCAGGCGATGTCATAGGTCGAAAACACGATCGCCCACCGGCCGCGGTGTTCGATGCCGTAGAGCACGGGCGCATCGAGCCGCACGGCGGAGATCTGCCCGCGCGGCTGTTTGATCGCCGGGTTGGCGAGGGAGGATCCGAGTGGAAGCCCCGCACCCGTGATCAACGCGTCATCCGCGGGAATGGGCTTCCACGAGCCGCCGGGCACCAGGCTCGTCGCCCATCCCTGGAAGGCCGGCCCGAAGGCCTGGCTCCCACAGCAGGCTGTTGCGAGCAGAGTTCCACCCGCGGCGAAGTATTCGCGCAGGCGCGCGGTAGCTTCGTCGGAGGGCGGCGCGAAGGTGTGGCTATTGCACCAGATCAGGTCCGGCCTGGCGCCACCCGTCGCGTGGGAGCCGTCCGCGGCAAGTTGGCGGACGCCCAGCCCCATCCGCCGGGTCAGGTCGGCGTCGGCCCGCGCGATGGCAGCCTCGGCGTCGCATGACCAGTCCCCGCCGTGAGTGAGCATGGCCATGGTGGCGATGCGAAGCGATTCAGCCCGCGGAGTCGTCCGGTGCCGATCTCCGCGCGGCGCCGGGCTGCGCAGGTACGTCGCGTAGCGCAGGATGTTGCCCGCCAACTCGAAGGCGCGCGGGTGACTCGCGGAGGCGTTCTGTTGCCAGGCGCAGCACTGCCCGCGAGTCAGCACAAAGACCGGCGTGCGACAGCCGTACGCCATCCCGATGACGTCTTCCCCCGGTTCGAGGGCGGCGTCGATGCCCCAGATCGCGTGATCGGGCGGGAGCGGCGCCGCGGTCAATTCCGGCAGCACCGAGCCGAGGGCGGTCTGCAGCCCTTCCGCAAACTCGCCGCGCGAACAGCATGCCACGCCGAGGATAGTCCCGCCGCTGCGAACATGGGTACGGAGCTTGGCGAGCTGCTCACCGGTCAGGCGCGGGGCGTCGTGTCCCGAGAGCATCAGCACCGGCGGCGAAGGGCGCCAAGTGGCGAGGTCGTCAAACCCGAGCGTTTCCCAGGCCAGCGGCGCCTGCACGTCGATCGAATACCAGCGCACCAGGCCGGCGGCGTCGCGCGGGTCATTGTTCCAGTCGTCGCCCGAACCGAATCGCATCTTGGCGACGATCACCGGCGTGCGCGCGGCGACCATCGAGAGCAGCGCCCAAGCAGTGTTTTCCGTATCGCCCCACGATCCGTCTTCCTGCTGGCTCGCCACGAGGTGGGTGAGCAGGTCGCAGGACCAGCGATGCTCGTCGAAGCGCTCCGCCCCGCGTGCCAGTCCCGCGCGGGCAAGCTGCCATTGGTAGAACCCGGTGAGCGTCTCCCGGGCGTCGACGCGCCCGTCGACTTCAGGCCGCGGCGGCGCGCCGGCGATCATGCGCAGCGCGAACTGCGCGCTGAGCCACGCCACAGCCCGGTCTGCCGCACCGCGCAGCGCAGCCGATTTGGCAGGCGGCTGGCCGCACTTCGCCGCGAGACGCCCGTTGTAGGTCAGCTCTTCGGCGGCATAGAGCCGGTCAACGATCAGCTCAACCGAGGCGACCCCCGCTGCGGTCATCGTGCCGTACGACAGGCGAAGCTCGGCCGGAATGTCGCTTTCGTCACGCAGCGCGTAGCCCCAGCCGCCGTCGGCGTTCTGCGACTCGACGAGGTTCTTCTCGGCACGCGTCCAGATGCCGCGCGGGACGTCGAAGCCATGCTGCGATGCCTGCCAGAGCGCCAGCAGTGCGAGTTGCGTGTTCGACTGGTCCTGCCAGTGCTTATCGGGGTTCGGCCCGGCGCGCAGCGACTGGCCCCAGGCGCCCTCCTGATGCTGCTGCGTGACCAGAAACTGCGCGTCTTCTTCGAGCCGCTGAGCGTACTTGACGGGATCGGTCGCGCACCAGAGCAGGAGCGACAGCGAGCGCGTCGAGATGGACAGCAATTCGCTGCGGTCTTTGAGCTTCTCGGCCGCGCGCTGGAGGCGAAGATTCCCAGCCGGGACGCCCGCCGTGCGCAACGCGTACGCGGTGAGTGCCGTGAGGCGCATCGGGAAGCGTGACTCGTCCTCCCGGCTGATCCACTCTCCGTCAGGTTCCTGGCGCGAGACCAGGTACTCGACCGCGCGACGAACGGCGAGGTCGACCAGTTCGGGTTCGGGGCACGCGATAGCCCTCGCCCCGGCCCCGGGCGACTGATCAGTCAGTCCGACGGTCGAAACCAGCAGGATGAGGCTCAGGGCTGGCCACAGCATGGGGGGATCCGGTGGTCTGGGTTGAACGCGGCCGCAGTCCGCGCCTGGTGATCACAACCCTATCGTATCCCGGGCCCCCGGGCAGGGCTACCCAGTAGGGCAGCGCCGCGAGGATTGATCCGCCGACGCCGGACCACGGCCGGACGCCGAAGCGGCACGTCTTGAACTTGGTGCTCAACAGGACGGGCGAATGTTGATACAATGCCGGGCTGCCCGGCTGATTCGATCGAGTCGGCCACTCGCCGGATCCAAGGAGAGAGAAGCCATGATTCGCACACGGCACTTCGTACGCCTGTTGGCCGGGGTATCGGTATTCGGCGCAGGGGCTATTTCGCCCGCCCGGGCTGACAGCGTGGCCGATCTGTCCACGCGACCCGCGTCCAGCGCCACTGTGACCGCGCAGGTCACGCTCTCGACTTCGCTCGGCGGCGGCACCGACACCGAGACGGACACCGGCGCGACCGACGGCGTCGCCACGGCGATGCTAGCTCCGACCGATCCCGCGTGGACGAGCGTCACGCTCGACCCCTTCGAGATTGACATCGCGCCGGTGAGCTATCACTTCCAATTCACGGTCTTCCTGATTCTCGACGTCACCGTATCCAACTTCAGGATCACTTCGGAAGCACCGCTGACGGCCTCCATCGGCCCCGGCGGCACGGTCAACTTCACGGGCGGGATGTTCCGCGCGACGGGTTCGATGCTCGTCACCGGGCTGGGCGGATTGGTGAATTCGACTTTCCCGCTCGACAGTATCAGCTCAAACAACTTCAGCGGACGCCTGACGGAAAACGGCGGGGTGGTGGTCTTCGACCAGAAGATGATCACGCCGATTACGGGAAGCGTTCCTGCGACGGAGCTGCCCTCCGGAATCAACAGCGTGGACTACATCATCACCGTCAATCTCGGCAACACCATTTTCGAGGGCGCTTGGACGCCGATCGTCTCCTGCGACGGCGACTCGTACGCCACAATCCACGCCTGCATGACCGGGCCGGGCACGGCGTACGCAGGCGATTGCGCCTGCGCTGACCGCGACTCCGACGGCGACGTGGACATGCGCGATTTTGTCGCGTTTCAGTAGGATGGCGTTAGCGGCGGCTGCGCCAGCGCGCGAGGCCGAGCACGAGCAGCGTGCCCCCGAATCCGACGAGCCCTGTGCGCACATGGGCGCCGAGGTTTTCGGGGCGACCGGGCGTGTCGACTTGTACCAGTTCCACCCGGGCGGCGTCGATCCCTGCCAATCGCTTCGCCCGCAGCGCGAGCACCAGTTCCTCGGTGCTGCTGAAGTCCTGAAGGGCGAGCTGGGCGAGGTTGTCGGCGGCGTCCTTGCGAACCATCGAGCGGAGGAACGACTCGGTCATCTCGGTCGAGATGTTCAGTTCCTCCTGCAGGGCGACGATCTCTTCGACGGTGCGGTCCGCCAGGTCGCGCGTGCTGCGCATCCGGGCCTGAGCCTCGTCGATGCGGCGCAGGCGGTCGGCCAGCGCCCGCTCCCGCGCCTCGGCCGCGAGGCGGAGGTCGATTTCGCCGATCGCCTCCTGCGCCCGCCGCCGCAGCCCGCGTGAGCTTCGCAGGGCCGCGTCAAGGCGGAAGTTGTCGCCCGGCTCGACCATACCCGCCGCGAAGGCGAAGCGGTGGTGGGCATCCTGCACCGTGGTGAACCGCCGGACGACCTCCGAGTGCAGCACGTGGTGCCGTGCGGCGAGGTTCAGCCCCTCGGCCATGATCTGCGTGTGCGATCGGAGCGAGCTGAGCCGCTCGGACGCCTGAAACAGGAAGTCGCCCAGGAGCGTGCGAGCCTGCTGATGCAGGTCGAGGATGCTCTCGCTTCGCGGGTTCACCGGCTCCTGTTGGAGCGACGTGAAGGCGGCGTCCCATCGCGTGCTGAACGCGGCGAGGTCCTCATGATACCGCCGCAATTCCGCCGCGAACCGCCCCGCCCGCAGTCTCGCCTCGTCGGCGGTGTCCTTCCCGAAGGCGTCAAGGTTGAACTCTTCTGAGTGCTTCAGCGCCTCCTGCAGGTGGCGCGCGGACTCTTGCCATGCGTTGAGCGCGGCAAGCTTGAGTTCGGTCAGGCTGACTTCGAGCTCCTTGAGGTCCTGCTGCAGCGTCGCGTCTGCAAGGAATGCGGCCTCGCGCTCGGGCTCGGCCACCGTGCCCTCCGTCGGCGGGGGCGAGGTCTGCAGTTCATCGACCTGCCGCTTCGCCGCGGCGAGATCTTCGCGGGCGGTGGCGAACGTGTCGCGCATCGAACGCCATCGATCGAGCAGGTTGCCACGGCTTTCCCGCGGGTCGCTGGCGGGCAGATTTGCAATCGCCGATTCGAGATCAGATTGCGCCTTCTGATATCGCTGCTGGAGCCGGTCGGCATAGTCGGCCATCAGCCGCTCCGCTTCGCCAGGGGTTCGCCGCGCGGACTCGGTTTCGGCCTCGAGCAGCGCCAGGAAACTGTTGGCTACATCGCGGACGGCGGCAGCCCGCTCCCGGGAATCGGCCACCACCGAGAGCTGCAGGTCGCGATCACCGAGGCGCTGCACGTGCCACCTGCCGCCCTCCGCCGCGCCGTCAGCAGCAGGCATCGCGTGGGCGATCAGCGTCCGGCGGTACACCTCTAACCTTTCCTCGGTCGCCTCCCCGGCGACGCGGAACAGCGCCGCCCCGCGGTAGGTGAAATCGCCGCTGAACAGCAGCGCCGTGCCCACGACGGCAGCGAGGATCACTGCCAGGGCGATGCCGCCGCCCGGCGCTGGCGGGCGCGCGCTGGATCGGTCGGCATGACGCTGCGCGGCTTGCCGGAGATCTTCCAGCGAGCCGGCGGGGGGGACGACGATCGGGCCGTTCGCAGTGGGCCGCCGCGCTGGGGCGGAGCTGGGAATGTCAGGTCTTTCACTCGGGGGCAAGCGTGTCTCCCCGGAGCAAGTCTTGAATCGCCTGGCGGTCTTCAGGCGAAAGGCTCCACCCGGCACCGCCGGCATTCTCGAGCACCTGCGAAGGACGCTTCGCCCCGCAGATCGCGGCCGTGACGCCAGGGTGATACGCCGCCCAGTTCAGCGCGAGTTGGGCGAGGCTGCGCCCGTGGCGCTCGGCGATCGGTCGCAGCGCATCTACCAGCCGCAGGTTCCGCCGGAACCGCTCGCCCATGAACTCCGGATCGCGAGTGCGGACGCCTTCGAAGTTCGTCCCGACCTCGAACTTTCCCGTGAGCAGTCCCTTGGCCAGCGGGCTGTAGCCGATGACGCCGATGTCGTGCCGAGCGCAATAGGGGATGAGTTCCTCTGCGGCCCGAGGCTGAATCAGCGAGAACGGCGGCTGCAAGCAATGAACGGGGCCATGACAACGAGCCTCGGCGAGCTGTTCGATGCCGAAGTTCGACAGCCCGATCGCGCGGATCTTGCCCTGGCGCAGCAGGGTGGTCAGCGCCTCCATGGTGTCGCCGATGGGTGTATCCGGGTCCGGCCAGTGGCACTGATACAGGTCGATGTGCTCTGTTTGCAGCCGGCGGAGGCTGGCTTCACACTCGGCGATGATGCTTCGATAGGCCAGCGAGCGCGCCGGGGCCTCGTCGCGACGTTCGGGAATCAGCACGCCGCACTTCGTTGCGAGCACGGCTTCGTCTCGGCGGCCGCGGAGTGCCTTGCCTACCAACGTCTCGCTGTGGCCGAGGCCGTAAATTGGAGCTGTATCAATCAGGTTGATGCCGCAGTCGAGGGCCTGCTGGATGGCGGCGATGGACTCGTTGTCGTCGACGTGCCCCCAACTCTCGGTCGCGCCGCTCATGGCCCAGGTTCCCAGGGCGATGGGGGCTACCCGGAGGCTTGACGATCCCAGGGGGCGGTGATCCACGGCGGGGCTCCGGAGCCGTCCGGCCGGCGGATGCGGCGGCGGGGAGGCTGCACACCCCCGATCCTACGTTCCTGAGCGCGGAGAGGCAAGATTCGCCTGTCGGGGGAGGGCGGCGCGGCAGCTCTCGGCGTGCTTCCGGCGTGGCCTGAGCCCCGGGTCGGGGTGGTCTGGACAGGGGCGGCGGGGCGGTCCGGAAGGCGCACAAAGCAATGCTGGTTTTGGATTTGACATCGTTTTGCGGTTGCGTATACTCGCCAGACTCTTGACAGCCCACCGGGAATCTTTCGCCCTTTCCGGGCGTAGGCAGGAGGCGCGTCGAGTGGGTCGCCGTCCGCGTGACGGGGACATCAGGCCCGACGCCGATGTCGACATGTCGCGCGGCGTGCTCCGGCCCTGCCGGTCGCGGGCGGGTGGCAGTCTGCTGCTGTAGCTCAGCTGGTAGAGTGCATCCTTGGTAAGGATGAGGTCACGGGTTCGATTCCCGTCAGCAGCTTTGAAGGGTTGACGGCGTCCTCCGTGAGTAGCTCGGATGGCGCGTCGCCCGGCGCGCTGCCGGTCGTCCGACCGTCGGCCTGCCGCGGCAGAACGCATCGGTGCATCCAGGCGCGGGTGCACAGGCGCAGCAGCCCGGCGATGCCGTCCGGCGTCGTCGGGATAACAATCGTAAGGTTTGCGATCTCTCGTAATCTGGCATAAGGCGGAGGAGCGTATCGGATGGCCAAGGACGTCTTTCAGCGTACAAAGCCCCACGTAAACGTGGGGACGATCGGTCACGTCGACCACGGCAAGACGACGTTGACCGCGGCAATCACGACGGTTCAGGCTGCGAAGGGCTTCGGCAAGGCCGTCGCCTACGACGAGGTGGCCAAGGCCTCCGAGTCGCAGGGCCGTCGCGACCCGACGAAGATCCTGACGATCGCCACTTCGCACGTCGAGTACGAATCGGACAACCGCCACTACGCGCACATCGACTGCCCGGGTCACGCGGACTACGTGAAGAACATGATCACCGGCGCCGCCCAGATGGACGGCGGTATCCTGGTGGTCTCCGCGGCGGACGGCCCGATGCCGCAGACGCGCGAGCACATCCTGCTCGCCCGCCAGGTGAATGTGCCGTTCCTCGTCGTGTTCCTGAACAAGATCGACCTCGTTGACGACCCCGAACTGCTCGACTGGGTGCAGGCC
>CAYRSS010000038.1:0-40272 GCA_964426945.1 uncultured Phycisphaeraceae bacterium
GGGCCGGCCCGCGGGCGGCGCCCGGCGTCCCGCAGGCCGCCACGGGCGTCAATCCCCGAACTTGATCCCCTGCGCCAGCGGCAGTTCGGTCGAGTAGTTGACCGTGTTCGTCTGCCGCCGCATGTAGGCCTTCCACGAGTCCGAGCCGCTCTCGCGCCCACCGCCGGTCTCCTTCTCGCCGCCGAAAGCCCCGCCGATCTCGGCGCCGCTCGTGCCGATGTTCACGTTGGCGATGCCGCAGTCGCTGCCCGTCGGCGAGAGGAACCGCTCCGCCTCCAGCACGTTCTTCGTGAAGATCGCGCTGCTGAGCCCCTGCGGCACGCCGTTGTGCATCGCGAGAGCCTCTTCAAAGTCTCGGTACTTCATCACGTAGAGGATCGGGGCGAAGGTCTCGTCCTGCACGATCTGGAACTCGTTGCGGGCGGCGGCGATGCACGGCGTGACATAGCACCCGCCGGGATACTTGTCGCCCGACAGCTGCTGCCCGCCGTACAGGATCTCGCCGCCCTCCTGCTTCACGCGTTTCAGGGCGTTCATCATGTCGTCGACCGCGGCCCGGGACACCAGCGGGCCCATCAGCGTAGACTCGTCCATCGGATTCCCGATGGGTACGGTCTTGTAGGCCCCGATGAGCCGCTCGACCAATTGATCGCGGATCGACTCGTGCGCGATGATGCGCCGCGTCGACGTACACCGCTGCCCCGCCGTACCCACCGCGCCGAAGACGATCGCCCGCATGGCGAGCGACAGGTCCGCCTCGGCCGAGACGATGATCGCGTTGTTGCCGCCGAGCTCCAGAATCGTCCGCCCCAGCCGCTCGCCGACCACGGACCCGACGCGGTAGCCCATGCGACAGCTTCCCGTCGCCGAGATCAGCGGCACGCGGCGGTCGTGCAACAGTTTCTCGCCCACCGTCTTGCCCGGGCCGATTACGAGGCTGAAGATCGCGGGGTCCACGCCGTTCGCCCGGCAGACGCGCTCGGCGATCTTCGTGCACGCCACCGCGGTCAGCGGAGTCTGTGACGATGGCTTCCAGATGACCGAGTCACCGCAGACCGCCGCCAGGGCCGAGTTCCACGACCACACCGCCACGGGGAAGTTAAACGCCGAGATTACGCCGACGACGCCCAGCGGATGCCACTGCTCGGCCATGCGATGCTTGGGACGCTCGGAGGGCATGGTGAGGCCGTAGAGCTGTCGCGACAGGCCGACGGCGAAGTCGCAGATGTCGATCATCTCCTGCACTTCGCCCTGACCCTCGGCGCGGATCTTGCCCATCTCCCAGGTGACCAGCGCGCCCAGATCGTCCTTGACGTCGCGCAGGGCGTTGCCGAGCTGTCGCACGACTTCCCCGCGGCGCGGGGCGGGCACCTCGCGCCAGGAGAGAAACGCCTTGTGCGCGCGGTCGGCGATGCGGTCATACTCTTCGGGGGTGACCTGCTGCACCGCGCCGATGCGGCTGCCGTCGATAGGCGTGGTGGACTCGAGCCGCTCGCCGCTGCCGATCCATTCGCCGCAGAAGCCGCCGGGGCTCACCGGTTCGATTCCGAGCTTACGCAACAGGTCTTGCATCGTGGGTTCCCGGATAGAGAGACTGGGTGGTTCTTATCGGAAACGGGAGCATAGTTATGCCCCCGCTTGCGTCAAGGGAGCCCGCCCTCATGCCCGATAACGAGGTCCGGCTCGACGTCGCGGCCGACGACGCGGGCTGCCGCCGCCGACGTGCCGATGGATGATAGCAGCGACGCCCGTGGCGGCGTCTGACCTGTGATCAGCCCATGAATCCCGCACTACCACAAGTCCGATGCAATGCCCTCACCGGCTCGGACCGCCGGGGACCGCGCATGCGCTGCGCGATGTCGCTGATCGAGGCCCTGATGGCGATGGCGATCCTGGGGATCGGGGTGGTGGCGGTGTCGGCCGCCCTGACCGCCGGCACGCAGCAGTCGGTCGCCGTGGCCGACATCCGTCTCGCTACGGAACTGGCCGAGGCCATGATGGAGGAAATCCTCGCGCTGCCCTGGGACGATCCCGGCGGAGCCTCCGCCCCGGGCCCGGAGGCGGGAGAAACCCGGGCCTCCTTCGATAACGTCGACGATTTCGCCGGCTACAGCGAGGCGGCCGGGGCCGTGGTCGACGCGACGGGCACTGCCTACGCCGCAGCGTATTCCCGGCTGGCCCGCGCGGTGAGCCAGTCGGCGGCGTCGCTTCAGCCCGGCGCATTCGGCACGGCCGTATCGGGCTTGCAGGTAACGGTCACAGTCACACAGGACGGCAACACGCTCGCGTCGATCACGCGGTTCATTCCTGAATCATGACGACCACGACTCGACCACCCCGAAGCACCGGACGACGCCGCAGCGCGATGACCATCGTCGAAGCCCTCCTGTCGGTGGTGGTCGTGTCGCTCGTGGGCGGCGCGGCGCTGGCGATGCTGTTCGCGACGGCCCGCGCGACAGAGGCCTCGGCCGACAGCCGCAAGGCGGCGGTCCGGGCGATGACCGTGGGCGAGCGGCTCCACCACGACATCATCGCTTCCCGCGCGGTGCTCTACAGCGCCGCGGACACGCTCGTCTTGTGGGCTCATGACGACAACGAGAGTCAGACGGTGAATCTCGACGAGTTGTTGCTGATCGAGCGCACGAGCGGCGACACCACGATCCGCCGCTGGGCCATCGAGTGGCCGGACGGCCTGTCGCAGGCGGCGATCGACGCCGCGAACACGCAGTACGCCGCCTCGGCCAACTTCGCCACCACGGCCGCGGCGATGAAGTCGCACGCCTACGCCGTCGCCGAGCAGTTGTCGTCGAAGGCGCAGAGCCTGACCATAACCCTCAAGGGCGGCGCCGCGCAGTCGGCGAAACTCGTCACGGTCGGGCTCGCGCTCTCGGTCGAGGGCACTGTGCAGGAGTCGATCGTCGTGGCTGCGCTGCGCAGCCACGCCGCGCCGCAATGAATCGCACCCGGTGGAACATCCGACATCAGCCCCACCGCGCGTTTACGCTCGTCGAGCTTCTCATCGTGATCGTGGTGATGGCCATTCTCGCGGTCATTGCCCTGCCGATGGCATCGGGCACGTCCGCGGGCGTCCTCGCCGCGGCTGCACGGCTCGTCGCCGCCGACATCGAGTACGCCCAAGTGGCGTCGATCGCCAGCCCGGACGACCCCCGCCTCATCCGGATCGACCCGGCGACGCATCGCTACTGGATCGCCGCCGCTTCCGCGCCGAATACGCCGCTGGACTACGCACCGGGGTCGGGTGAGTTGCTGGTCACGTTCGGCGCTGGGCGCGCCGCCTCGCTGGCGGGGGTCACGATCCAGTCCTACGACCTCGACAAATCGGGCGAGAACAACGATACGACGCTGTCGTTTGACATGCTCGGACGGCCGGACCAGGCCACCCCGGCGACGATCACGCTCGCTCTGCAGGGCGCTACGATCACGATCACCGTCGCCCCGCAGACGGGGGAGGTATCCTCGAGCGTTCCCTAGCCCGGATGGGCCGCGGCTATTCCAGCGGCACGAGCGCCATCTTCGTCGCGTCGATCCAGCCGCTCTGGCCGTCGGGCAGCTCGATATGGCTCCAACCGCCGCGGCGCTCGCGCAGGACGAACTCGACGCCGGGCTGAAGCGGCTGGACAAACTGGCGCTGATAGCCCTCGCCGGGCCCCTTGTAGACGGCGACGTCGTGGCTGACGATCACGCCGTCTGGGGCGTGGTGATCATTCCACCGGTCCGCCTGCACCGACACAAACAGCGACAGGGCGACGACCAGCATCGCCCCGCCCCATCCCACCAGCCACCGCCGCCGCACGAGAAGCCGCACCGCCAGCAGCGTCCACCCCAGCAGGTACGCGGCCAGGGCGAGCTGCGCTCGCGCCGCCGTCGTCGTGCCATAGTGCAGGAAAAGCACGCTGCGCAGCAGGACGCTGCGATCGGAGGCCTTGATCTCGGTCACGCGGCGCGATCGGGCGACGCGCAGGTTGTCCGCCAGCAGCGGATCGCCGGGCATCAGCCGCTGGGCCCGACGGTAGTGAAGGATCGCCCGGCCGATGTCACCCGCCTGAAGATAGGCGTTGCCGATGTTGTACTCGATGGGCCCGTTGCGCAGGCCGCCGGCGATCACCGCCTCGTAACGCTGCGCGGCGGACCGGAAGAGCTGGCGGGCGCGGTCGGGATTGGCCGCGAGCAGGTTCTGGGCGGCGTCGAATTCCTCGAGGGCGATCTCGACCTGCTCCGCCCTGGCGGCGGCCGCGTCGTCCGCCGTCGCGGCGTGCGCAGGGACCCACGCAGCGACGAGCGCCGCGAGCGCAACCCACGTACCGAGTTGTGCAGATCGACCTGCCATGTGATTCAACGCGTGGCCTGTTCGATGCGCCGCATCCAGCCGCGGATGCGGCCCGCGGCTTCGGCCGGGTCGATCGCCCCCGCCCCGCCCGGGGCGAAACGAACCATCTCGCACGACTCCAGCAGTCGGTGAAGTTCGTCCACCAGCCCGGCCTCGACGCCGCGCTTCCGCAGCGCGTCGGCGACCTCGCCGGGCGTCAGCGTGCCTGTGCCCAGCGCACAGCGATCGGCCACGTAGGCCGACAGGGCCTCGGCCAGCCCGCCGAGCTGCGCAGCGCGGTCCGCCTGGTTCAGCGCGGCGCGCAGCTGCGACTCAGCGCGGCCCAGCGCCCGGCTGCGGCGGGCATAGCCCGAGTCGCTGCGCAGCCGATCGCGCCGCCGGGCGACGAGCAGCAGCGCCGCGTACGCAATCGGCGCGCCGGCCAGCGCGCCGTACGTGACCGCACCGGGCGCGAATCGCTGGTCTGCCAGCAACGACGCCACCGGGTAGTTCGGCGAGATGCCGCCGGTCAGCACCGTCAGCGTCGTCTCCTCGGTCTTCTCCGGTTCGAGCGACAGCGCGATCGACGGCCGATCCTCGGCGCCGGCGCGGTCCACGACGATCGGAATCGGTTCGCTGGTCAGGGTAACGTACTTCTCCGCCCGCGTGTCGAAGTAGGACCACTCGATGGGCGGGATGGTCTGCTCGCCCGCCTGCTTCGGGAAAATGGCCCGGCGGAAGACCTTCGCGTTCTGGTCGATGTCGCCGACCAGTTCGTCACGCTGGTACTCGAAGCGGCTGGCCAGTTCCGGCTGGGCCGACAGGTTGGGCCCCGCGGCACCGGCCAGCGGCTCGCCCGATATCGCGATCGACAGCGTGACCGGCTGCCCCTGCTGCACGCGCGTCGGCGTCGCCGTGACCTGCATCTGGTATCGGCCGATCGCGCCGACGTAGCTCGCGGGACGCCCGCGGCGCGGCGGCGCCTTCACCCGGATCGTCACCGCGTCGGCATTCGCCGTCTCGCGCTGCGAACTGCTCACCGACAACTGGCCAAAAACATCGCGGCGCAGCGCCGTGGGGTAGTTGACCTTCACGAACACCGGGCCGATTGACAGATCGCCTTCCTCGTCGGCGCGGATACGCCGCTCGATGGTGTACTCGAGGTAGGCGTACCGCCTTCCCTGGCTGTCAATCAGCGTACGCTCGGTCGATGTATAAGCCCGCTGAAGCACGGACTCGGCGAACACCGACAGGTTGCTGCCCTTCACATCCAACGTCGCAGCGATCATGTCGGCGTCGACCGTCCTGCCCTCGTGCACCAACTTGCGATAGCCGATTGTCAGCCGGGCGACGCAGACTTCGGAGAGGTAGATCGTCTCGGGAGTCACCGACACCGACGCGTAGATGCGCGCATCACCCTGCTTCTGTTTGGTCTTGATCGGCTCCTGCACCGTGACCGGAATCTGCTCGGTCTGGTAGGTCGCACCGCCGGCCTCGACGATGACCGGACCGATCGTCCAGCGCCCGACCTTCTTCGCGGTCATGCGCAGCAGGTAGGTGTAGATTTCGACTGAGTTGGACCGGCCATTGACAATCTGGGTCTGCATCAGGGTCTGCGGCACCGGGTTGTCGAGCACCAGCTCGACCCCCTCGACGGACTCGATCTTCGGCAGCTCGGGCTTGCCGATGTTGGTGCAGACCAACTGCAGGAAGACCGACTCGCCCGGCTCCAGCACCTGCGGCGTGTAGCGCAGCTGAACCCCCGGCTGCTGGGCGGGCGCCGATGCGGCCACCAGCAGGGCGAACAGGGTGATGGTCAGGGCTCTGGGCATCATCGATGATCTCACGGTCAACCGATCGCCACCGGCTACCAATCCTTCTCGACGGGGGCAGGCCGGCCGGCCGACGGCGTCTCGCGACGCTGACGCTGCATGCGCTCGCGGAGCTGGTCAAGCAACCGTCTCAGCTCCCGCTGCGCCTGCTCGCGGGAGTCTGATTCCTCCTGCGGTGTCAACTCGGCCTGTTCCAGCTCTTCGTCGCCCGCTTCGGAGTCGCTTTCCTCTGCCTCCGCTCCCTGCGGCTGCTGCTCGCCGGGGGACTCCTCGCCCTGCTGCGGTTGCTGCGGCGTGTCCGACGGCTGGGCGTCCTGGGGCTGCGACTCGCCCTCCTGGGGCTCGCCCTCCTGAGGTTCGCCCTGCTGCGGCTGCGATTGATCCTCGGGCTGTTCCTCGTTTTCTCCCTCGCCCTGCGGCTGCTGCTCGGGCGGCTGCTTCTGCAGCTCCTCGCGCGCCTGGCGCCAGAGCATCGCCGCCTTGCGGTTCGCCTCGCGTGCGGGGGCATGCTCCGGGTTAGCCTGCAGAATGTCATGGTAGCGGCGCATGGCCTTCTCAAGCTGCGCCACGGTTTGTTTCAAGTCCTCCGCCGACATCGCCTGCATGTGGTCGACGGCGGCCTGGCCGTAGTGGGCCCCTTCAGCCAGCCCGGGATCGGGGCTGAGCGACGCCCGCTCGAAGGCCCTGCGCGCCTCGTCCAGCCGACCGGCGGCGAAGAGACCGAGCCCGCGATTGAAATCCAGTTCCAGCGCGTCAGGGCGAAGCGACTGCGCCTGGGTGTACCGCTTGAGCGCCGCCTCGAAGTCCTTTGCCAGCAGGGCGGAATTGCCCTCGCGAACCAGCGCGGGAGCCGAAGCGCCGGCGGGGGCCGCTTCCTGCACCGCCTCGGCGGGCGCTGGGGGCGCGACCAGTTCCTGTCCTCGCGCCAGCGTATTCGATGCGATCGACAAGGCGAATGCGAGCATAGCGCCCAGCGCCAGAGCCCGGCGTGCATTTCGCGCCTCGGCGACATAGCATCGTGCCGTCTGCTTGATCCGACGTCTCATCACGCCGCCTCCTGTTGCCACACGCGGGTCACCGCCTCGTCGGGCACGCGTCGCCGCCGGGCAATCAGCGGCTCGAGTGTCAGCAGCAGCAGCGCTGCCGCGACGAACCACTGGTACCGCGGCATGCGCCGCTGCCGCTCTTCGGCCGTGATCTTCTGTTTCTGAAGCTGCGACAGGTGGCCGACGAGCAGACCGAAATCCGCCGCCGGAACGTAGCGCCCCTGCCCCGCCTCGGCGATGGCGGTCAGCGCCTCGGGGCTGATTTTCGAAAAGACGATCTGACCCTCATGCACAAGCGGTCGCGCGTCGGGCGATTCGCCCTCGGGCACCTCCGCGCCGGCAGTCAGCGACGGATCGCCCACCCCGACACAATACGTCACGATGCCGTACTCCTCGTGCATCTCGCGCGCCGCGGCGATCGGGTCGCCCACGTGATCTTCGCCGTCTGTGAACACGAGCAGGATCTTAGACGCTTCTTTGGGGGAGGTCTTGAAGAAGCCGGCCGACTCGTAAACCGCCTCGGCGATTGCGGTGCCGCCGCGGGGCGCACTGTTCAGGTCGATCTGTTCCAACGCCTGGCGGAAGAACGGCTGGTCCAGCGTGAGCGGAACCTTCATCGAGGTCGAACCCGCAAACGCCAGCAGCCCGAGCCGGTTCATCCGGCCGAAGGCGGACCGCTCGGTGAGCTGTTCGCGGATGGTGCGCCGGGCATATTCCAGCCGGTTGGGTGACAGGTCTCGCGCGAGCATCGACCGCGAAACGTCGAGCGCCACGACGACATCCACGCCGTAGGCGTCGGTCTTCTCCATGTACAGACCCCACCGCGGACCGAGCACCGCCACACCCACGAGCAGCAGCACCGTCACAAGCAGGCCTGCGCGAATCGCCTGCCGTGTCGGGCTGGCCTCCGCGGCGAGCAGCGGCGCCATCGTCTCGGAAACGAACCGCGCCATCGCCGCGCGGCGGCGGGCGTGCGCATAGCAACCGAGCGCGGCCGCCGCCGGAGCTGCCAGCAGCAGCCAGAGCCACGACATGCCATCGAATCCCAGCGCGCCCGACGGCGCAGCGAGCATCGCCCCGGCGCCGAGCACCGCGAGCGCGGCCGGTGCGATCAGCACCCACACCACGCACGGCCACCAGGGATAGAGCGTCCGGGGCTTCATGGTATCCGTCGCAGGATCGTTCCCGTCAAAAGCACTTCGCCCATCAGCAGGCCGGCGGCGACGATCATCGCCGTGCGGGCGGCGGCGGCGTTGTCGCGGTAGGTCCGCTCGCCCGTGCTCCGCCGCTCAAGCTGGTCGATGTCGGCGTAGACCGCGCGGAGTGACTCCGAATCGGTCGCGCGGAAGTACTTGCCACCTGTCGCATCCGCCACCGCGCGCAAGGTCGGTTCGTCCACGTCCGCGCGGGGTGCCGCGAAGAGTCCGCGCGACGTATCGCGCCCCGCCCCGCCCACCGCGCCGATCGTGTAAATGCGGATACCCAGCTTGGCGGCCAGCGCCGCCGCCTCGCGAGGAAGCGGCGCCCGACCGACGGCATCCGGCGGTGGATTGTTCGCACCGTCGGTCAGCAGGATCATCACGCGGCTGCGGGCGGCCTCGGCGCCGGGTACGCCCGCGACCGCCTGCTCGCCGGCCCGCCGCAGCTCATCCGTCGCCAGGGCGATTGCGTCGCCCAGCGATGTATAGTTCGCCTCGGCGTGGCGGAAGCGCTGCCGCCCTTCCACCCAGCCGGGGATCTCTGTCGTGTCCAGCAGGTTTACGAGGTTGGCGTGGTCGGTCGTCAGGGGGCAGCGCGTGTCGGGATACATCGCGAAAGTGGTCATCCCGATCAGGTCATTGGGCCGCCCGTGCAGACCGCCCGTGCCCAGCACGAAGTCGCGGAAGACCTCCTTGACCGCATCGAGCCGCCGCACGCGCCGGCCGCCGAGCACGAAGTCGGTCTCCGACATCGAGCCGGAAACGTCCATCACCATCTGGATCGCAATACCCTCGCGCGAGTCGCGGACCTCGCCGCCGGACTGCGGCCGGGCGAGGGCGAAGACCAGCGCGATCACCGCGAGCGTGCGCAGGACGCGCGGCAGCCACGTGAAATGCGCGGCAAGGCCGGGGTTCAGGAGCCGCAACCCCTGCACCGACCCGAAGCGCACCGTCGGCCGCGCCGCCAGGCGCCGCGGATGCCACCAGATCAGCGCAGCGCCGAGCAGGAACACCACGCACAGCGCGGCGAACGGCGAGCCCGGTGCAAACCGCTCACCCAGCCATTCGATGATCGCGTCCATCGATCCCATCCACGATTCCCGACCGCGGCCTCGCGGGCGCGGCGGCCGATCCCAGACGTCGCCTGCCGTCGCCATCAGGCGGCGGCAGGCTCCGTCACACGCGCCTCCGCCGGCGCATCCGGCACCGGCCGGGTCTGCTCGATGTACTCGCGCGCCGCCGCCAGGGCCTCGTCCGACTCCGCGGACGACGGGCGATACAGCGCGTACTTCACCATGTCACACGACAGCAGGAAGACCTCGAGCCGGTTGCGGTGGTGCTCGCCGAAGCGGCGGTCCCGGCTCATGGCCACGAGGAACTCCTGCGTGGTCATTTCGCCCGCGGCCACGTCGAAGCGACGCTCGATGTAGCCGCGCACGATCGCGCTGAGTCGGTAATAAAACTCCTGCGCCCGGCCGCGACCCAGCGGATCATCGGCGAGCAGTTCCGCCAGCCGAGCCATCGCCCACTCGTAGGGCGGCACGACGACCTCGACCGCCTCCACCGGCCGACGTCGCCACCACCGCCACGCCGCCGCCAGCGCGACGACAGCCGCCGCTACCGCCCCGGCGAGCAGCCAGTTGCGTCGACGGACCGCGGCTGGCTCCTCGGCCAGTTCCATCGGCGCGGGCATCGGCAGCGTCGCCAGCTCTTCGGGCGTCGGCTGCGCGTCGCCGATCGCCGAGACGATCAGCTTGATCGGTTCGGTCTTGAGCTCCCGCTCGGCCTTAACCGCCACGTCCGGCTCGACGGCTGTCGCGGGCGGCTGACCCGGCCCCCCGGTGGCGTCGTTTGCGGGGGCATCCGGCGTCGCCGCGGAATCCTGCCGCTCCGCCCGGCGGTCACGTTCATCGAGCACGGTGGCCGTCGCCCCGGGCAGTTCGTACTCGCCGGGCAGGAAAAACTCGAGCTCGAACTGCCGCCGGCGAACCACCTTGCCGTCGGCGGCGATCGTCGGCGGCACCTCGGGCAGCGGCCGCGCGGCGAACTCGAACGGGTTGGCACGCAACCCGGGCCCGTAGTCGCCGAGCGTGAGCGTCACCCCCGGCTCGGCCTCGCCCTCGACGGTCACGACGACGCGGTCATCCTCCCGCGGCCGCTCGTGATCGACCGAGAGCGACAACTTCACACCGGCGTCCCGCGCGACCTTGGTAACCCCAGCCGACCGGCCATTCTCGTTCCCACCATCCGGCTCGCGCCCACCACACCCGCCCGCTGTCGCGACGAGGAGCAACGCCCCCACCGCCAGCCATCGCCCCGCGCCCGGCAGCAGTCCCGCGTTTCCACGTTCCCGATTCTGCGCGCCTCGTGTTGGCGCTTTGACGTGTAGACGTCTTGGCGTTTCCACGTTTCCGCGTTTCCACGTTTCCGCGTTTCGTGTTGGCGTGTTGACGTTTCGACGTTTCGTCGTTTTCACCGCCTCGCCTCCCGCCGCCGGAAGAAGCGCACGAGCGGCTCCACGTAGGATTGGTCGGTGCGGACCTCGATCAGCTCGGCGTCCATGCGTCGGAACATCGAGCGGCGCTGCACGTCGAGCGCCTCCATGCGGGCGGCGTAGCTCTGCCGGACGGTGCGGCTGGAGGTGTCGACGAGCATCACCTCGCCGGTCTCGGCGTCGGCGAGTTCGACAAGGCCGACGTTCGGCAGCTCGCGCTCACGCGGGTCGCCAATGAGCACGGGGATCAGGTCGTGGCGTCGCCTGGCGATGCGCAGGGCCATTTCATAGCCCGCCGCGAAGAAGTCGCTGACGAGGAAGCACACGCTCTTGCGCACCGTGACGCGATTGAGGAATCCGAGCGCCTCGCCGATGTCGGTGCCGTGGCCCTTCGGCTCGTGGTAGAGCAACTCACGGATGATCCGCAGCACGTGGCGCGGGCCTTTCTTGGCGGGGACGTACTTCTCGACCGTATCGGTGAACAGAATCAGCCCGACCTTGTCGTTGCTGCGAATGGCCGAGAACGCCAGCACGGCGGCCAGTTCGGCCGCGACGTCGAGCTTGAACTGTGCCCCGCTGCCGAAGAGCCCGGATCGCGACGCGTCGACGACCAGCATGACCGTCAGCTCGCGCTCTTCGCGGAACTTCTTGATGAACGGCTCGCCCATGCGCGCGGAGACGTTCCAGTCGATGAGGCGCACGTCGTCGCCGACCTGGTACGGCGACACCTCCTCGAACTCCATCCCCCGCCCGCGAAAGGCCGAATGATACTGCCCGGCCAGCAGATCATTCACCGTCCGCGACGTGCGGATCTGTATCTGGCGTACCTTCTTCAGCAACTCCGTGGATATCATCGAACGCTCGCAAAGCCGAAATATCGAAAGCCCAAAGTCCAGATCAGGTCATCAGCCGAATCGCCAGGAAAGCATGAAACTATGTGTCGCCACGAAGACGCTGCTGTGTCCGAAGCACGATCGTGCCCAGTATCCGCATCAGCTCCTCCGCCTCACGGCGGTGAGGCATCGCCTGCGAGCAATCAAGTAGTCCGGCTCTGATCGATAGTTCAAGCCAGTAGATCGTCTCGCTCGCTTCCCTTCGTGCGATGCTGATCTTGCTGGCAAACTCTGCATCCGTAAGGGCGGCGTCGGCTTCCCACACGTTCGCGCCCACTGAGGTGGCCGACCGTCCCAGCTGCTTGGAAACGATCCACCCACGATTCTCGTGCGGCAGCAGACTGAGCAGGCGCATGATCGCCACGCCAAACGCGAGCGTTCGCTCTTTCAAGTCACCGACGATACGCGACATCGACCGGCTCCCATCGTTCTGCCTCCTGCGCTTTGGGACGCGTCCGATTTCGACTTTCGACTTTCGACGTTTCGGATTTATGGCACGGCGACATGATCCAACACCGCGCGCACCACGTCGTCACTCGTCTTTTCCTCCGCTTCCGCTTCATAGGTGACGATGACGCGGTGGCGCAGGACATCGAGGGCGATGTCTTTGACGTCCTGCGGCGTGACGAAGCCGCGGCCGGCAAGGAAGGCCGTGGCCTTGGCGCCGAGGGTCAGGGCCAGCGTCGCACGCGGCGAGGCGCCGTACTGCACCAGGTCGCCGATGGGGATCCCCGCCGCCGCCGGGTCGCGGGTCGCGCAGGTGATCTCCACGATGTAGTCCTTGATCCGGTCGTCGATGTAAATCTCGTCCACCACCGCGCGGGCCGCGACGATTTCTTCGGGGGTCAGCACGGCGTCCACCGACAGGTCGGGCGCGGTCGCCGCCATGCGGTCGAGGATCTGTCGCTCCTCCTGCTTCGTCGGATAGGTGACGACCAGCTTCATCATGAAGCGGTCGACCTGGGCCTCGGGGAGCGGATACGTCCCCTCCTGCTCGATCGGGTTCTGCGTGGCAAGCACCAGAAACGGCCGGTCGAGCGGGAAGGTCTCCTTGCCGATGGTCACCTGCCGCTCCTGCATCGCTTCGAGCAGGGCGCTCTGCACCTTGGCGGGCGCGCGGTTGATCTCGTCGGCGAGGATGATGTTGGCGAAGATCGGTCCCTTCTGGACCTGGAACGCGCCGTCGCTGGGGCGGTAGATGAGCGTTCCGATCAGGTCGGCGGGGAGCATGTCGGGGGTGAAGCTGATGCGCTGGAACTTCGTCCGAATCGCCCGGGCGAGCGAGGACACCGCCGTCGTCTTGGCCAGCCCCGGCACGCCCTCGATCAGCAGGTGGCCGTTGGCCAGCAGGCCGACCAGCATACGGTTCAGCAGCCGGTCCTGCCCGACGATGACCCGGTGCAACTGCTCGGTCAGCCGGCGGAACGGCTCACTGCGTTCCTGTACCTGCCGACCGATCTGTTTGACGTCAAGTTCCGATGTCGCCATGGTTTACAACTCCGATTGCCGCCGCCCGACCCGAAAGCGCGACTGTAGCAGGGCTCGGAAGCAGACGCAACGAAACCGAGCCTCCGCTCGCCCGTCGGTGGTGTTACCCGCGAGTGACAACTCCGGCGCACGGTGACGCGGGATCGAGGAGCGGTTGTAATTCACGCTGGAAGCTTCGCGGTACCGTTGATACAATTGATCAGCCGACTGATGGGATCATCGGATTGCTATCCGGCGCGAGTGATCCCGCACCGTTCAGCGGCGCGCTGGGGAGCTCCGCCATGTCACCAACCGCATCTGCTTTCGCGCGACGTGCATTTCATTCTGCCATTGCGGCTCTGCTGTTGCTGTCGGGGCTGGCGCTCGCCGGCGAGCCTGCGTCATGCCTGCTGCGCGACGCGGAACTGATTGCCTCCGGCCCTGCGACTCACACGAGCTCGCTGGCTATCAGCGGGGATACCGTCGTCGCCGGCGTGGCTTCACAGCGTGCGGTCTTCGTCTTCGTGCGCACCGCGCCCGGCGTCTGGGTTCAGGAGGCCCGGCTCGAGTCGCCGGATGGTGCGGTCGGTGACAGTTTTGGGTGCGCTGTCGATGTCGATGGTGATTACCTCATCGTCGGGGCTCGATCGGCGCAGAGCACTGAGAGCTGGTGCCGCGGTGCAGCCCATGTCTTTCGGCGAACCGGCACTCCCGGCGGCGGCGTGTGGACCCCCGAGGCCCGGTTGCGCGAGGGCGATAGCATGCTATGCTATTTGGAGTTCTTCGGCTCTTCCGTGGCGATCAGCGGCGACCGCGTCGTGGTCGGGGGGCCGTTGGACGTGGCCGCCGAGTTTGCAGGCGGATACGTGATCTTCGAACGTTCGGGCGCGGGTGCGAATCCGACCTGGACGGCCGTCGCAACCCGCGGCGGTGCGATGGACACGGAGCTAGGAACTTCCGTGGCGATCGACGGCACGTACGTCGCCGGCGGCGCCCCGGGCGAGGGGCACGACGTCGCCGACGACGATCCCTTCTCCGACTCCTACGCCGAAGTCCTGGAGCGCACGACCCCCAGCGGCGCCGGCACCTGGCCACGCCGGGCGACGATGGCCGACGGCGTGGCGTATGAGCGCTTTGGCGGTGCGGTTGCCCTCAGCGGCAGTACGCTGCTCGTCAGCCGCAGCGCGGCCCCCGACGCCCTGGGGTATCGGGTCGGCGCGGTGAATATCTACTCCCGGAACACTGCGGGGACGTGGGGGCTGCGCCAGCGAATCACCAATCCCGGCGGCTGCACCGGAAGCCTTTTAGACATCAGCGGCGATGTCGCCGCGTTCCGTGCCTGGCGCACGGATACGACGGGTGGCGCGCAGGGCGCCATCCTCATCTACCGCCTGAGCGGAACGCCGGGTAGCGGAACATGGGAGCACCGCGCGACGGTAGTCCACCCGCTGAGTCCCTGGGGCGGAGCGTTGTACCAGCTCGCCCTATCCGGCACGGCGATGGTGACGCGGGCCGCAGGCGGCACGGGCGGACCGGCGTCGGCGCTCTACTACTTCCCGGATGTGACCGCCGTACCTGACACCTGTGAGCCCGGAGCCTGCTGCGTAGCGGGAACTTGCACGAGCGGGTTCGCCGAGCAGTGTGCGAGCTTCGTCTGCAGCGTGGCGGATCACCTCCCCGCCACCTTCACCGGCTGTCGGGGCGACGCGGACGGCAACGGCGCGGTCAACGCCGGCGACCGGGGCTTCGTGGCGGCGGCGATCGGCTCGACCGACGAGGTGTCCCTCTGCCGCTTCGACATGGACGGCAACGGCGTCATCAACGCCGCAGATCGCGGATTCGTATCGAGCCTCATCGGCCTCTGCGAGCCCCTGCCCGACTATCAGGACGGCAGCGGCACGAACGGCGGCGCGCCGGATCCGCGGTATCCCGTAAAGAACTTCCTGGGTGCAGGGACGACCTGCGGCGAGGTGAGCTGCCAGTAAGCAGGAAACACAGCCGGTTCAAGCGCGGTGGTGATGAGCGGGCAGCGTCTTAGGCCGTCGCCGAGGCCGTCTTGAGCGCCATGCGGATCTCGCCCAGCAGCTGGTCCACCTTGAAAGGCTTGAACAGCACGGCGGCCAACCCTTCGCGTCGGGCGCGGACGATCGAGTGGTTCGGGTCGTAACCGAAGCCGGTCATCAGGATGACCGGCGTCGCGCCGGACTTCTCCTTGGCGGCGGCGAACAGCTCGTAGCCGCTCTTGATCGGCATCTTGATGTCGCTGATGACGAGGTCGAAGGGCTCCTCCGCCGCGACCGCTGCGATCGCCTCGCCGCCGTCGCCCACCGCCGTTACCCGACAGCCGTAGCCCGTCAGCACATCGCGAACGGTCTCGCGGATGGTGTCTTCGTCGTCGGCGATAAGCACGCGCTTGCCGGCCAGCAGCGGATCCTTGTGAATCGTGCTGCGCGAGCGGGCGCCGATGAGCCCCGGCTTGGCGCTGGTCAGTTCCTTGATCGATTCGCGAATCTTCACCGCGTTTTCCGAGAGCGAGCGCAGGCGGTGGCGCAGATCGTCGTGGCCGATGTAGTCTTCGATGAGGCTCTCGACATCGGTGAGAATGTCGTTGACCGGGCCGGTAATCTCGGCCATGACATCCTTGCCGAGGCGGCCGGTCGTGGTCGAGCGCTCGATGACCAGCAGCTCGAGAATGTTGAGCGACACGGCGATGTAGCGGCCGAAGATCTCCGCGAACTGGCGGTCATCCTCGGTGAAGGCGCCCTTGCGCGTGCTCTCGAAGTTGGCCACGCCGACGATGCGGTCGTGCAGCATCAGCGGCACGGTCAGCGACGACTTTGCCCCTTCGATGCCCGAGATATACCGCGGATCGCGGCCGACGTCGGGACAGATGTAGCTCCGCCCCCGCGCGGCGACGTGGCCGCAGATGCCGTGCCCCTCGGGCGAAACGAGCAGCTCGATATCACGGATGCGGCTGGGCATGCCCGAGCACAGCACCACGTCGAGCTTGTTGGTTCGCTTGTCGATCACAAAGACCACGAAGTTGTCGAAGTGCAGCACTTCCTTGGTGCAGCGGAGGATTTTCTGTTCGAGCAGCGCGAGGCGTTCCTGCGTGTCGAGGCGGGAGAACTGTTCCGCGTCGAGGCGGACGAGTTCGCGCCCGGCCATGTCGATCGCGTCGATCTTCTCCTGCGTGCGCAGCGAACTGGTCGCATCCCACACAACCGCGGCGACCTGCGTCACGCGGTGATGCAGATCGATCACCGGGGTGGCCGTCACCTCGAAATGCTTGTTATCGGTGGTGGCCAAAGAGAAGCGGCGGCCTCGAACTGTCGAGCCGCCGCTGCCTGCCTCCGCCTTTGCCCAGGCGAACGTTTCGATACAGAAATACGCCACGCGCTGGCGTACCTCGTCAGGGAACGAGAGCAGTTTCGGATTGGCCCAGACGAACTCGCCGTCTTCGCCGACGATGCCCACCCCCTGGTTCACCCCGTCCAGGATGGCGGCGGCCTGCTGCGATACGTGGAAATCCTTGAACGGCAGGAAGTCTGCCGCGCTGCTGATGACGATGTCGTAAGGTTCCTGCTTGAGGGCCGCGATGGCGGCCTCGAAGCTCTCGACGCGCTGGACGCGGGCGTGGGAGTCGATCCAGGCCTCCAGGCCGTCGGAGCTTTCCATGCCCCCCAACACGAGTACGTGGAGGGGCTTAAGACTGGCGTCGTCGGTCATGGACATTGTTCCTGTCGCTCGGAAGGCTCCGCGGCCTGCCAGCTCATCCTAGGCGCGGCGGCCGGGCGATTTCCCCCCGCGACGCGATCGGTACGAACAACAACCCAGCCTAGAGCATAGACCAAGCCCACCCCGCAAAACAAGGCCCCGTCCGCGCGAACACACTCGGTCGCCGATAAGCCGGACCGCGTGTTGCGTGCCGCGCGCCAGCCGGCCTGTCGCACCGGCGGTTGTTGCGTGCGTTGTTGCGCAGTCACGCGGCCTAGCTGGCGGCCGGGTTCTTCTTCGGCTCGCCAAGCCTCGGCTCTGTGCCTTTTATGAGCCGTCCGATGTTGGCTCTGTGACGGAGCAGGATGAACCCCGCAAGCAGCAGGGAAAATGCGACAAACGGCCATCGCTCTACCACATCGCCGCGCATGGCTAACGCAAAAACAACGACCGCTATCGGAAAAACGCATCCGGCTACGATCGATGCCAGTGAGCTGATCCGCCACCGCGCGACGCAGAGCCCCCAGCAGGCCAGCGCCGCGAGCGCGGGAATCGTCAAATCGGGGAAAAACCCCAGCGTCACCCCGAGGGATGTGGCGACTCCCTTCCCGCCGCGAAATCGGAGGTAGACGCAGTAGTTATGGCCCATGACCGCGGCAAGCCCCACGGCCAGCCAGACGAGCAGCCGCGTGCTCTCCGGCCACGCGGCGATCACCGCATCGCCGGACAGCAACGCGCCCGCGGCCAGCACCGCGGCGAGGCCTTTGGCCATGTCCAGCACGAACACGGCGACACCGTAGCGCAGCCCGAGCGCCCGGCCGACGTTCGCCGCCCCGATGTTGCCGCTGCCCACCTGGCGAATGTCGACTCCCTTGGCTCGGGCGAGAATCAGGCCGAAGGGAATCCCGCCGACGAGGTAGGCCATCACGACGCAACCGACCACGAGCAGCCACGGGTTCATGGTGCGGCCCCCCGCGGCGCCGCCTCGATGGGCGGGGCGGCCACGGCGCGGGAACTCCGGCGCTCACGCACCACGCGCTCATAGACCGGCACCATCTCCGCGGCATGTCGGGCCATGCCGGTGGTGTCGGAAGCGGCCCGGGCTGCGGCCCCCATCGCCGCCCGGATCGAAGGATCGAGCAGGCGCCCGATCCGGTCCGCCAGGCCCTGCACATCCGCGGGGTCGTCGAGCACGAAGCCGCTCACCCCGTCGGCGATTTTCTCGGCGGAGCCGTCCCATCGCGTCGTGATGCAGGGCAGGCCGGCGGCCATCCCCTCAAGGACGACGCGGCTGCACGGGTCGTAGTAGGTCGGATGCACGACGACGTCCGCGGCGTGGCGCAGCATCGTCACTCGGTCGCTGGGGCCGACGAAGGTGAGCGCGTCGGCCAGTCCCAACCGCTCAGCCCGGCGGTACCACACGGGGGTCGCGCCGCGACCCACCACCAGCGACCGCACCGGCCGACCGCGGTGCCGCAGCAGCGCGAGCGCCTCCAGCCAACGGGCCACACCCTTGAGCCGGAAGTTATGCGCCACGGTGAGGGCAAGCAGTTCGTCATCGCCGATGCCGAACTCTCGACGGACGCTCGCACGGTTCTCGGCGCGACGGCGCGGCGGCGTCGGATCGGGGTCCACGCCGTTGAAGATGGTGACGATTCGCGAGGCGGGCAGCGCGTAGTGCCGCGCCAACTGGCGGGCGACGTAGTCCGAAATCGCCACGACGATCGGCCCCGCCGGGTCGAGCATCATCGTGCGCTCGCTGCGGAGCATGTACCGCTGCTTGAGGTTGAGGACGTTGACGAATCGCTTGATCGACCGCGATACAGACGTGGTCCGCAGGGCGAGATTGCGTTCGATCGACTCGGCGACAGTACCTCCGCGGGGCTGGTAGATGTCGGCGCCGGGGCAGGGAGAAATGGCGTGGACGATGTCAAACGACCGGCCGCGGGCGGCGCGGGCGGCGCGGCGGGCGAAGGTCATGCTCTGGCGCGTTCTCGTCGCCGCGGCGCCGCTGATCGTGCAGACTTCGAGTCCGGGCGCGGGAGAGGGTCGGCTGCGCGTGAACAGCGTAACCTCGACGCCGGCATCACGCAGGTGGTGGGCGAACTGCATCGACGAGGTTTCCGCCCCGCCGCGCCAGGCGTCGAGCCACTCCACTATCAACGCGATCTTCACGTCGCGCTCCGGTGCGGCGGCCCGCTCATCGGCGGCGGGCGTCGTGCCGCGCGATCCGCCGGGTCTTGCGCTGGACAGCCCGCACGAGCCGACGCGCCGCTGGGTCGAGCTTAGGCAGCCCCAGGTAGCGTTTCAACCACCGCAGTCGATCGGCCGCCGAGACGAGCGCCCTCGGCGTCGAGTACTCCAGCGCGGCCAGGTCCTTCACGATCCAGCGTCGCCGGCGCCACCGCGGCCGCAGCACACGATGCAGATCGATGAGCGTCAGGCCGCGGTCAGCCGACCCCGCCGCCGTGGCGTCGTAGAAGATGTGCGAGAGGTACAGATCGCGATGGACGTACCCGGCGGCATGGAATCGTGACACCAGCCCGGCGGTGTCGGTAAGCAGGCATCGTACTTGCGCTCGATCCAGTGCTTGGGGCCGGGCTGCCAGCGCTTCGAGCGATTCGCCGCGGACGGCCTGCGTCAGCAGTGCGCTGCGCACCTCGCGTGATCGCTCGAAAGCCTCGGCCAGCGCGAGGGGCCGAACGGCCGGGATGCCGTCGGCCGCGAGACGGGTCATCCACGCCCACTCGACCCCGGCCAGACTGCGGGCTCCGCTGCGGCTGCGTCGCATCTCGCGACGGGCGCCGGCGGGCGGCCGGGTGTATCGCTTGAGATACCACGTCTCGCCGCCGGGGCCCGGATCCAGGCGCAGGCGCTCGCGCCAGGCGGCCAGACCTCGCTTGCCCAGCGATTCACCCGCGGCGGCAAAGAGCGCCTCCGCCGTCGCGAGCCCGCGCGACTGCAGCGCGGCCTCCCAGCCGGGGGTGATGTGGATGGTGCAGTGCCATCCGATGGCACCTTCGGCTGGCGCGGGCGGCGATGTGCCTGTGGATTGTTTCATGGTCCGTCTGCCGGCCACCGCACGCGTGGGCGGTTCGCGTCCGCCCGCTACGCCACCGGAGCGCGCGGCGGCAACAGCGGCAGCCGATCCGCCCCGCCGCCGAGCATCGCCGCGCACGCCTCATACACCATCGCCACGCTCACCCCGGTCATGCACTGGTGATGACCCAGCGGGCAGACCTTCTGCTGACACGGTCCGCATTCGACGTCGATGCGCACGATACGCTCGCGGTGCGAGGTCGTGTCGGTCCACTCAGGATGGGTCGGGCCGAACACCGTGACCACCGGCACATCGAACGCCTTGGCCAGGTGACGCGGACCCGCGTCGTTGCACAGCAGGAGCTTCGCCCGGCGGATCAGCGACTTCAACTCGCCCAGCGAAAGCCGCGGCTCGTCAAACACGACCCCCGGCCGCCTCATCGCACCCGCGATCGACTGCGCGATGCCCTCTTCACCGGGCCCGCAGGTCACCACCGGCACGGCGTCGTGGCACTCGGCCAGCAGGTCCGCTGCGGCGGCGAACCGGTCCGGCGCCCAGCACTTCGACGCCCCGAACTTCGCCCCGGGGCTCAGCACCACGAGCGCGGCGTCCGCGGGCACCCCCTTGGAGGCGAGCTTCACCGCCAGCGACGCATCGCACGCAGGGGTGGTGAACAGCTCCAGCCGGTCGCCCGGCCGCTTGCAGCCCACGGCCTCGGCCAGGTCGGCGTAATAGTGCACAATCGGATAGGGCGTGAACCGCCGCCCCGCGCGGTTGCGGCAGGGCACGCGGTCAGTCAGGAACCAGCCGCGCCCGTCGCGGTGAAAGCCGACGCGGCGCTTCGCCCCGGCCTGCCACGCGGTCATCGCCGAGCGGAACGAATTCGGCAGCAACACGGCCAGGTCGAACGCCCGCTCGCGGAGGCCGCGCACCATCTCGCGCCAGGCTGCATGCCACGGCCGACGCTGATCCCGCGGCGGCAGCGATACGACCTCGTCCATCCAGTCGCCGCCATCGACGAGATCGCGCAGGTTCGCCTCGCCCAGAAACGTAACGCGCGCGGCGCTGAACCGCTCGCGGATCGCGCGCAGCGCCGGCGTGGCCATGACGAAGTCCCCCACCCAGGTGGGCAGGACGACGAGGACACGCTGCGGGGAGAATGCGGCGCCACGAAGGTCCGGCTTCACAGGGGGGAGTATACCGCGCGGCGCGCCCCGACGGCAGGCGGTGGTGGTTTCGGGCTGACCCCCTAATCCCCCGCCAGCCGGCGCGGCGTAGCCAGTTGCTTGCGGGCGGCGTCGGCGGCGCTGCGCAGCAGCATCGCCACCGTCACCGGCCCCACCCCGCCGGGGACGGGGGTGATCACCGCGCAGCGATCCGCTACTTCGTCGAACAGCACGTCGCCCACGATCCGCTTGGTGCCATTCGCCGCGGGCACGCTGTTGATGCCCACGTCGATGACGATGGCCCCGCTTCGCACATGGTCTTTCCCGATCAGTCCGGGTTTGCCGACGGCGCAGATCAGCAGGTCGGCCTGGCGCGTGTGCGCCGCCAGGTCGCGCGTGGCGATGTGGCAGCAGGTCACCGTGGCCATCTTGTGCAGAAGAAAGAGCGAGATCGGTTTGCCCGCGACGTTGCCCTGCCCCACCACCACCGCGTTCATTCCCCGCGGGTCGCAGCCGACCTCGCGCAGGATCTCCATTACCGCCAGCGCCGTGCAGGGCGCGTTGATCGGGCTGTCGTAGAACAGCAGGCCGATGTTGGACGGGTTGACACCCTCCACATCCTTGTACGGGTCGATGTAGTACTGCATCGCCGGCGCGTCGATGTGCGGCGGCAGCGGCAGGTTCAGGAGGATGCCGGTGACGCCGGGATCGTTGTT
This sequence comes from uncultured Phycisphaeraceae bacterium, assembly GCA_964426945.1. Classification (GTDB taxonomy): domain Bacteria; phylum Planctomycetota; class Phycisphaerae; order UBA1845; family UBA1845; genus CAYRSS01. Next base: position 21,898 of record CAYRSS010000038.1, read on the forward strand.
GAGCCGGCGGATCGCGTCGCGGACGGCGTCGTTGTCCACGCCGGCGGGCAGGGTGTGCAGGCGATACTCGATGCCCACCTCCTCACAGCGCGAACGCTGCGAGCGGGCGTAGATCTCGCCGGCGCCGGCGTCGCCGATCAGCAGCGCGTCGAGGCAGACGCGGCTCCCCTGCGCGGCCAACTCGGCCACCGCGGTTCGCGCTTCCTGCTTGATCCGGGCGGCCACCGCCCTGCCGTCTACGATGATGGGCATGTCTGCCTCCGCGCCGCACGGGGCGGACGCTTCGTCGCCGCCGCCGTCTCAGCCCTTCGTAAGCACGGGCAGATAGGTGGTCAAGTACCCCAGCGCCGCCGCGGCGCCGATCACGCTCACCGCCAGCAGACCGGCCTTGATGCGGAAGATCACGCGTTCGAAGCGGGCGACCTCGGCAGGATCCCCCGCCAGGCGGGCGAGGTGGCCGATCCGGCTCTCGATGGACGAGTGACGCCAGCTTCGCTCGTCGTGGGGAATGCCGTTGAGCACCGCCACCCGATCGAGCGCCGAGGCGAAAACCGCCGCCCCCGAAGCACAGACACGGCCGTGTCCGCCGATCCTTCGGTCGTCTGCCTCAGCCTGCGGGGGCGAATTCGCGGTGTCGAGGTGTACGCTGCACGGGACCGCACACGCGGCGGCCGGTGGGGCCACGCACATCGCCCCGAACAGGTCGGCCTGCCGCTCGAACCGGCGGGATATCCACCCGAACCCCAGCGCCCAGAAGACGACGGTCGCCGCCACGGCGAGCGCCTGGGCACCGAAGAACCCCGCCTGTCCGTCGGCCATCAGGGCGCTCGAACCGCCGAGGCGGAGGGTCAGTTCCATGATTCCGGTCGCGACCAACCACCCGACGAAGGCGAAGAGCAGGAAGTGCTGGATGTGGCGATGGCGTACGTGACCCGCCTCGTGGCCGAACACGCCTTCGACCTGTTCGGGGGTCATCGTCGCCAGCAGCCCGTCGGAGAGCAGCACGTAGCGGACGCGCGGCAGGATTCCCATCACCGCCGCGTTCACCACCCTGCCGTCGCTGCGCCACACCAGGAGGTCGCGGCAGCGCAGGCCGATCCGTCGGCACATCACCTCCAGCCGGTCGCGCAGCGGACCTTGCGGCAGCGGGTGCGTGTGCCAGATCCGCCGCAGCAGGATCGGCGCGACCGCGAACACCAGGCACGCCGCGGTGCCGAGCACCGCCTCCACCGCCCACACGACCCCCATCGCCCGCTGCAGTTGCCGCTCGTAGCCGTCGGCCACGTTGTACACGAACAGGATCATCACCAGCGGCGCCGCCACGATGAGCAGGTGGTGACGGATGTTGAAGTCGAGGTAGGCGCCGAGCCGCCAGTTGCGCCCGTCTCGGCCGACCTCGGCCCGGAGCTCCCGCTCCAGCGGGTAGGCAGCGATCCAGATGCCGATGACCCCCGCGATCAGCGGCGCCATGATGACCAGATCAGCCAGGATCTGAAGCCACATGCCGGGGGGACCGGTGAGACGCAGCCACTCCGCCCACGGCGTCATGAATAGGGCCGCGGCGAAGCCGCCCATCAGCAGGAACCGCAGGACGAGGGTCACGACGTGAAGGCTGTGCTGGGCGTCGTGCAGGTCGACCACCCCCGCCGCCAGCCGCCGCCGGACGCGACCCAGCAGCACCCAGGCTGCAGCGGTCGCCAGGAATGGCAGCAGCACGACACCCGCGATCACCCAGCCGGGCCGATCCGCCCCCCAGCGGAGCCAGGCGCTACCGGGCTCCCGGCGCCAGAAGAGCAACGCGAACACCAGGATTGTGTATAAGTGCATGAGGAATAGAAACTTAGTGTCCAGCCAGCCCCGCCCGACCATTGCCTCGCGCAACAGGCGGCGGTACACTGGGCCCCGCCTATTCTAGTCGGACAGGTTGGCCTGACGACATGCGTAGTTGGGGCGAGGCCGATCGGCCGGGCTCCTGGCCCGGGCCGGCGGACGCGTCGTCCGGCCTGACGGACACATACCGCTGGTTTACAGGGAGTGATTTCGATGATGCGCAACCGTCTCTGGATCCTGGCCGCTGCCGCGATGATGGCGGCGTGCTTCGCGTCGAGCCCCGCGCGGGCGCAGAACGACGAGGCCGCCCCGAAGAAGGACGACGCCGCTGCGGCCCCGGCCGAAGGCGAAAAGCAGGGTGAGCGCCGTCGCTCCCGCGCCGAGCGCACGCCGCGCGAAATGCTCGCCGCCGTGCACAAGCTGCACGAAACCCTAAAGAAGGAACTGGTGCTCACCGAGTCGATGCAGAAGGAGATCGACGAGCTCTTCAAGGGCTACGTCGAGCAGTTCCGCGAGGTCGAAGGCGACGAAGCCGAGAAGCAGGAGCAGGCTCGCCGCGAGCGGCTCGATGCGATTCGTGATGAACTTCGCGCGGCGCGCGAGGCCGGCGACCAGGACAAGCTCCGTGCCCTGCGCACGGAGATGGTCGATCTGCGCCGCCAGCTCTACCAGCCCAAGCCCTTCGAAGAGGCGGCGCGCCTTGTGGAAGAGGTCGCGGGCAAGCTCGAGGGCGAGCAGCGCAGCAAGTTCCAGAAGATGGCGCAGCGGCTCGGCGTGGCTCCGCCGGCGAACCGTCGCGGTCCGCTGGCCGATGTGACGCTCATCCTCCGCGATCCTGACATCGGCATCACGCCCGAGCAGAACGCGGAGATCCGCCGCATCATCCGCGAAATCATGACGGAGAACCGGGAACTCGGCCGTGACGAGGCCGGCCGCGAGGAACTCGGCAAGCGGATCGAAGCGGCCGTGCTCAAGGAGCTCACGCCCGCGCAGGCGGCCAAGTATCGCGAGAAGAAGGCCCAGGCCCAGGAAGCCCAGAACGACGCCGGCGGTCGCCTCGACGCCCGCGCCGGCAAACGCAACCGAGATAAGGAATAACCCCGCGAAACGGGGCTGTCCGCCTGATGTGTCGGGCACGGGCCTCTCGCCCGTGCCCTTTTTTTCACCGGCAACCCGCCGCCGCACGACATGACCACCACCATCCTCGGCATCGAGACCTCATGCGACGAGACGGCCGCGGCCGTGGTGGTCGATGGCGTTGACGTCCGCAGCAACGTCGTTGCCTCACAGGTCGATTTTCATCGACGCTTCGGCGGCGTGGTGCCGGAAATCGCGTCGCGGGCGCACATTGAGCGCCTGGACACGGTCCTCGCCGAGGCGATGGAGCGAGCCGCCTGCAGCGCGGACGACATTGACGCGATCGCCGTCACCAACCGGCCGGGCCTTGTCGGGGCGCTGCTGATCGGCGTCACTGCGGCCAAGACGCTGAGCTGGCGCTGGGGCAAGCCGCTGGTCGCCGTGGATCATATTGCCGCGCATGCGTACAGCCCGGCGATCGGCCTGTCCGCCCCACCGTGGCCGGCGGTCGCGCTGATCGCCTCGGGCGGGCACACGTCGCTCTACCACGTCCGCGACGCCGACCATGTCGAGAAAATCGGCGCAACGATCGATGACGCCGCGGGCGAGGCGTTCGACAAGGTGGCCACGATCCTCAACCTGCCCTACCCCGGCGGGCCGGAAATCGAAAAGCTCGCCCGCGAGGGCAACCCGCGTGCGGCGTCGTTCCCGCGCACGCTGTTCGACCGCGACTCGCTCGATTTCTCCTTCTCGGGGATCAAGACCGCCGTGCTCTATCACGTACACGGCAACGGCCGCACTTCGGGGGGGCTGGAGCGGCTGACCCGCAGCGAGCTGGCCGACATCGCCGCGAGCTTTCAGCAGGCCGTCATCGATGTGCTTATCACCAAGTCGCTGCGTGCGGCGGCGCAGACCGGCTGTCGCACCGTCGTCCTCGGCGGCGGCGTCGCGGCCAACGGCACGCTGCGTCAGGCCCTGGCCGACGCCTGTGCCGCCGAGGGGCTCACCTTCCATGCGGCCAACCGGGCCTACTGCACCGACAACGCGGCGATGATCGCCGGCCTGGGATTCCACCTGCTGCGGCGCGGCGAACTGGCCGCGCTGGATGTCGATGCCTATCCCACCGGGCGGGCATAGCGAAGTCGGCGCGCCGCGCGTTATGAATGCGGGCCGCCGCCTCGGACCAGCCCGGCGATTTCCCTGGCCATCACAATCAGCGCCCGGCCGCGGTGGCTGATGCGGTTTTTTTGTGCCGGGGGCATTTCCGCGGTGGTCAAGCCAAACTCGGGCATGAAGAAGTGCGGGTCGTAGCCGAAGCCGTTTTGGCCGCGGGCGTCGTCGATGATGACGCCTTCCACCACGCCGCGGGCCTCGGCGATAATGCGGCGGCCGTCGCTGAGCGCCAGAGCGCACCGGAATCGCGCCGTGCGACGCTCCGGGGGCACATCGCGGAGTTCTGCGAGGAGGCGGGCGTTGTTGGCGGCGTCGCGATCCTCGCGCGGGGGGGCCTGCGAATCGGCGTAGCGGGCCGACCGCACGCCCGGCGCCCCGCCCAGCGCGTCCACCTCCAGCCCGGAATCATCCGCCAGGGACCAAACGCCCGACAAGCGGGCGTAGTGCTCCGCCTTGAGCCGGGCGTTGGCTTCAAAAGTGTCGCCGTCCTCGGCCGGCTCCGCCATCGCGGGGAACTCATCGAGCGTGAGGAGTTTCACGGGCAGGTCGGCCAGCACCGCGGCCACTTCGCGCAGCTTTCCGCGATTGGTCGTCGCCAGCAGGATCGTCCGAGCCGCCGGTATCGGATCAACTGGGGTCAAGATCGATCTCGGCGTTCTCGGGACGGGGGATAATCACCAGCTGCGAAGGCACGGGCTGCGCCTCGATGCCGGCGATGGGCCGACCCTGGGCGTCGAGCGGTCGCACACGGTGAATCTGGCCGTTGACGAGGTTGTAGCGCAGCAGTTCGTTTTGGCGCAGCGCCTCCACCTCAAGGCTGTTCTCGGAGCGGACCTCGCGTCCGATGCCGGAATCCCGCGTGCGGGCGAAGGTCTTGATCTCCAGCTTCAGGGCCGATTGATCGAATGCGCCGACGGTGACCATGCTGCTCGCGCTGGCATGATGATAATAGGCCTCGAATCCCTCGTCGCGCAGGAAGCGGCAGTACTCGACCGCGGCCTGGCGATAGTCCTGAAAGTCGTCGGTGGGCAGGAACACGGCGACCTGTAGCGAATAGCGGGCGGGCACCTCGCTGAGGATCCACGCGGGCACCTCTTCGCACGGCTGCGGACGGGGAACCTTCAGGGCGTAGGCGAAGGGCGCCGATCCGTCGTCCGCGCGAAGCGCACGGAGCATGTCGAAGTCGCGCCGCAGCTGGTCGGGCACGGTGAGGACGCCGCGCTCGTCGGTCTTGCGGTAGTACACGCCGTAGTACAGGCGCCAGCGACCATCAGCGCCGCCCTCAAACGACACTTCCTTGCCGCGGATGTTGCGCATCGCGGCAAGCTGGTCGGCCCAGGTGGCGACATGCCGCTGCGCGAATGGCCCTTCCAGCTCAATGAGCTGGATGGTCCAGGGCTGGCCCTTGTTGCGCGTGCCGAAGCGGGAGACATCGAAACTGCCCCCGCCGGTGCTGCGCCGGGCCGGGGCGGCTGTGCCGTCAAGTTCGCCCAGCGTGCGACGCTGCGGCTCGGGCCCGGCGCATCCCGCGGCGATGAGGCAGCCCAGGAAGGCGAGGAGCCGCCTGAGCAACACGCGGGCGGCAGGGGCGTGGGTCATCGCCGCACCATCCCCGCCGGACGGCGCTTCGCCAGCGCGGCTTCTTGCGCCGCGAGAAGCTGCCGGATGCCCCCGCGAGAAAGCATCAGCAGGCGCTCAAGCTGGCGGCCGTCAAAGGTGCCGCCCTCGCCGGTGCCCTGGACTTCGATAAACCGGCCGCCCGCCGTCATCACCACGTTGAAGTCGACGTCGGCCGTGGAGTCTTCTCGGTAGTCGAGGTCGAGCGCGGCCTTGCCGTCGACAATGCCGGCGGAGACCGCGGCGACCGCCTCGATCACCGGCGACCGGGCGATCCACTTCTGACGGATGGCGTGCGAGACGGCATCGCACAGGGCGACGTAGGCCCCGGTGATACTCGCGGTGCGCGTGCCGCCGTCGGCCTGCAGCACGTCGCAGTCGATCAGGATCGAGTTCTCGCCCAGCGCGGCGAAGTCGATCACCGCGCGAAGGGATCGGCCGATGAGGCGCTGAATCTCCTGCGTTCGGCCGTCGACCTTGCTGCGGTTGCGCGGCCGCCGGGAGTTGGTGGCGCCGGGGAGCATGTCGTACTCGGCGGTGACCCAGCCGAGCCCCTTGCCCGCCCGCCACTCGGGGACTTTCGTCTCCCAGCAGGCGGTGCAGAGCACGTGCGTGCCGCCCCAGCGGATCAGGACGGAACCCGCCGCGTTGGCGGTGAATCCGCGGATGATTTCCAGCGGTCGAAGCTGATCGGCGCGGCGTTTGTCGTGTCGCATGGGCAGGTCGGGCGTCTGGCGTGAGCGGTTCGGTATTTCTCGACTCGTCGCTGCCTGAGCGTAGGGCGAGGCCCGACAAGTGTCAACGAAACGGCCGCCCGGGGCCTCTAGCTGTCCGTTGAAAAAGGGGTCCGGCTCCGGCGTCATCCCGCTTCCCTTTTCCGTGAAGGGCGACTCGAGCGGTGCCTGACCCCTTTTTCAACGGACTCCTACCTCCCGCCGGACTCGCAGAGGGCCTTTAGCCGCCCGAGGGTGAGCCGGCAGACCTCCTCGATCCGCTGGCGGTGATGTTCCGTCGCCTGCGGGAGCTCGACGCGGTAGGCCAGGCTGGTGCCCGAGGGTCCGGGTTCAAGATCGAAACTGATATGGAAGAGATTCGGCGTGCCGAAGCAGACCCAGCACGGCGGCTCGTAGGCCAGAACCTGGACATCGCACTCGTAGCGCCGTCCGAGGAGCACGCCGGTCTCCCGCCAGCGGTACTCCGGGCCGAACGAGCACGAATTCAGCGGGGTCACCCCCAGAACGTCGTAACCGACGTACTCATGCTGTCGCACGGGCGCGGTGACGACCTGCCACACCGCGGCCGGGGCCGCGCCGATCTGTTCGGCCAGCTCGATGGTCAGCATGGCGACTCCCTTCCGCGAGACGTGACACCCGATTATACCTCGGTGGCAGGGTCCGGGAAGCTCGCCGGGGTTCTTGGGCTCCGAGGCCGGTGGATCGGCCGCGGCCGGCCTGACGCCGGTGCGGAGCCGTCCTGCAGGGATTCGGCAAGTGCCACTTTCTGGCATCGGCACGGAGCGGCATGCCCTCCATCGTCTACGTGATTACCGATCTGGAAGTGGGCGGCGTGCCGCTGCACCTGCGACACCTTGCGCGGACCGCGATGCAGCGCGGGTTTGACGTCAGCGTGACGTCGCTGGCACCCGCCGGACCCGTGGGGGCCATGCTGTGCGAGGGCGGCATCGAGGTAGACTCCTGCGAGGGACGCGGCGGGCGAGACTGGGGTGTGCCGGGGCGGCTGGGAGCGATCCTGCGGCGGCGGCGGCCCGACCTCGTGCACGCACTTCTGTTCCACGCCAACGTCGCGGCGCGATGGGCGGGTCGGCGGGCGGGCATACCGCGGCAGCGCATCCTCTGCGAGATTCAGACCGTCGAGGTTGAGCGACGCTGGCACCTGCTGGTCGACCGATTCACTCACCGCGGGTGTCGACTGACGATCGGCAACTCGCCGTCGGTGGTTGCGCACCTGCATCACGCGGCGCGGATTCCGCTCGACCGGCTGCGGCTCGTGCGCGGGGGGATCGATGCATCGCGAATCGACGCCGCCCCGCCGGCGAGCCGGGAGACCCTCATTCCGGGGGATGCCGCTGGTCCGGATGCGAAGCCGGCTCCGATCATCCTGTGGGTCGGTCGGCTCGATCCGGTGAAGGGGCTCGACGTACTCATCCCGGCGTTCTCCGGGCTGCCGAGCGAGTTGGGGGCACACCTCGTGCTCGTGGGCGGCGGCGCACTGCGGCCGCGGATCGAGGCGGACATCGCGGCCCGCGGTCTCGCCGGCCGGGTCCACTTGCCCGGACCGCGGGGCGACGTGCCGTCGCTGCTGAAGGCGTGCGACGTATTCGCGTTCCCCTCGCGGACCGAAGGGCTGCCCAACGCCCTGCTTGAAGCGATGGCCGCCCGCTGCCCGATCGTGACGACCGACGTGCCCGGCTGTCGCGACCTGATCGTGAACGGCGCGAGCGGGCTCGTCGTACCCTATGGGGATGAAGCGGGGTTGCGTGCAGCGCTGCATCGGCTGCTCACCGATCGGACGCTCGCGGAGCGGCTGGGCGCAGAGGCCCGGCGAGTCGTCCAATCGGAGTGGCGCATCGCCGACACCTACGAGGCGTACATCTCGCTGTATCGCGAGGCGCTGGCCGCCGGATAACGGGGATTGCCCCGGCCGAAGATATCGAGTCATGGCATCGGTCGAACTGGAATTCGTGCAATGGCTGTCGCGCCGGACGCGGGCGCGCGCCGGCCTCGCCGTCGGCATCGGCGATGACATGGCCGTGCTCGAACTCGGCGGGCGGCGCGTGCTGATGGCCGCGGACATGATGCTCGACGGCGTTCACTTCGACTCGACGCGGGACGATCTGCGGCTGGTGGGGCGCAAGGCGCTGGCGTGCAACCTGTCCGACTGTGCGGCGATGGCCGTCCGGCCGGTTGCGGCGACGGTGTCGCTGGCCCTGCCTCGCAGCTTCGAGTTGCCCCAGGCGCAGCGCATCCTCGAAGGGGTGGAAGACCTCGCCGCCGAGTACAATGTAGCCCTCGCCGGCGGCGACACGACGTCGTGGGATCAGCCGATGGTCATCGATGTGGCGGTGCTCGCCGAGCCCTACGAGGGCGTCGAGCCGGTGCTTCGTCGCGGGGCACAACCGCGCGACGGCCTGTACGTCACCGGCCCCCTCGGCGGCAGCCTGATCGGTCGGCATCTCACCTTCGAGCCGCGCGTTCGCGAAGCCCACCGCCTCGCCGGGTCGCTTCGGTCGCGTCTTCACGCCATGATGGACATCAGCGACGGCCTTTCGATCGACGCCCACCGCATGGCGACCGCCTCCGGCGTCGGCGTGGAGCTTGACGAAGCGGCGGTGCTGGCGGTGGCGAGCGACGACGCCCGCGCCATGGCCCGCCTCGACGGCCGGCCCCTTCTGGACCACGCATTGAGCGACGGGGAGGACTTCGAACTGCTGCTGGCCGTCGCGGGCGAACCGGAATCGGGGTTGCTCCGCGTGGGCCGGATCACGGAGAGCGGGTTCGATTTGCGCGGCGCGGACGGCGTGGTCCGCCCGCTCAAGCCGCAAGGATACGTCCATTGAACAGACCAGCCGACGAGTTCGTACTGATCAGCCGCAGCCCCGCGGAGACCCTGGAGCTGGGGCGGGCGCTGGGTGCGGCGCTGCGGCCGGGGACCGTCATCGGTCTCGTCGGGCGGCTGGGTGCCGGGAAAACCCTGCTGGTGAAGGGAATCGCCGGCGGCAACGGGCTGGCGGATGACGGGCTGGTGACCAGCCCCACTTTCACCCTCGTGCAGGAGTATGCAGGTCGGCTTCACCTGTTTCACATCGACGTGTATCGTTTGAAGCGGCCGGAGGACTTGACCGCGCTGGGCTTCGACGAAATGTGCTCGTCGGGCGGCGCGGTACTCGTGGAATGGGCCGACCGCGTGCCGGGGCTGATGCCGGTAGACGCGCTGTGGATCGAACTCGAATCGCTCGAGGACGATTCCCGCCGCCTGACCCTCCGGGCCCGCGGCGAGGCGGCGCGGGCCTGCGCCGGGGTAATCCGGACCGCCGGCGCTGGATAACGAAACGGCGGTTCGCGCGTCTGCTGAGTCGGGAGCCTTGCCCCCATTCGGAGAACGCCTGTGATGCGACGATTCTTTAGCGCCGTCCTGCTGATGAGCCCGTGGTTAGTCGCCGGTGCGGCGTGCGCCCCGCGCGAACACGGCGGCCCGTCTGCCGAGTCTCAGGAACCGACCGCGGCGCCGGATCGCGTCGCCGCCGCGACCGACCGGACGCTGGAGCGGGTCGACATTCAGCGGGTTTCGACGGTTGCGCCGTTTCCGCGCGGGCTGGCGGAGTCGGATGGGAAGCTCTACGTGCTCTGTCGCGGCCGTGTCCGCGACGCGGGGGGCGTATCCGCCGACATCGACGACCAGGCGGGCACGCTGTACGTGATGGACCCCGACATCGGCGAACCTGTTGCGAGCGAGGTTGGCGAGGCCGTCCGCACCAACGGGCGGGTGCTCGCGCGACCGACGGAGCCGCCGTTTCGCCTGTGGGATCGCACCGCTGCGCCACCGGAAACGGACCGCACAACCGATCGCCCCTACTGCGTGCTTCGCTATCACGGGCCGACGCACAGCCTGTACTTCTGTGCGTTCTCGGGCATCGACAAGCCCAACCGCCCCGGCGCCAGCTCATTCAGCAAGAACCTGTCCGACGGCCTGTTGCGGTATGACCTGCGCACGAAGCGCTTCTACGAAATCGAGCGACACAACATGGAGGCCGGCGGCAGCTATCCGCATCACAATACGTCGCACCATCCGCCGCCGCATGGCTGGCTGAACGGGCCGGACAACTGCCTGGCCGTGGGCAATTCGCTGTATGCGGTGGCGAAGGACAACAACGTGCTCGTGCGGTATGACCTGTCGAAGCTGGTCGATGATCCGGAGGCCGGCGCCCCAGCGAGCGAACTGATCCTCGGCGAACGAATGACCATCCGCGGGCTCGGCGAAGTATCGCTGCACGGATACAGCGCGCTGGCGACCTTCGGCGACTACCTATACGTAGGGTTCCGTACGTCGTCGGTGGTCGTGCGGATTCCGCTCGACGACGCGGGGCTGCCGGTCCGGCCCATCGTGGGCGAGGTGGTCGCGCGGTTCCGGCCGTACGACCCGGTCGAGCGCAAGTCCGCCGACGTGACCGACATCGCCTTCGACGGCGAAGGGCGGCTGTATGTGATCAACGCCAAGCCCGCGCGGATTCACCGCTTCACCCCCGACCCGCGCCGCGTCTACGACGCCACCGCCCCCGGCGTGGAGCCCTGGGCCGACCTTGCCGCGGCGACGGGCAATCCGCGGATGAAGATCGAGGCCCTGATGGTCGACGAGCGCGGGCGCGTATTCGTGTCTTCGGGGGATGGGCACGAATTCCAGCGCGGCGCCCACGGCACGGTGTACCGCCTTGATCCGCGCAGCGGCGCGTGATCGCGGGATCGTCGGTCAGCGAGCCTTCAGGCGCCGGCTGACCTCCTCCGCCTCGCGGAAGACGCGCATGAAGTTGCCGCCGAGGATCTTGCGGATATCCTCGTGGCCGTAGCCGCGGTTCATCAGTTCCTGCGTGATGTACGGATACTTCGAGACGTCTTCGAGCTGCCGCGGCATGATGCCCGTGCCGTCGAAGTCGGAGCCCAGCCCCGCACTCTCGATCCCGGCCACCTTCACGATGTGATCGATATGATCCACGACGTGCTGCACCGTCGTCGTGGGGATCGGGTTGGCCTTCTCCCACGCCTGCATCGCCCGGCGGAACTCGTGCTCGTCGGGATGCTTCTGCTTCATCTCCCGCTCGACCTCGAAGTTCCGTCGCATGATCCGGGCACCCTCGGGGTGCACATAGCCGGGGTAGAAGTTCACCATGACGATGCCCCGGTTGATTTTGATCATCGCGAGCACGTCGTCGGGGACGTTTCGCGGGTGATCGGCCACGGCCATGGCGCCGGAGTGTGAGACGATCAGCGGAGCTTTCGTCACGCGGAGGGCATCGCGCATCGTGTCGGCCGAGACGTGGGCGAGGTCGACAAGCATGCCCAGGCGGTTCATCTCGAGCACGACCTGTTCGCCGAAGGCGGTCAACCCGCCGTGACGGGCTTCGTCCGTGGCCGAGTCGGCCCATTCGATCGTCTCGGAGTGGGTGAGGCCGAGGTAGCGGCCGCCGAGGGTGTAGAAGTCGCGCAGCTTGTCGAGCGAATTCTCGATGACGTGGCCGCCTTCGATGCCGATGAGCGACGCGACCTTGCCGTCCTTGCGGGCGCGGTCGATGTCGTCGGCGGTGAAGGCGAGTTGCAGCGTGTCCTTGTAGCGGGCGACCATCTTGCCGATGAGGTCGAACTGCTCGACGGCGATCTTCGCGGCGGTGCCCTCACGGGCGGCCGACGGCGGCACATACACCACCCAGAACTGGGCCCCCACGCCGCCCTCGCGCAGGCGAACCATGTCGGTGAAGAGCTCGGGCTGAGGCTTGTTCAGGTCGACCTTGGTCAGGTTGCTTTCGAACCGTTTGCGAAGCTGCCATGGCAGGTCGTTATGACCATCCACGACGAGGCAGGCGGCATGAAGCCGAATCGCCTCGGGGGTCAGGCGGAGCATCGGCGGAAGCATGGGCTTACTCCCCTCCTCGCCCGCGGCGGGGGTGTCGGCGGCGGTGCGGGGCGAGACGACGGCGACCAGCACGCCGACGGCCGCCAGCACGCTGATGGTAAAGAAACGATGCGTGTGCATGAAGCTCTCCGTGAGCGAACCCGAGCGTCGATGCCGCGATCGTAGCCGCGGACCCCGGCCTGAATCAAAGCCGCGGCGAAGAAACCGCGGCCACGAGCCGCGGAAAGGAAACCACGGAGGGCACAGAGGAGCCACAGCGGGCCACGGAGGCGCGCCGGAGCCCTCCATTCAAGTGCGCCGCCTGCCGACGTACCAACCCCCGCCCAGCGATTGCTCGACGGACACGGCGGACGCGGGGAGTAAGTCGCCTTCTTCAAGCTCCGGCTCGCGCGGGGCGACGCGAATGAAGCCTGCACAATCGAAGTCCAATCTCGATCCCGTCTCGAAGAAGTGTACGCCTGCCTCCCGAAGTGACACAGCCCTCACGCGGAAGAGCCCGATCCACGAGGGCCTGCGAACGCTGAAGAACTGGCTGGGGGCGGCTGGCGGCGTGTGGTTGTCCGCTGCGCGGTTGAGCGCGGCCCGGCTCAGCTCGAATCTCAGCCGCAGCGGCCACGATGTCAGGAGGGCTGACGCGATCAGCACCAGGCAGACCGGGATGATGATCCACACGCCGCGCCGACGGGGACGACCGACGAGCACGTCGGGATTCACGCGCCGCGCCTCCGCCCGCGCCTGGGCTCGGCAGAGCCAACTGATGACGACCCACGGCACGAGCACCACGAAGGCCAGCGCGTGGATGCAAAGCCCGAACGGCAGATCCTCGCCGGGCGTGGAGCTATCCAGCAGCAGGAACAGGCTGAACGCCGCAAGGAGCAGCGTAAGCCACCACGCCGGGGGATCGCGATACTTCACCCACCACGGTGGCCACAGGCGTGGGTGGCGGAAGGTGCCGAACACGTCGGCGTCAAACGCCCCGCCGCACTCGGGGCAGACATCCTTCGTCAGCCCGCGGAGCGAGTAGTCGCAGTCGATGCAGCGAGCCTCCTCCAGCCGCTCAAGGCGCGTCTGCTCGTCGAGCCGCGGGCGATCGGCCGGCGGCGGAGCGGAACCGGGTGCAGGGGCGGCTTCATCGGGCATGATCGCAGCCATTCTACGGTCGGCGGTCGTACCGCGTTCAATTCACGGTCACGGCGTCACGCACGGGGGCGGGCAGGATGGCGTTGGACGCTCCTTGGGCGTGCGCATGGGCACAGCCGGGAACGCTCTCCGCGCTCGACACCCTCCCCCTACCCCTCCCTGCGAGGGAGGGGCGGCAGAGGGGCGGCTCCCACCAGCCCGACTTCCTGCTCTCACGATCCCGCGTTTGCGCGTTCCGCCGTATCCGAGTTTCCGCGTTTCCCCGTTCCGCGTTTCGGCGTTTTGGCGTTTTGGCTTTTACCCCGCTCCCACCAGCTTCGCCACGTCGTCCGCGGTCTTGGGCATCGCGGCGGTGAGGATTTCGGGGCCGCCGGTTGCGCGGACGCAGATCGTGTCCTCGACGCGGATGCCGCCGAAGTTGTCGCGCAAGAGGGCGTCTACCTTCGGGCGGTTGATCCGGTCGCGGTGCGGGCCGAGCAGGCCGTCGTGTCGGAAGATCGCAGGCACGAGGTAGAGGCCCGGCTCGATGGTGCAGCACCTGCCCGGCACGAGGTCGTGATCGAGGCGGAGGAACTTGTCGCCGAAGCGCGTCGACCGCTGGCGGCCGGAGGCGTAGGCGATCAGTTCCTCGCCGTAGTCTTCCATGTCGTGGACGTCGAGCCCGATGAGGTGACCCAGCCCGTGCACGAAGAAGAGCGTGTGCACGCCCTCGTCGACGAGCGCGGCGGGGTCGCCGGGCTTGAGAAGCTCAGCGGCGATCAGCCCTTCGACGATGATGCGCGCGGCGAGGTTGTGCAGATCGCGGAAGCGGCGGCCGGGGACCGCGGCCGCGATGGCCTCGCTGTTGGCCCGCGCGACGGTGTCATAGAGATGTCGCTGGATGGGCGTCCACGTGCCATCGGTCGGCCAGACGCGGGTCATGTCAGAGGCGTAGCAGGTGGGCCCCTCACAACCCGCGTCGCACAGCAGCAGCCGTCCCGGGGCCAGCTTGTTGGGATAGCCGCCCGCATGGAGGACCTCGCCGTGGATCGAGATGATCGGCGTGAACGAGGGCTCGCAGTGGTGCGCGGTGTACACGGCGAGCAGCGCCGCGGCGACGTCGGCCTCGCCGCGCCCTGTCTTGGTGGCCTTGATCGCGGCGAGCTGTGCGTCGACCGAGACGGTGGCCGCGAACCGCATGGCGGCCAGCTCGTGCTCGTCCTTGATGTGGCGCAGGGCGGCGATGGCCAGCCGCTCGTCGGGAGAGGCGGGCTCGAGGCCAAGCTTCTGCGCCTGGGCCAGCGTCGGAATGCAGGGCGGGGCGAGATACGCCGCCTGGCGACCGGCCAGCAGCGCGGCGAGGTCGTCCGGCGAAGCACACGCTGCGGCGCTGACGCCGGCGGCCGCGGCGAGGTCGGCATCCTCCGGCGGCGCGCCCATCCACACCGCGTCGTCGATCGTCGCGGGGACGCGCAGTAGCCGACAGCCGCGGTCCCCATCGCCGCCCGGCTCGATCAGCCACCCCGCGCCTTCCAGCGGCGGGCCGCCGAAGTACAGGTGCGTGCTGCCCGGACGGAAGGGATAGGTGTTGTTGGGGTAGTTTCGCGCCCGCGGCCTGCCGGAAAAGATGACCAGCGGTCGGCTGAGGCGCGCGGCGAGCGCCGCACGGCGTTGGCGATAGACATCAGGCGGTGAGGCGAGGGTGAGGTGCGTGGTGCTCATGCGCACCGTTGTAGCCGAAGCCCCGCGGCGCGGAAATCCCGCGGGCCCTCGCCGGTCACGCCTGCTTTCAGTTTTACTTTGCCCCCTCGCCGCTTTGGGGTATGCTCCGGCCCACTGTCCGAGGCGGCCGCCGGCGCGGAGAGTCACTCGCCGAAATCGCCGACACCGGACGCGGCCCGTGCCGCAGAGATGCGCACCCAGGACCGAACCCGACCGCTTCGCCCCAGGAGGCCCACTACGTGTCGAACGCAAACTCCGGCGCCTATGCCCCTCGACAGGCGACCATCCTCGGTCATCCCATCGGACTTTTCGTGCTGTTCTTCACCGAGATGTGGGAGCGCTTCAGCTACTACGGCATGCGGGCGCTGCTGATGCTGTACATGGTCGACTTCTACAAGTGGACCCAGAGCGACGCGTCGAAGGTCTACAAGTGGTACACGGCGCTGGTCTACCTGACGCCGCTGCTCGGCGGGTTCCTCGCCGATCGATACCTCGGCAACAAGCTGGCCATCATCATCGGCGCTACGCTGATGGCGATCGGCCACTTCCTCATGGCGTTCGAGCCGCACGCCATCTTCTACGCGGCGCTGATCTTCCTGATTCTGGGCAACGGCTTTTTCAAGCCGAACATGTCCACGCAGGTCGGACGGCTCTACCCGGCCAACGACCCGCGCCGCGACAGCGCGTACACCATCTTCTACATGGGGATCAACCTGGGCGCGTTCGGCTCGCCGCTGATCTGCGGCTGGCTCAAGGAGAACACGCGCTGGGGCTATCACGCCGGGTTCACCGCGGCGGGCATAGGCATGGTGCTCGGGCTGATCACCTACCTGCTGTTCATCAAGTGGGTCGAGGAGATCCCCGAGGGCATCGAGTATCACGGCAAGGACGAGAAGCCGCAGGAGGAGGCTGGCAAGCCGCAGGAGCACTACGTCAGCGAGGCCGAAGCCGCCACGACGCCCTCCGCCTCGCCGGCGCTGTCGACGATGGCGCCGCAGCTTTTCACCATCCTGGGGATCCTGCTGGTGGGCGGCTTCGCCGTCGCGCTGATCGGCCAATTGGCGGCGTCGGCGGGGATCGGCGCGGTCGCGGGGCTCAACGAGCTGGTCAACAAGCTCGGGTTCGACAACTTCGTGGCCTTCGGCCTCGGCGGCGGCATCGCCTCGCTGATGGGCGGTTGGGTGATCTCGAAGGTCAGCCTCGCCCTGCGCGACCGCGTCCTGGTGATCTACCTCGTCGGCCTGTTCGTGATCTTCTTCTGGGCGGCGTTTGAGCAGGCGGGCAACGCCATGAACCTCTACGCCGACAAGACCACCGACCGCTACATCACGCAGGACGCCCCGCCGCCGCCGATCTACCCCGAGATCCCGGATGAGAACGCGGGCACCAAGGCGGCGACCAGCGTGCTCAACCCGGTGCCCACGGCGTGGTTCCAGTCGATCAACGCCCTCGCCATCTTCGTCCTCGCCCCGGTGTTCGCGGCGATGTGGGTGTGGCTGCCGAAGAAGGGCATCAACCTGTCCATCCCGGCGAAGGTCGCCATCGGCGTGTTCCTGCAGGGCATGGCCTTTGCCCTGATGATCTGGGCCGTGAAGGTGGAAGACCAGCCCAGCAGCACGGCGTTGACAAAGCTGCCGACCGTCGTGGCGCTCGACGCCGAGCAGCGCATTCGTTTCGAGGACGCCCCCGACCTGTCCTCCGGCGACGAGAAGTTTGCGGCGTTCGGCCACGCGCCGGAAGACCCGACGAAGACCGAGGTCGTGCACGGCGGACGCATCGTGTTCGACGCCGCGGGCGGACAACTGAAGATGTCGGGCGTGCTGGCCGACACCGACCGCGACCGTATCCTCCGCGCGACCGTCTCGCAGGAATACCTGCAAGCCATCCGCGATCTGGCCAACAAGACCACCGCCGCCAAGGCCGCGGCCGGCGGCGGCGACTTCTCCGCGTCGGTGACTCTTGAGCAGACGCCGCCGGGCTTCGACCTGCGGTATGCCGGATTCCCCGAGAAGGCGCTACGCTTCAACCCTGAGACGCGCGAGCTGACCGCGACGGTCGAGCTGGCCGACAAGGATTACAAGGCGGTGCTCGTGGCCGGGGCCGATCCGGTCTTCCGCGACGCGCTCAACACGCTGTTCGTCGAGTCGGCGAAGTTCAAGGTCTCCTGGCAGTGGCTGTTCTGGTTCTACATCCTCTGCACGCTGGGCGAGCTGTGCCTGTCGCCGGTGGGGCTGTCGATGGTGAGCAAGCTGGCCCCGGCCCGGTTCGCGACGATGCTGATGGGCGTGTGGCTGCTGACGAGCTTCTTCGGCAACTTCGTGGCGGGGCTCGCGGGCGAGAGCTACGGCTCGCTGCACCCGGCGAAGTACTTCACCTTTATCGCGGCGGCGATGGTCGCGGCGTCGGCGGTGTGCTTCGTGGTGGTCAAGAAGCTCAAGTCGATGATGCACGGCGTGAATTAGCGGCGAGGCGGCGGGCGGGCGAAGTTCCGTCGACCGGCGACAAGCCCAGACCCGCGCGCCCCGGCCCGCGCGTGCGCCGCGGCTCGGCGTGACCCCCGCCGCGGCCCGGGTCTCGCGACTCGGCTGGGCCTCGACCGCGCCACGGGCCGCGGTTATCGGACGCCGGAGCGCCGCCCGCAAGCCGCGTCCGCGCCACCGGCGTTTTGCCCCCCCGGAGGCGATTGACGGCCGCCCGGCCAGCCGATACCTTCCGCACCAGATTGACGGGGCGTAGCTCAGCTTGGCTAGAGCGCAGCGTTCGGGACGCTGAGGTCGCAAGTTCAAATCTTGTCGCCCCGACTTTTCGAGAGATCAAGCCCTTCGGCGAGCACGTCGAAGGGCTTTCTCGTTGTAAACACGAGGTTTGCGCCGTCCAGCCGGCAGTTCAAACAGACGATTTCGAGCAGGCGGCGCTTGGTGGCGTAGTCGGCCGTAACCCACTGTTCTTGCAGGGTTTGCGAGAGTTCAAACGCTTTCGCCGCCAGTTCGGCCGTCTCATCGTGGGAGCGGTCCAGCACGTCCAGTTGCAGCTTGATCGACGCCAGGCGGTCGCGGAGCTCCGTGTGCTTGCGGGCGAAGGTCTCCTGGTCCACGTCGTCGGATAGCCGCAGGTTGAGCAGCCGGTCCTGCTGATTGACGAGCAGCGACGCCTGCCGCGTCAGTTCCTCCCGCTGGGCGCGGGAGTCCCGCTGCG
>CAYRSS010000039.1:0-39919 GCA_964426945.1 uncultured Phycisphaeraceae bacterium
CGACGACGACCGCGGCGGCGGCGTGATCCTGCGTGCTGAAGATGTTGCACGAGCACCAGCGGATTTCGGCGCCGAGCGCCTGCAGCGACTCGATCAGCACGGCCGTCTGAATGGTCATGTGCAGCGAGCCGGTGATGCGCGCCCCGGCGAGGGGCTTGCTCGCGCCGTATTCCTTGCGGACCGCCATGAGGCCGGGCATCTCGTGCTCGGCCAGGATGATTTCGCGGCGGCCGAAATCGGCCTGCTTGATGTCGGCAACCTTGTAGTCGAGAACGGCGGTGGTCATGGAGGGCTCCTGTGAAAGCTGTCAGCTGTCAGCTATCGGCTGTCAGCCAGAGGTACGGCACATCGCGCATTCTTCCTGCAACTTGAAACCTGCAACTATTTCATCCCCGTGATCACAAACAGCCCGGGCGAATCATCGGGGTGATCGGCCGGGTTCAGGTCGCGGGCGGTGACTTCTCGGGCGCCGGCGGCGCGGACGCGCCCGGCCAGCTCCTCGCGGTCGAATCCCCACCAGCGGTCCTGCATCCGCTCGCGAAACGCCTCGTCGCCGTGGGTGTGCTGCTCGACGATGAGCAACCGCCCACCGGGTGCGACGACGCGGCAGAGCTCGCGCAGCGCCTCGTCGGGCGACGGCACGTGGTGCAGCACCAGCATGGCGATGGCCAGATCCGCCGATGCATCCGCCAGCGGCAGTGCCGCCAGGTCGCCCGGGACCAGCTCCACGCCGTCGAGCCGCTCCGCCTCGCAGCGATGACGCGCGGCCTCGAGCATGCGCGGCACCGGCTCGACGCCGATGACGCGGTCAAAGTGCCGCGCGAGCACCGGCAGCAGGTAGCCCGTGCCCGCGCCGATATCCGCGACCGTCCACTCGGGAGGCAGCAGCGCGACGAGCGCCTCGAGGTGAAAGGTCATCCCGAAGTGCTGCTCGCGCAAATCGTCCCACTGTCGCCCGACCGCGTCGAAGAACCGGTCGCTCATCTCGCGGCGACGACGCAGCACCGCGGCCAGCCGGTTGGCCACGCCGCGGGGCAGCGCCTGCGTTGCGGACCAGTCGACCAGCCGGGCGGCGAGGTCCGAGCCGTTGGCCTCGGTCCGCAGCGAGCACAGCGCGGTTGTCCCCTGGCGGCGGTCGCGGATCAGCCCCGCCTCGCGAAGCACCTTCAGGTGTCGCGAGACCGTGGACTGCGGCTGGCCGAGGACTTCGACCAACTCAGAGACGCTCAACTCCTGCCCATGGAGCACGCGGAGCATGCGCTGCCGCGTCTCGTCGGCCATGGCCCTGAACACGGTTTCGGCAGCGGTGGTGGTGGCCATGGGTTTTCGCCGGCTCCGACCCGTCGGGCGGACAATATCCGTTCAGCCGGATGATAGGATATATCGACCGACCGTCAAGCACCCTGCGGAGAAAAATCCGCCCGGCGGTCGCCGGGGGGCGGTGCGTGTACGGCTCGGCCGCATCGGGAATTTTCCTGCCAGGCGCGACCGCGCCGCGGCGGAGGTGTATGCCATGAGGGGGCGCTGTGCGGCGGCCGGCGGCCGGGGGAGAGTTCTCTTGCCGACGTGCGCGTCAGGACGATGATTATCGGGAGCCGTCGACCCACCCGGAGTTCGCTGAAAGAGGGGTCAGGTACCGCCTGAGTCGCCCTTCACGGACAAGGGATGCGGGTTGACGACGGAGCCAGACCACCTTTTCAACGGACCGCTAGCTCTTACACAGGCCGCGAATCGCGGAACCTCCAGCGTGACCAGGCGTCCAAATACGGCAGAACGACCCGGCGCACCGGCCTCGGCGAAGGCGGTGTCCTTCGAAGACGCTGAGATCGTCGCGCAGGTTCGCTCGGGGCAGACGGCCGGCTTTGCGAAGCTGGTGGTCAAGTATCAGGACCGCATCTTCAACACCTGCTGGCGGATCTGCGGTCACGCGGAAGAGGCGCGCGACCTGACCCAGGACGCGTTCGTCAAGGCGCTGGAGGGCATCCACAGCTTCCGGGAGGAGAGCGGGTTCTACACGTGGTTGTTCCGCGTCGCGGTGAATCTGTCGCTCTCGTATCGGCGCAAGGCACGGACGCGGCGCGCGGTGTCGCTCTCGACCGGAGACGGTGCGGAGGGCACACAGGCGGAGGCGCTCAGCCGCCGGGTGCAGGACATGCGGACAGCCGCGCCGGATGCCGCCGCGGCTCGGGCCGAGCTGTCGGCTCGGCTGGTCGAAGCGCTGTCGGCGCTGGATGACGATCATCGCACGGTCATCATCCTCCGCGACATGGAGGGGTTCGACTACGCGACGATCGGCGAGATCTTGGACGTCGCCCCGGGCACCGTGAAGTCGCGGCTGCATCGGGCGAGAGCGGAACTGCGAACGGCGATGAAGCCGTATCTGGGAGATGGCCGGCCGTCCGGACGTGGCGGCGGGGAAGAGTAGTCATGGCCTCGATGGACCGTGAACAACTCGGCGAATGGCTTTCGGCCTACCTTGACGGTGAGCTGTCGGCGGAGGAGTCCGCTCGCGTGGCGACGCTGCTGCGCGATGATCCGGAGGCCCGGCAGTTCCTGGCGGAACTGCGGGAACTGTCCGCCCTGGTGGAGACCCTGCCGCGTCGGACGGCGCCGGAATCGATCCTCGAAGACGTGCAGCGCCATCTGGAGCGCGACGAGCTGATCGGGGAGACGCCGCCCGAAGCGCCGGCCGCGGAAGGGTGGGGGCTGCGCTACCTGGCGACGGCGGCGGCCATTGCGTTGATGTTCATCGGCGGCGCGTGGCTTTACACCTCCCTCCTGCGGCCGGGGATCGCCGGAGATACGGTGGTGATGGACCCCGCCGGCGTCGGCGGTCGCCCGGGGGCACCTGATCCGGGGGCCGGCTCCGCGCTGATGAAGGATACCGGTCTGGCGCAGCGGCCGTCGGGCGAAGAAGCCATGCCAGCGGCGAAGCGCGGCATGGACGCGCCGACCGCGACGTCGACAGCGACGCCTCCGCCTGCGGCGGTTGCGGCGCCGCGGAAGAGCACGCCGACAGATGGATCGTCGCCATCCCGCGGTGCGAAGGCGACCGAGGCCGATCTCAAGAAGGAAGCGATGGCCCGCGGCGGAAGCGCCGGTGGCGGCGTACTGCATGAGGCAAAGGAGTTCGGCGCCGCTCAGGCCGGCGGCGGCGAGGCGCGAGACATGGTGGCCGACGGCAGCGCGACGACAACCGACGCGACGCCCGTAATGGGGCGGCTTCATTCGATGGGCTACCTGGGCTTCGACGACGAGGACACGGCCGAGCGCAAGTATCAGCAGGCGGTGGTCGCCCGGGCTCCGCTGGAGCAGAAGCTCTTCGCCGTTCTGCCGGCGACAGAGTTGCTTGGGCATGACTTTCACGTCGAGAGCAACCAGCTCGAACTCAAACTGGCTGAGCCCGCTCAGGTCGACGAGCTCTCGCGCCGGATCGAGACTTTTCTCGCCGATCGCGACGTGGTGAACCTGGCGGATGACCCTGCGGCTCCGGCCGAACGCCTGGCGGGACAGGCGTTCTATTTCGAGGGTTCGGTCGGTCGAAATTACTCGGAGGCGGGCGAGCGGCAGGTGATCGTCCGACTTCCGGCGGAGGAAGTTCCGGAACTCGTGGACGAACTGACGCACCAGGCGCCGACGGACGACGCGGCGCGGATGCAGGTCGGACCGATCTCGGCGCGCGGCCGGCTCGGCATGACGGCGCTCGCTCGGCAGGTGGCTGGGGAGGACGTCGTCGACGCCTTTGCCAACGCCCAGGCGGAGACGAGGGTTGCCGTCGACAAACTTGCTGCGGCGGAACTGCGCGACGACGACGAGCCTGTTGCGCCGCTCGGCGAGGGCATCGCCACCGAGGCGGAGCAGATCGAGGCCCTGGTCGACATGTTGGGGCTGGGAAAGTCGAAGCCCGCCACGACCAAGGAGGAGGCCGCCGCAGCGGAAAATCAACGGACCGAGAAGGTCGCCGCGGCCGGCGCGACTGCTTCCGCGCCGGGCGAGGAGCATCGCCCCGTTGAAGCGGCGCCGGGCTCGGAAGCCGATGAAGGCTCGAAGCAGGTGCCCCCGACGGGCGGCCTCGCGGCGCGGCGCCTGGCGACGCTGGAGCGCGCCGCGCGGGGAACCCGTCAGGGCGACGAGAACGAGGGTGACGCCACCACCAAAGCGGCCGACGCCGAGACCGTCACGCGC
Organism: uncultured Phycisphaeraceae bacterium; assembly: GCA_964426945.1. Taxonomy (GTDB): domain Bacteria; phylum Planctomycetota; class Phycisphaerae; order UBA1845; family UBA1845; genus CAYRSS01. Next base: position 4,186 of record CAYRSS010000039.1, read on the forward strand.
CGACGCGATGTCATGGCGGAGCCCGACGCGCCGGAACGGGAGTTGGCGCGCTCCCCCGGATCGCCCACGACGTCCGGCACCGCTGCCTGGGCCACGGAGTTGGACGCGCAAAGCCAGACGGGCATGCCGTTCGGGGTACGGGTTGAACCCGCCCCGCCGCAGCGCGAGCGCACCAGATCGACCGTCGAACCTGATTCGCGCGGGCTCGTCACGCTCGTGATTCGCCTGCTCGATACGTCGCGTGCGGATGGGCGGACGCCGCCCCCTGCGACCGCACCGGCGAGCGAGTCCCCCTCACCGGAGCCTGGTTCGCCACAGGGCGCAACCGACGCGCCACCGGAGAGCCGCTAGGTGCGCCTGCCCGCGTGCCGATGGCTTGCCCATCCGCGGATGGGCCGCAGGCTGGCGCTGCTGGCCATGCTGCTCGGAGCGCCCGGGCTGACGCTCGGCCTCCAGAGCGACGACTACGTTCACCGCGCGGCACTGCTTGGCCTGCCGGACGATCCTTCCTTCCGCCGCCCCTTCCACGACCTGTTCGCGTTTGTTCATGGCGGACCGGAGACCGTGCGCGCGATGCGCGACGCGGGCCACCTGCCGTGGTGGACGTCGGACGATTTGAACGCGGCGCTGTGGCGTCCGGTCACCGGGCTGACGCACTGGATCGACTACCAGCTCTTTCCCGACGTGCCGTGGCTCATGCACCTGCACTCGCTGGCGTGGTTCGGGCTGCTGGCCTGCGCGGTGACGGCGTGCTATCGGCGGCTGCTCCCCGGCGCCGCGTGGACCGCCGGACTGGCGGCGCTGCTCTACGTCATTGACGATGCCCGCGGCGTGCCGGTGGTCTGGCTGGCGAACCGCAACGCGCTGGTGGGCATGGGGATCGGTCTCGCCGCGCTGCTCGCGTATGTTCGCTGGCGGCAGGGCGAGTTTCGTCACGGCGCGTGGATGGCGCCGTTGTTGCTCCTGCTGGCGGTGCTGGGCAACGAGGGCGCGGTGTCCATCGGCGGGTACATGCTCGCTTTTGCGCTGTTTCTGGATCGCGGCCCGCTGGGCCGACGGCTGGCGGCGCTGGGCCCTTGTGTGGCGGTCGGCATCGCGTGGCTCGTGGCGTATCGACTGCAGGGTTACGGCACCCACGGTTCCGCGCTCTACCTCGACCCGGTCGGCGAGCCGCTCCGCTTCCTGCGCGAGGCGCCGGGCCGGATCGCGCTGCTGATCTGGGGACAGTACGCGCTCCCGGCGGCAGACCTGGCGGCCATCCTGTCTCCGCCCTACGCGGGCTGGTTCCGCAAGGCGGCGGCGGTGTTTGTCGTTGTCCCGGTGGTGCTGTTCGCGCCGCTCATCCGGCGCGATCCGGCCGCGCGGTTCTTCGCGCTGGGAGGCCTGCTGGCGCTGGTGCCGGTGAGCGCGATGGTGCCGTCCGACCGGCTGCTGACCTACGCGGGCTTCGGCGGCATGGGATTGCTGGCGATGTTCCTGGCTTCGCTGCGCCGCGAGGCCGGAGCCGCGCCGGCCCCCCGGCCGCGGCGGTTGGTCGCTGCGGTGCTGGTCGTGGTGCACCTGTTGATCGCGCCGATCAACCTGCTGATGGCGGCCTCGACCTTCCGGCTGGTCGGTACGGTGCTTGAACAGGCGATGTCGTCGTTCCCGAGCGAAGCGTCGATCCGCGAGCAGACGGTGGTGATCGTGCTGTCGCCGTCGGGCTTTCTGTCGGTGCATGCGCCGCTTCACCACGCGCTGCATGGCTTGCCGGTTCCGCGGAGGGCGATCACGCTTTGCTCCACGCTGGGGGAGGCGACGGTCACGCGCCTGGACGAGCGGACGATCGAGCTGCGACCGGCGGAGGGCTTCCTTGCGTTCTCGGCAGATCGTCCGCCGCCGCCCGGCGTGGCTCCGATCGACATCGCCAACGTATTCGCCATGCTCGACCGCGTCTTCCGCGATGACCGCGATACGCTCGTCGCGGGCGAGTCTGTGAGACTGTCCGACGTGACGATCACTGTCGCCGAAGCAGACGCCCACGGGCGGCCGGCCGCGGTGCGCTACCGCTTTGACGAGCCGCTGGAATCGCCTTCGCTGCGGTGGATTTCGTGGACGCCCGGGGGGTTCGTTCCGGCCGACCCGCCCCCGCCGGGAACGGCGCGCGTCTACGAGGCGCCGCGCATCGCCTCACCTTTCTGAGCTTTTCAGCCCTGGAGCGAGAGCGGATCGATGCCGCGCGTGTGGCACAGGTCGAGCAGGAGCGCGACGTAAGACCGGGGTTCGTGAGGGGCGTTGCTCAGATCCAGCGCCGCACGGACCGCCTCGATGGCTTCGTCGTCGGGCCCCTCGATCTCGACGTAAGGGCCCAGGTGCGGAGGCTCATCGAGTTCGACGCGACAGGTGCCCAGCAGCCAGCTTTCGCGGCGCTTGTCGTAGCGCAGCACGCTGTGAAAGCCGAGCAGTTCGAGCATCCGCAGGCAGGCGTGCGGGTCGTCGACGGGTTGTTCGAGTTCCTCGCGGTGTTTGAACGCCGCGGGGACCTGCGGTCCCTTGACGGTGAGGGTGGCCGGTGCGGGCAGGCCGCGATCGGTGTCGATCCAGCGGACGCGCAGCCCCACGCCCGCGGCGAGCAGCGAGCGGTCGGGCCGGTCGAGAATCACGTTGCACTCCAACCCCGCGCGCAGGAACCGGCCTCCCGCGCCGGCGAGGCGCTCGCGTACCGGATCGAGGCTGGGCACTTGGAGCTTGGCTTCCAGTTCCTGGGGCATCACCCGACTCCGCCGCGTCAGCGCGGCCTGCGCAGCAGGGTATACATCGCGAAGAGCTCCTTGGCGACTGCTTCGCGCGACTTGCCCTCGTCGAGGTCGAGCGCGAACCAGAAGTCGAGGATCGCGGATTGGTCGTCGTGGTCGAAACGGATCACCTCGAAGCCGACCTTCTCGACGAGCGGACGGTCGAAGGGGCAGCGGCCGTCGGCGTGTGGCAGGTAGCGCTGATCGGGCGGGTTCTGCGCGGGGTAGAGGTTGTAGATCATCATCAGTCCGCCCGGTCGCAGGGCCGCGTACGCCTTGCGGAGGAAGGTCTCGTCATCCACGCCCAGCTTCACCAGGAATCGCTCGTCCACCTCGCGCTCAGGGTGAATGTAGCCGCGCTTAAGCGTGTTCTTGGAGAGGATCAGGTCGTAGCCCTCGCCGACGGCCTCGGCGATCTCGGTTTCGGCGGGATAGCGGCCATGCAGCAGACGGATACGGCCGCGCCGTCCGCCGACGCCCACGACCTCCCCCTGGTCGCCGGAAAGGCTGTAGAGCGCGCGGAGCACCGGCTCCACCTCGACGCCGACAAAATCCGCGCCGAGCAGCGCGAGCAGCCGGGCGTGGCCGACGGTGCCGTAGCCGAAGTCGAGAATGCGCTTGCCCTCGAACGAGCCGAGGCCCGCCTGGGCGACGAGATCGAGTGGCCGGGCGTACATGAGCGGCGAGCCGTAGCCGGTGTAGTAGTAGAAGACGGGTTCATACTCGCGGCGGGTGAGCTCCGCGCGGCGCTCTTCGGAGAGCGCAGCGGCCTCCCGCTCGTTCCACGCCTCCTGCCGATCCTGAGATCGGAACACCACGCGCGCCGGCGCGGGGGACAGTTGCGCCGTCGCGGCAAGAAACGCCTGCGCAGCCTCGCTGGAGACGAGGGGCTTGAGGGCGTCGGCCTCCTTCTGAAGCTGCTCGACGACCTCGCAGGTCACGGCGGGCTTCCGTGCGGCCTGCTTCGCCGGCGGGGTGTCGTCCTGGGCGAGCGCCGCGGTGGACACCGCGGTCATGAGCAGCACCAGCGCCGCAATCGGCGCGCGCCGGGCTGAGGGGCATGCGATCATCGGGGTTGCTCCCATGCGCAAATCGTCCTGCCCGGGCGCGACGCGGAGCCGCCGCCGGGTCAGAACTGTTTTCTCGAAAACGAGTACATCGCCCACAGCACGACGATCGCCTCGAAGGCGAGAGACGAGCCGATCGTGCCGAAGGCGCTGAGCGTTCGTACGCGCTGCGACTCAAGCTCGGCAGCGCGGGCGATTGTTTCCTGATCCTCCGGGGTCTTGCCCGTCGGCGGCGTGATCGCGCGGGCGTCGCGGCCGCCGGTGTAGCGCTTGGCGAGGTAGGTGATGTCGCCCGTCTTGGGGACGACCCACCGCGCGACGGACCCCACGGCGATCACCGTGCGGTTCTCCTTCAGGCCGGGGTAGACCTGGGGGAGGTCGGCGAAGACCTGCACCCCGAAGAAGACCACCCACGCGCCAATGCTGATGAGGATCGCCGCGACGGTGCTTTGCGTCTTGACCCCGACCAGGGCTGAAATCGAGTAGATGTAGCTGAACAGCAGCACCATCAGCGGAATCGTGACGAGGTAGCCCGGCAGCCACGTGCCCCAGCGCAGCCCGGCAACCAGGAACGTCAGCCCGACAAACCAGCTCGCCTGCAGCAGCACGAAGATGAGGCTGCCGGAGTACTTGGCGAGGAAGAGCTTCGACCGGGAGATCGGCTTGGAGAGCACGACGTCGATCGCCCCGCCCTCCAGAAACGTGGGGAAGAAGCCCGCGGTGGCGATGATGGCCAGGATAACGCCGACCCAGCCGACGATCAGATCGGCGAGGAGGACGACGGCTTTGACGGTGACCGTGTGGCGGATGGCCGCCAGTTCCGCGGCGGGCAGGTCCGGCGCGGACTCGCCGGCGGTCCAGCGCGACATCTCCTGCCAGGTGGGCTCCCATGTGCCGAAGAAGAAGCTGATCCCGGTCTCGTCGACGCCGACAGTGGCCATCGCCGCGGCGACAAGAAGCGAGATGCCCGCCATCACCCAGAAGATGCGGCGGTCGAGCGATTCGCGGAGGCTGTCGACAATGAGCGCCCAGACCTGCATGGCAACTCCGTTGGCGGTCCGCCTCAGCGGCGGCCGGCGCCGGGAACCTGTCGGGGGACCCCGGCCTCCCCGCCGAGGGCGTCGAGGAAGATGTCCTCAAGGCTGAATCGCCGCGGCATGACGGACTCGATGGTCACGCCCTTCGCCCGCAGCACGTCGATCACGCGGTTGACCTTGGCCGTGTCCTGCCCGGCGAGGTGGAGGGTCCGCGCCTCCTTGCGCACCTGGAGCGCGCCCAGCTCGGCCATCGCCGGGGCCGGATCGTCCAGGCACACGATGCGATACTCAAGCGTGTGCTCGGTGAGCTGGCTGAGCGTCCCCTGACGCACGACCAGGCCGCCCGCGAGAATCGCGACGCGATCGCAGACCATCTCGAGCTCGCCCAGCAGGTGCGAGTTGAGCAGAATCGTCACGCCGCGGCGACGCAGGTCGAGCAGCAGTTCTCGCACGCCGTGGCGGCCGACGGGGTCGAGGCCGTCGGTGGGCTCATCCAGCACGACGAGTTCGGGCTCGTTCATCAGCGCCTGGGCGAGCCCGAGCCGCTGCAACATGCCCTTGGAATACTGGCGGACGCGCGTGTCGCCCCACTCGCGCATGCCCACCGCATCCAGCAGTCGGTCGGCGTTGGTGCGCCGCTGCGGTCGCGGGACGCGGGCCAGGGCGGCGTAGAAGTCGAGAAGCTGCCGCCCGGTGAGGTAGGGCGGGAAGCGGTGATCCTCGGGAAGGTAGCCGATGCGGGCGAGCTTGCCGCGGTGGCCGATGGGCCGGCCGAGGATCGTGCCGTCGGCGCGGTCGGGGCGCACGACGGTCATCATGATCTTGACGAGTGTGCTCTTGCCCGCGCCGTTGGGACCGAGCAGGCCGAAGATCTCGCCGCGGCCGATCTGGATGCTGACGCCCTTGAGCGCCTGGATGCGCCGATCGTACGTCTTGCGGACGTCGATCAGGTCGACGGCCAGGTTGGTCATCTCGGTGACGGCGACCATAGCGATCCTCGGCGCAAGAGCAGCGCGTCGGCGACGTCCTTCGCCGTGTCGTCTGCCGAAAGGTCGATCCAGTCCACGTCGCGAAACCTGCGAAACCAGGTTCGCTGGCCCTTGGCGAACTGCCGCGTGTTGATTTTGATCTGTTCCACGGCTTGTGCAAGGGAGCAGGCGCCGTTTCTGTACTCGATGATCTCCGCATATCCCAGTGCCCGGCCCGCGGTTCCGCTGAATGTCTGATAAGTCCTTACAAGCCGGTCCACTTCGTCGACAAGTCCTTCCTCGACCATGCGGTGCACGCGCTGGTTGATCCGCCGGCTCTGGTCGGCGGGGTCGCGGCGCAGGCCGATGAAGGCACAGTCGAACCGGTTGCGCTGCGCGGCCCACTGCGTCTGAAGCACGCTGATCGGCGTGCCGGTCAGTTCATAGACCTCCAGCGCCCGCACGAGCCGGAGCAGGTCGTTGACATGGATGCGTTCGGCGGCGACGGGGTCGACCGCGCGGAGTCGCGCGTGAAGCACCTCGTTGCCGCGGGCGCGGGCCTCCTCCTTGAGACGCATGCGCAGCGCCGGATCGGCGGAGGGCCCCTCGAAGAGTCCCTCGACGAGTCCCTTGATATAGAGCGCCGTCCCACCGACGGCGAGCACGTGGCGGCCGCGGGCGTGGATCTGGGCGATGGCCTGCTCGGCGTGGCGGATGAACTCGGCGACGGAGAACTCGTCCGTGGGATCGACCAGGTCGACGCAATGGTGGGGGATTTCGGCGCGGATCTCCGCCGACGGCTTGGCGGTCCCGATGTCCATCCCGCGGTAGATCTTCATCGAGTCGACGCTGAGGATTTCGGCGCCGCTGCGACGGGCGATCTCGCGCCCCAGCGAGGCCTTGCCGCAGCCGGTGCAGCCCAGGATGAAGACGACGCGCGGCTCCATGCGTTCATTATGCGGTGGCAGCGGCCGATTGCGAATCGCGGTCAGTCACGGGCGGCCAGCGCTTCGAGGTGCGCCGCGACCAGCCGGATCGTCTGGTAGGGGATGCGCTCTTCGAACCGCTCGAAAATGGGCTTGAGGCGGCGCGTGCCAAGTTCGTCGATGGCGGCGGCGACCTCGCCGTAGATATCCGGGCTGACCCAGCGGTCGATGGACTCGGGGCGTCGCGCGGCGATGTACTCAACCAGGTATCCGCTGACGGTGGATTGTGCCCGGCCGAGCGCTTCGCAGACGGTGTCGAGGCTCGCCCCGCGGTCGAACAACTCGGCGGCCCGGTCTAAAGCGCCGGATCCGGTGCGGGGCGGCGGCGCGACCGCGCCGGCTTCGCGCTCGGCCACGTGGGCGGCCGCTTCGGGATCGTCCTCCAGCCGCGATGCGCCGACGGCGGCGCAGTGATCGGCGATCTCCTTGAGGAAGATCGAGCCGAACTGCTCGAGCTTGCGGGCACCGACGCCGTGGCAGATCAGCAGCCCCTGCGGCGTCGTCGGCCGAAGGCGGGCCATGTCGCGCAGCGAGCGGTCGCCGAAGATCGTGTAGGTGGGCACACCGCGATCCGTGGCGAGGACGCGACGGATCTCGCGGAGCCGCTCGAAGAGCCCCTCGTCCACGCCTTCCCACGAGTCGGTCTCGACCCGCGTGCGACGGACCGGGGCTGCCTGCTGGCGGACGAGCATGACCTCGCGCTGCCGGCGCATGACCTCCCACGATCGATCGTTGATCTGCAGGATCGGCATGTCGCCGCGGGATCGGTCGAGCAACCCCTGCGAGACGAGTTGGAAGACGTACTGGCGCAGCGTCTCCTTCGGGATGTCGCGCAGGATGCCGAAGGTGCTGAGTTGATCGTGGCCGAAGCGGCGGGTGTTCTCCGTGGCGGCGCCGCGCAGCACGTCGACGATGTGGGTGACGCCGAAGCGGCTCTCGCAGCGTGCGACGCCGGACAGGATCTTCATGGCGATCGTTGTCGCCTCGGGAACGACGTCGGTCTCGCCGAGGCACACGTCGCACGCGCCGCAGTTGGGCTTGTCATACATCTGCCCGAAATGGGCGACGATCTGGCGGTGGCGACAGGTGGGGTTCTCGCAGAAGCGCTGCATCTGGGCGATGAGATCGGTCATCGCGTCGAGCACTTCGGCGGGCACGGGCTGCGCCGCCTCGGCCGCGGACCGGGCCATCAGGCTTTCCCACTTCATCGCGTCGCCGCCGCTGTAGAGCAGCACGCACTCGGCGGCCAGCCCGTCGCGACCGGCGCGGCCGGTCTCCTGCTGATACTGCTCGATGGACTTGGGCATGGCGGCGTGAATCACGCAGCGGATGTTGCTGCGGTCGATGCCCATGCCGAAGGCGACGGTGGCGACGACAACATCGATCCGCTCGGCGGCGAAGTCGTCCTGCACGCGCCGGCGCTGATCCGGGGCCATGCCCGCGTGATAGAACGCCGCGCGGACGCGCCGCGCCTGCAACGCCTCCGCCGTTTTCTCGGTGTCGCGGCGGCTGATGCAGTAGACGATGACCGCCTCGCCCTTGTGGCGCTTCACGACTTCCAGAACCTGCTCGCTTCCGCGCTGTCGAGGCAGCACGCGGTAGACGAGGTTGGGCCGGTCGAAAGACCCGACCAGCACGCGCGGGTCGCGCAGGCGGAGCTGGGCGACGATGTCCTCGCGGACGCGCGGCGTCGCCGTCGCGGTGAAGGCGTGGAGGCTGGCGGCGGGGAACGCGTCCTTCAGCTCGGCGAGGCGGCGGTACTCGGGGCGGAAGTCGTGCCCCCAGTGGCTGATGCAGTGTGCCTCATCGATGGCGAACGACCGCACGCCCATCCGCCGCAGCAGGTTCATGAAGCCGGACATGAGCAGCCGCTCGGGCGCGACGAAGACCAGCCGGCACTCACCGGCGGTCATCGCCCGCATCGCCTCGACGCGCTCCGGGTCGCTCATGCCGCTGTGGATGGCCACCGCGGGGTAGCCGCAGGCGCGCAGGCCGTCGACTTGGTCCTTCATCAGGGCAATGAGCGGCGAGACGACGACGTCGGTGCGACCCCCCATGAGCGGCGGCACCTGGTAGCAGAGCGACTTGCCGCCGCCGGTCGGCATGACCACGAGCGAGTCGCGCTGGTCGAGCCCCGCGCGGATCGCCTCCGCTTGGAGGGGGCGCAGCGTCCGGAACCCCCAGTAGCGGTGGAGGGCTTCGCCGATGGCGGCGTCAAGCGGCGCGGGGCTGGCGTCGACAGGCTTCACGGCGCGAGTCTACGGGTGGCGGCGACGGCTCCGCAAGCATCACGCGCGGGCCGCGGCGGCTTTCGTCAGGCAGCCGGCCTTTCGACAGCTCGAGTTGCACTGGCGGCAGCGATCCACGCGGAGCTTCGTTGAGCAGAAACGTGCGGGGCGCTGCGGATCGGAAGATCCTCAGCGCCCCGTTGTTTGATTTGCGCTTCGTCGCGGCCCGCTGGCCGTACCGCGCTATTCCGTCATCGCGGCCGCGTAGGTCTCGATCGCGCCGTTGACGGTTCGCCAGACGTAGACTTCCAGCCGCAGGGTTGCTCCCTCGGCCGGGCGGACCTGGCAGATTTCGCCGCTGGTGGATAGGCCGTCCAGCGTCAGCATGTCATGCCGGGTGTAGCCGGAGCCGAACAGCACGGCCGGGATGGGGCTGGCGAACATCGTGCTCAGATCGACGACGGATTCCGTCACCCCCGCGGCCTCGAACACAGCCGCGTCTTCATCGGTCGCGCCGAGAATGACGGCACCTTCGATGGTGATGCCGCTGACTTCGAGCCCGTACCAGCCTTCTGAGGCTTCGGAGAGCCAGAGCGAGGCGGACTCTCCCGACTCCTCGGAGGAGTCGCTGTAAGACCCACCTCCGCCCATCATCATGCTCTCGGGCTCGCATTCGACTTCTTCGCAAACAGTGTCCACGCCGAAAAAGTAGGGGAATCTCGGATCGGGGAAGACGCCATGGTTTTCGCCGCTGCCGTTCTGCCAATCCGGCAGCGGGTTGCAGAGGCCGATCTCTGCCGAGATGAAGCCACGGTCGGCTGCGTTGATAAAGCCATTGCCGTCCATGTCGAAGTTGCAGATCAGGTGGAATGCGGTCTGGCCTATCGCCGCTGAAACGGAGCCGCGATCGGCGGCATTGACCACGTCGTTGCCGTCGACGTCGCCGTAGCAGCCGTCATAGGGACCGAGGATTTCGTTGAGGTCACAGATGTAGTGGTTGCACTGATCCTCGGCGACGAACGAGCAGACCTCGTTCTCACAGCACGCGCCGAAGACGATTTCGTTGACGCCCATGTCGATCCGACCGGCCACGTGCCGCTGCCCGGCGTCGAGGTCGTCATCCCAGGCGACACCGGAAGGATCGCCGATGTTGATGCACGGCGAATTGCTTTGAATGCGCCCGACGAAGTTGCCGGACGTAATGACCTGGGGAATCGCGTTGATGTTGCCCGTCCCCGGCCACGTGGCGGTTCCAGCAACCTCGATGTCGCTGTAATCTGCCGTCACGTCACCACCGACGATCTGGTCCGGGAATGGATCGGCGAGCGGGTTCGAGTTGTCCCACAGGATGCTACTGAGGATCGTCACGACGGCCTCGTCGTCCTCGGTATAGATGCCCCCGGTACCCGTGTCACCTCGATTATCATAGAGCGTGCAGTTCGTCAGCTCCATGGAGGCTTCACCGGCGCCGATGTTCCAGATCGCGGCTCCGACGCTAGCCTTGTTGGCGTTAAAGAGAACGTTGCGAAGAACCACGGTGTTCGTCGAGGTCTCGTCGACGCCGCTGTGCAGTCCGCCGCCGTTCGTGGCCGTGTTGTGGATCACCTGGCAATGAAAGAGCTCAAGGTACTCCGCGTTGTTCCAGATGCCGCCCCCGTCGCTGCCTTCGGACACACTATGCTCGATGGTCGTCCGATGGACCAGCAGGGTGGCCGGTACGTCATCCTCGTTGGGCTGGACGAAGTTGTCGACGTAGATCGCGCCGCCGGGGCCCGAGGAGTTGTTGTAGTGAAAGCGGCAATTGTCGACCACGAGGTGTCCGCCGCGCACGAGCAGGCCGCCACCCGCGGTATCGTCATCATTCGGGTCGATGTCGCTGTCGCCGAACGCATGTCCCTTCTGGATCCAGAAGCCGTCGATCCGTGTACCTTCGGCGCAGTTGATCGCCTTGAGAACGTGATTGGCTACATCGCCGCCTTCGAGGTAGCTGACCACCCGGTCGGGCCCGCACTCGCCGAATCGGCAGTCGCCGCGATCATCGACAGAAGTCGGCTGGTTCTCGGTATCCACGAGGAATCCACCGTACAACTTCAGGCCGCTCGGGATGTTGAAGGTGGCATTGGGATCGCTATCAAGGGGGTATGTCAAGCCGAACTCGAGTTGACTCCGACCCGCAACCCAGATGCAGTCATCCTCGCCGAGCCCGGAGACCGCCAGAGCGGCTTGCAGCGTCTCCTTCGCGTTGGCCCAAGATGACCCGTCGTTCGTGTCCGAGCCAGCGATGGCGCGGACGTGAATCACGATGCCGGAACACGGATCCTGCGCCCGGAGAGCCGGACAGATCGCTAGCACGGCCAGCATCGCAACAGCCTTCGTTCTTCGGCGTTGCATGGGGAACTCCTTTCGTCGCTCGTTCTCACTCTGCGCGATCCCATCCAGGGAAAACGCGCATGGCGCTTGACATCGCCACGGCGGAGTTCTACAATAGCTGACAAAAAAAAACAAGGCTTCATTCATGTCTGCTTGCTGACTTTCTGGAGCGCTTGGCGGGAGGAGGGGATCACTATGCGAAACAGGGCTACGTTCGAACCTGGCGTCCTCGTCGGCGCGCTCTTGCTGGTGCCGGCTGCGGTTGCTCAGCGTGTGTCAATCGTCCCCCTAGGGGATCTGCCGGGAGGGGGCACGTCGAGTCAGGCCTCAGCCATGACGCCGGACGCGCAGATCATTGTCGGTCGGTCTGCCGCCGCAGAAGGGCGCGAAGCGTTCCTCTGGACGGCGGAAACTGGGATGACTGGCCTCGGCGACTTGCCCGGCGGCCTCTACCAAAGCGAAGCCACTGGGGTATCTGCCGACGGCTGGCGAATCGTCGGGATGGCGAACATTTCAATCGCCGGCTCGAACGTCGACGTACCGTTCCAGTGGATCAGCACCGATCAGATCATGCGGCGACTCCATCTGAATGTGCCGTCAGTCGATGCGGTTTGGATCCATGCGGCCTCGGCGAATGCGAATGGGCAGGTCTTCGCAGGAAACGGCTGGACCGACTGGGTCACCGTGGCGTTTCGAGCCCAACTCGGTACAGAGGGCGGTGCTGAAATTCTACCGTTGCCCTACGGTGTCGAGTACTCGACGGGTATGATTGTTGGAGGGCTTTCAGCTGATGGTGGTACGGTTGTAGGCGTCGCTCAGCCAGAGGGCAAGGTGCGCCCATATCGTTGGACCCGGGAGGGTGGAACCGAGCTCCTTGAGACGCTGGGACCGCCCATTGTAAGTGCGAGCCTTCAGGGCGGCGCAGCGTCGACCGTCTCCGGCGACGGCAAGATCGTCTATGGCCGCCAAGCGATTGGCCCGACCGCCGGAATCACGTCCGCCTGCCGATGGGACATTGAAGGTGGACTCACACTCCTGCCCCTATTCTTCCCAAGCGGCGCGAACTACGATGGCTCCATCGCTGTCGGCGGCGGTGGCGGGCCGGGTCTTGAACTGGCCGGTGCGGTCGTGTTCGACGACGGCAACGGCCTTCGGCATGTGAAATTCGTGCTCCTGGATGACTACGGCTTCGACGTCGCGTCGCTCACCATCGCTCCGGCCAACACCTGTTCCGCAGACGGCCGCAAGTTCTGTGCGGGCGTCCGGCAAACACCAGATGGCGATGCGATCGCCACCCTCGTCACCCTTCCCCTCCCTGGCGACACCTACGCCGACCTCAGCGGTGACAGCCGGGTGGATGCGAAGGACGTCCTGCCGTTCACCAACTGCATGAAGGGGCCGGGGGTTGAGGCGTGGGGCGTTTGCCGCACGGCCGCGGACCTCGACGGCGATGGGGACGTGGACCTGCGCGATTATGTCAAGCGGCTGCAGGTCGTCGCGGTGAACGCGTGCGGCGCGGTGCCTGCACCTCCGCCGCCCGGCGGCGGGATGCCGGGCAATCCGCACGCCCTGCCGGGCGGGATGGCCGACGTGAACCTCGACTGCAGCGTGGACGGCGACGATGCGGCGGCGTTTGTGGACTGCCTGACCGGGCCGTCGCTTGCGGCCGGGGGCGGGTCGCCGGATGAGCCCGACCGCTTCGCCCTGTCGGCCGCCTGCTCGCGGGCGGATGTCAACGGCGATGATGCGGTGGATCTTCGCGACGTGGTGATGCTGCAGCGGGCGCGGTAGAAGCCGTGGCATCGGGCTTCCGCCCGATGCTTGAGAGGCTTTGACCTCCGTCAGGCAGCCGGCCGCCCGGCCGGTGCTTCTGGGGCGTCTTTCGATACCGATCACACAAGCCACTCAACACCGGGCGGAAGCCCGGTGGCACGTGTGGGACCGGCGAGGACGCCGGTCCCACACCCCACACCCCCACGGGGACGCCCGGTCTCGACGTCTGGCTGACAGCTGATAGCTGATAGCTGACAGCCGACAGCCTCTCAGGCCCGCGCCGGATTGCCCGTGGCCGCGGGCAGTTCGGCCATGTGCACCCGACGCCGCTCCGTGTACTCGAACGGCTTGTTCGAAAGCAGGAACGGGCGATGCTGTGAGATGCTCACCAGCAGGCCGACGGCCACGAAACTCATCAGCAGCGAGCTGCCGCCGTAGGAGACAAAGGGCAACGCCAGCCCGGTGATGGGCAGGATGCCGATCGTCATGCCCACGTTCACGAGCACCTGCGTGGAGGTTAGGGCCACGAGTCCGCCGGCCACGAGCCGGCCGAACGGATCGGTCGTGGCCGCGGCGATTCGCGCGCCGGCGACGACGATCACGACGTAGCAGATCAGGACCATCAACGCCCCCACGAGCCCCCACTGGTGGGCGACGACCGCGAAGATGAAGTCGTTGTGGCGGTCGGGCAGGCTGCCCTGTTCGACGTAGACCCCCTGTCCCCAGCCGTTGCCGATCAGCCCGCCGCTGCCGACTGCGTTGACCGAGTGGACCAGTTGATAACCTGAGCCGGCGGCCCACTCGATGGCCTGCTGTGGCGTGGCCAGAAAGCGATACGACTCAGGGTCGCTGATGACCGCCTTGCGCAGCTCGCTCGACTGGAGGGCGACCGCGGTGATGCGCAGCCGCTGGTAGGGCTCGATCTTCGTCCACGCCAGCGGGGCCACGAGCAGCCCGACCACGGCGACGGTGAACAGGTGGCGCAGCTTGGCCCCGGCCAGGAACAGCATCGCAAAGAGCACGGGTACGAGCACCAGGGTCATGCCGAGGTCCGGCTGGAGCAGGATCAGCGCCATGGGCAGGCCGGAGAGGATGATCGGCAGCACGAAGCCGAGCCAGGTGCGGTAGTTGCGGCGATAGCGCAGATACCAGGCAACGGCCAGGATGTAGGCGATCTTCATCACCTCGGAGGGCTGCAGGTTGAACCCCGGCAGGGCGATCCAGCGGTGCGCGCCGTTGCGCAGGGGGATGAGGCCGCCGAACTCGGTGTGCGCCAGCCGCGCGATCAGCAGCGGGATCAGGCTGACGAGCGTGACGCCGAAGAGGCCGAAAGACCAGGGCCCGATGCGCTGGTAGCCAAGCCGCGCAATCAGCATAACCACGCCAAAGCCGAGGGCGGCGAATATGCACTGCTTGGCGGCGTTCATCGGACCGTCGTCGACGGCCGAGTAGTGGGTGTTGGTGACGTAGATGCTCCCGACGCCGATGACCAGGAGCATGGCGACCGCGCCGAGGATGGCCCAGCCTGCGGGCGTGAAATCGTAGAGTCTGCGGTCCAAGGGGCGGTTCCCGAAGTCGGCGCGTCGTGCGCCGGCGGCCACGGGCATTTCACCACGAATGCCGCCGGCTACCAACCCCCGCGCGGTCTTCGCCTCAGAGGCCGAGCTCTTCGGACATGGTCTCAAGGATGACCGAAGCGACGCGCTTGGCCACGGGCCCGGCGGTGCGCCCGCCGCTGCCGCCGAATTCGATAAGAAGGCTGAAGGCGATCCGCGGCTCGCGCGACCAGAGCGGCCGGCCGGCGTCGTCGACGCGCTGCAGGTAGCCGGCGAACCACGCGTGGGCGAACCGCGTCCGCTCGCGCTCCGGCGCCGAATCGACCGGCGGGCAGAAGGAGAACGGTTTGACCTGTGCCGGGACGACGACCGCGTCGGGCCGCTCGCTGCGGAACCGCTCGATCGCCGGCCGGCGGGCCGATTCGGGCACGATGGCCACGCCGGACACGCCGTGTTCGACGTAGGGCACGCGGTACGAGGTCGGCCGGGCGTAGACGGTGGCGCTGCCGGTCTTGCCGCAGAGGGCATAGCGGTCGTGCTGGAAGTGAGCGTACTTGTAGGCGGTGCCTTCGGGATTGTTCACGACCTCGTACATGCCCTGGCGGATCGCCGCCCACTGGGCGGGGGTGGCCGGTAGCTGCCATTCTGGCGTGGTCTCGCCGCCGCGGGTGAGGGTGACGGGCCGGTGCCGGCCGCAGGCGTAGGTCGCGACGAGGTTCGCCGCCTGCACGGGAGTGATGGCGAGTTCCCCCTGGCCGATGGCGAAGAGCCGGGCATGCGCGGTAGTGACCGGGCGTTTCAACACCTCGGCGAGGTAGGCGGGGGTGGGGTTGATGCCGCGGGACTCTTCGACGAGCCCCAAGCCCGTCGTCTGGCCGAAGCCGACCATGTCGAACGCCTGCACGAGCGCATCGACGCCGAGACGCTCGCCGAGGCGGTACATGAAGATGTTGCAGCTTCCGCGGAGGGCGGCGACGACATCGACGTCGCCGTGAGCCATGCGGCGGTCGGTGCCGTGTACTTCCCAGCAGCGCCAGCGGTCGCGAACGTCGTCGAACAGGAACCCGTCGCAGTGGTCGGTCGAGTGGGGAGTGATGCGCTTGTTGATCATGCCCGCGAGGCAGGCAAGCGGCTTGACGATGGAGCCCGGCGCCTCGCGGCTCTGGACGGCGCGAAACCGCAACGGCAGCCCCACGGTGTCGTCGCGCAGGCCGGGGTAAAGCTCGGAGAACCGGGCGGGATCGTACGACGGGTAGGAGACCAGCGCGAGCACTTCGCGGCTGGCGACGTCGAGCACGACGATCGCGCCGCCGGGCATGTCGGTTCGGCCTTGCAACTCCTCTTCAAGGAGATCGTACAGCCGGCGCTGCAGGGGCGATGACAGGGTAAGCGTCACGTCGCGGCCGTCGACGGCGTCGAAACACTCGTCTTCGAGTCGATTTCCCTCGCGGTCGCGGCGGAGGCGGCCGCGGCGGCCGCGGAGGGTCGATTCAGCCGACAGCTCGACGCCGGACTTGCCCTTGAGTTCGTCGGCCAGGTAGCGCGCGTAGGGATCGGCGAGGTGCGGGTCGTCGCGGATGTCCTCGCGATCCACCCGGCCGAGGCGGCCGAGGATGTGGGCGAAGGGCACGGCGTCCTCGATGATCGTCCGGCGTGAGGCGGGGCCGACACGGACCCACGGATACTGCCCGAACAATTCGCGTGCGGCCACCTGGTCGGCGTGGTCGAGGCCGTCCAGCACGGCGTGGGCGGTGCGCTCCTCGGCGACGTCGGCCTCAAAGCCGCGGTGCCGGGCGACGATCTCGCGGACCGTGCGGACGCGCGTGTGGATCTCCCGCGCGACGGTGCGCAGGTCGGGCACTTCGCCGCCGGCGCGGCGGGCGAACGCCTCCAGATCGCTCCACATCCGTTCGACCTCGGCAAGAAACGCGCGTTCGACCTCTTCGGCGGTGCGAGCCTCCGCGTAGCGATTTGCCCGCTTCCAGCGGCGGACGTGGTTGCGCAGGTGATGGGCTTCCATCGCCAGCACGCTGTAGTCGACGCGCACCTCCCAACTCGGCGCGTCGAACACGAGCGGCCGGCCGTCGCGGTCGAGGATGCTGCCCCGCACGAAGGGCAGGGCCTCGGGCTCGGCCAGCAGCGCGGCCTCGGCGCGCTGGCGGTAATAGTCGGCGTGGACAACCTGAAGCTGAACCAGCCGGGTGACGATGGCCACGAGTCCGAGCGTGAAGAGCACAATCAGCACGCGCAGCCGCCGCTTAAACACGATGGTCCTCCACGTCGGCGGACATGCTGTAGGCGTAGCGCGTGCGGGGGATGCCGAAAAGTGCGGGTGCGCGAAGCATCGCGCGGTAGAGCACCGGGGCCAGCAGGGCGGTGTACGCCGCCGCGGCAAGGGCTGACAGCGCCGCCGCGCCCCACGTCGGCGCGAACGCCGGGTAGACCGCCACGCGGTAAGCCAGCCATCCGGACTGCACGACCAGCCCCGTCAGCAGCACGATGGCGAACTGGGTGACGCTCTCGTAGCGGAAGAGCGCATCGCGGACCAGCGTGACGAGAAACGCGGCGGCGAAATAGGTTAGCGAGAGCAGGCCCGGGCGCTCCACGGTCATGAGGTCGGCCACGGCGCCGAGCCCCCACGCGCCCAGGACGGCGTGCAGCCGCCGGCCGTAGAGTGCGAAAAACAGCACGTAGACGAGCAGCAGGTCGGGCCGGGCGCCGCCGATCTGCAGGCGCGGGCCGAGCACGGACTGGAGCGTGAGCACGATGAGTGAGCCCAGGATGAACGAAACCCAGCGCATGGCGTGACGACAGACTCCCTAAGGCCGACAGACTCCGTCGTAAACCCACTCCCGTGCGGATCGGGGGATCGCCTGCCCGGTAGACGTTACAACCCTGGCGTGCCGTCAGCGCCTCTGGTCGACGAGCCCAGCGCCGGAAAGCCGAGCGTGTCGATCCGGTTGCGCTCGACGATTTCAAGAATCGCCTGCGCGGCGGCGACCTGGTAGCGGGCGTCCTCTCCGGCGTCGATCATCGCCATCAACGGCCGGAGAGCGTCCGGGTTCCCGATCGCCCCGAGGGCCGAAGCCGCGAGCAGCCGGGTACGAAGGATCTTGCCCTCCGCCGTGTCCTCCGAGTCGACGACCCGAGCCTTCGAAAACCGCAGCGACTCGACCGCGAGGCGGTATCCGTCGAAGTGGCCGAGCTGGCCCAGGGCCCGCGCCGCGGCCACGCGGATCTCGACGTGGGGTGACTCCTCGGCGGCCAGCTTCATGCGGTACAGGTCTTCGTAGCGCCGGTCGCGCGTCTCGCCGAGGGCGCGCAGGGCGAAGACTTCGTCCGCACCGACTCCGGCGTTGGCCATGCAGACCAGTTGCTGTCGCGCCTCGTCGTTGCCGAGGCGGGCCATCGCCTCCAGCGCGTGGTCGAGCACAAGCTGGTCCTTGTCCTTCATCGCCCGGGCCAGCACCTTGATCGCGCCGGGCTCGTCGAGCCGCCCGAGCGCGAGGGCCGCGTTGCGACGGACGAGCGGATCCTTGTCCTCCAGAAGGAAGCCCGCCAGCCGTCCGGTGCCGCTGGCGTCGCCGAGGCGATGGAGTGCGAAGAGGGCCGCTACCTGGACGCTCGCGTCGGGGTCGCGGGTCAGTTCACGGACGCCGGCTTCGGCCGTCGCGTCCTTGAGTGTGCCGATGGCCAGGCAGGCCGCGAAACGGACCGCCGGATGCTCATCGAGCAGCGCCGCCCGGATCCACGGCCGGCCGTCTTCGACGCCTGACGAGGCGAAGGCCTCGATGGCGGCGACGCGGAGGGCCGGGTTCTGCTCGTACTGGACGGCGCGGCGGAGACACTCCATCGCCCGCTCACGGGCGGCGGCGTGGTCCACGCCGGGGCTGGCGGTGCTCACGCGGCCAGGCGACTGGCAGCCGGCGAGAGCCAGGGTCAGCGAACCCAGAATGATCATCCTGAAGGCTGATGATGGCATGGTCGCATTCTCGCTGGAAATCCCGCGCGCGCCGAGTGCCGGCGGGGGCTGACCGGGTACGCCGGTGCGACATGGCCGGACATCGTCGCGGACACCTTACCCAGACGCAGATTCAGGCCGCCCGCGCCGCCCGGGCCCGGAGCACGAGGTAGTCGACGTACATCAGCCCCATCAGGGCCACGCAGCTCCAGGCGAACCAGTCGCCGTAGCGGGAATAGAGGGTGTATCGGGCATCGACCTTGATCGTCTCGACGGCATAGTTTGCCTTGCCGGGCCAGCGGTTCTGCGGGTCTGCTTCGACGACGCGGGTGATCCGGCCGGTGGGTTCGATGACCGCGCTGCCGCCCGTGTTGACCGACCGGGCGATGCCCACGCGGTTCTCGACCGCGCGGAACGTGCAGATCGCCAGGTGCTGCGGCTGCTGAATGCCGCGGCCGAACCAGCCGTCGTTGCTGATGTTGAGCAGGAAGTCGACCTGTTTCTCCGCCGCCCCCCCGGACACGAAGCGCCGGCTGACGTAGGGCATGACGTCTTCGTAGCAGATGGGGATGCCGAAGCGGAACCGCTCGCCGCCGCGGGAGGGCGCGGCCATCTCAAAGTTGTGGAAGCCGTCGCCAGGAAAGAGCGAAAACTCGATCTTCCCACCTTCGCTGAAGGGCATGATGCGGTTGAGCCAGAAATAGAGGAACCGCCAGCGACCCATGCGGAAGGGCACCGCCTCGCCGAAAGGCACGAGGTGGATCTTGTCGTAGCGCCCGATCTCGCGCTCGTCGGGGTAGATGACAGCGGCGGAGTTGTACTGTCGCTTTTCGGCGATCGGATCGCCGGGGTGGTGCTCCATCGCGGCGAAGCCGGTGACGATGTGGCCCCCCGTCTCGCGGGCGATCTCGGTGAGCACGAGGTAGCTCTCGACCGAAATCGGGTAGGCCGCGCGCGCCTCCGGGTTCAGTTCCATGTACCAGGGCGACTCGGGGAGCAGGTAGAGGTCGGGCCGCTCCACGGAGGCCGCTTCCAGCATCGAGACGAAGGTGAGCATCTTCTCGCGGTTGGGCACGTTGGCCCCCTCGACGGTCAGGTCGACGGAGTTGATGAAGTCGCTCTGAATCAGGGCCACGCGCGGGCCGTCTCGCAAGGTCAATTGGCTCAGGCGGTAGGCGCCGTAGCCGAGCGTCGCGACCAGGAGTCCCCCCGCGAGGGCGGCGCTGAGCACGAAGCGCCCTTTCGGCACCGCAGCGCCGGGAAGCCCCCCGCGTCGCCGAGCCGCACGCCAGAGGACCAGATCCGCCAGCGCGCCGTTAACCGCCGCCACGACAAAGCTCAGCCCGTAGGCTCCGACCAGGTCGCTGACCTGCGTGAGCACGAGCACCGTGTAGTTCGCGTGGGCGAGGAAGAACCAGGGAAAGCCCGACATCACCACCGCGCGGAGCATCTCGCAGCCGACCCAGACGATCGGCACGACCAGCCCGAGCGGGATCCGCCGCCGCCGGCGCATGCCACGGACGGCACACGCCATGAGCGGAAAGTACAGCGCGAGGTAGAACGCCAGCGCCGCGTAGCCGAGTCCCGTGGCGTGGTAGAGCCAACGGGCGTTGACCAGGAAGTACACCAGCCCCATCAGGAAGCTGTACCAGTAGACCGGCCGGGCTCGCTCCGCGGTGGTTGCCATGACGAGCCACGGCACGAGGCAGATGAAGGAGACCGGCCACAGCGAGATCGGTTCGAAGATGAGGCTCTTCAGCGCGAACGTGGCCAGCGCCAGCAGCAGCAGGGGGAGGTGGCCGCGCAGCGCCAGACCACCCACGGCCTCGAGGGAGGACGCCGACGGCTGCGCGGGTGACGGGATGTCTGCGGCGCTTCTGGGCAAGAGTTCTGCGGGCCTTCCCGGCGGATGCCGCCCGCTCCGTGGCGGCCGGGCCGCGGGTTGCCTGCTCGCGGCGACAGGTCGGGAGTCTCGCGGCTCGGGCCGCTCGGGGAAAGCCCGACGCTGAACTTTTCCCGCCGGATCATAGCCTCCGCAGGAGCAAGACGGAGACATCGCCGCCATCCGCGATGGCGGCTGATCCGGCCGGCTGCATGAGCAGGGCGTCGGCGCCGACCATCCCGAAGGGGTCGCCCGATCCCTGCCAGTCGATCGGGGTCGCGACGAGATCGCCGTCAGGCGTCACCGACACTTGTGCGGGGCGAAAGCTGCGCCGCTTGCCCGCGGCGGCGAGGGCTCCCGCCAGCCTGGCCCTCAGAAACGACGGGGCTTCGCCGAGGCGACCTTCCAAGGCCGTCAGCGCCGGCCTCACCAGGAGCTGGAAGCCGACGAACGCGCTGATCGGGTTGCCGGGCAGCGCGAAGACGATCTGCCCACCGGGCATCGTGGCGAAAATCACCGGTTTGCCCGGCTTGATCGCCATCTTGCGGATGTGAAAGACGGCCCCGGCTTCCGCCAGGACCTCGGGGACGAAGTCAAACGCGCCGACCGAAACCCCGCCCGTGATGCAGAGCAGGTCGCAGTCGGCCGCCCGGGTGATGGCTGCCCGAAGCGCCGCTCGATCGTCGATGGCCGAGCCGAGAATCACCGGCTCGGCGCCGTGCTCGCGGGCGAGGGCTTCGAGCATCCAACGGTTGCTGTCGCGGATCTCGGCGCCGGTGGGGGTGGCCTCGACGGGGACGAGTTCATCGCCGGTGACCAGCACGCCGACCCGCGGCTGGCGAAAGACGCGCAAGCGCGTCGCCCCGCACGTCGCGGCGGCGGCGATTTCGAGGGGGCCCAGCCGCTGCCCCGGCGATAGCGCACGCCTCCCGCGACGGATGAAGGCGGCGCGCGCGGTGACATGGTCGCCGGGGGTGGCCGACGCGCTCACCAGGACGGTGGCGGCATCGGTCGCGTTGGTGTCCTCCAGGCGGACGACCGCGTCGGCTCCGCGGGGCATCGGTGCGCCGGTGTTGATCTGCATCGCCTCGCCGGGGCGAAGCCCGCCTTCGGGCTCGTGGCCGGCGGCGATCTGACCGACCAGCCGGAGGGTCACCGGGGGGTGGGCCGTGTCCGCCGCACGAACGGCGTAGCCGTCCATCATCGATCGATCGAACGGCGGGAAGTCGACATCGCAGGACACCCCCTCGGCCAGCGTGCGGTGCAGCGCTTCGGCCAGGGGCAGTTCGCAGACGGCGAGCGGGCGCACGTGGGTGCTGATGAGCTTCCAGGCGTCGTGGATGTCAAGCATGCAGAAACGTCCGGGCGTTTTGACGCTGTCGCTGGCGCCAAGTATCGTAGCGGCCGCGTCTCCCCCATGCACGGACCCGCTTCGATGCTTGCACTGACCAGCGTCTGGCTTTCCCTCGGCACGTTCATCCTCGCGGCGGCGATGATCGTCCACCGGCCCCTGATGACCGACACGACGATCCCCGTGGTGCTGTGGCTGGGGGCGCCGGGGTCCATCTGCCTCGCGGGGACGGTGCTGTGGGCCTACCGCAAGGAGGGGTGGGACGATCCCGGCATCATCGCCCAGCGACGTCAGGCGAAGGTGGCCATCACGCTGGCGGTGCTGGCCGCGGGGATGGTATACGGGTTGATCATCGGCTCGCACAAGTTCGTGCCGAATTGAAGGTCCGCGGCCGCGGACCTACAATCCTCGGGTGCGGCGCGGTAGGTCGCCGCCGCCGGGGGAATCCATGTCGATGCAGGCCGTCATCAACGGAAAGCCGCAGACCGTCGCCGAGGGTACGACGGTCGCCGCGCTCCTCGAGCGGCTCGAACTGGCCCCGATCCGCGTGGCGGTCGAGATCAACGAAGACCTCGTGCCGCGCCGGTCTTTCGAGGCGACGACCATCCGCCCCGGCGACCGCATCGAAATCGTCACTTTCGTCGGCGGTGGCTGAGGCTCTCCGCCCTCCCGCGCGACACGACAGGGCATGCCTGTGATGAATGATCAGTACCGAGTCGGTTCCTTCTCGTTCACCTCGCGCCTCTTCGTCGGCACGGGCAAGTACGCCTCGCACGAAGTGATGAAGCGCTGCCTCGCGGCCTCGGGCTGCGAGGTGGTGACCGTGGCCGTCCGCCGCGACGTGATGACCGACGACGGCAAGGCGAAGACGGACAACATCCTCGACCACCTCGACCTGAAGCGCTACACCATCCTGCCCAACACTGCGGGCTGCTTCAGTGCGAAGGACGCCATCCGCTCTGCGCGGCTGAGCCGCGAACTGCTCGAAGGGTTGGGCAACGCCGGCGCCAAGTGGGTGAAGCTCGAGGTGCTGGCCGATCGCAAGACGCTGCTGCCCGACACGGCGGGCACGCTCGAGGCGACGACGCAGCTCGTATCCGAAGGCTTCGAGGTGCTGGCGTACACCAACGATGATCCGATCGTCGCCCGCCGCCTGAAGGACGCGGGGGCGACCAGCGTGATGCCGCTGGGCTCACCGATCGGCAGCGGCCAGGGCATTCTCAACCCCAACAACATCCGGATCTGTCTGGAGTATCTGAAGGAAGACGACCCGGCCTATCCGGTCATTGTCGACGCGGGCGTGGGTACGGCCTCCGACGTGGCGATCGCGATGGAGCTGGGGGCTGACGGCGTGCTGCTCAACACGGGCATCGCCGGGGCAAAGGATGCGGAGCGGATGGCCAAGGCCATGGGCCACGCGATCGAGGCGGGGCGGCTGGCGTTCCAGGCGGGGCGGATCGGGCGGAAGCTGTACGCCACGGCCTCGTCGCCGGAGGCGGGCGTGATCGCCGCGGCGCGCTGAGCAGGCCGACGGTCTCAACCGAAAAGAGATGGGGCACGAACCACGCCGGTCGGCGGTGGCTCGTGCCCCTTGTCGTTCATCCGCAAAACTCGGGATCAGCCGCGACTACGGGTGGCCGGCGGGCATGCCCTCGTTCTTGGTCATGTCCATGACCTGCACGCCTTCCGGCGCGGTGAACACGAAGCGCTCGGCCTTGATGTCCACGTTGGTCTTCACGTCGGTGTAGGTCGAGGTCATCACGGCGTTGTTGCCGGTGTCGTAGCCGACCATCTTGACCATGATGCCGTTGTCCTTGCCGAAGAACATCTTGACGAGCGCGAGCTGCTCGCCGCTGGCCTTGGGCTTGACCTCGATGACGTGGCAGTCCTTGTCATCGATCTTCTCGGAGGGGAGCAGCTTGAGGTCGTTTTCCTTCTTCATCTGCTCGAACATCTTCTTGCCGCCCGGGCTGCCCTGGAAGTCGTCGGGCTTGGTCTTCATGGCCTGCTTCATCATGCCCATGTCCATGAGCATCCACTGAAACTCGCCGTCGACGATGCTCAGGATCGAGCTCTTCATCGGCTGGCCGCCCATCGCCTGCTCCATCTGAGCCTCGAGGCGGAACATCTCCTTGCCCTCCTTGGCGAGGAACTCGATGGTGCCGGTCATCTTCATCGACATGCCGCCCATCTGGGCGTCGGTGGCCATGTTGGCGGTGAGAGAGGTCAGCTTCGACCACTTCTCGATGATTTCCTTCTCGACAGACTC
Organism: uncultured Phycisphaeraceae bacterium; assembly: GCA_964426945.1. Taxonomy (GTDB): domain Bacteria; phylum Planctomycetota; class Phycisphaerae; order UBA1845; family UBA1845; genus CAYRSS01. The sequence goes on from CAYRSS010000039.1 coordinate 28,408, forward strand.
AATCGTGTCTTCGGCGCGGACGGTGCTGCTGCACATCGCCAGGACGAACGCAGCCATGGTCAGACGGACAAAGTTCTTCACGCACGTTTCCTTTCTGCGAATAGGGAGCATGGCTCGCTGTCGAGCGTGGCTCTCGGGATGGCGAAAAGACGGGCCAGCCGGCCCGTCTGAAGGCGAGCAGCATACCCGGGCGTGGGCGGCGTCGCAAACCGTTCCATCGCGGCTTGCAGGATTTCACAACTTCCCGGCCGCGCCGCCGCCGCGGCGCCACGGAAATCGCTTTACCCCCATCCCGGCGAGGGCTAGACTCGCTCCCCCGGCGCGAGGGCGTCGCCGCAGGCGGTTGCCGCTCGGCGTTGCGGTCGGGCACCCGTTTGCAGGGGTGACATTTCGAGCCAAGGATGGGGCGGGCGGCATGGGCAAGCACTGGGTGATCCTGTCCGACGGAACGGATAGCAGCCCGGCCGCCCGCCGTTGGGGTGTTCCCCCGATCGTCGCCCGCCTCCTGCTCAATCGCGGACTCGAGGCCGACACCTCGGCCGCCTCCTTTCTCGCCCCGCAGCTCAAAGACCTGCATCCGCCCGAACTGCTCCCTGGCGCCGAAGCCGCCGCCCGGCTCATGGCCGAGGCGGTACGCCGTCGCCAGCGCATCGTGCTCTACGGCGACTACGACGTCGACGGCACCACCGGCATCGCCATCCTCTGGCACGTCCTCACCGCCGCCGGCGCCGCGGTGGACTACTACGTGCCCCATCGCACGGAGGAGGGCTACGGCCTGAACCTCCAGGCGGTGCGCAAGCTGGTCGAGGATGGCGCGCAGCTCGTCGTCTCGGTCGACTGCGGCGTCTCGGCGCACGAGTCGGCAGAGTTCCTGCACGCGGCGGGCGTGCCGCTGATCATCACCGACCACCACACGCCGCCGGCGGTGCTGCCGCCCGCTGCGGCGATCGTTCATCCGTCGCTGCCCGGCTCGGCGTATCCCAATCCCGACCTGTGCGGCGCGGGGGTGGCGTTCAAGGTGGCGTGGGCGCTCGCGCGGCAGTTGAGCGGCTCCGACAAATCCACACCCGCGCTTCGCGACCTGCTGGTGATGCTGCTGCCGCTGGCGGCCTTGGGCACGATTGCCGACGTGGTGTCCCTGCTGGGCGAAAACCGCATTCTCGCCCGGCACGGCTTGGCGGCGCTGCGCCACAGCCGCTTTCCCGGTTTGCAGGCGCTGATCGACCGGTCGGGCCTCTCGGGCGGCAAGATCAGTTGCTACGACGTGGGGTTCAAGCTGGCGCCGCGGATCAACGCGGCGGGGCGCATGGGCCACGCACGGCTGGCCGTCGAGCTGCTCACCTCCACCGATCCCGCCCGCTCGCGCGAGATCGCCGCGTACCTCGACGACCACAACCGCACCCGCCAGACCACCGAGCGGCGCATCTTCGGCGAGGCCTGCGAGCGCATCGACCGCGAGCGGCTGGCCGGCGACGCCCGCCGGGCGATCGTCCTGGCGGCCGACGAGTGGCACGCCGGGGTCATCGGCATCGTCGCCTCGCGCCTGGTCGAGCGCTACGCCCGCCCGACGATCCTCATCAGCACGACCAACGGCGAGGGCCAGGGCTCCGGCCGGAGCATCCGCCATTTCGACTTGCACGCGGCCCTGTCGTCGTGCAGCGACCACCTCGTCGCCTACGGCGGCCACCGCATGGCCGCCGGCCTGCGCGTGGCCACCCCGCGCATCGCCGACTTCACCGAGGCGTTTGTGGCCGTGGCTAACAACCGGCTGAACGGCGACGACCTGGTGCCCAAGCTGCGGCTGGACGCGGAGGTGTCGCTGGCCGACCTGACCCTGCCCACGGCCGAGCTGCTGGCCGACCTGGGCCCCTTCGGCCCGGGCAACCCCCGCCCGAAGCTGGCCAGCGGCTGGCTCGACCTGGCCGACGAGCCGCGCTGCGTCGGCGACGGCACGCACCTCTTGGCGAGCTTCACCGAGCACGGCCGGCGAATCCGCGCGATCGGCTTCGGCCTGGCCCCGATGATCGAAGACCTCAAACACCGCCGCCGCTGCCGCGTGGCGTTCGAGCCAACGATCAACGAGTTCCAAGGGCGACGGACGGTGGAGATGCAGATGCTGGATATTCAGTTTGAGGGGTGAGGGGGCAGCCAGCAGGGAGTTCTCCCCGCCCTCGGTTCAGTAGGGGCGGAATGTTGCCCGGTGTATGCGTGGTGAGTACGATACGGATATGGCAGGCACTAGACATTATCCCAAAGCCCCGATTACGGAGGCTATCATCGACTTTAAGGTAGAATTGCCCTCGCAGGTCGGGCTCCCTGAACTTCTTCGGGTTCAGGCCGGGGAGGAGGATACCTACCCCCTCGTCGAGCAGCGAAACGTTGCAGTTGGCCAGGTGCAGTTTGGCAAGGAAGTGATTACGACTGCGAGTTCAACTCCAAATGGGTACTGGTTTCGAAGTGCTGACGCTAAGCAGATCTATCAAGCAAGGCTTGACGGATTCACCATGAGTCGCCTTGCCCCGTATCAGCGATGGGAGTCGTTCAGGGATGAGGCGCGGAGACTCTGGAACAAATACGCAGCGGTGGTTCAGGCTGAGAAGATCTCTCGGGTGGCCGTACGGTACATCAATCGCATCAACATCCCCCTTCCGCTTGGGGATTTCAGCGAGTACTTACGGACGGTGCCCGAAGTGTCCTCCGATCTTCCGCAAGGACTGTCAGGCTACATTATGCATCTTGCGATCCCACTTGAGGATATCAAGTGCCTATGCCTGCTCAACGAGGCTATCGTTTCCCCTTCTGCGCCCGAGACGGTTTCGGTGGTGCTCGATATCGACGTCTTTCGCACTGTGGAGTTGCCGACTGACCAAGCCGAGCTCTGGGATCTGGTCGAGGTTCTTCGAGAGCGTAAGAACTTGATCTTTGAGGCATGTATCACTGACAAAGCACGGGAGCTCTTCAGCTAATGCCAACGGTCGCTCTCTCACCAGCGCCCCGCCCATCCACCGTGGGCGTGATACCGTACCCGTCTCATGGGTACGGCGCCGAGGCTGCTGAATTGCGCAAGCTTGCGCACGAGGTCACTTCGCACTTGGCCAAACGAGCTGCATATTCACTCGCACCGGTTGACGTTTCGGCGCGATACGCGCGAGCGCTGGCGTTACTCGACAAGTGGACAAGCGAGAACGCCGAATTCGATGCGCGGGTGGATCCCCTGATCGAGAAAGCTCTGCGCGAGACCGCACCTCGCCATTTTCCGGAACCGTGATGAGGCTTCTCCTAGACACCAATGTGCTTCGGCGACTTTGCCATCCGAACAGGCATGCGGATGTGCAGGCTTGGTACCGGGGTTGGGTCAACTACGGACACGCTGGTGGCGAAGTCGAGTTTGTGATCTCTGCGATAGCGGACTATGAGTTGCGTCGTGGCTACATCTACAGACTCGATCAGAGCCATGATGCCCGCACATCGCTGGAGAATCTCGATGAGTTGTGCGAGGTATGGGACGTACAGCAGATCTCCGCAAGGAACTTCCGCGAAGCCGCACGCTTGTGGGCCGACGCTCGGCGAGGTGGGTACTCTACCGCGCCAGAGCATGACGTTGATTGGGACATCCTCATTGCGGCGCAGGCGAAGGAGATACCCGCTGTCGTGGTGACCAGCAACGAGAAACACTTGATCCGCTACAACGTCGACGCGCGAGACTGGAACAAGATCCCCGTTCCCGAAGACAGGCGCGATGCGTGACTTCCACTTGATGTCCCAGGCGATCCGGTATAGGTGGAACGCTGAGGGCGCAAATCGCAGAACCCACCCTTCGCGGCCGCAGGGACAGCGGTCCTGAGAGCGAGAGCGCCCTCACGCTCTCACGATCGGGTAGTCACAGAACACCACTTCGCCCGAGTCATACACACGAGCATGCGGTCTCATTGAGCCGTACTCCTCATAGTCGAACACCAATTGTGAAAAGCCGCTGAGGTGGAAGCCCTCACGGTCGACAGCGGATCTGATATCGCCGGCGAAACAGAGCACCAATTGCTCGTCGAGCTCAAGGATTAGCCGGCGTGGTCGCTGGATGCACCAAGTGAGATTGTGGTGATTGTCACGGGGCCGGCCGAACCAGCCATCGGGGAGAATGAGCCCAAGATGCCTTCGCGAGGCGGATCAGGCCACGAGCGAATCGACGAGAGAGGTTGGCGTCATCGACTCAGGTTCCAAGATTCAACCCGAACACTGCCCAATCAGCCCGCGCAGTGGCCGGGGCATGCGATCCACGGGGCAGACTTGGCTCCCTACCACGGATTCTTCACATGGCACGCTCGCCCCGTCTTCTGCACGTAGTCCTGATGATAATCCTCCGCCGGCCAGAAGGTCTTCGCCGGTTCGAGCTGGGTGACGATCTTGCGGCTGCCGTAGCGGCCGGAGGTGGTCAGTTCCTGGATGTACGCCTCGGCCTCGCGCTGCTGGGCTTCGCTGGTGAACCAGATGCCTGAGCGGTACTGGTCGCCGACGTCCGGGCCCTGGCGGTTGAGCTGCGTCGGGTCGTGCATGGTGAAGAACGCCTCGAGCAACCGGCGGTAGCTGATCTTGGCCGGGTCGAAGACGACCTTCACTGTCTCGGCGTGGCCGGTCTTTTCGTAGCTGACCTGCTTGTACGTCGGGCTCTCGCCGCGGCCCTGCATGTAGCCGCTCACCGCGTCGACCACGCCCGGACCCTGTTGGAAATAATGCTCCAGACCCCAGAAGCAACCGCCGGCGAAGTAGGCTTCCTGCAGCCCGCTCGACGCGTCGGCCTTGGGGGCGCCAGGCGCGGTGGCGGTCGGAGTCGCAGTCCCAGTCGCAGCAGCTGCCGCTGCGACCGCTCCGGCCGGTCGGCTCTCCGGTGGAAGCTCTGCCCCCTTCTCATGGAACACCAGCGACGCCGAGTTCAGGCAGTGCCGTTCGCCTGTCGGCTTGGGGCCGTCGTCGAAGACGTGGCCGAGGTGGGCGTCGCAGCGGGCGCAGTTGATCTCCACGCGGGTCATGAACGCGCTGTGGTCGACCTTGCGGGCGACGTGCTGCGGGTCGAACTCGCGGAAGAAGCTCGGCCAGCCCGTGCCCGAGTTGAACTTGTGCTCGCTGGAGAAGAGCGGCAGTCCGCACACGATGCAGCAGTAGATGCCGTCCTTCTTGTTATCCAGCAGCGTGCCGCAGAACGGCGGCTCGGTACCCGCTCGCTGGGTGATGCGATATGCCTCGGCATCGAGTTTCTTCGCCAGCTCGGCGACGCGCTCCCGCGAGAGCGGGGTGATGTCGTAGTTCGAGGCGGAGTACTTGCGGGTCGGGCTGCTCATGGCGGTGTCATGCTCCGGGGCGGCGCCGCTGCGGGCTTCCGCCGGGGTGGTCGAATCGTGCTCGTGCTCCTCGGCGGCGTCGCGGCGACAGCCGATCAGCGCCAAGGCGCCGACCAGGGCCGCCGTGCTCGCGCGGCGGAAGCGGATTGTCCACGTCATGGCGTTGGTCTCCTGTTGAGATTCCGGCGACCGGCCTCCCGTGGAGTGTAGCACGCAGACGGGGGTCCGGGTCGTCGGATTCTGTCGCCGGGCGTCGGCCGGCCCGGTGCCCGCGGGGGCGTCGCCGGAGCCGCTTCCGCCCGCACGGGGCGGGGGCTATGCTTCGGGCCTGCATGGCCGGCGAAACGCTCGAACCACTCCGTCGCCTGAAGGAACAGCTCCAGAAGCTGCCGGGGATCGGTCCGCGCGGGGCGGAGCGGATCGCGTTTCACCTGCTGCGCGAGGCCCGGCCGGTTGCGGCGGCGCTGGCCCAGGCGGTGCTTGATCTCAAGGACCGCGTGATCCACTGCGCTACCTGCTTCAACCTGACCGAGGCCAGCCCGTGCCCGATCTGTGCGAATGCCGCGCGGGATCAGGCGGAAATCTGGGTGGTGGAGCAGCCGCGCGACGTGCCGGCACTGGAGGCCACGGGGCTGGTCCGCGGGGTGTATCACGTCCTGATGGGGCACATTGACCCGATCGAGGGGATCGGCCCGGAGAACCTGACGCTCTCGGCGCTGTCGGCCCGGGTGCGCGGCGGGGCTGTGCGCGAAGTGGTGCTGGCCCTCAACCCCACGCTGGAGGGCGACGGCACGGCGCTCTACATCCAGAACGAGCTGGCCGACGCGGGGGCGAAGATCACGCGGCTGGCGCGCGGGCTGGCCGTCGGGTCGCAGATTGAGTACGCCTCGGTGGGCATGATCGAAGCGGCCATCCGCGGCCGCGGGCCAGCCTAGCCGCGCCGCCCGCCTGCGCGCGGCGCGTTGTTCCTTCCGGACGGCTGTCTACACCCGCACGCCGTCCGGCGGGCCGCTGTTGCTCTCTTCGAGCAGGTTCAGATACATGAACTGCATGGTGCCGCTCACGCTCTTGAACTGGTAGGTGCCGGTGCCGTCGATGCGGATGATCGCCGCACTGTCGGCGGAGTTTCCGCCGATCGCCTCGGGGGCGAACTCGCAGCAGTAGGTGACCGTGCCCTGGAACTGGATGCTGCATGCGCCGGGCTCGCCGAGGCCGCTGTCGTTGTCATCGCCTTCCAGAGTTACATCGATGACCAGGCTCGTCCCGTCAAAGCTGATGGTCCCCTGGGGGGATTGATCGAAGCAACCTTCCGCGGTTGATCCATCCGGCGAAGTCGAGGTGATGATCGTCACCAGCCGCTCGCCGGTGCTGTCGCCGCCGAGGATGACGGTTGCGCCCACGTCCTCCGGCTCCGCGAGGAACGCGAGCGGGAGGATGTGCGTGTTCTGGATCGTCCATTGTCCGATGTCCTCGAGCGACGCCGGCGGAGTACATGGTTCGAAGCGAGCGATGCGCGGCGATCCGATGTCGGCGGATCGGCTGCCGACGCGGACGCGACCGGAGCCCTCGGTGAGGTTGCACGTGGTTGCCGTCTGGACAGACGGGTCGCACGCGGCGGCGTCGGCGCTGAACTCAACCTGGCAGTTGCGGTTGGCGCCGATGTCGGCGTAGGCGACGTCCGCGGTCAGTTGGCCGTTCTCGTAGCGGAGGCCGCCGCTCGGATGGATCCCGAGGCAGCTGTCTCCGGCGTCGGGGTTGGTGGTGAGGATGGCGAATTCGACGTTGGGGCCGTAGCCGCCGACGAGAAACGTGTCGGCGGCGACCATCCAGACCTCCGTGTCGCCCAGAAACCCGGTGACGAAGGGCAGAAAGTCGGTCGTGTCATTGGGTCCGGAGGTTCCGCCCCCGCCCGTGGCGCAGCCGATGAAGGTCGCCAGTGATGCGGTCAGCAGCCATCGCGTCGCGCGGGATCGGTTGTGCATGAGTTCGGCTCCGTTGCCCGCCATTCGTGCGTCCACGCGCGAATGGACGGGCTGAGAGCATGCTAGCCGAAACTCGCGCGATGCTCGACCGGCGGGTCGGGCTCACGACAGGGGCGTTATGCCGCGGCGGTCCTTCGGCGGAAGATGAGCATACCGCTCATGAGCAGCAACGACAGGATTGCACCGATGCCGATGTCCGAAGCGGCGGGAACGGAGGCGCCGAGACGCGCCGGCGTGACCCCGTGTTCGGCGTTCGGCGCGATGTGCAGCGACGTGACGATGAACTGCTCGGTCGGCTGATCCGTGCACGTTGCGCACGGGACCGCCCGAACGCCGACCGCCATGCTGTCGCAGACGCCGGACGAGGAGCCTGGCAGGGGCGGATCGAGTACGCCGTCGCAGTTGCCGTCCACCATGAGCCCCGCCGGGACTTCAAGAATGCCGAGCGCCGGGTTGAGGACGTCGCGATAGACCCAGTGCCCGCCCGCGGTCAGCGACGCCGCGTGCCCGGCCAGCCCCAGGTCCAGCACGGCAGGGTTTCCGCCTCCTACGGGAGTGAATCGGAATTTCGAAGCGACGGGCAAGGTCGAGTTGAACGTCCCACCCGAAGGACAGAGCATGAGCAACGCCATCTGGCCGGTCAGGGTCGGACAGCCGGGCTGCGGATTCAGATAGCAGTCGGAGAGGCACTTTTCCACGTCCCACTGTGTCGGGACGCCGTTGATGATGACCGTGATGGTTCCAGTCCCCACGAGGTTCATCGCGACGAGCCTAATGGCTACGTCAGCGCCGGCCGGGCATTCCGCGTCGCATTGATTGCCAGGCGTGAAGTTGATGAGGTGAAGGCGCTCGACGATCGTATCCGTTGGGCCGAGCGGACCCCCGAAGGCGCGCCCACGCAGGGCGATGGTTCCGGCGAACGGCTCCGATCCCGGCGCGAAAAAGTCGGCGGGGATCGGATCGCTGCTGAAGTCGACGGTCGTGGTGCCCGGTGTCGTAACCCAGAGGTCGATTCCTGGCCCGATGTCCTGCTGTTCCGCGGCGGCTCGTCCCGCGAGGAGTGGCAGGGCGATTGCGGCCAGCCAGATCGAGCGCCCAGGGCGTCCGGCAGCCGTGGTGAGGGATACGAGCGCGGTTCGTGTGTGCCGCATGGCGAGACTCCTCTCCTTGAAGTGAACCTGATCGACCGCGCGAATGAATGCGCGAGCCGTGCTACCACTGCGACCTGCCGCGAAGCGCCCGACAGCAGGCAGCTGGCCGGGAATGGCGGCTGGAAAGCCCGAGTTGACGGATTCAAGAGTAGCAGTTTCGGAGGTCCGATAGCAAGGGAAATCCCCCTTCCCTCCAGGCCGTCGTGTCCCCTAGGCCGGGTTCTGACCTGCGGTTGGCTCAGCGTGGCCAGTGCCGGAAGCTCCCCATCCGACTCCCGAGGCCCCGCCCACCCATGCAGTCGCGGGTGTCCAAGCGGCTCCCGAGGCGGGTGCCGCGTCCGACCAGCCAGGCGGGCAGGTCGCCGGGGTGTTCAGCGGTGCTGTCGCGTTGCGGGCGGGATCGAGCGGCGCATAATGAGCCGCGTGAATGACTTAACCGGATCGAAGCTCGCCGGGCGACCGCTGCCGGCCATGCCCCGAGGGTTGGTCTGCGCCGTGGCGGCGATGCAACTCTGCGTCCTCGCCAGCCCCGCGGCGGCCCAGCAGCGCGGCACGCGGACGCTGACCTACGATCGTGACCGGGGCGAATTGGTGGAGTTGCCCCCTCCGCCGCCGGGCACCCCCGAGGGCGAGTTGCACGCGATCCGGCGGCTGGTGTCCGACGGGGAGTTCGGCGACGCGCTCGACGGCTGCAAGGCGTTTGTGAAGCGCTTCGGCGAAGACGACGCGTACTACCCCGCGGTGATGATTGCCCGGGCCGAGTCGCTCATCGGCCGGCGCGACTATGACAAGGCGCACAAGCTGCTGCAGGAGTTTCTCAACCGGTTCGCCGGGTTGGACCTGACTGCGGAGGCGCTGCGGCTGGAGGTGATCATCGCCGAGACCTACCTGACGGGGGTCAAGCGGAAGTTCCTCGGGCTGCGGATCCTCGACAGCGAGGATACCGCGTTTGAGATCCTGGACGACGTGTCGATCGGCTATCCGAACGAGCCGATCGCGCCGCTGGCGATTCGCATCAAGGCCGACTACCTGTTCCGCACGGGCGAGTACCCGCTGGCGGAACTCGAGTACGCCCGTCTGATTCAGGAATACCCGCGTCACCGCTATCACCAGCCGGCGCTGCGGCGATCGGCGGAGGCGGCGCTCGCCGGGTTCCGCGGCATCGACTATGACGAAGCGGCGCTGATCGAGGCGGGTGAGCGGTTCAGTGACTACCGCCTGCGGTATCCGGCCGCGGCCGACGGCGACAACGTCGCGCTGATTCTGCGCAACATCGCCGCCTTCCGCGCCGAGAAGGAATACGCCATCGCGAGCTACTACGAGCGGACGCGGCACCTGTCGTCTGCGGTGTTCTACTACGAGTCGATCGTGCGCAACTGGCCGGATTCGATCGCGGCGGGCAAGGCGCGGTCGCGGCTGGCGGTGCTCGGCGTGGGTGAACTGCCCGCGCCGGTGGACGAGCCCGTGGCGGATGCCGCCGCGGCGGGGGAGGGCTAGATGCAGATCATGCGCGTTCAGGCTGGTCTACGCGTCCTTTGCAGCCGCTGCGGCCTGCCGGCCCTGGGGGGGCTGATGCTCCTGCTGGGCGGGGGGTGCGGGTATTCGACGGCGAGGCCCTTTCCGACCGATATTCAGACGGTACACGTCGAAATGTTCGACTCGAAGGAGTTCCGGCGTGAGTTGGAGTTTCGCCTGACCGAATCCCTGATCAAGCGTATCGAGATGGATACGCCGTACAGGATCGCGCCCGCGGCGACGGCCGACGCGATCCTCTCGGGCGAGATTCTCGAGGTCCGCAACCGGACCTTCGGCAAGGACTTCGAGACCAACCTGGCGCGGGAGATCGGCTCGACCGTCGTCGTGCGTTTTCGCTTCAAGGACGCGCGCGACGGCCGCATCCTGAGGGAGCGCGAGCGGTTTGTGCACCAGGTGAGCTACATTCCTCCGGTGGGGGAGTCTTTTCACGACGGGATGACGCGGGCGATGGACGGCCTGGCCGAGCGCATCGTCGAAGCCATGGAAGCGGACTGGTAGCAGCGCTATGATGTCTTTCGGACCGTCGCGATCTGCGTCGTGTCCGCCGGGGGACGGGGTGCGCGACAGGAGGCGGCGGCCGGCGCCGCGCCGGGCGACCTGCCGGGAACGGGGAGTTGATTCATGTCCGAAGGAAACGGCCCGACGCAAAACCCGGGGAACGGATCGCGCAAGCCGACGCCGCCGCCGCCACCGAGGATGTGGCGAAGCGGGGCGAGCTGGGTCGTCCTGTTCATCGTGGCCTCCGTCCTGGTGATGCTGCTTCAGCGGACGGTCACGTCCGCCGACCGCATCTCGATCTCGCAGTTCAACCGCTACGTCGAGAACCAGAGCATCGAGTCGGTCGTCATCATGCAGGCCGACGGCAAGCTCCGCGGCCGCCTGAAGCCCTCGGTGACCGTCGACGCCAACGGCACGCGCAACTTCGAGGTGATCTACCCGGCGACGGCGATCGACGACAGTTTCGTCATGCGCCTGCAGGACCAGCTTCCCGACGCGGAGGTGAAGGCCGAGCAGCAGAGCCCGCTGCTGATGATCCTGCTGTCGATGCTGCCGTGGCTGCTGATCTTCGCGTTTCTGTGGTTCGTGATCTTCCGTCAGCTCCGCGGCGCCGGCGGCGCGGGTGGCATGCTCGGCAATTTCGGGCGCTCCCGCCATCGCATCACCGCGAAGGAACACACCAACATCACGTTCGCGGACGTCGCCGGCGTGGAAGAGGCGAAGGAAGAAGTCCGCGAGATCATCGAGTTTCTCAAGTCGCCCAAGAAGTTCGCCCGGCTCGGCGCGCGCATTCCGCGCGGCGTGCTGCTGGTGGGCGAGCCGGGGTGCGGCAAGACGCTGCTGGCCAAGGCAATCGCCGGCGAGGCCGACGTGCCCTTCCTGTCGATCAGCGGGTCGGACTTCGTCGAGATGTTCGTCGGTGTGGGCGCGTCACGCGTCCGCGACCTGTTCAAGCAGGCGAAGGAAAACTCGCCCTGCATCATCTTCATCGACGAGATCGACGCGGTGGGAC
>CAYRSS010000040.1:0-36827 GCA_964426945.1 uncultured Phycisphaeraceae bacterium
TCGAACCTCCAACCTACTGGTTCGAAGCCAGCCACTCTATCCAATTGAGCTACGGGCGCTGGCTGTCCGGCTTGGCCGCGTCGTCGGCCGCGAGCCGGGGCCGGCCATTATACGGGCACCGCCGGCGCGGTCCACGACCGGCCGGGGGCGGGGGGCTGCGACATGGCCGGGGGCGGCCGCTGGACAGGGGCGCGGGGAGGAGTAGAATCCGCGGATCTATGGATTCTACGAGCGCGGCCTGTGTGGCCGCCCAGCCCTGACGACTGCACCAGCACCTGCCACCATGACGAGTAAGAAGCCCAAGACCGAGGATGCGCCCGAGTTGGACGCGGATGAGACCGTGGACGCTGAGAGTCCAGACGCCGACGCCGCCGAGGGGGACCTGGTAGACTCCGATTCGGGTTCCGAAGAAGGCGCCGATGCGCCGGCCACAGCAGTCGCCGCGCCGGTACGGAAGTCCATCGGCATGAAAGAAGTTCCCCCCTTCCAGTGGAAGCTGGTGGGTACTTCGGGCGATCTCCGCGTCACGCTGTTCAAGAACGCCGAGCGCGAAGAGGTCGAGGCGCAGTTCGAAAGGCTCACGCGGGAGGGCTACTACCGCGACCTCGAGATCATGGCCATCGACGCGGCGGTCACACAGCACAAGCCCGCCGCCGCGGCGCGGGCCCGTAACCCTGAGGCCGACAAGCCTGCCGTCCCGGCCAAGGGCAAAGCCGCCGGAGGTCGCAAGGCGTCCGCCCCGCGCGAGGAAAAGGTCAACCTGATCAAGGGCGGCAAGAGCTCCGCAGAGAAGCCCGCCAAGCCGGCCAAGGCCGCCAAGGGCGAAAAGAAGAAAGCCGCCAAGCCGTCGCGCAAGGCCGAACCCAAGACTGCGGAGAAGACCGCAGGCGGCAAAGCGGCCTCCCGCAAGGCGTCGAAGGCCGAAAAGCCGGCCGCCAAGGCTGCGAAGGCGGCGAAGCCCAAGTCCGCCAAGGCCAAATCCTCCGCGAAGAAGGCCAAGAAGTAGCCGTCCGCGGCCTGTCGGCGAGCGCCGAATCCGCCGATGAATCACGCAGGGCGTGGGGCCACAGGCCTCGGGTTCCGGCGAGCGATTCGTGTGACAACCTCCTCACCAATCCAGGCTGTATCGCAGGGGTCCGCGGCCGCGCCGCGCGGCCTGGCAGGCCTGCGCCTGGAGCCGCTTCGCGGGATGTGCCGCGACGGCCGCCCCGTCCACGCGTTCACCATGGATGTCGAGGACTGGCAGCAGTCGGTCTTTGATGGGTCACTGCCGGTGTCGAGTCGGTTTCTCGCCGGTGTACAGGCGGCTGTGGCCATGCTCGAGGCGCGCGGCGTCCGGGGCACGTTTTTCGTGCTCGGCAATGCCGCCCGCGCCGCGCCATCCCTGCTGCGCGAACTGCACGCGGCGGGGCACGAGGTCCAGATCCACGGGGATCAGCACGCCACGGTCCACCGGCTGGGCCGCCGCGGTTTCCGCGAGGACGTGCGCCGCGCGAAACAGACAGTCGAAGACATTCTCGGCGCGCCGGTCTTCGGGTTCCGCGCGCCGCGTTTCAGCATCGACGCCGCCACGCTCTGGGCACTGGACGAGCTGGCCCAGATGGGGTTCCGCTACGATTCCTCCATCTTCCCCATGCGCATTCGCGGCTACGGCATCTCCGGCTGGCCCGCCGGGCTGCAGCGCGTCACCACGGCGGCAGGTTCGGTGATCATCGAGGCGCCGGTCGCGCTGGGGCGCTGCCTGGGGCGGCCGTTGCCGGTGGGTGGCGGCGGCTACTTCCGGCTGCTGCCGCGTTCGGTGCTGCTGAGCCGCCTGCGAGCCCTGCACCACGCCGAGCGCTGTGCGGTGCTGTACTGTCACCCCTACGAATTTGATCCGCGCGCGTTCCGCGAGATGGGGCTGCGGGTTCCGCTGCGCCAGCGGCTTCACCAGGGCATTGGGCGGGCGGGCTTCGCGGGCAAGATCGAGGCGGTGCTGGACACGATTCCTGTGGCACCGCTGGCGGAAGTTCTCGGCTGCGCCCGGCAGGACGGGGGCGAGGGCGGTCGGACGCGAGAGCACGCCGGGTCGGCGACCACGTAACACCCCGTTTCCCCCCAAGGGACGGGGCATCCCCCCGCGCTCCCGATCCGGTCCGGCACGCAGCCGTGTCGCCCGCCGTTCGCCTCCGTGCGGTTCCCCCGCGTCCGCCGTCCGGGATCGCTCATGCCGGGTGCCACCAAGTGGCACCTAAGCGGCAAACGCCAAGCCCGCAACATCCGCTGCGCTGGTGGAAACCTGCCTGTTCGTCCTCCCGTGATGTTGTCTGTGCGCGGGGAATGTCCGGTCAAGTTCCGGGGGGCGCGCCGGGCCCATCCTCAGGGGTTGCGGCGGCCGCGTCCCTTCGTCCGGCGAGGCTGGGTCCGGCGGCGGCGTCCGGCGCGTCGTACTGCGAGAGCGCTTCGGCGACCGCATTCGCCGCGACCGCGTGCCCTTCCGGCGTCCAGTGCTGGTCGTAGGTGAAATAGGTCTGCACGCCCGCCGCGGTCTGCTGTCGCAGCGGTGCGGTCAGCGAAATGAAGGGAATACCCTGCCCGCTGCACCAGTCGCGTACCGTCTCTTCCGTGCCGTCGATCGATTCTCGCAGGTGAGCGACAAGCTCGCGAGGCGCGGGCAATTCGTCCTCGCGGAGCGCGACGAAGGCGTGGACACTATCGGCCGGAACGTGGCCCATCACCAGCGGCATCACGACATGCGCCTTGAGCGGCGCGTAGGCGACGACCAGCCTCGCGCCGATCTCCCGACAGCGACGGTTCATGTCGGCGAGGTGGTCACGCGGCGCGAGCCAGTGCTTGTCCTGCGAAAACGCGGTGCGCGTGGTGAGCAGCGCGATCAACTGCTTGGGCTCGAAGGCGTAGTGGCGCGGTTGCGCTGCGCCTTCGAGGGCGTCGATCGTTAGCGGCAGCCAGTCGAGTGCGGGCTGCGGCCCGAGGGGCAAATCAGCACGCATCGGGCCGAAGGTGCGGATCATCACACCGTCCATGGCCTGGAGAATCGGCGACTGCTTGACGTACCGCTTGAATCGCGCCGAGAGGCTTGGGGCCGTCGCCTTGGCGTCGGCCTTGGCGCTGCGGAAGTCGTTGCCTTCGTACAGCATGACCAGCACGACGCGCGGCGACAGTGAGAGGCCGTGCTCGATGAGTGCCGCCCGGTAGTTCACCGGGGCGTAGCCCGACATGCCGAGGTTGTAGACTGGCTCACCCAGCAGCGACGACAGCACCGCCGGCCACTCCTGCCCGTCGGAGACCTTGGAGCCCTCCGTAAACGAATCGCCGATTGCGATGATGTCGCAACGGTCGAGGGCGACGGCGTTTCGGTACCCCCGGGCGTCGGCCTCGTACCGAATCGGCAGCTCGGGATAGCCCGGCAGGCGCCGCGGCAGGCTTCGCGCGGCCTGCGGCTCGTCGCGAAAGACCACACCGAGCGCCCCCTCCTCAAGGTCGGCGTGAACGATCTCTGCGGTGGCGGCGAGCTTGAAGCCCGCCGGCCGGCGGTAGGCGAGCGTGTCGTCGACGTAGTGTCCGCGGTCCGTCCCACGAAGCAGGAGGTCTACGACGACCACGGCGGGCGCCGTCACCATCATCGCCGCCAGCACGGCGAACCAGCGGCGGCGGTAGCGCTCACCAACCGCGGCGTCGATCCACAAGCTGACGAGGGAGATGAACAGGACGACAAAGTTCGTCGTCAGGTGCTGCCGAGAGTACCGGCCAAGCAGCACGTGCTCATCGCGGGCCACCAGCTCGACGACGTTGCTGGGGATCGCCCAGAGCAGGGTGTTGGCGACGACGACGATGGTCAGCCAGAGCTTCTGTCGCGGGATCAGCTTCATGGCAGTTCCGGTCCAAAGATCGCGGAATTCTGTCCCTCCCCGCCGCGATGGGCAAGGCCGCGTACGGAGTTGCCCGTCCCGGAAACGGGGCGCTGCGCTGGCTGCGCCGCGGCCGCGCTGCTATGTTGGCGGCGGCATCCGGGCCGGGCCGACGCGGCTGCCCGCGCCGCCGCCGTCAGGAGAAACCATACGTTGGATAGCGAGAAGACAACCGCCGCGGGAGCCGCGGGCCCTTCGGCCGACGCCACGCCCAGGCACTACCTGATCACCGGGGGAGCCGGGTTCCTCGGGATCAACCTGGTCCGCTACCTGCTCGCCCGGGGGAACCAGGTCAGCACGCTCGACATCGCGCCGTTTGACTACGAAGACTGCCGCCACCGCATCCGGGAGATCGTCGGCGACATCCGCGACGCCGCCGCGGTCCGCACGGCGATGCAGGGGGTGCAGATGGTGGTGCACACGGCTGCGGCGCTACCCCTATACAAGCCCAGGGACATCTACACCACCGACATCGACGGCACGCGCAATGTGCTGCAGGGCGCTCTGGAGGCGGGGTGCGAACGCGTGGTGCATGTCTCGTCGACCGCGGTGTACGGCATCCCCGATCATCACCCGCTCGTCGAGGACGACCGGCTCTACGGCGTCGGGCCCTACGGCGAGGCGAAGGTGCAGGCCGAGGCGATCTGCCTGGAGTTCCGCCAGCGCCACGGCATGTGCATCCCGATCATCCGCCCCAAGAGCTTCATCGGGCCGGAGCGGCTCGGTGTATTCGCTCTCTTTTACGATTGGGCGAAAGACGGCAAGAACTTCCCCATGATCGGTTCGGGGCGGAATCGATACCAGCTTCTCGACGTCGAGGATCTGTGCGAGGCGATCCGCCTCTGCTGCACGCTCGATCGTGAGCGGGTCAACGACATCTTCAACATCGGCGCGAAGGAGTTCACGACGATGCGCGAGGACTACCAGGCGGTCCTCGACGTGGCGGGATTCGGCAAACGCATCATCGGCTTCCCCGCGGCGCCGATGATCTGGACGCTGCGGTTCCTCGAACTGCTGCGGCTCAGCCCGCTGTACAAGTGGGTCTACGAGACGGCCTCGAAGGACTCGTTCGTGTCCATCGAGAAGGCCGAGCGCGTCCTCGGCTACCGGCCGCGGTTCAGCAACAAGGACGCGCTGATCCGCAACTACCGGTGGTATCTGGAGAACCTGCCGAAGTTTCAGAAGGCCAGCGGCGTGTCTCACCGGGTGCCGTGGAAACAGGGTGGTTTGAAGCTCGCCAAGGCCTTTTTCTAAGCTCTGCCGCCCCGCGGGCGTGACTCTCGCGCCCTGTTCTGCGATAAATAACCGGGAGCGTCTGCGCCTCGGTCGGAGCAGGGCATGGGGTCGGTATTCCGCCTTCTGATCATGGTTGCGATCATCGCCGGGGGGGCCGCCTGGCTCCGTCGCGACGGACACAGCGCGCCGCCTGCCGATCTGCGGTTCGTCGAGCGGGCGGAGGCGGCCGGCTGCGCCCACGTCCACACCATGTGCCGCCTGGCCGACGTCTTCGAGAACATCATGCCCTGGCTCTCATCCGTCGGGGCCGCGGTCGCCGCGGCGGACTATGATGCAGATGGTGATGCAGACCTGTATCTCACCAGTTCCGGTCGCGGCGTCCAAAACCGCCTCCTGCGCAACCGTGGCGACGGCACGTTTGAAGACGTGACGGCCGATGCGGGCGTCGGTTGCGGCAATCCGCAAGGCGCCACGATGCACGCGGTCTTCGGCGACGTCGACAACGACGGCGACCTCGACCTGTACGTCGTGAAGTGGGCCGAGGCGAACCAGCTCTTCCGCAACAACGGCGACGGGACATTCTCAGATGTCACCGACGCCGCCGGCGTGGGCTGGTGGGGCTACGGCAACGGGGCGACGTTCGTCGACTTCGACCGCGACGGCCTGCTCGACCTGCTGGTGGGCAACTACTTCGCCGATCAGGTGGTCGACCCGAAGACCGGCGAGCTGGTGCGCAACAACCTGTGGGATCCGGTCACTACGCGGGTCATGCACGAGACCTTCACCCACGCCGACAACGGCGGCCGCAACGTGCTGTACCGCAATCGCGGCGACGGCACGTTTGAGGACGTGACCCAAGCCTCCGGCCTGACGTTCACCGGCTGGACCCTCGCCGTCGGCGCTGGCGACCTCAACAACGACGGCTGGCCCGACCTGTACCTCGCCAACGACTTCGGGCCCGACGAGTACTACCTCAGCACCGGCGCCACCGAGCAGCCGCCGCGCTTCCGCCTCGTCATCGACACCACCGGCCATCCGGGGATCGGCGCCGACTGGTGGAAGGGGATGAATGTCGAGTTCGGCGACGTGAACAACGACGGCTATCTCGACCTGTACATCACCAACATCCTCGAGCGCAACTACAAGACGGACGAAGGCAACATGCTCTGGATCAACCGCCCGGATCCGGCGGCGCCGGGCGGCCGGGCGTTCGCGAACACGGCCGAGGCAGGCGGGGTCAATGACGGCGGCTGGGGCTGGGGCGGCAAGTTCGGCGACTTCAACCACGACGGCTTGCTCGACATTTACACCGTCAACGGCTTCGTCACCGGTGATCCGCGGCGGAACTACTGGTTCCAGATTCAGGAGATGGTCACCCAGACGCGCAACCAGACCGCCGACGCGGCCGACTGGCCCGTGATGGGTGATCGCGATCTCTCCGGGCAGGATCGTGGGCGGTTGTTCATGCAGCTTCCGACCGAGCCGGGGCGCAGCCGCACGGCGCCGCGGTTCGCCGAGGTTGCGGAAGCCGCGGGAATCGCCGACCGGTTCAACGGCCGGGGCATCGCGCTGGCCGACTTTGATCTCGACGGGCGCACCGACATGTACATCGCCAACCAGGGCGCACGGGGTTGCTACTACCTGAACGACAGTCCCGCCGCGGCGGGGCGGTCCTTCCTGCGGCTCAGTCTCGTCGGTCGCCCTGACGAGCCGGTCGAGGTCGCGGGTCGGCGGCTGGCTTCGACGCGCGACGCGGTCGGCGCCCGGGTCCGCGTGGAGGCGGGCGAACTGCTTCAGCTTCGCGAGGTGCAGGGCGGCATCGGCTTCGCCGCGCAGTCGGAATACCCGGTGCATTTCGGCATTCCCGATGCGGCAGCCGTGACGGCGATCGAAGTCTCGTGGCCCAGCGGCCGGACGCAGCGCTTCGAGGGGCCGGCCGCCGCCGCGCTCCTCGGCCATCATGTCCGGCTGGTGGAGGGCGGCGAACCGGAGGTACTGCGATGACCGCCGGACGGCGTTCACGAGCCTGGGTGCTGCTGATTCCCGCCGTGGTGGTGCTGGGGGCGGTGGCGTGGCTGCGCGGGGGCATGCTCGACCTGCCCACCGCGCCGCGGGGCGTGACCGCGGAGGAGGCGGGGCTCGCGGGATTGGACGAGCTGGGCCGGCTCGACGCCTACCTGCGCGGCGGCGAGGGTCAGGTGGCCGGCTTTTCGCCGCCCGCCTATGCGGTGCGCATGCGGGAGGGCCTCGTCGCCGTCGCCGAAGGGCGGCTGGAGGAGGGCCTGACCGCGATGCAGGAAGCCCTTCGGGCGGAGCCGCGAAGCCTCGTGCTGGCCAATGCCTACCGCATGTCGATCTTCCAGCTCAAGCGACGATACCTGGACGAAGCCCGCGCGGCTCAGCAACTCGCTCCGGAGTTTCCCGCGGCGTACGCCGACGAACCGATCGCGTTGTTGTCATCGCTGGTGGAGGCCTCGCCCGCCCGCGAGACGAAGCTCAGTCTCGCGATGGCGTGGGTTGATCACATGCTGCTGTTCCCCGCGCTGGAGATCAAGGCGCCCTCCAGCGTGCAGGCGGTGGACCTGCTCACCGCGGTGCTCGACGGCGGCGACGGGGCGTATGTGCCCGCGCTGTACGCCCGCGGCATGAATCACCTTCACCGCCCCGCGCGGCTGGTGTGGCCTGAGTCATTCAAGACTCCCATCGACGCCGCGGCGCAGGACATCGGCCTGTGCGTCGCGATCGGTCGCGCGGTGAAGGTCGGATCAAATCGACTTCAGGGTGAACTGGCGATGGCCCTCGGCGACGCGTACGTCAAGGCCGGCCGCTACGGCGTGGCCCGCTCGTGGTGGCAGATCGCCCAGAACCTCTCCGGCGACGGCGACCTGCAGGAGGCGATCCGCCGGCGCTATGCGTGGGAGGACGAGGAGCTGCTCGACCGGCTGGAGGAAGAACTCGACCGCGGTCGGCGGGAGCTCGACCGGCCGATGACCGATCTGGCGTTGATGTGGAGTTGACCCGAAGGGTGAAGACAGACCGATGAGCACGACACTCTCTCCCGACAATCCGGGCCGCATTCGGCTGGTGCTGCCCAGCCTGAAGGATCCGCGCGTCATGCTGTCGTGCGCGCTGACGCTGTGGACGGTGCTCGGTCAGACGGTGTACTTCTTCAACCGCGACGTGTCGGACATCCTGCTGACCATCGCCACCGCCTGCGTGCTGGACTTCCTGTTGATCATGTTTGTGCTTCGCCAGGTCACGGTGCCGCTGTCGGCGTACATCACGGGCCTGTCGATCGGCCTGCTGCTCGAAAGCTTCGACTGGCGTGTGTACGTCGTAGCCGCGGGGTGGGCGATCCTGTCGAAGTACCTGATCCGTGACGCGCGGCGACACTTCTTCAATCCGTCTAACTTCGCGATCGTGATGTGCCTGCTGTTTTCGGGCGGTGTGGCCACGGTCGCGCCGGGATCGCAGTGGGGCGCACACTATCCCGTCGCCCTGGCGATTCTCTGCCTGGGTCTGCTGATGATGAAGCGCGTCAAGCGACTGGACCTGGCGCTCGCCTGGCTGGGTGGCTACGTCGTCATGGGGCTGGCGCGGATGGCGATGGGCCAGGGCGGGCTGGTCTTCGTGCTGGGGCCGATGACAGGGGCGGAGTTCGCGCTCTTCACCTTCTCGATGATGCCCGATCCCAAGGCATCCCCGCCGACACCGCGGGGACGCATCGTGTGGGGCTTGTCGCTCGCGCTGATGGACGGGGTGATGCGCTACTTCGAGATCCGCTACTCGATGTTCTACGCGTTGTTTATCCACACGGCGGCGCTGCCGCTGCTTCACGCGGCCGCCGCGCGGGCGGGCTTCCGCGAAAACGAGCCCTGGCGGCTGCTTGAGATTCCCTTCGCCCGGCGCGCCGCCGGAGAAGTCCGCTAGCGCTGCCCCGCGCCGCGCAGCGTCCGTGCCTCGCGCCACGCCCGCAGCAGCGTCAGCAGGCACGCGAGGATCATCAGCGCCCGCCACAGCCGCAGGCCGATCGCCGCCTGGTCCGGCATCCGTACCGACAGCGCATCCTGCATCACCGCCCACATCGACAGCGACACTTTCACCCCCGTGTGCGCTTCGGGGCCCACGCCTGTCGCCCGCAGCAGCAGCACGAAGATGCCGATCAGCCACACCACGTGCAGCAGCGGGATGCCCCACAGCCCGACCGTCAGCAACGTCCGCACCCCGCGCCGCGGCAGCCGGCTCGCCAGCCGCCGGTACCATGCGGTCTCCATCGAGATGACGATCAGCCCGGCATAGAGCAACCCCGCCGAGACCAGCCGCGCCGCGGGTCGCGGCAGGTCGATGAAGTACTCGAACGCCAGCGCCGTCGCGTAGTACGCCGCCGTCACCGGTGGCAGGAGTCGACGCAGCCACTCGGCCGGGGCATCGGGCGACTCGCGCGTGGTGATCAGCACCGTCGAGGTGGTGTGCAGCGCGGCGACCGACCATCGCGATATGCTCAGCAGGGTAAGCAGGGCGGCGACGCCGAGTGGCCCGCGGTACACCCGCCACGCCGCGAGCACGCTCAGCATCAGGGCGTCGATAAGCAGGGCGAGCAGGCACACCGCCGCAGCGAGGGCCAGCGTCCGGACGTAATGCGGATCGGCATGCCGCAGCAGCGGGCGGCGCCGTGATGTTTCCACCGGGGTGCCACACTCGGGGCATCGGCCCTCCGCCGGCAGCCCGCGCAGGTCGTAGCCGCACTCGACGCAGGAGAGCACCGTCGGGGCGTCACCCTCGGGCGAGGCCGCGTAACCGCCCGCGCGGGCGACTGGCTCATGGGTGGCGGTCAATTCGGCGCCTCGGGCAGGGGCCATAGGGCCGCGGGGTGGGCCGATTCCAAGGCCGACTCTACGTCGTCGGGCAGGGCGGCGAAGAAGTCGAACCCGGTGCGGCGCTCGACTTCGTCGACGGTGGCCAGGAACGGCTCGAGCTCCGGCGCCCGGCTGTCGATGTTCGGCAGGATGAAGGCCAGCGCCCGCGGCCGGCCGTCAGTTTCGTCGATGACCAGGCAGTAGAACGCGCTCGGCACCCGCACCGGCGCGTTCGGCAGCGTGGTCCGCGGCCCCTCGAAGATCGGCCCGACGATGACCCAGGCGCGGCCGTAGTGGTCGGCCCAGCCTTCCACGAAGCGAGCGCCGCGCTTCGCCCCGGCGATCCACTCCTCCAGGTCGCCCCAGTGGCCGTCGTTGAATTCGTGGAACTGCGGACAGACGTTGGACATCACGAAGGTCGCGTCGTTGCCCGGCTGACCGAAACGCGAACTGATCGCGAAGCGCGGCGCCATGTGGCCGCGATCGAACCCGCTGTGCGTGTAGTCGTCATGCGTGATGCGGGCCGCGGTGGCGTCGTCCCGCCGGAATCGCCGGGTGGGATACGCCTGCAGGTCTGCGGCCGGTCCGATCGCGTAGCAGACCCACGCGGGGTTGGCGTGAGCCTCGGCGTATCCGATGCGAAACCACGTCTTGTCGAGGATCGCGACCGCGGGGCCGGCGGGGGCCGTCACCGGGTCACCCGCGTAGCAGAGTCCCTCGCCCCATGAGACACGCGGCGCCAGGTCCGGCGCCGGCGAGGTGGCTGTGCGGGGCGGCGGGGCAGCTCGCCGCGGTGTGCGACAGGCCGCGCCGGCGGCGAGCGTCGCCAGCAACAGACAAGTCAGCCCTGCCCATCGGCCGATGCGGCCCATCCCATCCCCCCCGGTCCGGTTCCTCAGCGAGCGGCACGCGTTCCCTTGCGCGCCGACTTCCGCCGGGCGGCCGGCTTCGACGCCGGCTTGCGGCCGGCGGCGCGCCTGGCCTTGGGCCGCGCGGTCTTCTTCTTCGCACCGGTCGTCGGGTTTCGGCGGGCCGGCTTCTCGCGCCAGTCCTTGACGAACCGGACCGCGTGGATCGGCGGCAGGTGTGTCGACAGCGCCGTCCAGCGGTTTCCGGCGTTTTCGGTGACCCACAGCGAGCCGGTCGAACTGCCGAAAGCGAGTCGACGGCCGCTCTCGTCAATGTCCATGGCGTGACGGAACACCAGGTCGTAGGCGTGCTTCTGCGGGAGCCCGCCGGTCAGCGTGCGGAAGGTCCGCCCACCGTCCTGCGTCCGCGTGACCACGACCCTTCCGTCCACAGGGATGCGTTTCTCGTCCTTGATGGCCGGCACCAGCCATGCGGTTTTCGGGTCGCTCGGATGCACGGCGACGGCGAATCCGAAGTCGGAGGGCTTGATGTTCTTGACCGCCCGCCACTCTTCGCCGCCGTTGTCGGTCACGAAGACACCGTTGTGGTGCTGGGCCCACATCCACTGCGGGTTAGAGCGGCAGATCACCACGGAGTGCGGGTCCTGGATCGTCGGGTCATACGCCTGCTCAGGCGGCATGTACGCCGCGAACATGCCCTGCGAGCGAACACGCCAACTGGCGCCTCCGTCGAGCGTCTCCCACACGCCGCCGCAGGAGATCCCGACGAAGACGTGCTTCGAATCCCGCGGATCGACGCAGACCGAGTGAATGGCCGGCCATTCGTAGCCACCGCCGAACCAAGCCTTGCGCTTCGGCTCATTCCACAAGGCCTGGTTGCGCTGCCACGTGTCGCCCCCGTCCGCCGAGCGGAACAGCGCCGCCGGCGCCGCCCCGCACCAGATGACCCCTGGCTCGTCCGGTCCGCCCGGCTCCAGAGCCCAGATGAGCTTGAGCGTCTGGGGCATGACCTTGCCGTCGGGGGTCTTCTCCGGTTCCGTCCCCTCCGGCAGCGGCGGGTAGACCGGCACGCCGCACTCCGTGAAGGTCTTGCCCCCGTCGGTCGAGCGATGCAGCTTCACGCCGAAGTGACCGTGGTCGAGGGCCGCGTACACCCGCCCGTCGCGGTGGTCGTGCATGACGAGGGTGACGTTGTCGCCCAGGAATGCCGTGCCGGTGATCGTCCAGCCCGCACTACGGCGGGTCAGCGTGAACAGCCCCTTGCGGGTCGCGACGAACATGCGGTCGCTCATGGAGGTGCCTCTCTCTGGATTCGGATCGGGACCGTCCGGGCGGGGCGGCAGCGCCTACCCCCCGGACAACGCCTGCATGACATACACTTCGCCGGAGGGCGAGACGGGATCGCTCAGCCGCTGGCGATCGCGAATCTGTCGGCCGTCGACAAAGATGACCATGTGCTGGCGCAGGGCGCCCTGGTCGTCGAGCACGTAGCCCCTGGCGCGGACGTTGTCGGCAAACACCGCGTCGAGCACCTCGCGCACGGTTCCGCCCGCCACGTCGCGCGGGGGGCAGGACACATGCCGTTGGATGTTGGCGGTGAAGGTGACACGTGCCACGGGAAGAGTGTCTCCGTTGCCGGCGTCAGGGTGGTGTACGGGATTCGCGCGGCCCGCGGGAGCAGGATAGCGTCCGCCCCGGCCCGCTGTCGAGCGCCGCCTTCGCGCCTCAACCGCCGGGTGCGGCCTGCGCGGCCTCCTGACGGGCCATGTGATGGAACGTGACAAGGCTGGCGATCGACAGGCCGATGGCCAGCGTCCAGAGCTGCCAGCCCATCACCTGCCACAGGAACATGCCGAGCACGGGCGCCACCACGCCGCGCAGCCCGGTCAGCGACACGTGGATTCCCATGTAAACTTCTGCTTCTTCCCCCTGGGCAAAGTGGAGATGGCCAATGTTCCACGCGAGTCGCCCCCCGGCCATGCCCAGCCCGTTGAAGGCCCCCCGGATCACCAGCAGGGAGGCGAGCATCACGGTTGCCGACGGGCCGATCCCCTCCGCACCCAGCAGCACCAGCACCGCGAAGAGTTCAAACACCACCGAGCCCAGCCAGCATGCCACGTTGATCACGCGGAAGCGGATCACCCCCAGCCGGTCGAAGAGCCGCCCCCAACGGCCGATCGTCCCCAGCAGGAACAGCTTCGGCAGGCCGACAACCAGCGCCGTGCTGAACCAGTAGGCGCTGCCCCCGTCCAGCCCGACGTAGGCGGCCATGTCGCGCGAGATGAGCATGACGATGACCGCCATCGTCAACTGGTTGGATAGGCCCACGAAGAGCTGTGCCGCCACGTAGGTTGCGTAACGTCGATCCTCGTGCAGGACGCGCATACCGCTGCGGAGGATGAACCCCGGCGAGATCAGCTGCGCCGCCCGCGCCTTGTCGGGGGCCAGTCCCGCTTCGCGCCGACGGCGGGAATCGCGAAGCTCGCTCGCCTCGCCGCGGATGTGGATGCGGCTCAGGAAGTGAATGCCCACGAAGCCGGCCAGCGCCGCCGTCGGGTAGACATAGGTGTACGCCGACGAATCCACATCGCTCAGCCACGCGGCGGCCATCGACGAGACGACCATGCCGAACTCGCGCACCGCCTGCAGCCGCGCGGTGATCCTCCCGCGAGAGAGTTGCGGGTAGTTCGCCTTCCACATCGCCGACCGGACCGTCACAACCCCCGCGAGCAGGATCTGGGCCGCGGCCATCTGGAGAAGGAACCAGATCGCGCCGACGGGACCGACCGGCACAAGGCCGAGCAGGCCCGAGAGCAGGACCGTCGCCATGCAGAGGTTGGTGTACAGGCGGATCTTCGGGCGCCCCTGACACAGGAGGCCCCAGTGGAGACTGAAGGTGAGCGCCGCCAGCGGCGCCGCCACGGCGATCGCCGTCAGGAACGCGCCGCCCTGAAAGGTGCGCGTGATGACGATCGCGCCGAACTGCCCCTCGAGCACACCCGCCAGCAGGCTCCACGGCGAGATATGCAGCATCTCGTGGACGTAGTTGCGCCGGGTCAGGAAGGGCAGCGAACGAGCGCCGAACACGTCCAAGCAGCGATCCCTCCGCATCCGCCGAACACCCGGTCAGGGGTGCCGGCTGGGCGGCCCAAGGCTACAGATTGGCAGGGGGCATCGCAACCGCGGCGCAAAGGCCGACGCGGCCGGGTGAGTGCAGCGGCAGGACTATGAATCGTTGGTCGAAGTGGGTCGCAGACCTCAGGCGACGGCGGCAGCGCGGCTCTGCTCCATGAACTCGAGCAGCGAGTCGACCTCCTCGGAGAGGCGTTCCGCGGGCGCGGGCAGGGGGCGCGGCGCCGCTTCCGCATCGGCTTCAGCGCCGACTTCCGAGGGCGAGGCAACGTCCGCGGCGTGGGCCGCGGCCTCGTCCTCGCGCGTTTCGGTCCCGTTGTGGACAGAGCTGAGCAGTGCACGCAGGTCGGAAAGCGACTCGCGGCTGCTGTCGAGGAGTTGCTCGAGATCGGGCTGGCGACCGCTTCCCGATTCGTCGATTTCCGTCGATTCCGCCCTATCGGAGGCTGCCGCGGGCGATCCCGGTCCGCCGGCCGCGCTGGTTTCGACGCGATCGAGGATCTGGCGCAGGGCGCCGATCAGGCGGGTGGCCCGCTGCGACTGGCCGCCGAGGCGGTCGCCCATGTCGCGTACGCGGCGCTCGGCTCGGCGATGCTCTTCGGAGAGTTCGGTCATCCGGCACAGCACCCGGCGCGACTCGGCCAACAGAGACTGGAAGAGCTTCTGCAGCTTGCGCGCCTCGGCCTCACCGCCGCCCAGCCGCTCCGACGTCTCCCGGGCCTCGTCGACGGCGGCCTGCGCCTCCGCGATCAGATTCTCCATCCGCTCCGCCGCTCCGTGGACGCCGGACAGGTCGCGTTCGATCGCCGCCACGCGCTGGGCCAGGACCGCCATCTGCGCATCCTGGCCATCACCTGTCGCGGCTGGCGCTCGCCGCCTGCGCGGGCGATCCGCGGCGGGTCGCGGCCTCGTGCGCCGACGCGGGGCCTCGCTCGCGTACCGGTCATCGTCGAATCCGCTTGGCTCCAGCTCGTGGTCGGCTAGTCGGCCCGCGGCCGTCGCCGCAGGGCGGCGGTTCGCCAGGCCCGGCGGATCGACATCCACGCTCGGCGCGATCGACATCATCTGCTCGATCACGCTGTTGATCATGCCCGCCGAGATACGCGGCTCCTTGCGCGAGTAGGCGATGAGCATCGCGTTGTCGCAGAGCGTGTTGATCAGTCGTGGAAGACCCTGTGAATGACGGTGAATCGCGTCGACAGCCTCGGCCTCGAAGAGATCCGGATCGGCTCCACCCGCCACCGTGAGCCGGTGTCGGATGTAGCCCGTGGTCAGTTCGCGCGTCAACTTGCCCAAGTGGAAGCTGCGGAACAGCCGCTGGCGGAGCTGCCGGAGCGTGCTCGACGCGAACAGCGCCTTGAGCTCGGGCTGGCCGAGGATGCAGATCTGCAGCAGCTTGGCATCGTCCGCCTCGAGGTTGCCGATCATCCGCAACTGCTCGAAGGCTTCGATCGTCAGGCTCTGCGCCTCGTCCAGAATCAGCACGACGGGTGTGTTTCGAGCGAATTCGGCCAGGAGGAAGTCGTGCAGCAGCCGGACGAGCTGGGCGTTGCCCGCACCGGCCGGCCGGGCGACTTCGAACTCGTCGAGCACCGACTCCATCAGGTCTTTCGGGCCGGTCGTTGCATGGTTGATGTTGGCGAAAGCGATCCGCGTGCCGAAGTGGCGCAGCATCATCCGCGAGACCAGCGTCTTGCCCGCCCCGACTTCGCCGGTCAGCAGGACGAATCCCTTGCGCTCGGTCACCGCGTAGATCAGCGACGCCAGCGCTTCTTCGTGGTCCGGCGTGGAGTAGAAGTAGCGCGGATCGGGCGTGTTGTTGAAGGGCAGTTCACGCAGACCGAAGAACGCGGCATACATGGCGGATCTCTCAGCGTGGCCCGCCGACAGGGAGGGCCCTCGCGGCGGGCGCGGCCGCCTCGACTATCGGCCCTCGCGGAGGGCGACTTGAGGCGTCCGCTAACCGCGGAATCCGCAGCGGCAAACGCGGTCTTTTCCCGGTCGCACGCTCCGCGCAGGGGCGGGACTCTCCCCGCGGCGACCTTATCGGACGCCTTGCCGCTTTCACCTCCAGGGGCCGCTAAGGTCGGCCGCGCAGGTTCAGTGGCGCTCCAACCGACCCGATAAGTCAATCGACCGTGCCGCGCGCCTCCCGCCCAGTTCGCGGGAGCGGCGCGGTCCTCTGCCGTGGAGACGGGTTCATGACGATGCGTCTCGCGACGCTCGCGCTCGCAGTCACGATGCTGGCCGGATGCGCCGGCCGCGGACCGGACCGCACGTCCGTCCTCAGCTTCCTGCGCGATCACGAACACCAGGTCTCGGCGATCGAGTACCGCGTCGGTATTCCCGACGCTGTCACCATCTCGGCCCCCAGCGTGGCCGAGATCGACAACCGCCTCGCCCGCGTCCAGCCCGACGGGAAGATCACGCTCGATCTGCTCGGCGAGGTCAGCATCGTCGGCATGACGGCGAAGGAGATCGCCGCGAAGCTCGAAGTGCTCGCCAGCCGCTACTACGTCGATCCCAAGGTCAGCGTCCGTATCGCTGAATACGCCAGCAAGAAGTTCTACGTCACCGGGCAGGTGCTCTCCCAGGGGCCGCGGATCTACACCGGTCGCGACACGCTGCTCGACGCCGTGCTGCAATCGGGTGTGAACTTCATGTCCTGGACGGGCCGCGTGACCGTCACGCGCCCCAGCCGGGATGACGCGCCGCCCGAACAGCTCTGCGTCGACGTGAACGAGATGATTCGCAACGGCCGGTGGGATCGGAACATCCTGCTCGAGCCCGATGACATCGTGTACGTGCCCGCCACCCCGCTGGCGTGGGTCGGGCTGCGGCTGCGCGAGATTCTGTTCCCCGTCTCCCCCGTCGTCGAGGCCTACCAGGCCCCGGCCCGGGTCATGGATGCCGACCACATGTACAACGACGGCTACCGCGATCGCTTTGAGGACGATAACGACGGCCCGCGGCGGGGTGGCTTGCGCCGCTGAGGGCCGCGGAGGGGCGGAGACGACGGTGCTGGTCGTTTCGCCGGTGATCGCCAACTGTTCTGGGAATCTGCAACGATGGGCAGAATCGCGGATGCGCTGCGGAGGGCTGAAGAGGAACGCCGGCTGGCGATCGACGGAGATCCGTCGCCCGCCGCCGCGCCGGGCAGCGGGATCCAGGTCCCCGGACCGCTCGGGTCGCTGCTTCAGCCGTCGATTCCGGCTGATCCGGCGGCGGCCGGTGAAGAGCCCGTCACCCTGCGCCCCGGCATGTCCGAGTCGCTCGTACCCTACTACGAGCGCTCCTCGCTCATCAGCGAGCAGTACCGGGCGCTGCGCACCCGGCTGCTCAGCCAGAACCCGCAGTACGAACACCGCATCCTGGCGATCACCAGCGGAGCCCCCAAGGAAGGCAAGAGCGTCACGACGCTGAACCTCGGCTGCACGCTGGCCGAGATCCGACACTTGAAGGTGCTCTGCGTCGACGGAGACTTCCGCCGCGGATCGCTGGCGCGAATGCTGAACCAGTCGGCGGGGCCGGGGCTGGCCGAAGTGCTGGCCGGCACGGCGAACTACGAAGACGTCATCCGGCGCACGCCCGTGGGCAACCTGCACTTCATCGCGGCCGGACACACCGGCGACCGGTCCGCCGCGGAGCTGCTGACCTCGCCGAAGACGCGCAGCCTGTTCCGCCGGTTCCGCAACGACTTCCACTACACGATCATCGACACCCCGCCCGCGACGACGGTCACCGACGTCGGGATCATCGGGCAGATGTGCGACGGCGTTATGGTGATCGTGCGCATCCACCAGACGCACGAAGTGCTGGCCAAGCGCGCCGTGCGCCTGCTGCAGGTGAACAACATCCCGATCATGGGCGTGCTCGCCATCGGCCGCGAGGGCGGCACGGGCAAGTACGGCTACGGCTACGGCTACGGGCGGTACTACAACCGCTACAACGAGTACTACAAGAAGCCGAAGTCCAGCTCGTAGCCCGCTGTCGTCGCATCCGGCGCCGCTGCGCGCCGCAGGGTGGATTTCGTTGATCACCGACCGTGTCATCGTCTGCATCGGCAACGCCTGGGACGACGCCCCCACCAGCAAACACCAGGTGATGCGCATCCTCGCGCAGCACAATCGCATCGTCTGGGTCAACTACCGCGGCACGCGCCGGCCGACCGCCAGCGGTGCCGATTTGAAGGCCGCGTTCGGGGCCATCCGCCGGATCATGCAGGGGCCGCGCCGCGTCGCTCCGACGGTGATCGAGCTGACCCCGCCCGTGCTGCCGGGGGCCCGGACCCGCGCCGCGCGTGCCATCAACCGGCGCCTGCTGATCAGCCGGATCCGCCGCGCCGTGCGCGACGCCGCGGGCGGGGAGTCGCGCCCCGTCCAGGTCTGGAGCTTCACCCCCGACGTGCCGTTCCTGCGCGGCGCGCTCGACGAGGAGTGCTTCGTCTACTACTGCACAGACGACTTCGCCGCCTTCGAAGGGCTCGACGCGGACGCCATTCGGCGCGATGAGGCCGAGACGATGGCCTCGGCGGACGTTGTCGTCGCTACATCACAGGAACTCTGCGACGCCCGCCGCGTCGCTCGCCCGGACGTCGCCCTCATGCGCCACGGCGTGGACCATGCGCACTTCGCCGCCGCCTGGCGAGGCCGCCTCTCGGCGCCGCCGGATGTAGCCGCCATGAAGGGGCCCGTGTTCGGATTCTTCGGCCTGATTCACCACTGGATCGACGTGTCGCTGCTCGCCCAGGTCGCTCGGCTGCGCCCGGCGTATTCGTTCGCGCTCATCGGCGAGGCAAAGGTCGACGTGTCGCCGCTCGAGCGGCTGGGCAACGTCCGGTTGCTGGGTCGGCGCGAGTACTGCGATCTGCCGGCGTGCTGCACGGCCTTCTCCGCGGGGCTGATGCCCTTCACCCAGACCGAAATGACGCGGCACATCAACCCGATCAAGCTGCAGGAGTATCTCGCGGCCGGGCTGCCGGTGGTGTCGACGCCGCTTCCCGAAGCGGTGCGCTTCGGCCCGCCGGTTGCAATCGGAGGGACTCCGGCCGAGTTCGCCGCGGCCTGCGACGCGGTGGCCCGTCGTCGGACTCCCGAGGAGGCCGCCGCGATCAGCGCGCTGGTTCGCGACGCCTCGTGGGCGGCCACCGTCGAACGGCTTTCGCGACTGGTTCTGGCGCGTGTCGGCCGCAGCCGCTGTGCGCACGACGTGCTCCCCGCCAACACGCACACTCCCGGCGCTGCGGCAGGCGCCGCCCCGACACCGTCACAGCCGGCGCTACGCCGTTAGGCGCAGCCTGCCGCCGGTCTACTTCATCAGCGTGGTGAGAAACTTGCGGAGCAGCACCGGATCGACCGGTGTGCGGTGGCCCACGATTTGGGCCATGAGGCCGCCCATCGCGTTGCCGATCAGCGGAATCAACTCGGATGGCGCCCGGCGGCTGACGAGCGGGGCGGTGATCGCCAGAAGGGCGTCGCCCGCGCCGACGGCGTCGACCGTGGTGTTGGTCAGCACCGGCGCGGCGTGGTAGCACTCGCCGTCGTAGTACATCGAGCCGCGGTGCCCGAGCGTTACGTTGATCCGGCGGCAGCCGCTTTCTTCGGCCAGGCGTCGCACCAGTCCGCGCAGCTCGCCATAGCGATCGCCGAAGGGCAGGCGGATCTCGTATTCATCCACCGAGAAATAGTCCGCCCCGCGGTACTTGCGGATGCTGTTGAAGCCGCGATTGGACGAGTTGATTTGCGCATTGACCGCCATGAATTTTGAGCGATCGCGGACGCGGTGAATCGAATCGGGCGTGAAGAACCCGTGGCCAAAATCCACGACGATGACCACGTCCGCGCCGGGCGCGTGGGCGTCGATCTCCGCCAGCAGCCGCGCTTCGGCCGCGTCGGGCAGCGGGCGGTCGTCCAGAAAGGTGATCTCGAACAGCTTCTGGTTCAGAAACCGCGAGATGTAGCGTCGCTTGCGGACAGTCGGGGCGTCGGCCCGCGGCACGGAAACCAGCCGCACGCCCGGCGACACATGCGACCGGATCGCGGAGTCTCCGTCGTCCTGCCCGCCGGTCCCTGCCAGCACGGTTACCTCGCCGCAAAGCCCCGCCAGATGGTTGGCGACGGCAATCACGCCGCCGCCGAACACCTCCGCCGACTCGAACCGCGCGGACAGCGTCGGCGTCTTGTTGCTCATCGCGTCAGGCGAGCAGTAGTGATACTCGTCGAGAATCGCCTCCCCGATGACGACCACGCGCAGGTCGCGCAGGCCGTCGAGACAGGCCGTCACGTCGTCAGCGGTAAACCGCTCGCGCATGCCGGAGAGGTACTCCCGCTGTTCGTCGGTGAAGACGCCGAGGAATCGATTCAGCAGGTGCGATGAACTGAACTGGATGTCGTCGGTGAACACGAGTCGCCCGCCGCATCGGGCGACTTCGCGCTCCTCCTCGGCGATCGCGCCGGTCGCGTCGGCGCTGAGGTCGCGGTAGTCCTGCCCTTTCACGTACAGGTGCGGGCGGACGAGGCGGATGGTCTCGACGGCGGTGGGATAGGGGCTGGTGGCGACGAAGTGCACCGTCTGCATCGCCGCAACGCTCTCGGCGCGCAGCCGCTCGTTGAACACCGGCCGGCCGGGCCCTTTGCGGATGAAGCGATCCTCGGTCACCGTCACCACGAGCACATCGCCCAGCTGCGCAGCCGACGCGAGGTGACGGATGTGCCCCGGGTGCAACAGGTCGAACGCCCCGTGGCAATGGACGATTCGTTTGCCGTCGGCACGCAGCCGTCGGCAGCGATCGGCCAGCTCCTCCAAACTGCAGATCTTGTGATCGCTCATGCGGGGCTCCCGGTGGGCTGCTGCTCGCGGCCCAGGTAGCGGAACCAGTCTGCCGTAGCGCCGGCGATCGCGTCCGGCGTCCAGACCGGCGCCTCGCGCCACGCGGCGATACCGGTCAGCATCAGCGACACACCCTCTTCAAACGACACCCGGGGTGCCCAGTCCAGCACGTGCCGAATCCGGCTGATGTCGGCCCAGGTGCACTCAGGCTCCCCCGGTCGCCTGGGGACGTGGACACGCTCGCCGCCCAGCAGTTCGCACAACCGGTTGATGCTCTGCGGCGCGCCCGCGCCGACATTCAGCGTCTCGCCCGATGCGCCAGACTCCGCCGCGCGGAAGCATGCCTCGGCCACGTCGCTGACGAACACGAAGTCGCGCCGTTGCTCACCATCGCCGACGACCGTGAAGGGCAGTCCGGCCAGCTTCTGGGCGAGGAACACGCCGAACACCGCACCGTATGTCCCGTTGGTTCGCGCCCGCGGGCCATAGACGTTGAAGAACCGCAGGCTCATCACCGGGATGCCGTAGACCTGCCCCCAGTGGAGCACATACTGCTCGCCCACCGCCTTGGTGAGCGCGTAAGGATACTGCGGCCGGATCGGCGCGGTCTCGGGCGTGGGTACCACGTCGGGAATGCCATAGCAGGACGAGCTCGCCGCGTACACGAACTTGCGCACGCTGCCCGCCTGGCGCACGGCCTCCAGCAGTTTCACCGTGCCTTCGACGTTGGACCGATGGTAGTCGGTCGGACGATTGATCGAGGGCACGATGTCCGCCAGCGCCGCCAGGTGGAAGACGTAGTCCGCGCCGCGGCAGACTTCGGCTAGTTCGTCACCGATGGCGAGGTCCATCCGATGCAGCGTGACTCGCCGCGGCGGCAGGATCCGGCCGATGGCCGCGTCGATATTGCTCTGCCGCCCGGTGGAGAAGTTGTCCACCATGCGCAGGTCATGCCCGGCGCGCAGCAGCCGTGCCGCCACGTGAGAACCGATGAAGCCCGCTGCGCCGGTGACGACTGAGATTGGCATGTCAGGTGCTCTCCTGCTTTCCCGTTCGATAGAAACCCTCGACCGCGCGGCAGACCGCGTCGAGCTGCGCTGCGTCCAAGTCCTGGTGGATCGGCAGCGAGATGATCCGCTCAGCCTGTCGGTCCGCGATAGGCAGCGGCCGGGCCGCCAGCCCCATGGCCACCGCCGGGGCGAGCCGGTGAATCGGTGTGCGATAGTGAACCGCGCAGCCCACGCCACACGCGGCAAGGTGCGCAGCCAGCCCGTCACGATCGTCGGCCTGCGCGAGAAACGTCTGGTAGGTTACGAAGTCGTCCACGCGATCCGGCGGCAGATCGAGCAGCCCGCTCAGCCGTTCACGAAGCACACCGGCGTGGCTCCGCCGCTTGGCGATCCACTCGTCCACGTGGTCAAGTTTGACCAGCATCAGGGCCGCCTGCACCGTATCGAGCCGCATGTTGCAGCCCCACGCCTCGCAGTCTTCCTGCCGGCGCTGAAGCCCGTGGTTCCTCACCAGGCGCAGCTGCGCGGCCAGGTCGTCGTCGTCGGTCGTGATCATCCCGCCGTCGCCGCACGCGCCGGCGGTCTTGAGCGGGTGAAGCGAAAACGCCGCCGCCCGTGCGAGGCTGCCGACGGGGCGATCCCGGTAGGCTGCGCCGAACGCCTGCGCCGCATCCTCGAGCACCCACAAGCCGGCGCGATCAGCGAAGGCGCGAATGCGGTCCATGTCGGCGGGCCGGCCGGCCAGGTGCACCGCGATGATCCCCTTCGTTCGGGGGGTGAGGGCCGCCGCGAGGCCCGATGGGTCGATGTTGAAGTCGTCGCCGACGTCGCAGAACGCCGGCGTGCCACCGGCCATGATTACGCACGACGACGAGGCGAGGAACGAGTTCGGCGCGGTAATGACTTCGTCGCCCGCCCCGACCCCCAGCGCCTTGAGCAACAGGTACAAAGCGTCCGTGCCGTTGCTTACGCCGATGGCGTGCCGGACACGACAGGCTGCTGCCCAGCGCTGCTCCAGCTCGGCCACCTCCGGCCCGAGGATGAATTGGCCGTGATCGATCACCCTGCCAACGGCCGCGAGCAGCGCCTCGCGCATCGGCCGGTGCTGGGCGGCGATGTCCACAAAAGGCACCGCCCCCGCCGGATACAACGCGCCGGGCGCTGACCTCGGGGCTGGAATTGGCGGAGCGGCGGCGGAGGGGGTCATGCCGATGGTGCTCCCGAGCCGAGCAAGTTGGTACTTTGGCGAGTTGCCGCGTCGACCGCGAATCCGTCGCGAACGAGCCCGAGCATCTCCACCATCCGCGTGTCGTACGAGTATCGCTCGACCAGCGCCTGCCTCATCGCGACCGCGCACGACCGGCGGCGGGCGTCGTCTGCGAGGAACAGGTCCGCCTGCCGGGCGAACTCCGCGGCGGAGCCGAACGCGATGTCGTCGTAGTGTGGGACGATTTCCGCGGCGTATTCTTCGGCGGCTTTGTCGTGCAGGTTCGCCGCGTCGCGCGCGTCGAAGGCCTCCAGGGCGAAGCCGATTGCGCGGAGCGCCTCCTCGATTTGTGCCTTGGTCGACGGTGAAGTCAGCGCCCGCAAGGCGACTGCGCTCTGGACGCCGTGCTCCTTCAGCAGCGTGCTGGCTCGGCGAGCGGCGTCGCCGCACGTGTCCCAGCGAAGCCGACGCGTCATGAAAAACGCGCCGGCCATCAGGCCGTCGAGTGCTCGCTGGTGCAGGAAGCCGAAGCCGATGAGCTGCAGGTTGATCCGCGACGCCTGATAGACGCAGCGCAGCTCGTGGCCGTTGCATGTCGCGCCGCGGGCGTAGCGCGAGAGGCGCGGGTGGCGATCCCATCCGTTGCCCCAGAGGTGGAACGTGCGGCCGGTCCGGTCGGCCCAGTCGGCCACCCATCCCAGCGCCACGTGCCGGAACGCCCGGTCGCCCACGCGCTGCAGCGCCTGCACCAGCTTCTCGTGTTCGACGCGCTCCAGGCGGACGCCTGCGGCCCGGGTCACGGCCGCGATCCGCGCGGGCACCGGGCCGGGGAACTCACCGCCGTCCATCCAGGCCGCGAGCAAAGGCGGGAGGGCCTCGCGGAACAGGACGATCAGCTTCTCATCGTTCAGCCAGCGTTCGACGTGCAGGGCTTCTTCCTGCGGCGTGGTCGAGGCGTGACTGACGTACGACACGTCGCAGGCGAAAGGTGCCAGTTCGTCAGGCGCGAGCGGCTCGGCCGAGTAGGTGTCGGTGCTGCCCGCCATACGGCAGAAGTGGCAGTGGTGCGCCGGCCAGCCGAAGCGGTGCGGCGCATGCCGTGCGGCGAAACCCATGAGAAAGTCGTTCCACGCCATCGTGGGGCGGTTGCGCGGGTCGAATACCCAGGGCAGGGCGTCCTGATCCCACGTGACGCTCGGGATGGATCGGTGAATGTGCTCGCCCGATTCGTACCGCATGCGGCTGAGCAGCAGCACGAGGTCGGGCTGGAAGTCTCGCTGGGCGGCAAGCAGCGTTTCCGCGTCAAGCCGCAGGTGCGGCGCGGCCTCGATGACCAGCCGGGTCTCGTGACCGAGTCGCTCCAGCGCCCGCAGGCAGTCGCGCATGCTGTACTGGAGGAAAGTCGTGTGCAGCGAGGTGAGCGCCAAAATGCGCAGCGGCCTGCCTGTCGCGCGCCCGTCCGCGCCGACGGCTGTAGCGTAGCGCTCCGCCCACCATGACGCGTCGCGACCGGCGTAGCACTCGCCGATCTCCGCCTGCAGCGCGGCGACGCGCTGGCCGCGTGCGCTTGAGGCTTCAGCCAGGAGGTTCGTCAGCGGGGGATCCGTCGCGGGGGCGATCAGCGACTGCCGGAAGTATCGCTCCGCCACGGGCCAGTCGCAGTGGGCCTCCAGGTGCTCGCGGAAGCGTCGCCTCGCGCCCGGCCCGAGGAACCACAGCACACGCGAATCGCCGATCAGCTCGCGCAGGTCATGCACGTGCATGACGATCGCAGCCGCCTCCAGATCCGGCTCCACGACGCAGATGGCGGAGGAGGACTGCAGGAACACGTTCGCCGTCCGCTTCCAGGCGGCGAGCAGTTCCCAGCCCATGCCCAGCCCTTCGAAGAGCAGGGAGGGCGGGATGATGCCTTCAATGGGGAACTCGGCGCGTTCGGCCGCAAGCTGGCGGTGGTCGTCGAGGGCGATCAGCCAGTTCGGCGGCCAGATCGATCCGACCCGTTTGACCTGTGCGTTGCCGTCGCGGGCGACGTGAAGCTCAAACCGGGTCCCAAGTCCGCGGCGCGCGGCAAGCAGGGCTTCCGCGGCCTCGGGCCAGCGCTTCGCCAGTTCCGCGGTGTTCGCCTCGAAGCGTCTCTGGCGCGAGGTCCACGGCGTGAACGACGGCGAAGCGGCAGCGATCGAACCGGCCAGCGCCCGGATCGAGGCCTGACGGCGAGCAGCCTCGGGAAGCGCCTGCAGGCACTCGGCCGCGGCGGTGCTCAGCCCCAGACTGGTCAAGGCCTGGACATAGCCGGCCATCCACTCCCCCGGCTCGGGCGCACCGGCGGCCGCCACGGGCACCAGCCGTGCAAAGAGGTACCAGTCCCCCGAGTCCCGGGCGAGCCGGGCCATCCGGAGGACGACATCCATCGTCAGACCGGCCATTCATAAGGAGTTATCGGCCATTCCCGTCGCCCGGCGAAACGCGGAACCTCCCGGATCCGGCCGAAATGCGCGTCGCGCCAGCGAAAGCCCCTCGCGGAAGGCCCCGCCGACTCTCGGCGAGCCGCCCCGCGGCGCGTTGACACTGGCAGGGGCTGACCTAGCATGAAGGAGGAGGCGACCCGCCGGAGTCGCCCTAAATGCGTGCGAATACAATGTTTACGGGAATCGTCGAGAGTAGTGGGACCGTCACCGCCGTGAGCAATGCTCCCGGCGGCCGGCGGCTGGCCGTGGACGTCGGGGCGATGGCGGCCGAGTGCGCCCTCGGGGCCAGCGTCGCCGTGAGCGGCGTCTGCCTCACCGTCGCCGCGGCACGGCCCCCGGTCCTCGAGTTCGACGTCATCACCGAGACGCTGGAGAAAAGCACGCTGGGGCGTCTCGCCGTCGGGGGTCGGGTGAATCTTGAACGATCGCTGCGCGTAGGCGATCGGCTCGATGGTCACTTCGTTCAGGGGCATGTCGACGGCCGCGCAACGGTCGTGCGTGTCACCCGGTCGGCGAAGGAGTGGGTTGTCGCGCTGCGGGCTGAGGCGCATCTACGCCCCTGCATCGTGCCGAAGGGTTCGATCACGATCGACGGCGTATCGCTCACTGTCGCCGCGGTCGAGGCGGACAGCTTCTCCGTCGCCCTCATTCCCACGACGCTCGAACGCACTACGCTCGGTGCCCTCGCTGCGGGGGATGTCGTCAACATCGAGTCCGACATCGTCGCCCGCACCGTGGTCCACTGGCTCGAGCAACGAGGCGAGGGGATATCCCGGACGGGTTTGACGCTGGACAGGCTGAAGGAAGCGGGCTTCGTATGAGTTCCGCCCCGCATCAGCCCGGCCCGCCTCCGCGGCCGCTCATCGGGATCACGATGGGCGACCCGTGCGGCATCGGCGCGGAGGTGATCGTCAAGGCCCTGGCGGACCCGGAGCTTCGTGGACTCGGCCGGTTCGTCGTGTTCGGCCTGGAAGAAATGCTCGAATACGCGGCGGATCGGGCGGAAATCGCCCCGTTCTGGTTCCGCCGACCCGCCGACGACATCGGCACAGTGGAATCCGGCGTCATCGTCGCGGATTTCGACGAAGAGACGATCTTCGACCTCAGCGCCGCCCGCCCGACTGCGGAAGGCGGCCACGCTTCGCTGCGATTCGTTGACGCCGCCACGCAGGCCGCCATCGACGGTCGGATCGACGCGATGGTCACCGGACCGATTCACAAGATCAGCTGGCAGATGGCTGGCTGCCGCTTTCCCGGCCACACCGAGCGCCTGGCCGACGCCTGCCGGACGCGCCGCGTGACGATGATGTTCGCCGGCGGCGGCATGCACCTGGCGCTCGCCAGCATTCACGTCGGCCTCTTCCAGCTCCGCAACCAGTTCACCATCGGCCTGGTCCACCAGCCGATCGACCTCTTGAACGAGGCGCTGATCCGCTGGTTCGGAATCGAGCGGCCGCGGATTGCCGTGGCCGGTCTCAATCCCCACGCCGGCGAGGACGGGCGCTTCGGCGATGAGGAGGGGCGCATCATCGAGCCGGCCATCCGCATGGCCAGGGAGCAGGGCATCCACGTCGAGGGGCCGTTCCCGGCGGACACGCTGTTCGTTCCCGAAGTCCGGAGGAAGTTCGACGGCATCGTCGCGATGTACCACGACCAGGGACTCATTCCGATCAAGATGGTCGCGTTTCACTCGACGGTGAACATCACGCTGGGCCTGCCGATCATCCGCACCAGTGTCGACCACGGAACCGCATTCGATATCGCCGGCCGCAATCAGGCCCACCCCGGCAGCATGATCGAGGCCATCCGCCTCGCATGCCGCATGGCCGCGGCGCGCAGGGTGTTCGATACGCCGACCGGCCCGGGCGAAGTCGTGGCCGCCAGATCGCGGCCATGACTCGGCGCCGGGCCGGTCTTGGATAGTCTCAGGAAATCGATCGGTCGCGCTGATCCGCGCGCCGCAGCCCGCCGGTCAGTTGCAGACCCCCGCGTAGTCCACGTTCATCCCGGCGAGCGCTGCCTCGCACGCGTTGCCATAGACCTGCAGGTCGCACCCGCACACCGGATCCCAGATCAACGGGCAGGCGAGCGGCTTGGTGGCGCATGCGCCTGTGCCGTTGCAGTCGCCGGCTTCCTTCGCGCAGTACTCCGTCGCCTCGCATTCGAAGTTCGAGGTGCAGGTCGGCTGCACGCATTCGCCCGCGTAGTCGACGTTGAGGCCGGCCATCGCCGCTTCGCAAGCGTTGCCGTAGGTCTGCCCGTTGCAGCCGCAGACCGGAGCCCAGATGTCCGGGCAGGCGACGGGCCGGTCGACGCACTGACCTGATCCGCCGCAGGCACCGGCTTCGGTGGAGCAGTACTGACTGGAGATGCAGTCCTGATTGGAAGAGCAACTGGTCGTCACGCACTCGCCCGCGTAGTCCACGCCGACGCCCGCCTGGGCCGCGAAGCAATCGTTGCCATACGTCTGGCCGTCGCACCCGCAGACGGGGATGTAGACGTTCACGCAGTGAAGCGGAATCTCGGCGCAGGTGCCCGAGCCGCCGCAGTTGCCGACGCCCGGATTGCAGTAGTCGCCGGGGTTGCAGTCGTCGTTCGAAGTGCAGGGGCCGTTGGCGCATACGCCTTCGTAGTCCACGCTCACACCCGCGGCGGCTGCGTAGCAGTCGTTTGAATACGTCTGGCCGTCGCAGCCGCAGACCGGGATGTATACGGCGGCGCAATCCGTCGGCACGGCGACGCACACGCCGGGCTGACCACACGCGCCCACTTCGGTCGAGCAGAACTGCTGCGGCGGGCAGTCCGCGTTGTCGCAGCAGCCGGTCAGCGGGCCGGTGAATCCGCGCTGGAAGAGCGCGTAGTCGTTCAGGTCGGTATCGCAGTCGCCGTCGAGGTCGCCGACGGGCCTGCCCTCCGCATCGACCGCAACGCCCAGCGGCGTCTGGCAGCAGACATCTAACTCGTCGTCGACGCCGTCACCGTCACTGTCAACAGCGAGGACCTGGGAGCCTCCGAGGGCAACGAAACAAAGGCAAAGCAACCGCGCGAAACGCTGATTCATCATGGGTTTCTCCTCCGCTGCCATTGTAGCGCAACGCAGGCCCGGTCCGTCACGCGAAAAAGCGAGGCGGTGGGGGGGGTGACGACCGATGACACTCGTTCAGTGCCGGAGTTAGCCATAAATCATTACAAGACAATGATTTATGGACAAATGGGCGGGGTTGAGCGCGGTCCGATAGCTCCGCCTACTCCAGGAGCAGACGCATGCCTGAGGTAATGGCCGGAACGGCGGATCGGCGGGCGCGCAGGTCGTCGGCATCCATCGCGAAGCCCGGCGTGACGACGACCGTGGCGTCGGGCGAGCCGTCCGCCCGCTTCGGGATGGCGACGCCCGCGCTCTCCAGCCATCGGCACGCGCGCAGGTTCTGGTCGCGCTGCGAGGTTTCGATCGAATCCACCCCGCTTGCATTCTTCACGGGTGAGAACTCCTCGGCCCGGTCAACTTCGAGGACGAGCGGATTGGCCGCCAGCGGCAGGGCGTCGAAGATGAAGGTCTCCAGCTTGATCGCGTTGGGCTTGTCGGGGCGGTGGACCTGTCCCGCTTCGTCGATGAAG
Organism: uncultured Phycisphaeraceae bacterium; assembly: GCA_964426945.1. Lineage (GTDB taxonomy): Bacteria > Planctomycetota > Phycisphaerae > UBA1845 > UBA1845 > CAYRSS01. Next base: position 29,130 of record CAYRSS010000040.1, read on the forward strand.
GCGACTACCTTCTCCGCGCGGCGGTAGGGCAGGGCGAACGTCCGGCTGATGATGCGGTCGACGAACGACGTGCTGATCGCATGGATCGCGAGGTTGCCTGCGTTGAACTTGCGCGAGCCGTCGGTGTTCTTCGCCCGCGCGTGCGACTCGGGGAAGTCTGAATACTCGACCATCATCAGCCGCCCGTCGGCCATCAGCACGTTGCCGACTTTCTCGAGGTCGTCCGCCTTGGGGCACACCTTGGTCGACATCTCTGATCCCGTCTCGGCGTGCAGGCCGACGAAGAGCGGATCGAACGGCTTGACCAGCGGGTTGTCGACTTGAAAGTAGCTGATGATCTCGACGCCGCGTCGCTGCATGTCGGCCAGCGATCCGCTGGCGACCAGCGCCTTGAGCGCGCCGCCGTGACCGTCGGGCGCCAGGGCGATGGCGTCTTTCTCGGCCATCAGCGCTTGGCCGTCCCGGCTGAACGCCGGCAGCATGCCCTGCGAGAACATGCGTACATCAGCCTCCGGCAGGCCGAAGTAGTGATGGCTGCGGAAAAAGCCCAGCGTCTCCTCGTGATTGGCGGGGCTGGTCATGATGTACCAGGGGATGGCCACGCCATACTTCCGCCGCGCCGCGCGGACCATGTCGGCAAACAGGCCGAACAACGTCAGCTCGCCGATCGGGGTGACGATCACGGCGCCCTTCGGCCCGTCGTATCCGAGGCGGGTACCCTGGCCGCCGGCCACCGTCAGGGCTGCCACCTTGCCCGCCGCGAGCAATTCGCGCCCCTTGGCCGTGGCCGCGGCGTAGAGCTCCCGCTGCGAAGCGTTCGGGGTCCGGGGCATCACGTCCGCCGGGGCGAGGGATTGAGGCAGCCTCACCTCCGGGCGGGCCAGCACGTGGGTGCGAATGAGCGGCGTTACGGACTCCCACGACACCGACTCGATTTCCGCGAGGAGCGATTGCTGCTGCGTCGGGGAGAGCTCGGGCCACCATCGCAGGACGTGCTCCTGACCGGCGGCGGCCAGACGGGCTTTGGCGGCGGTGTAGCGGGATTGATCGGACACGGGCATGACTCCCCCTCGCTCGGTGTGGGCTCGGCCGGCGGGAGGGCCCCGCCGTCGCCGGATCCGACAATAGCCGCGTCTGCGCGGGGGGGCAAGGCGACCACGGCGCCGCCCCGTTTGCGCCTGCAAGATCATAACTGATTGTCAAGAAAGTGGTTAGGTTTGAACCGGTCGGGCGAATCCTGCGGGGCGCCCGCCGTGTATAAGCAACCGGGCACCCTTCCGCGCGGAGGGTGCGCGGTCACGATCGCAGGTTCATCCACCCGGGCCGGTGAACGGGGTGGTTCGTGGAAGGCGTTCCGTTGAGTCTCGGCGAAGTCCTACTTCAGCGCGGCAAGATTTCCGAGGCACAGCTCCAGCAGGGCCAGAGCGCCCGCAAGCCCGGCGAGCGCATCGAGCGCTGTCTCGCCCGGCTGGGCATCATCTCGGAGCGCGACTACCTGGCGATCTACGCGGAGCAGCTCGCCATCCCCATCGTTGACCTCTCCCAGATGGAAATCCCGCGCGACGTGCTCGCCCGGGTTCCGTCGAAGGCGGTTCACCGTTATCGCCTGATCCCCATCGAGGCGCACAACGGCACCATCCGCGTGGCCACGTCGAACCCGTTCGATCTGTACGCCTTCGACGAGCTGCGCATGCTCACCGGTTCTCGGATTGAGACGGTCCTCGCCTCGGAAGAGGAAATCGCGCGGATCATCAAAAAGTACTTCGGCGTCGGCAGCCAGACCGTCGAGGACATGATCGCGGACAAGCCGCTCAGCGTCGAAGTCGTGTCCGACCAGGACCGCGACAACGCCGACCTGATCGAGCAGGCCCAGGAAGCCACGGTCGTCAAGCTCGTCAACGAGATCCTGCTCGAAGCGATCCGCGAGCGGGCGAGCGATATTCACATCGAGCCCTACGAGAACGACCTCAAGATCCGCTACCGCATTGACGGCGTGCTGCACACGACCAATGTTCCGCCGGAAATCAGGCGGTTCCATGCGGCGATCGTGTCGCGCATCAAGATTCTGTGCAACCTGAACATCGCCGAGAAGCGCCTGCCCCAGGACGGCGGCTTCAAGATCAAGGCCCAGAACCGCGACATCGACCTGCGCGTCAGCGTGATTCCCGCTGCGTTCGGCAGCTCGGTGGTCATGCGTATCCTCGACAAGCAGAACGTCCTGCACGCGATGTCCGACCTGGGCATGCAGGGCCAGGCGCTCGAAGGGATGATGGAGCTGATCCACCAGCCCTACGGCATCATCCTCGTCACCGGTCCGACCGGCTCCGGAAAGACGACCACGCACTACAGCGCGCTCAACACGATCCGCAGCGACACGATCAAGGTGCTCACGGTCGAGGATCCTGTCGAGTACTACATTGAGGGGATTCAGCAGATCCAGGTCAAGCCGCACATCGGGCTGACCTTTGCCAGCGGCCTGCGCGCGTTTCTCCGTCACGACCCCGACGTCATCCTCGTCGGTGAGATCCGCGATCTGGAGACCGCCGAGGTGGCGATGAACGCCTCGCTCACGGGTCACCTCGTGTTCAGCACGCTGCACACCAACGACGCGGTCACGGCCTCGACCCGGTTGCTCGACATGGGTGTCGAGCCGTTCCTTGTGGCCAGCTCCGTGACCGGCGTGCTCGCCCAGCGCCTGGTCCGCAAGATCTGCCCGCACTGCCGCGCAGAGTACCAGCCCGAAGCTGGCGAGGTTCCGCCCGAGTTGCTTGCCCTGATGAAGCCGCGTCAGCCGCTCTTCAAAGGCAAGGGCTGTGCCGACTGTCGACACTCCGGCTACCGCGGCCGCCTCGGGATCTACGAACTCTTCCGCATCGACGACAGGGTCCGGGAAATGATCGTCCAGCGCCTCAGCGCAACCAAGCTCCAGCAGTACGCCCGCCAGCATGGCATGCACCTGATGCGCGAGGACGGCTGGGAGAAGGTCCTTCGCGGCCAGACCACGATCGAAGAGGTTGTCAGCGTCACCAAGATCGACACCGCCGGCGCCGCGGCCTAGACCGCCCGCCATCGCGCTGCCGAGGGTGATCGCGCCTCGCCGCTGCTCCGTCTGCAGCATTCTGCTCACGACCTCTGCACGTCCGAGCGTGATCGGGCCGGCCGAGCCCGCTTCGTCGATGGACCAGCTTCCTCGCTCCGTCGGTAGGGCGAATCCCCCAGCCAATCCGTGCGCGTCGGGCCTCCTGCAAGGGCTTTCACTCTGGGCCAGGTGGTCAGCCGGTGCCAGTGCCGTGACGCATGCGCCGCCTCGCGCGCGAGGCGCTCCATAACCGGACACCTGTGGCGCTGAAGGAATCAACCCAACCTGGTCGCTAAGTGCGGAATAAGCCACATCATGGACGATGAACACCGTGAGGTTTCACATGCTTGCTCCGACCGCCGCTGACAAACTGGCTGTCCTTCTCGAACAGCATCCTGAGCGGGCGCTGCAGTTGCTGCTCGATGCGGTGCGCGAGCACGCGATCTTCATGATCGACCCCAGCGGTCGGATCGTGACGTGGGGCGCCGGCGCCGAGCAGATCACCGGTTACGCCGAGCGCGACATCGTCGGCGATCACCTCTCGGTGACCTACACGGCGGAGGACCGCGCCGCTGGCCTGCCGGATCGTGAGTTGGCCGAGGCGCTGGCGCACGGACCCTGCGAGGTCGAAGGCTGGCGCGTCCGCAAGGACGGATCGCGCTTCTGGGCGGAGGCGGTGACCAGCGCCCTGCGCGACAACTCCGGCCGCCACATCGGCTTCGCCCGCATCACGCGCGACGTGACCCGGCGACGCGCGGTCGAGGACTCCCTCCGCGCCAGCGAGGAGCGATTCCGACTCCTCATCGCGGGTGTAACCGACCTGGCGATTTTCATGCTCGACCCGACCGGCCAGGTGACGACCTGGAACGACGGGGCCGCGCGCATCACCGGTTACAGCGAAGATGAGATCACCGGACGACACTTCTCCCGCTTCTACACGCGAGACGATGTGACCGAGGGGCTTCCGGAGGACGGCCTTCAGGAGGCCAAGCTGCTCGGACGCATCGAGGAGGAGGGTTGGCGGCTGCGCAAGGATGGTTCGCGCTTCTGGGCCAACGTCATCCTCACCGCGCTGCGCGACGAGAAGGGCAGTCTTCGCGGCTTTTCGGTGATCACGCGTGATATGACTGCGCGCCGTCTGGCCGAGGGGCTTCTGCGCTCGGTCGTCGACACCACGATCGACGGCATCGTCATCATCGACGACCGCGGGATCATCCAGTCCTTCAACCAGGCGGCGGAGAAAACCTTCGGCTATACGCAGGGCGAAGTACTCGGCATGAATGTCAGCATGCTCATGCCCGAGCCGTTTCGCAGCGAACACGACACATACCTCAGCAATTACCTCCGTACGGGCAAGGCGCGGATCATCGGCATCGGTCGCGAGGTAGAGGGGCTTCGCAAGGACGGCTCGACCTTCCCCGTGGACCTGGGCGTCAGCGGCTTTCAACTCGACGACCGGCAGTACTTCACGGGTGTGCTCCGGGACATCTCCGAGAGGAAACGCCTCGAGAACCAGCTCAGCCAGTCGCAGAAGATGGAGGCGATCGGCCAGCTCGCCGGCGGCATTGCGCACGACTTCAACAACATCCTGACCGTCATCGAAGGCTACTGCGAGATGCTCATGACGATGTGCTCGCCGCACGACCCGCGGCTGACCTGCGTCAGCGAGATCCGCAGCGCCGGCCAGAAGGCGGCCGTGCTGACGCGCCAGCTCCTGGCCTTCGGCCGTCGCCAGGTGCTCGAGCCGCGCGTCGTCGAGCTTAACGAGATCGTCATCAACTTTGAGAAGATGCTGCGCCGGATCATCGGCGAAGATATTGAATTGACCGTGCGGCTGGCGCCCGAGTTGCGACCCGTCCGGGTCGACCCGGGTCAACTCGAGCAGGTCATCATGAACCTGGTGATCAATTCGCGCGACGCCATGCCCGGCGGCGGGCAGATCACCATCGAAACCTCTACCGTCGACATCGCCCACACCACGCCAGCCCTCAGGCCGGGGAGCTACGTCACGCTGGCCGTGACAGACACCGGCTGCGGGATCCCCGAGGCCCACCGCGGCCGACTGTTCGAGCCATTCTTCACGACCAAGCCGCCGGGCAAGGGCTCGGGGCTGGGTCTGGCGACTGTTTACGGCATCGTCAAGCAGAGCGAGGGTCACATCGACGTTGAGAGCGAGGAAGAGGCCGGCTCCTGTTTCCGGATCTACCTCCCGGCCGTGATGGAGGCGGTCGAACTGACGCACGTCGAGCCCGACGACAGGCTGGCCCTGCCCGGTGGTGAGACCATTCTCCTCGCCGAGGACGAACCGGGCGTTCGTACCATCGCCAAGCTGTCTCTCGAGTCCAACGGCTACCATGTGATCGACGCCTGCCACGGTCCGGCGGCCCTCGCGCTGGCCGCCGAGCACGAGGGCCGGATTGACCTGCTCGTCACCGACGTGATCATGCCCCAGATGAGCGGCCGCCAGCTCGCCGACACGCTGACGGCCCGCTACCCGGACCTCAAAGTGCTGTTCCTCAGCGGCTATACCGATGACGCGGTGATGCGGCACGGCATCCTCGCGGCGGAGGTATGGTTCCTGCAGAAGCCCTTCTCGCCCATCGCCCTCGCCCGCAAGGTCCGCGAGGTCCTCGACAGCCGCCATCCCTGACGCCGGCCTCGCCAGACGAACCGATCCCGGCGTTGGCGACGACCCTCCTGCTGCGCGGAAACCGCGCGCCTCATCCTCACGTGATCATCGCAGGGCGCCGGCAGAATCAGGCAAAGGCGTCGGGAACTTGTGTCGGGGCGGCCGGGCTTGGAAGAGCCGGACGGGTCAGCAGCGAACCTGCTTCCGCCGACCGCGTCGGACCGGCGAAGCCGGTGCCACGAGATTCGGTCCTGGAGTCAGCGGCCCGCGGCCCGCGTAGGCCAGGGTCCGCGCTGACCGCCGGCTGTGAAGTCGGATCCCACGGTCCCTCGCGGCCGACGACCCGGTTTCGGCCCGCCGACTTGCCCAGGTAGAGGGAGTGGTCCATGGCATGCAGCAGCGACGAGACGTCGATAATCTCCTCGCCGATCGAGGCGACGCCGATCGTGACGGTGACCTTGGTCTCCTGCCCACCCGGCCCGCCGACGACCGTCTGCCCGAGGTCGCAGCAGCGATGAGCGACACGCATGGCGGACTCGTAAGACGTCAACGGCATGATGACAATGAACTCTTCCCCACCGTAGCGACCGAGGACGTCGAACTCGCGAAGCGACAGGCGGATGACCTCCACGACAGTGCGTAACACGGCGTCACCGCGGATGTGGCCGAACCGGTCGTTAATGTGCTTGAAGTGATCGACGTCGATCATCATGGCCGACAGGGGCACGTGGAACCGGATGGCCCGCTCTGTCTCCACCAGCAGCCGCAGCATCAGCTCACCGCGGTTGAGAGTGCCGGTGAGCGTGTCAAACATCGCCATCCGCTGAAGGTGTTCGTTGGCCTGTATCATCGCCTTCCGCGAGTGAATCCAATCGGTGACGTCGTAGTGACAGACCACGACGGCCGTGGGACGCGCGTCGGTCATGGGCCGCACCTGCACCTGGAACCACCGCAGGCCGTGCTCGGTGTCACGGGGGTACTCCATGCGGAATTCGGGCGACTCGCCGCTGATGACACGGCGGATCCCGGAGGCCGAGGTCAGCGCATGGGCGCAGCCACGATCCGCTGCCGCGAGGCACTGGGCCAGGTAGTTCGTGCCCTCCGAACTGTCCCCGCCTGGCGAGGGGGTCAAACGGGTGAAGTCGCGCCATGCCCGGTTGGTCAGCACGATTTCGCCTGCTTCGTCAAGCGCCGCCAGCGGCGCTTCGACCGCGTCCAGCAGCAGGCCGACCATGTCGTATCGGTGCGCGCCGATGGGCCTTGGGGATGAGGCTTCTGCGGGGCTCAAGTGGCACTCCTTGGTTTCGGGTCTTCACCCTCGAGCACAAGTCATGACTCACCCTTCCTGACCCGCCGCGACGAGGTGATGCGACGCGTGCCCTGACCGATCCTGTGGGGCGGAATTGCAGTCCCCCGGGATCGCCGGCCCCTGCGCCGTTGCTCCGGCAACTTGCTCATCGTCGGCGAGTTCGAGGCCCTTGAGTGCTTCGGCGCCGCCCATCTGCCACCGATCCCCGGACATCAGTGCCGCGCGGCTGGCATCGTACGGCCGGCGCGCCACGGTAGCGGGCGCTTGGCCCGGCGCGGCCGCGCCGATGACGGGGGCAACCCCCCAGCGGGGTGGCTGTCCAGCGCCGGCCGGCCCCGTGCGCAGAATCGCGCAGTGAGGCAGGGCGCCTCGGAAGCGCTCCCGCAGGACGCTCGGCACAGTCGCGTCAGACCCGGCTTTTTTTCTCGTTTACCCCGGCCTTTCGGTCCTGGGAGCGTCGAAATGTTCTCGGCATGGCGTGGGGTCCGGCTCCTTGGTAACCTGTCCCGCCGCGCCGCGAGCGGCCCCGGGGACGACGGCCTGCCCCGGAGGGCTCCGCGGCGTTCCCGTGAGCTGCGATGCCCCGGCGAACCGACATCCGCAATATCCTGATCATCGGCTCCGGACCGATCGTGATCGGCCAGGCGTGCGAGTTCGACTATTCCGGCACGCAGGCGTGCA
>CAYRSS010000041.1:0-36400 GCA_964426945.1 uncultured Phycisphaeraceae bacterium
CTCACTGCCTTGGCCGGCGGCGAATCGAGCTGCCGCGCGGCGCGAAATGGCCGTAGGCAACCTCTACATCAACCGCCGTATCACCGGCTCGCAGGTCGACGCCCAGCCCTTCGGCGGCTTCAAGCTGAGCGGTACCGGCGTGAAGGCCGGCTCACCCGACTACCTGCTGCACTTCATGGACGCGCGCTGCATCACCGAAAACACGCTGCGCAGCGGCCTCGTCGCAGACGCCCCCGGCACAAAGACCCCCGCCCGTGCCGGCGAACGACACTAGCCTTCTCGCCGGGCACCGGAGAAGGAGCAACCGCAGAGATCGCGGAGACCACGCAAAGAGCGCGGAGACGCGCTGGACACTCCGCCTGGCTCCGGATCGTCGGGAGGACGCGCCGCCACGCAGTCCGGCCCCGCCGGCAGCGCGTCTCCGTGTGCACTCTTCTCCGCCTCCGCGCTCTACGCGGGTCTCTGTATGATCGCGATCACTGCGGTTCCCGCCCCCGGACAGTTTGCGACACGCCCGCATCCTTGCCCGTCGCGGCGGGGCCATGCACAATGGCCGGATGCACCGTTCACCCAGCTACCGGAGAATCACCGTGCGCCAGGACTACCGCATGCCGTCCCCGTTTGCGGGGTTTGTTCGCTTCGTCGCCCCGGCGGTGGCCCTGCTGGCCGCGGGGGCGGCCCTTGCCGCCGAGCGGACGCACACGATTGTCCCCGAGGACTACTTCTCTATCGCGGTGATCACCGGCTGCGCCGCCTCGCCCGACGGCCGCCTGGCCGCCTACACCGACATGCGCTGGGAGCCGCCCGCCGAGAAGCGCAACACCGACCTGTGGATCGTCGACATCGCGACCGGGCGGCCGCTGAGGCTTACGTTCGATCGCGCCAACGAAGGCGCCCCCCAGTGGAGCCCCGACGGCCGGTTCGTCTACTACACCAGCAACCCCCAGCGCGGCGACGAGAAAGACCCGCCCTTCAACGGCAAGAAGCAGGTCTGGCGGCTGACCGGCGGCGCCGAACCCCAAGCCGTCACGCGCGTTGACGGAGGCATCGGCCTCTACGACCTCTCGCAGGACGGACGTTACCTCTACTACACGAAGGGCAACGAAGTCGTCGACGACGAATTCAAGGAGCTGCGCGAGAAGTACGGCGACCTGGAGTACGGCCACGGCGTCACCGAGTTTTCCCAGATCTGGCGGCTCGACCTGACCACCTGGCGCGAAGAAAAGATTGTCGACGAGAAGCGCGTCATCGGCGCCTTCCGCGTCTCACCCGACATGCGACGCATCGCCATGCTCACCACGCCCGACGCCACGCTGCTGACCAACGAGGGCTGGTCGCGCGTCGATATCTACGACACGGAGAGCAAGACCGTCACCACCCTGCCCGACAACCTGTGGCGCGAAAACGTCGCCTCTCCCTACGGCTGGCTCGACGGTATCGCCTGGTCGGGCGACTCGGCCGCGCTGGCCCTGTCGGTCTCGTGGGACGGCTACCCGGCGGAACTCTACGTGGCCGAGTTCGGGGAGGGCGCCCCCACCGTCCGGAAGCTCAACCGTGACGGCGAGGTGCACGCGATCGGCGGGACGATGGAGTGGCAGCCCGGCACGCGCAACCTCGCCTACATCGCCGAGGACAAGGCGCGCACCCGCGTCTACCGCATCATCGACGTGAAGGACGGCGGACAGGGCGCCACCGACGTGCTGACCCCCGGCGACGTCGTTGTCAGCTCGTTCTCCTTCGCCCGGGTCGGCGGCGGCATGTACGCCGCGCTCGCGACGCCGGAGCACCTCGACGACGTCTACTACCTCCAGGCCGACGCCCCGGCCGGGGAGGGGCGTTTCGACCGGCTGACCGACGTCAATCCGCAGATGGCCGAGTGGAAGATGCCCCAGATCTCGATCGTCGACTGGACCGCTCCCGACGGCACGAAGGTCGAAGGAATCCTTGAGCTACCACCCGACTACAAGCCGGCGGACGGACCGCTGCCGATGGTCGTCGAGATTCACGGCGGCCCCACCGCGGCGACGACTTATCAATTCAACCTGCGCATTTACGGCGAGGCTACGCTCGCGTCGAGCGGCTATGCCCGGCTGTCGCCGAACTACCGAGGCTCGACCGGCTACGGCGACCGGTTCATGATCGACCTTGTCGGCCGCGAGAACGACATTGAAGTCAAAGACATCCTCGCCGGCGTCGACGCGATGATTGAGCGCGGCATCGCCGATCCCGAGCGGCTCGGTGTGATGGGCTGGAGCAACGGCGGCTATCTCACCAACTGCCTCATCACCCAGACCACGCGCTTCAAGGCCGCCAGCAGCGGCGCGGGCGTGCTCGACATGGTGATCCAGTGGGGTCTCGAAGACACGCCGGGCCACGTCATCAACTTCATGGGCGCCAAGCTGCCCTGGCAGGATGCGGCGAAGTACCAGAAATCCTCGCCGCTCTACAACCTGCACAAGGTCACCACGCCGACGCTCATCCACGTCGGCGGCGACGACCCGCGCTGCCCGCCCGGCCACAGCCAGAGCCTCTACCGCGGCCTCAAGCACTACGTCGGCACGCCGACCGAGCTGATCACCTATCCAGGCGAAGGGCACGGGCTGACGACCTACACCAACCGCAAGGCGAAGATGGCATGGGACATGGCGTGGTTCGAGAAGTACCTTGCCCCGCAGACCGCCGAGCCGAAGAAGGGAACAAGCGTCGAGTGACCGGGCGCTAGCCCCCGGCGACCACCCGCCCCCGGCGGATCACCGCGCGGACACAGGATCGTCCCGGCTCGTACATCCAGCGGGCGTGGTTGGGCACGTCGAGCACGACGAGGTCCGCCTGGTGGCCGACGACCATCGCACCCAGCCGGTCCTGCCGCCGCAGGGCCGCGGCGGCATTCGCCGTAACGGCCACGAGCACCTCCGTGGGGGTCATGCGCATCTGGGTGCAGGCGATCGTCATCGTCAGCGGCAGCGACTCGACCATCGACGAACCCGGATTCAGGTCGGTGGCCACGGCAACCGGCAGGTCAGCGTCGATCAGCCGCCGCGCGGGCGCCTGGCCCACGCCGAGGAAAAACGAACACGCGGGCAGCAGGACGGCGATCGTGCCCCCCTGCTTCATCGCCGCGATGCCGGCGTCGTCGACGTGTTCGAGGTGATCCGCGGACACAGCCCCCAGTTCGCCCGCCAGGCGCGACGCCCCGATCTGCGTGATCTGGTCGGCGTGGATCTTCCCGCCGAGCCCGAACCGCCCGCAGGCCTCCATCACGCGGCGGCTCTGCGCGACGTTGAACGCAGTGCGCTCCGTGAACACGTCGCAGAACTCGGCCAGCCCCTCGTCGCGAATCCGGGCGAGCACGTCCTCGGCGAGCACGGCGTCGAGGTAGGCGTCGGGCCGGTCGGCGAATTCACGCGGCGTGGTGTGGGCGGCGAGGTAGGTCGCCACGATCTCCATCCCCGCCCCGCCGTCGGGATCCGCCAGGCGGCGGATCGCCGCGAGCATCTTCAACTCCGCCTCAACCGACAGCCCGTAGCCGCTCTTGATTTCAACCGCTGTCACGCCGCTGCAGAGCATCCGGGCCAGCCGCGGGCGCGCCTGCTCCACCAGTTGATCCACGGTGGCGGCGCGCACGGCGTCGACCGTCACGCGGATGCCGCCGCCCGATTCGGCGATCTCGGCATAGGACCGTCCTTCCAGGCGCTGGACGAACTCCCGCTCGCGCGTCCCGGCGAAGACCGTGTGGGTGTGGCAGTCGATCAGCCCCGGCGTGACGCAGCCGCCCGCGGCGTCGAATTGGACCGCGCCGGGCGCCGCGACCCGGACTGCCTCGGCGTCCGGACCGAACCAGGCAATCCGCCCCTCGCGAACGACCACGGCGGCGTCCGTCAGGAGCGGTACGTCGCGCATCCGTCGACCGCTGACAGGCCCCGCCGGGATGACGGGCAGTTCGCCAATGTTGCGGACAACAAGATCGCCGGTCACGAGGGTTTCTCCCGGGGGCATCCGCAACCTATCCGCGCGGGGGGCCGGCGTCCACGTCGGCCGCCGAGACCCGACTACCCACGGGCGACCCCGCGCCGCATAATGCGCGGATCATGGCCAGGAAGAAGCTGACATTCGAAGAGGCCCTTCGCCAGCTCGAGGAAATCGCCGAGCAGATCGAGCAGGGCCGCATCGGGCTGGAAGAGTCGATCACGAAATACGAGCAGGGGATGCTGCTCGTGCGGCAGTGCCGCGAAATCCTTGCGGGGGCGGAGCGACGCATCCAGCAGCTGCACGAACGCCCCGACGGCCGGCTCGAGCGGTCCGACTTCGCCGCACCCGAAGCGGCTGCCCCGTCGACCGGAGAGGCCGACGGCGAGACTGACGACGAGTAGGGCGCCCGCCCGCGTCTCCGACGCCGCTACCCGAGAACCGGCTTGCTCTGGACCTACATCATCCTCGCGGTCATCGCCCTGCTGACCTCCGCACTCTCTGCGGTCGTGGGGGTCGGCGGCGGCATCCTGATGCTCGCCGCGATCTTCTCCTTCTTCCCCCACGCCGAGGCGATCCCCACCCACGCCGCCGTGCAGGTGGCCAGCAACGCGATGAGGGTGACGGTCTTCTTCCGGCAGGTGGACTGGCCGGCCATCGGCCGGTTCTCCCTGGGCCTGGTGCCGGGGGCGGCGATCGGCACAGTGTGCCTCTGGCGCTTCGGCGAGTTTGAAGGCAGCGAGCCGTGGCTCAAGATCGTGGTGGGGGTGTACGTGCTCGTGGCCACGTACCTGCCGAAGCCGACGAGTCGCGCGGAAGGCGGCGCGCCTTTCGTCGTCATCGGCTTCGTCGCGGGGGTTGCGGCGCTGACGCTCGGCGCCATCGGACCGCTCATCGCCCCGGTGATCGCCCGCGCGGACTACGAAAAAGAACGCCTCATCGCCACGCAGGCAACCTGCCAGATGATTTCCCACCTCGTGAAGTTTCCCGCCTTCGCGTTCATCCTCGGTGAGCGCCTCGACGTGGCTAAGCTCGGGCTGCTGGCGGTGGTGCTCATGGCCATGACCGTGCCAGGCACGCTGATGGGCAAACAACTGCTGCGGAAACTCAAGCCGCGACACTTCACCATCGCCTTCCGGGCGGCCCTGACGACGGCCGCCGTGAAGCTCATCGCGGTCGACGGCGCGTGGGCGCTGATGCAGAACAGCGCCCACGGTGGTTGAGGCGGCCGGGCGGGCTCAGGGGCGCGGCGGCTGACGCGGCGCCTCGGCCGCTGCCTCCTCCGTGCGACCCATGGCCACCAGGATCTGCACGAGCAAATCACGATACGCCGGGTCGCCCGGCGACAGGCGCATGGCTTCGCGAACCGACTCCTCCGCGGCGGCGAAGTCGCCCGCGCTGTAGAGGCTGAAGGCCAGGCTGAAGTGCGGCTCGGGAGACGCCGGCTGCAGGGCGATGCCCTTCCGCAGAGACTCAATCGCATCGGGCCAGCGGCGCAGGCCTATGTACACATCCGCGGCCAGCAGATGACCCATCGGCTGATCCGGGCGGTGCTCGGCGACGAACCGGGCGTGCGCCTCCGCCCGTGGGTACTCGCCAAGCTGAAGCAGAAACTGGGCGAACTCGGCCCGCAGGTCCACATCGTCGGGCGCGGCCGCCATGCGCTGTTCGAAAACGGCGATGGCCTCGGGCATACGCTGCTGCGCGGCAAGCGAGAACGCCAGCACGCGCAGGGCCGACCTGGCCTGCGGATCAAGCGCGATCGCCCGGCGGGCCTCCGCTTCCGCCTGCGCGAACTGACTCTGCGCGAAGCACAGTTCGGCGAACTCGATCACGATCGCGGCGTCGGAAGGCTGAGCCGCCATCTCGTCACGGTAAAGGGCGAACGCCGCCTCCGCCTGCCCCGACTGGACCAGCGCGTGACGCAGGCCGAGCCGTGCGTCCGTCTTGTGCGGATGAACAGCCATGGACCGCCGGAACGCGTTGACCGCGTCGGCGTACCAGCCGGCATCGGTCAGCTCGCGCCCCACGTCAGCCAGGAAGTCCGCTTGCGCCGGGCCGCGCTCGAGCACGTCGAGCAGCATGGCGCGAATCTCGTCGCGACGACCGGCAGCCCGCAGCTCGGCGAGCAGCTCCTGCCGGGCCAGGTGATGCTCGGGCAGGCGTTCCAGCGCGGCGCGGTACTCGGCGATGGCCTCGTCGCGGCGACCGAGCCGGGCCAGGGCGCTGCCCAGGAGGTAACGCCCCTGGGGATACGTCGGGTGACGCCGAACGATCCGGCGGGCCGCGGCCTCGGCCGCTTCCGGTCGGTCGACCAGGTGATACGCGCGGACCATGCCCTCCAGCAGGTCCACCTTCACCATCAGCGAAACGGCGTCGGCCCGGTCGAACCAGGCGACCGCCGCGGCGAGGTCGGCTCGCTGCGCATCACTCGCCGCGGCGAACTCGGCCGCATTCATCCGCCAGGAGTCGTGACGAGCCCCGGCGCGAGCCAGCAGCGAGTGGCCCACCTTGGTGTGCACCTTGATCCAGGCGGCGTGCAGCACGAACACCAGCACCAGGGCACTGGCGGCGACAAACAGCCGCCCCGCCCGAGTGGCCCGCCCGCCGAGGGCGAGCTGGGTCCGCTGCACCTTCGCGTTCGCGCCGAAGGCGGTTCGCCAGGCGGTCACGGTCATCCAACCGACCATCGCAGACAACCCCATCGTCATGAGCATGGGGAACACGTCGTACAATCCGCGACAGGCCAGGAATGTCCCCAGCCCGATCAGCAGCATCGCCACCTCCTCGCCCAGCGAGAAGGAAAACCGCCGCTTCTTGGGCGGCTTGGCGGGCTTTGCCCCGGTAGCCGGCCGCCCGAAGCCGACGTAGAGCGCGTCGTTCGGACAGACGCTCACGCAATCGAGGCATTTCATGCAGCCGGGATCGACGACCATGCCGTAGAGCGCCACCTCCTCGTGCACGCGGACGTTTGACGTGCACACCGAGGTGCAGTGGCCGCAGTGTTCGCAGTCGTCGGTGACGCGGATGCGCCCCGGCGCCACCCGGTCAGCCAGGCCGAAGAACCCGCCGTAGGGACAGGCGTAGGTGCAGAACCCCTTGGCCCCCAGGAAGTACACGATGGAGAAGCCCGCAATCAGCACCGAAATGATCGCCACCGGAATGGATGGGAACGTCGCCCAGAATTCCGCGGTAATCAGGTGGTTCTCGAAGATCGGGCGCTGAGCTCCCTCGACGCCCAGCAGAATCGCCACCTCGCGATAGGCCGTTGGCCATACGAACATGTACAGAGCCAGCGCGAGCGGCGCAAGCACCAGGAATCGCGCACGGAAGGGCTTGGGAGTGATGCCCACCTTCTTCAGCAGCCACGCACAAAGATCCTGGTAGGCGATGAAGTGACAGCCCCAGCCGCAGACGAACCGCCCGAAGATCAGCGTCGCCGCAATGGCGGCGAGGAAGAAGAGGAAGCCCGCGTTCACTTCGCCGCGATTCAGCGTGTACATCGCCTCGGACGGCTCGACGGGAGACAGCGTCCGACCCACGATCAGCCACTGAACGATGTGAATGGCCATCAGGACGTGAACGACAATCAGCACGATCGCCCGGCGGCGGCTGTTGCGCGAGGCCCTGACCGGCCCGTGAGCGAGGATCGGCAGCGAAACGCCGCGTCCGCCCGTCGATGCAGGCGTCGCGTCGCAGTGCGGGACGGCCGGGACAACCTTGCGGGTGGATGACTTTTCGCTGCGACGTCGGCTCATGGCGTGTCGATCAATGCTCCCGGCCAATACGCATCGGACCGCGCCGATGGCTCGCGCCAGTATAATGCAAATGCAGGAAAAGAGCGCCCGGCACGCGCCGAGGCGACCCGCTCGTCGGCTTGCGTCAATCCACCGCCCGCTTCATCATAGGCACATCCCGTCGGGCCCGCTTTTCACGCCGCGACGGATCTGGCTGGTTTGACGCGACAATGGCTGAAGCGCCCCCCAACTCGGTGCCCGACCGGCTCGACTGGCACCTCAAGGCCCATCCGCATCTCGCCGAACGCATCTATCGTCAGGTGCTCGTCGCTTTGCACAAGGGGGGCGTGACGTCGATCGACGCCATTCACGACGAGGCCCGCGAATCGGCCGGGCGGCCGCGCCTTCAGGAAGGCGGCGACCCCAATCAGCTCGAACGCGACCGCCTCAGCGATACCGAGCGGCAGCACGTCGAGACGATCATCCGCCGCCTGACCGGCGCCCACTTCTCGGGCGAAGAGATCGACGACCTCGTCAACCTGACCATCAAGCAGGAAGAAGTCCACAACCTCGAAACCGTCGCCAACCAGGCAAACGTCTCCTTCCGCCAGCTCGCCGACAAGATTCAGCGCTTCAGCGAACTGCCGCTGGGTGAGACGAAGCTCGCCCCGGCCGAGGTGATGGGCACGCGCGTGGCGCTGATCCGCCACTTCTTCAGCGACCAGCTCGAGTTCATCGGCATCGCCAAGAACCACCTTCAGATCCGCGACTTCGCCGACGTCACGCGGCACATCATCGGCAGCGACGCCGGCATGGGCCGCATCGGCGGCAAGGCCGGCGGCATGATCCTGGCCTACAAGATCCTCGCCGACGCCGACGAGAAAGCGGGCGGATCGCCGTTTCTGCCGGTCGCGATGCCCGAGTCGTATTTCCTACGCAGCGACGTGGTCGAAGACTTCCTGCGCCTTAACCGGCTGCACGAGTACGCCAACCAGAAATACAAGCCGATCGACGACGTCGGCCGCGAGTACCCGCTGATCCGCGGCGTGTTTCGCATCGGCGATTTTCCGCTCGAAATTGTTCAGCGCCTGCGCTCCATCCTGACGGCCGTCGGCAACCACCCGGTGATCGTGCGCTCCAGCAGCCTGCTTGAGGACCGCCTCGGCACGGCGTTCTCCGGCAAATACGCCAGCGTGTTCGTGGCCAACCAGGGCTCGCTGGAGGAGCGCCTGCGGACGGTCCTGGCCGCCATCGCCGAGGTCTACGCCAGCGTCATGGCGCCCGACCCGATCCTCTATCGCCGTGAACACAACCTCATCGACTATGTCGAAGAGATGGCGGTTTTGATTCAGAAGGTTGTCGGCGTGCACGTGGGCGACTACTTTTTCCCGCCTTTTGCGGGGGTGGCCTTCTCGCGTAACGAGTATCGCTGGTCGCCGCGGATCAAGCGTGAGGACGGGCTGGCGCGTGTGGTGATGGGGCTGGGCACGCGGGCGGTGGATCGGGTGGGCAGCGACTACCCGCGCATGGTCGCCCTCGGCGCGCCGACGCTGCGGCCCGAATCCAGCGTGCAGGAGATCCTCCGCAGCGGCCAGCAGACGATGGACGTCATCAACATCAAGCGCAACCGCCTCGAGTCCATTCGCGTGCAGGAGGCCTTCGAGCAGGGCGACGGCATCCCGATGATCGACCGCATCGTCTCCGTGTACCGCGACGGCGACCTGTTCTCGCCGCCGGGGCTGCACATCGACGCGCGGCCTGATCAGCTCCGCGTCACCTTCGACAAGCTCATCCGCACGACGCCCTTCGCCGCCCGCGTGCGCGACATGCTCGCGCGCCTCGAAGATGCTTACGGCATGCCGATCGACATGGAGTTTGCCTGCGACGGCGAGAAGTTCTACATGCTGCAGTGTCGCACGCTTGCCCAGACCCGCGACGCGGGGCCGGTTCGCGTGCCCGACAACATTCCCGTCGAGGACGTGCTTTTCGAGGCGACGCGGTTCGTGCGCACCGGGCTGATCGAATCGATCCGCTACATCGTGTATGTCGATCCGCGGGTCTACGATGCCGTTCCGTCGCGTGAGCGCCGCGTCGAGATCGCCCGCGCCATCGGCCACCTCAACCACCTGCTGCCCAAGCGCGAGTTCATTCTCGTCGGCCCCGGCCGATGGGGCAGCAACGACATCTGCCTCGGCGTGCCCGTCCGCTACGCCGACATCAACCACACGCGCATGCTCATCGAGGTGGCCCGGGCCAAGGAAGGGTTCGTCCCCGAAGTCTCCTTCGGCACCCACTTCTTTCAGGACCTGGTCGAGGCCGACATCCACTACCTGCCGCTTTACCCCGACACCGACGGCGTCCGCTTCAACGAGGCGTTTCTCGAGCAGGCGGGCAACGCCCTCCCTCGCCTGGCCCCGAAGTTTGCCGATTTCGAGCGGGAAATCCGCGTCATCGACGTGCCCGAATCCGCACGCGGCCGCTGCCTCACGATCGCCCTCGACGGCGAAGGCGAGCGAGCCCTCGCCTACCTCAAGTAGCCGCCGCAGCTCGGTAAAAAAGCAGCGGACACGGGTAAAGGAGCAACCCCGTGTCCGTGCGGCCGATCGCGGGATGCAATCGACGTTGTCTTTTTCCTCCCGGCAGTCCCGGCGGGAGCGAAGCCCACCGGAGAACGCAGGAGGCGTACGCCCTATCTCGGACCGGCCCTTTGTCCCAACGTCCGCGGCATCCGTCAAGCATTTCTTTTTTGAGAACGCTGCGCTGCGCAATTCCTGCGCGTGCGATCTCGACGCGGGCAGCACATCACGCGCGGGCGAACCGTTACGAGTTGACCGCGCGGCTTGCGAATCTGGTGAAAGTTGCGAAGGTGGTCTGTCGCGAAGTGAGGCGCGCCGGCGCCCGCCCGCGCGAGCATGCTGCACTTGCACTGGTCCTCGCCGCCCCGTCCGGGTACAACGCTCGGCGAATTGGGAGAAACTACGTTGCAGATTGCCTACTTTGACTGCTTCAGCGGCGCCGGCGGCGACATGATCGTGGCGAGCCTCATCGACGCTGGCGCGTCCCCGGACGCGCTGCGCGAGCGACTGGCAGCGCTCGGCCTTGCCGGCTACGGGCTGACGATCGACCGCGTCTCGAAGCGCGGTATCGCCGCTTCGCGGTTTCTCGTCGAGCTCGACGACTCCCAGAAGCACCCCCACCGCCACCTCAAGCACATCGTGCAGATCCTCGAGGCCGGCCGCCTTCCGGAACGCGTGTTCGACAAAGCGAAACGTGTTTTCACCCGGTTGGCCGAAGCCGAAGCCGCGGTCCACGGCACGACGATCGAGAAGGTCCATTTCCACGAGGTCGGGGCGATCGACGCCGTGCTCGACATCGTCGGGGCGGTCATCGCGCTGGAAATGCTCGGCGTGGAGGAGGTCCACTGCTCCCCCGTGGTCGTGGGCAGCGGCACCGTCCGCTGCGATCACGGCCTCCTGCCGGTGCCACCGCCGGCGGTAGCCCGACTGCTGCTGGGTGTTCCCGTGCTCCCGACTACCGAGGACGGCGAGCTGCTGACCCCCACGGCGGCGGCCCTGCTGACGACACTGGCGAGCCGATTCGGCCCGCCGCCGCCGATGACCATCCGATCCGTCGGCTACGGAGCGGGGATGAAGGAGACCAAGGGGCTGCCCAACGTGCTGCGCGTGGTAATCGGCGAAGCCGACTCCGCCGCCGGGCAGACGCCGGAGGGGGGCGGCCACGACCAGGTCGTGGTGCTGGAGACCAACATCGATGACGCCTCGGCCCAGGTTGTGGGCCATTGTCTCGACCGCCTCATGGATGCGGGTGCACTGGACGCGTACACCATGCCGATAAGCATGAAGAAGTGGCGCAGCGGCCTGCTGCTGAGCGTGATGTGCCGTCCGGCGGACGCCGATCGCCTGCAGGCGATCATTTTCCGCGAGACGCCCACGCTGGGGGTCCGGCGCCAGGTGACCCAGCGGGCCACGCTCGCCCGCCGGACCGAAACGGTGGACACGCTATACGGGTCGATCGCCGTGAAGGTTGGCCGGCGCGGCGCGTTCGACACCGCAACACCGGAGTACGACGCCTGCCGGGCGGCGGCCGCGAAACACGATGTCCCGCTTCAGCGCGTCATCGCCGCGGCCGAGGCGGCGTGGAACGAGCGCCAGGCCGGGTCGAAGGGCTGAGACCCGCCCGGCGGGAGTAGCGCATGCTGATGCCGATCATCTCGCCCGCCCCGCTCGCCGCCCTGCCCGCGGCGATCGTCTCGCCGCAGCAACTGCTGGCGATCGCAGCGATCGTGGCGGTGACCACCATGCTGATGATCCGGCTGCGCCGAAAGGCGCGGGAGGCGGGCAGCGACCCGCGGACCTACGCCCGCGAGCTTCAGGCCCGCCTGCGCGAAGAGAAGTCGACCATCACCGAGGCGGAGGAGGTCATGCGCGAGCTGGACGCCCTCGCCCGGCAGATCCACGGCCGCATCGACACCCGCTTCGCCCGGCTGGAAGCCCTCATCCGCGATGCCGACCAGCGCATCGAAGCCCTCTCGCGGCTGGAGCGCCAGGCGCAGGGCAGGGCCACGCTGGACGTGGTCTGCGACGAATCGGCGACAGGGCGAAGCAGCGCCGGCGGCTCGACCCGCCCCGAAAACGCGAACGAACCACCCGATACAGCCGCCGCCACGCCGGAGCGTCGCCTTCAGGCCGAGGTGATCCGCCTCTCCGAAGCCGGGCTCGACGCCCGCGGCATCGCCCGGGAAACCGGCCGGGCCGTCGGCGAAGTGGAACTCATCCTCGCCCTCCGCAAGACCCGCACGCAGGCGGCGACGGTGTGAGCGGGCCCCAGCCTGCTCGGCACAGCACCCTTATTGTTCCAGCAGTTTTTCCATCCCGTCGGCCGGCGTGAAGTGCCACTCTCGACCGATTTTCTCCTGCAGCAGCAGTCCCTTCTCCGCAAGATCCAGCAGGTCGGTCCGAGCCGTCTGGTACACGACATTGTGGGTTCGCTGGTGTCCGGCGATGGTGTAGGACGCCTTCGGATGACGCAGTGCGTGGCTGATCAGTGCCCGTTGGCGTGGGTTCAGGTAGCGCATGCCGCGCAGGCGGCCTTCAAGTGCGGCCAGTTCTTTCGTTCGCCGGTCAATCCAGTCCTGAAGAGCCACCACCGCGCGATCGATCACATCAAGGTGGTAATGGAGGAAGTACGTCAGGTCATTGTCGTCCGTCTCGGTGAGCAGGAATGCACGACCATACTGGGCCGGCGCCTGGTAGATGATTTCCGAAATGGAGATGTACTCAGCCAGCCAGTAATCACTGCGCAGCATGGACCAGTAGAAAAGGGCACGCGCTGTACGCCCGTTGCCGTCGCAGAACGGATGGTCATACGCAAGCCAGAAGTGCAGAATGATGCTGCGAATGACAGGGTGAAGGAAGCTCTCAGCCCGGGGAGCTTCGTTCGCAAAATCGCACATCGCCTGAAGCCGTCCGGGAAGTTCGTCGGGGGGGGGCGGGATGTGGTAAACCTCGCCGCTCAATTCGTTGCCGACGTCGATCGAGCCATCCTCCGCTGTGCGCAGCCTTCCCGACTGGTCGACTTTGTCGAGCGTCCCCTGCGTCACGCATCGCTGGACGTCGAGCACGCTTGCGGGAGTGAGCGGTGCATCGCGAAGCTTGCGTACGAGTTCGAGGGCGAGGTAGTTGTTCAGGCACATCAGCTCACCCAGGTTGGTGGGCTTGCGGGCGCTGAACAGCAGCTCGCGAGCGAGCTGCCTCGTCGTCGGTGCCTTCTCGATCAGGCTCGACGTGACCGCCTCCTCCACGAGAGAGCGAACGATGTACTGATCTCGCCCCTCGGGATTCGTGAGCACATCATGCATTCCGACACTGCCGCCGAGGCTCAGGTCGATCTTGTGCAGGCTCTCGTGAATGCGGTCCGTCAGCGCGTAGGAGAAGTTCTTGCCCTGCGAGTCGCGAAGCGGGACCACTTTCCGGCCCGACCTGCGTACCATTTTGAGCACGGACCACCACTCTTCCCGGCTCAGCCCGTCAGGTGGCGACTTCCATCTCACGTCGTCCCAAGGGCGATACGCGCTTCCCTCGGCATGTCCGAGAAGATCCGAGAACCCCTTCGAGGTCAGACGGGCTATCACCGCCATGAAGGCGTCGTTCGTGGCCTTCTCAGAAGGGGGCAAAGCCGGGCGCTGCACCATAACCTCCTAACCTTCAGAGCTTTACAGCTACTACACTTAAACTAATCTTCTCAGATTTAGTATATGACGTAGGCGGCCGTGCGCCAATACTACTTTTTGATATTTTAGTAGCTATTTGGCTTTGGCAGGTGAGGCACGAGGAGGCCTCGCCGAACCGTCTGACCGGGGCGTGATGGCTCACCGACCGGGCGGCCGCGGCCGCAGGCCAAGGCCGGTCAGTGGTCCAGAAACGACAGATCCGTATCGATCGCCGCCTCCAGGCTGCGGTGAGACTCGACGTAGTCGAGCTGCGCGTCGTCGCCGGACGTCGCCAGACGCTCGGTGAGGGCCGGGTCGGCCGGGAAGAGGGCCAGCCCCGCCTGCCAGGCCTTGCGGGCCTCGGCGTAGGACTTGTCCTTGGTGAGGGCGTCACCCAGGCCGATGTGGGCGCGAACATACCAAGGCCGGGCCGTGGGGCCGGCGGGGTCGGCGGCCTGAAGTTCGAGGCAGCGGCGGAAGTCCGCGGCGGCGTCGTCCGAGTGGCCCAGCGACTTGGGCCAGTGCAGGTGGTTCATCGCCCGGCAGTACCAGGCCACCCACAGGTCGGGATGTTTCTCGATGATGCGGTTTAGCACCTTCAGCGAGTTGTTCGCCAGCGTGCCCTTGCTGACCACCGCGGCGATCCCGCCGCAGGTGGGGATCTTGTCGACGTAGGTGCACGAATACTGCACGTGCGTGGCGAGATGCTCGCCATGCGCCCCGGCGAGCTTCTCGAAGAAGCGGACCGCCCGGTCGTGCTGGCCATACTCGGCGCAGCGGGCGCGGTAGGCGCTGCCCAGCGACCAGCCGTCTGGCAGCGTCGCGAGCTTCTCCTCCATCGAGGCGAGCAGCTGCTCCACCCGGGCGGGGTCGAGTTCGTCGGCGACTCGTACCTCGCGCGCCTTCACCGGCGCGGCACGCGGCGTGGGCTGAGTCGGGGCGATGGCAACGCGGTCGGCGTACTGCGACGGATCCTGCTCGACGGTGATGTAGCGATCGGCCTCCACGTTCTCCAGATACTGCAGCCCGCCGTCGGGCCAGCGGACCTCGAGGAGATCGACGCGGTCGTCGCGCCCCAGGCCGAAGAAGAGGCGCGGATCGCTCTGGCCGCTGTAGCCGTTGCCGCCGTCGCGCTCGCGGATCTGTCGCCCGGACGCCGACACGATCGACACCCGCGCGCCGATGGCGTCGCGGTTCACCTTCGTCTCCGGCCGCGTGACGAGCTTCACCCCGAGCCAGTGATTCACACCCGCGCCGTGATCGCGGGCTGCGCCGTCGTTGCGGTAAAAATCGGGCCGATCATTCTGGTTGGCGACGAACAGGTCGAGATCGCCGTCGTTGTCCGGGTCGAAGATCACCGCGCCGCGGCCGTCACGCGGATCGGTGATGCCCAGTTCCGCCGCCCGCTCGGTGAAGGTGTAGAGCGTCTCGTTGCGCCACAGGCGGGTCTTCTCGTAGCCGGAGAAGGATCGATCGCCGATGGCCGGCCACGCCGTGGCATCGGTCGGGGCAACGCCCTCGACGGTCCACGTGGCCAGGTCGTACCAGTAATTGCCGGGCCCCGCGCTGATGAAGCCGTTGAGCGAGATGATGTCGAGATCGCCGTCGTTGTCGAAGTCGAAGAACTTCGCCCCCCAGCCCCACCCGCCGTTGAATGCCCCGGCCTCGACCGACATGTCGGTAAACGTCACCCGCCCGTCCGGCCCGGGACCGTTGTTGTACCAGAGCATGTTGCCCTCTTTGAGGTACTCATCGGTGGTGATGTTCGTGACGTAGATGTCGAGCCAGCCGTCGTTGTTGAAGTCGCCGAACTCGGCGTTCATGCCCTTCTTGGTGTCGAAGCCGATGGCATACTCGGTGGCGTTCTCGAAGCGGCCGCCGCCGAGGTTGATGAATAGCTGGTCGGGGCCGAAGTCGTCGGCGACGTAGATGTCGGGCCAGCCGTCGTTGTTCACATCGCCGCTGCCGACGGCGAGCGTCCAGCCCGGATCATCCAACCCCAGCTCGGGGGCGACGTCGGTGAAGGTGCCGTCTGGGTTCTGGCGATAGAGCGCGTTGCGCCCGCCGTTGCGCGACTGTTCGAAGTCGTCGTGCATGATCTCGGTCGTTTCGAGATCCCACAGGTTGTGGTCCTTGAAGTAGTTGCCGACGTACAGGTCGAGTCGGCCGTCGAGGTTGTAGTCGAGCCACACGGCGGCGTTGCCGTTCGCCCAGTCGATGCCCGGCTCGCCGCTGCGCCGACGGAACAGCTCATCGCTCACCTCGCGGAAGGTGCCGTCGCCGTTGTTGCGGAATAGCGAGTCGTTGCCCCAGCGGACGAGGTAGAGATCAGGGCGGCCGTCGTTGTCGTAGTCGCCCCAGACGCAGTCCATGCTCGCGCCTTTGGCGCCGTTGAGATCCGCCAGCCCCGCGCGCGCGGCGACATCGGTAAACGTGCCGTCGCCGTTGTTGCGGTAGAGCAGGTTGGGCCGTCCGCGCTCCGAATCGGTGACGTAGAGATCAACCCAGCCGTCGCCATCAAAATCGGCGGCGGCCGCCGCCGCACCGACGCTGCTCAGCCACGAGGCGATATTGGCCACCTTGCGGTCGAGCGTCGGCTGACGGTGAACGTGGGTGAAGCCCGCTTCGATCGTCGCGTCGACAAACCACGCGGGGCCGGCGGGCGCCTCCTTGGCCGGGACGGGCTCATGCGTCGTGGCCGACGGGGCCGACTCCTCGCGGCACGCGGACGCGCCGCCCAACATCACGGTCGCGCTCCACGCGACCAGCCCCCACCTGACGGACACGTAGCGGGTCACCATCTGCACCCCCGGGAAGACATGGCATGATACGGCACCGAAGCGGCGATGGCCCCTCCGAGCGGTATGCCTCCATTGTAGCTAATCGCAGGAACCCCGACCAAGTCACGGTCGCGGAGAGGCGGGAACCGGGCGGCGATGGCCGCGGCAAGGCAAGTCAGCCCCGGCTGTCGCCGTCGACGGGAGGGGTGGCGGCGGATTCGGGGCCAGTCGCCTCGCCGGCAGCGTCGGCGAGGAAGGCTTTCGCCTCCGCATGGGTGGCGTCGATTTCGAGCACCTGGCGATAGGCCTCACGCGCCTCCTCGGTCCGGCCCATCTCGGCCAGCAGGCGGGCACGCATCTCGACGAGCTTCAGCGGCTTGTCCGGCGCGGTCGCCGCGAGCCCCGCGTCGATCGTTGCGAGTTGGTCATGCACGGCCGCACGAGCGCGGATGGAGACCTGCTCGCGATTGATCTCCACGATGTCGAGCCGCGGCTGCACGGCCTTGGGGTCGTCAGCGAGCCGGCCCTGCGCGATCTGGATGCGGAGCACACACACCGTGTCGAGCATCTGCAGCAGGACAAGCTTCGACGGATCGGCCTCGAGCTCCTTGCGCGTCCGCTGCATCGCCTCGCGGCCGTAGCGATCGGCCTCGTCCCACTTCTTCTGCGCGATCAGCGCCTGCGTGGCGAACTGCAGGTAGGGCGCCCGCTTGTCCTCGGCGGCAGACTCTACCGCGCGGGTGATGTACTCGGCCGTCTTGTCCTTGCGGCCGAGCTGCTGCGACGCCTTCGCCAGCCCGAGCAGGATCTTCGAATCGCTCGGCTTGAGCCGATCAGCAGACTCATAGCGCGCCAGCGCCATGGTCGGGTAGTTCAACTGGAGATAGACATCGCCCAGTTGGCGATGGCCGCGGAAATCGGTGCGACCGGTACGCGACTCGAGGTACTTGGTCAGGTCGTCGAGCGCGTCGCCCAGGCGCCCGATGTAGGCGAGGTAAGTCCCGCGGATAAACGGCAGCGACTCGTGATTCGGTGCGGCTTCGTTGACCGTCGCCACCAGCTCGCGCAGCTCTTCGATCAGCGGCTTGATGGCCTCGATGTCGGCCGAGTCGTCCGCCTTTTCGATCACTTCGATCGCCTTGCGGACCGTCTCAGCCACGTCCACGGCGGGCTTGGTCTCGTCGGCCGGTTGGTCGGCGGTCGGCGGTGTCTGCGGCTCTGCCGCCGGGATCTTGGGCGGCGCACCGGCGGGCTCCGCGGGCGCGTCCTGTGCATCCGCGACGGGCGCGGCGACGCCGGCGAGCAACGCCGCGAGCACCCACGCCGCTGCGGTCCGGCTGATCGCCGGCCGCCGGCTGAGGAATCCGCCGCTGCCCAGGGTGTCTCGCTTCGTGATCATTCGCTGAACCCGACGGCCTGTCGCCGCCATCCCCGCGATGCCGCCCCGCGCCGACAGGCCGGATCGCGAGCGGACTATAGAAAGCCGTGCAGGCCGATGCAAATCCGGCCGGGTGGTCGCCCCGTTAACCCTCGACGGAGAGCGCGGGCCGGTCGGCCGGGCCGGGGGCGTCGGCCGCCCGGGCCTGCTCGCTGCGGAGCGCCGCGACCTTGTCGCACAGGATCTGCCACGTCTCGCGCTCGATCCGCAGCACCCGCAGGGCGTCATCCACAAAGGCCGGCTCTCTCTTTACGCACGCATCGACGAGTTTGTTGTAGAGAAACGTGTAAAGGGCGTCGACCCGCGTGCACAGCTCCGGGTTCACCTCGTGACGAAGCCCCTTCTTCATCTCAAGAAGGATATGCTGCGCCCGGGTGAGCTTTTCAAACGAGCGCTCGAAGTCCTTCGCGAGGATGGCCTCCTTGCCCTGACTTGCGAAGCGGATCGCGCCGTCATAAAGCATGAGTTGAAGCTGCTCCGGCGGCGCGGTCATGACCGCGGTGCGGAGGTACGGATTGACCGGTTGGCCTGCCATCACGGCGTATCATCGGAATTCCCGGCAGCAACTATGACTGAAAAGGCCGGGGGGCGGGAAAGGCCCGCCGAACCGCGCCGCCGGTCGCCGGTGAGACCGCCTGCCAATGCTGAAACGGGGCGCGGTTTCCCCTAGAGACCAAGGAACTGCAGCGCGCCGAGCGAGGACTGCTGCTCCTGAAGCCGAGCCAGCGAAGTCTCCATGGCCGCGAACTGGAGTTGGAGCCGGGCGCGCTTACCCTCGATCTGGGTGTTCAGGGCGGCGATGCGGTCGGTGAGGAGCTCCTTCTGGTCGGTCAGGGAGTCTTCCTTGCGGGCCAGCACACCGTCGAAGTCGCGAGTCAGTTCGTCGATCGTCTTCTTGAGGGCTGCGCCGAAGCCCGATTCGGCCGTAACGAAGAGGGCCTCCACCTCATCCGGCGACTGCTCGTACGTCTCGCGGAAACGCTCCTCGTCGAACTCCAGTCGGCTGCCCGTGCCTAGCCGGACGCCCACGCTCTGGAGGCGCGACAGCGCCGCGTCGGTGGGCCCGAAGGCGGCGCCCACCAGGCGAGCGAGGCGGTTGCGCAGCAGATTCGCCGTCGGATCGCCGAGGAGCGGCCCGCGGTCCTGCGTCTCGGAGTTGAACCGTGTCTGGGTGTTGATGGACGACTGCACCTCGTTGTACGCATCGACGAAGGCTTTGACGGCGCTGACGATGCTGTCCACATCCTGCGCGACGTTTACCGACACCGGCTCCTCGGAGACCGCCAGCAAGTCGAAGGTGACTCCCGGCACGGCATCGCGGATCGTGTTCGAGCCGCTGGTTACCAATCGACCGTCGGAGCCGTCGGCCCCGCCGATGGTCACCACCGCGTCGCGTGCCCGCGACAGGGTGGTCAGGCCGAGGTCTACGGCGCCGGTGTCGATCAGCAACTCGCCGCGCCGGCCGCTGACGCCGGAGGAAATCGAGAGCGAGAACGGTCGGGCCGAGCCGCCACCCGAGAACACGGCCGCAGAGACGTCGCCGCCGAGGTTGTTGAGCTTCGCGGCGATGTCGGCCAGCGTGTCGGTCGCGCCGATTGCGATCTTCAGTTCGTAGGATCCGTCGATCAAGAGCGGCTCGCCGTCGGTGGAAGGACCGGACGTGCCGGCGAGGCGAAGGTCACGGGCGGTGCGACCGCCAGCAAGATCCTCGATACGCAGCGCCTGGCCGCCGCCCGCCTGATCGTAGACCACGATGCCGTCGCCGTTTTCGTTGATCGCCGCGCGGATGTTCGCCACGCCGTCCCGCGTCACCGCGGCGGCGTTGATCGCATCGATCACTTCGCCGACCGTCCGGGCGCCGACAGGCAGATCCACGCGGGCCACGAATCCGGTCGAGTCGGTGATGTTGAAGCGACCGAGGGTGATGCCGCGGCCGCCGTTCAGCTCGGACAGCTGCGTGCCGCGCGCGATGTACTGAAGCTGGGCGTTGCCGCCGCGGGCGACGGTTGCCCCGCCCTGGGTCGGAGGGTCGAATGACCCGGCGATGCCCAGATCGGCGGCGAGTGTGCCGGTAACGTCCGCGATGACCAGCGCATCGGCTCCTTGCGATTCGTCACGCAGCTCGATCCCGTGTCCGGCGGCGTTGATCGCCGCGCGCACGCCGGTGCGTCCGTCGGCGTTGATCAGGTCGATGACGTCCTGCAGGGTCTGCGCACCGGAGAGGTCGATTCCGTCGGGGCCGGTGGTCGCGCCAGACCGATCGGTGATCTGCAAGCGCCCCGCGGTAACGCCGGAACCGCCGCGCAGCGAATGCAGCAGCACGGTGTTCAGGCCGCCGAGCAGGCGGCGGGAATGGTGCAGTCCGCTCGACACGCCGAACGCCGCCCCGTCGATGCCGAGATCGTGCGCAGCCGAAGAACCGTTGATCCCCTGCACGGCGTAGTCGCGCTGGGTATTGACCAGCAGGCTGATGCCGTCGCCGCTGTCGGAGAGGACAGCCTCGACCTGGCGCCCTTCGTTGCCCGGGGCGAAGTTGATCGCCCTCAGCACGTCGGCCATCGTCTCCACGCGGTAGGCGCTTCGGCCGTTGATGCTGGTATTCGTCGTGGACGCCGCGATGCCCAGATCGACCGCAGCGAAGCCGGACACGTCCTCGATCTTCAGCGTACGCGCCGGCGCCGCCGTGTCGGGGTCGTTGTCGTCCGCCTCGGGCACCGACGAGTCGGTGATGAGGAAGCGGTCGTTGACCACAGTGGCGCTGAGGCCCAGCGAATTCGCGTTGATCGCGTTAAGGACATCCTGGACCGTTCGCGCCTCGCTGAGATCCACCTCGGCCGACGCGCCGCTGCGCGCGGTGAGGCGGATCACGCCGAGACGCACTCCCTGCCCGCTGTTGAGCGCCTGCAGGTTGTACCGCGGATCCATGTAATCGCTGAGCGATACGTTGAAGGAATGCGAGCCGTCGGTGGCGGTGATCTGGAAATCCGCCTGCTGGCTGAAGCGGTTGAGCCGGCCCACGCCGTTGCCGTCGTTGAGCAGCGACAGCGCCGTGTCGTCAGCCAGGTATACCACGTCGCGGCCGTCGAGCCGGGCGCCGCTCACCCGGCCGGCGATGCCCAGGTCGGTCGCCGTCGTCGAGCCGTTGCGATCCGACACGACCAGATCGCCGGGGGTCTGCCCGGCGGCGAACGTGTTCAGATCCTCAATCACGATGCGGTCGCGCGATGGACCGCCCGCCGTGAGCGGCAGCGACGTCACCGACGCCCGCACGTTCACGCCCGCGGCGCTGTTAATCGCGTCCAGCACGTCCTGCACGGTGATCGCCCGAGACAGATCGACCTCGGTCGAGGCGCCGGTCCGATCTTGAATCGTGATCGACCCGCGCGCCACGCCGCGCCCGCCGTTGAGCACGTCGATCCGCGTGTCAGGATCGACGCGGCCTTTGCCGACTTCGATCGAGATCGTTCCCGCGCCCACCGGCGTGCGGTCGGCATCGGCGAAGCCGCGGCTGAGCACCGCGTGGTTGGACACCAGCGAGTGCACCTTCAGCGAATACGAGCCTGGCACGGCCGTCGAAGAGGTCGTGATCGACGCCACCGCTTCATTCGAACTGGTCGCCGCGAAGGCGGAGAAGAAATCAGTGCGGTTGAATCGCGCTCCGGCGTTCTGCACGGCCAGCAGCTTGGCAGAGAGTTCGAGAAAAGCGGTGCGTTGGACGTCGAGCCGCTGGACGCGCGTCTGCAGGGCCTGCACGGGCCGCCGCTCGATCGCGATCAGCTGCTCGATGAGCTGACCGGTGTTGATCCCGGAGATCAGTCCGACGCCGGTGGATATGCCGCTCATGGTCGTTCACCCGCTGCGAGGCGCCGGCCGCGCGCGGCCTTCGGTCGCGGCGGCGGGCACGGCGACCGGTGGGTGCCGGCCGGGGCGCGCAGTTCGCCACGGTCTTATCGGTTCAGACCGGGCGACCGCTGTACCGCGATGGTGATCGACGCGAAGTTATCGGACCTTCACCGCCCTCGGCGGGGCGGCGGGGCCGATCGGGTGGGTGGAGCCGCAGTACCGCCGGCTAGCTGGCCTTCAACTCGCCGACCACCTCCGCCATCATCTTCTTGGCGTCGCCGAAGAGCATGTAGGTGTTCGACAGGCCGTAGAGGGCGTTGTCGATCCCGGCAAACCCGGGGTTGAGGCTGCGCTTCGAAACGATCACCGTGCGGGCGTGGTCGCAGTTGAGGATCGGCATGCCGTAAATCGGGCTGCTCGGGTCGCTGCGTGCGGCGGGGTTGGTCACGTCGTTGGCGCCGATGACCAGGGCCACGTCGCAGTTGTCAAACTCCGGGTTGATGTCGTCCAGGTCGCAGAGCTGGGTGTAGGGCACGTTCGCCTCGGCGAGCAGCACATTCATGTGGCCCGGCATGCGGCCGGCCACCGGGTGAATCGCGTACTTGACAGTGACGCCGCGCTTGCCGAGCTGGTCGGCCAGCTCGCGGACGACGTGCTGGGCCTGGGCCACGGCCATGCCATAGCCGGGCACGATGATGACGCTGGTGGCGTCCGCCATGACCGCCGCCGCGTCCGAAGCGCTCAGCTCGCGGATGGAGACCGCGCCGCCCGCCCCTCCCGGCGCACCGGGCTTGGCGTCACCGGTGCCAAAGCCGCCGAAGAGCACGTTGGCCAGCGAGCGGTTCATCCCCTTGCACATGATCTTGGTCAGGATGATGCCCGACGACCCGACCAGCGAACCGGAGATGATCAGCCCCTCGTTGTTGAGCACGAAACCGGTGAGCGCGGCGGCGATGCCGGAGTAGGAGTTCAACAGCGAGATCACCACCGGCATGTCGGCGCCGCCGATGGGAATCGTCAGCAACACGCCCAGCGCCGACGCAACAAGCAGCAGCAACAGCACCCACCAGCCGCTGAGCGTCGAGCAGGTCGCCACGATCAGCACGAGGGTCAGCGCCGCGAGGACGAGGTTGGTGAGATGTCGCTGGGGCAGCAGGATCGGCGCGCCGGTGAGCAACCCCTGAAGCTTGCCGAAGGCGACCATGCTGCCCGTGAAGGTGACCGAACCGACGAGCACCGAGAGCCCGATCGTCACCAGGTTGGGCATGTTCACCGTCTCGGACGTCGGGTGGGTGTGGATGAACTCGACCACGGCGACCAGCGCCGAGGCGAGCCCCCCCAGCCCGTTGAAGATCGCCACGAACTGCGGCATGCCCGTCATGGGCACCTTCTGGGCCGAGCGCAGCCCCACGGCGCTGCCGACGACGATGCCGATGAGGACCCACGGCCACGAGATGATATTGCCCGAGATCAGCGCGACGACGATGGCGATGAGCATGCCGACGGCGCCGATGCGGTTGCCCGCGCGGGCGGTGGCCGGCGAGCTCATTTTCTTGAGGCCGACGATGAACATCGCGGCCGCGAGCATGTACAGCAGATTCGCTACGTTGGGGTTCATTCGCGCGGCCGTCCTACTTCTTCTTGAACATCGCCAGCATGCGGTCGGTGACGACAAAGCCGCCGACGACGTTGATCATCGCGCACACGACCGCGAGGAAGCCGAGCAGCGAGACATACCACGCGTTGTCCTGCCCCGCCGCGATGACCGCGCCGACGATGGTGATGCCCGAAATCGCGTTAGAGCCCGACATCAGCGGCGTGTGCAGCGTCGGCGGCACCTTCGAGATCACCTCGAACCCGACAAAAACCGCCAGCACGAAGACGATGATGTTGGTCGTCAGCGTCGCCCAGATGTCGCCGCCGGAAGCCAGCAGCAGCATGCTTTCAGTCATCGCTCGAAACCCCTGATCGCAGAGCCGCGCACGCAGCCCCGCAGCACTATGGCGCCGCCTCCGCCGCGGCGCGGACCATGTCGTTCACGATCCGGCCGTCATGCGTGATCATCGCGCCCTTGATGATCTCGTCTTCCAGGTTCAGGTTGAACTTGCCGTCCTTGGTGAACTCAAGCACGAACGCCGCCAGGTTGCGCGAGAACATCTGGCTGGCGTGAAGCGGCATCGTGCCCGGCAGGTTGGTCTGGCCGATGATCGTCACGTGGTGCTTGACCACGGTGCGGCCCGGCTCGGTCAGCTCACAGTTGCCGCCCTGCTCGGCGGCGAGATCGACGATGCACGCGCCGGGGCGCATGTCGCGCACCATCGCCTCGGTAATCAGCACCGGCGCCCGCTTGCCGAAGATCTGCGCCGTGGTGATCACCACGTCGTTGACCTTGCAGCGCTCGTGCGTCACGGCATTCTGCTTGTCCTGAAACTCCTTCGACATCTCCTTGGCGTAGCCGCCCTTGGTCTCGGCGTCGGCCGCGTCCATGGGCACTTCGACCACCTTTGCGCCGAGCGAGAGAATCTGCTCCTTGGCGGCCGGGCGGACGTCAAAGGCTTCGACCACCGCGCCGAGCCGCTTGGCCGTGGCAATCGCCTGCAACCCCGCGACGCCCGCGCCGATGATGAAGACGTTGGTCGGCTTGATCGTGCCCGCCGCGGTCATCAGGAGGGGGAAGAACTTGTTGAGTCCGGCGGCGGCGAGCAGCACCGCCTTGTACCCCGCGATCGTCGCCATCGACGAGAGCGTGTCCATCTTCTGCGCGCGGGTGATGCGGGGGATGAATTCGGTGGCGAAGGCGGTGATCTTCGCGGCGGCGAGGCGGCGGGTGGCGTCGAGACTGGCCAGCGGCTGAATCGCCCCGAGCAGCATCGCCCCCGGCTTCATCAGCGCCACTTCGTGTGCGCCGGCGATGGGATGGTCCATCGGCGGCTGGACCTTCAGCACCAGGTCAGCCCCGTCGTAGACTTTGCGCACGTCCGCCTCAAGCGTCGCCCCGGCGGCGGCATACTCCGCGTCGGTGAACCCGGCGGCGAGACCGGCGTCCTTCTCGACCACCACGGCCGCCCCGGCCTTCTTCAGCTTGGTG
Source organism: uncultured Phycisphaeraceae bacterium (assembly GCA_964426945.1). Lineage (GTDB taxonomy): Bacteria > Planctomycetota > Phycisphaerae > UBA1845 > UBA1845 > CAYRSS01. The sequence continues at coordinate 25,082 of CAYRSS010000041.1, forward strand.
ACGGATTCGGGAACCAGCCCGACACGGGCCTCTTGGGGAGCGATCTCCCTCGGAACAGCAATCTTCATTCCGGATATCCTTGCCGCCGCACCATCGGCGGCGGGCGCCGCAGACGGTCAGGCCGACGGATCGGCCCGGTCGCTTCCGGCGGATTGCGCCAACGATCCGCCGCGGCCGGCGCCGCCCCTCATGGCGGCGAATGATAGCTCATTTTCCACCGATGCAACACCGCGCGCGGCGGACGACGCACCGGCCGTTCTATCGGCAGTTTGCGCAGGCGAGTGGCGTGCACGCCTCGCCGACGCCCGCGCGGTTCACCCTTTCGCAAACACCCGGCCCGCCATCGCCGGGTCCATCTTGGCCGACGGATCGGACGGCAGCGCTTCGAGCAGCTTGTCGATAATCGCGTCGCTGGTCACGCCGTCGGCCTCGGCGTTGAAGTTTGTCAGCACGCGGTGCCGCAGGACGGCGTGGGCAACGGCCCGCACGTCTTCGGTCCCGCAGAAGTAGCGCCCCGCCAGGATCGCTCGCGCCTTGCCCGCCAGCACCAGAAACTGTGACGCACGGGGCCCCGCCCCCCACGAGACATAGTCGGAGATGAACTTGGGAACATCCCCCTCGTCCACCCGCGTCGCCCGCACCAGGCGCATCGCGTAGCGGATCACGTGGTCCGCACAGGGCACACGCCGGACGATGTCCTGCAGCGCGAGGATGTCACGGGCGCTGAGCGTGCGCTCCAGCTGAACCTCCTGCGGAGAGGTCGTCATGCGGACGATCTGGAATTCCTCCTCCTCCGTCGGATAGCTCACGATCACCTTGAACATGAACCGGTCGAGCTGGGCCTCCGGAAGCGGGTACGTCCCCTCCTGCTCGATGGGGTTCTGCGTCGCGAGGACGAAGAACGGCCGGGGCAGTTTGTGCGGAAAGCCGGCGGCGGTGACCTGGTTTTCCTGCATCGCCTCCAGCAGCGCCGCCTGCGTCTTGGGCGGGGTGCGGTTGATCTCGTCGGCCAGCACGACGTTGGCGAAGATCGGACCCTTCACGAACCGCAGCGACCGCGTGCCCGTCCCCTTGTCCTCCTCGATCACCTCCGTGCCGGTAATGTCCGAGGGCATCAGGTCGGGGGTGAACTGGATCCGGGAGAACGACAGCGACAGACACCGCGCGATCGTGCTGACCAGCAGCGTCTTGGCGAGGCCGGGCACACCCTGCAGAATGCAGTGACCGCCGGAGAACATCGCAGTCATGATCTGGGCGATCACCGATTCCTGCCCGACAATCACCTTGCTGAGCTGCTCGACGATGCGCGAGTAGGACTCGGCGAGCTGCTTGACCAGCGCGACGTCGTCGGTTTCGGACGGCGGAGGCGTCTGTGGTTCGGAACTCATGGAGCTTGTTCCTTCGAACGCGGGTCGCGGCCTGTCGGCGGCGCCCGGTCAGTCGGTGTTGATCAGGTCGATCATGCGTCGCAGTTTTCCCGCGCTGCGCCGGTTGAACGCAAACACGAGGCGGGGCAGGTTGGCGTACTCCCCATCCTCTTCCGGCAGCGCCGCGTCATGCACCTCGTAGACGCCGCTGGTCAGGATATCGGCATACTCCCGGTTGATCTCGTCCAGCCGCCCCGGCGGCAGCGGGCTCGACAGCCGCATCACCATCAGGTCGCCGACGTAGCGCGCCGAGTGGTAACGGTGGTAGTAACGCTTCACCACCTCGACGGCGTCCTCCGCCCGATCCGTGAGGGTGAAAAGGTTCAGGTCCTCCCGGTCGATCATGTGATTGCCCAGCAGCTCGGCCTTCACATAGGTCCGCCAGTGCTGCCAGTAGGTCCCGCCCGGCTCGTCACACAGCACGACCGGCAGCGGGGCGCTTTTGCCGGTCTGCACCAGCGTCAGCGCTTCGAAGCCTTCATCCTGCGTGCCGAACCCGCCGGGGAACAGGACGATCGCCTTCGCCTCTTTCACGAACATCAGTTTACGCGTGAAAAAATACTTGAAGTTGATGAGCTTGGCGTCGCCTTCAATGATCGTGTTGGTCCGCTGTTCGAAGGGCAGCGAAATGGCCACGCCGAAGCTGGACTCGCGTTTCGCACCGTGGTGGCCGGCGCGCATGATGCCGTCGCCCGCCCCGGTGATGACCATCCAGCCGGCCTTCTCGATCAGTTCGGCGAACTTGCGGGCCTCTTCGTACTGCGGATGCCCTTCGGGCGTCCGCGCCGAGCCGAAGATGCTCACCTTGGGGATGTCCGCGTAGGCGCGGAAGATCTTGAACGAGTAGCGCAGCTCCTTGAGCGCGGTGTTCAGCAGCTTCAGGTCGCCGCGGTCGGGGTCGTCCTGCGCGAGGCGGCAGATCGTGACGAGCATCTGGTAGAACAGATCGTCGTTGGCCGTGCCGCCGAATTGCTGCAGAAACGCGCGGATCGCCTCGGCGCGACCACGGCGGATTTCGTTCTCCCCCGACGGGGGGATTCGGGTCAGTTCTGTCATTCCAATCGGCTCCCCGGGAGCGCATGAACCCGACGGCGGTTGGCGCGCGGACGCAACGCCCCGCCGCCCCGCCTGGGCACGCGGCCCCTGCTTATTCCCCCTCGATGTACGGCTGGATGACCAGCTCGAGCACCAGTTCGTCGTGAATCTCGATCCCGTCCTGGCCGACAGTCGGAATCTGCGGCTTGATCTGACGGGCCGCGTCGACCGCGCCGATGTTGATCTGCACGATCCGGAAACCCAGCCGCTGGTAAAACCGAAGGCCCCGGAGGTTGTCGTTGGTCGTCGTCAGCCACACCCGGCTGCAACCCCGCACCCGCGCCTCCTGAATCGCCGACAGCATCAGTGCCGATCCGATCCCCTCCCCCTCCAGCGTACTGTCCAGGGTCAGGATCTCCATTCCCTCTTCATCAAGGTGAAAGGTCAACAGCCCGGCGATGCAGTCGTCAAGCCGCTCAATGAAGCCCTCCTCCTGGTGAGGGAAGAACCGCTTGCCCCGGCTCATCACGAAGGGCGCACCCCACCGCTGCTCGACGAACGCGGCGAGCTCCTCCCGGTCGCTGTCCTGGATTGCGCTGCGGGCCATGACCCGGCAGTTTTAGCGTCGCAGGCCCCCCGACGCCAGCACGGAGAGCCTCCGGCGAGCCCCTTCCCCGGCCCCGCGGTGGGCGGGCGCAGGCCACCTTCCTAGGATTCCACCCGGTTGGTTGCGCGGCAGGAATCGCCGCACCCGGCGGCGCTCAACGAAAAAGGGTGGAGTGATGGTCAGACGCTCGAAGTGGCTTCTCGGAATGCTCGGCGTGGCGGGTGTGATGCTGCCGATCGCCGGCCTGTCCTGCACGCATCGCTGGTCGAGCGAGTCGCCGGGCACGGCCGTCGAACCGCAGCAGCCCGATCGGCAGGTCCGCCGGGCGTTCGCCTTTCGCGAAGCCGACCTGCCGGACGGCTTTCCCCCGCCCGGCCCCGTGGGGGAAGTCATCGTCAAGACCTATCCACCGTACCGCATGGCCTTGGTGGAGGGCTCGGCGCTAGGCCAGTCCGCCGACCAGGACGACATGTTCGGCCCGCTGTTTCGCCACATTCAGCGAAATGACATTCCCATGACCGCGCCCGTCGAGATGGGTTACCCCGCGACCGCCTCTGCGGAGGCGACGGACGGCCCCGACACCCCGACCGCGCGACGCCCGGCGTCGATGGCGTTCCTCTACGGCGACCCGGCCGTCGGCGCCCCGGGGCCCGACCCGCGCGACAGCCGCGTCGTCGTGAAGGACGCCCCGGCCGTGGTCGTGATCTCGGTGGCGGTGCGCGGTTCGTACAGCGACCGAAACTTTGAGTGGGGGCTGGCCCGGCTGGAGTCCTGGCTGGCGGAGAATTCCGGCCGCTACCGCCCGGTGGGGGAGCCGCGCTACCTGGGTTACAACAGCCCCTTCGTGCCGAGCTTCCTCCGGCTGGGCGAAGTGCAGATACCCGTCGAGGCCGCACACTAGGCGGCACCGGCCGCGACTTCCCGGACGGTTTCTCGACATCCGCTTGGCTCTCGGGTAGCTACTGCCCCCGCGGCCGCGCCGGGCCGTCGCCGCACAGGGCAGGTGGCGGCGGATCGCGCAGCGCCGGCACCAGCTGAAGGAGTACGCCGCCATGGCCGAGCAACTCGACATCATCTTCACCTCGCCCCACCCCGACGACATCGAAATCGGCATGGGCGGGGCCGTCGCCAAGCTGGTCAAGCTCGGCTACCGCGTCGGGCTGGTGCACCTGACCAACGGCGAGCCGACCCCCCGCGGCACGGTCGACACGCGGCTGAAGGAGATGCGCGCCGCGGCGGACGTCCTCGGCGTGGCCGTCTGCGAGATGCTCGACCTGCCCAACCGGGTGCTCATGGACGGCCCGGAGCCGCGCTACGCCCTCGCCTCGGCCCTGCGCAAGTACCGGCCGCGCATCCTGGTCACCATGGCCGGCCGCACCCCCTCGGCCTCGCCCGACCACTACCAGTCGCAGCTCATCGCCGAGGCCGCCCGCTTCTACTCCCAGCTCACCAAGTGGAACGACCGCTTCGCCGGCACCGAGCCGTGGCGGATGGATCACCTCGTCTACCGACCCGTCGGCATCGCTGCGGAGATCACCCACTGGCACAGCCAGTTCGTCGTGGACATCAGCGACACGCTCGATCAGAAGATCGAGGCCGTGAAGTGTTACAAGTCTCAGTTCGACGGCGACCGGTTCGAAGGGCTGGAGCACTACCTGCGCAGCAGCGCCGGGGTGGAGGGCGGCGCGATCGGCGTGCGCTACGGCGAGCGCTACGCCCTGCCGCGGCCGATCGGCGTGACCGACATGGTGGCCATGCTGGGCGACTGGAAAATCCCCCCGCCCTGGGGGAACCAGCCGCCGAAGTAGGCGAATCCGGGCGACAACTCAGGGTAAACCCCAGGTCCCCAGCGCAAAAAAAGACGCCCCTTTCGGGACGTCTAAAGGGCGCTCTATGAGCGTTGCCTTGCGCGATGTAAGTCCTTTCGGATTACAGTCACTTACTGTAACTTGGGACAAACGTCGCTCGGATACACTGGCACCAGTCTGGCAGATCCAACGCGGCGTGTCAAGGAGAATCCGCGTTGATTTCCACGACCCCCTCACTTCCCCGGACAGTATTGGCGCTCGACCTCGGGGCCGAATCAGTGGGCTGGGCCCTCTGCAAGATCGATCCCGACGATATCCCATGCGAGGTCATCGCGATCGGCGCCCACAGCTTCGACGCTGCCGTGGACGGCTCGATCGAGGACGGCAAGGACGAGTCGAAAGCGAAAACCCGTCGGGACGCCCGCCTTCCGCGGCGACAACTCTGGCGCCGACAGCGCCGGCTCGCAAAGATCTACCGCACGCTCATGAGCGCCGGCCTCCTGCCAGCCTGTGACCCGAAGGCGCCGGCTGAACGGGATGGCGCGCTCAAGGCGCTGGACGCGCAGCTGCAACCCAAGTTCACGGCCGGAGATCGTGTCTCCGACCACCTGCTGACCTATCGGCTGCGCGCCGCCGCGCTGGATGGACCGCTGAATCCGCACGAACTCGGCAGGGCGCTGTATCACCTCGGCCAGCGGCGAGGCTTCTTGTCCAATCGCAAGTCCGGCCCGAAGAAGGATGAAGACGCCGGCAAGGTCAAGGAAGGTATCGCGGCCCTATGGGATGAGATGGCCGCCTCCGGTGCCAGGACGCTCGGCGAGCACTTCAGCCGGATCGACCCCGAAGCGACGCGCATCCGCAAGCGCTGGACCCATCGCAAGATGTATCTCGACGAGTTTGAGGCCATCTGGCAGGCTCAGGCAGCTCACCACCCGGCACTCACCGATGAGTTCAAGGCGCGGCTTCACGCCGCACTGTTTCACCAGCGGCCGCTCAAGTCTCAGAAGCACCTCATCGGCAAGTGCGAATGTCACGACCCCGGCCGACGCCGGGCCGCGCTGTCGCTGCGCATCTCGCAACAGTTCCGCATGCTCCAGAAGGTCAACGACCTGCTGATCTTTGAGCCGGGCAAGCCGGAGCGATACCTGACGGAAGCGGAACGCGAGCTTGTACTGGACACGATGAACCGCGAGAGCGACATCAAGTTCGCAAAGCTCTGCCAGAAGAAGCTGCTCAACCTGCCGAAGGGTACGACGTTCAATCTCCAGCGCGGCGACGAGAAGAAGCTCCCCGGCAATCGCGTCGATCCCAAGCTGCGCGACGTCTTCGGCGACCGCTGGGAGACGATGTCCGAAGCCGAGCGCGACCGCATCGTGGACGACCTCAACTGCATCGACGACGAAGCCGCCCTGGCCCGCCGCGGACGGACCGTCTGGGGGCTCGACGAGGCGCAGGCCGTCGCCTTCAGTGAAATTCACCTCGAAGCCGACTACCTGCGACACTGCCGCCGCGGACTGGCGGAACTCGTCGAGGCAATGAAGGACGGCACCCCCTACGCTATGGCACGGCGCAAACTCTATCCCGGCAATTTCGAACCCGGCGCGGCCGAAGCTGTGCTGCCCCCCGTAAAGGACTGGAACAAGGAACTCCGCAACCCCGCCGTCTGTCGCGCGCTGACCGAGCTACGCAAGATCGTCAACGCGGTCATCCGTCGTCACGGCAAACCCGATCTCGTGCGCATCGAACTCGCCCGCGACCTGAAGAACCCGCGTAAGAAGCGCGTGGAAATGTCCAAACAGAACCGCGAGCGCGAGGGGCTCCGCGAAGACGCCGTCAGCCGGCTCATCCGCGAAGCGGGGCTCTCCGAGGCCCGGATCAAGGGACCCGACATCGAGAAGGTGCTGCTCGCCGACGAGTGCAACTGGATCTGTCCCTACACGGGGCGACCTATCAGCATGAACTCGCTGGTCGGCCCGCACGCGCAGTTCGACGTCGAGCACATCCTGCCCCACGCGCGTTCGCTCGATAACAGCTTCGGGAACAAGACACTCTGCTACCACGAGGAAAACCGCCACGTGAAGGGCAAGCGCACCCCCTTCGAAGCCTACGGCTCCGATCCCCGGCGATGGAGCGAGATTCTCGATCGGGTCGCCCGCTTCAACGGCCCGCATCAGCGACACAAGCTCAAGCTCTTCCGTACCGAAGAGGCCTCCGAACTGCTCGAAGGGTTCTCCAACCGCCAGCTCCAGGACACCCGCTACACCTCCCGCCTGGCGGGCGACTACCTCGGCCTGCTCTTCGGCGGCCAGATTGACATCGACGGCCGCCGCCGGGTCCAGGTCAGCGCGGGCGGTGTCACCGCCATCCTGCGCAACGAATGGGACCTCAACTCGATCCTCAACGATGGCCCGCGCAAGGAGCGCAACGACCACCGCCACCACGCCGTGGACGCGCTCGCCATCGCGTTCGCCACTCCAACCATCGTCAAGCGTATCGCCGACGCCGCGGAAGGAGCCGAGAAGGCCCAGCGACGGCTCTTCGCCGCGCTTCAGGAGCCCTGGCCGGGGTTCCTGGCAGACGCCCGCAAGGCGATCGAAGGGATCAACGTCTCCCACCGCGTCAGTCGCAAGCTGGCCGGGGCCCTGCACGAGGAGTCCAACTACAGCCCGGAGCACCCGGCCCCCGACGGCGGCAAGGCCCGGCATATCCGCAAGCCGCTCGCCGCCCTGACGGCCAACGAAATCGAGAACATCGTCGATCCGACGATCCGCAAACTGGTCAAGGCGAAGCTAGACGAGAAGGGCGGCGACCCGAAGAAGCTCTTCGCCGCTGAAGCGAACCTGCCCCGGCTGCAGACGAAGGACGGCAGGCAAATCCCCATCCGCAAGGCGCGAATCCGGAAAGCTGTCAGCGGGCTCGCGATCGGTCGGGGATCCAGGGTGCGGTACGTCGCCCCCGGCTCCAACCATCACATGGAGATCGTGGCGGAACTCGACAAGGACGGGAACGAGAGAAAGTGGGTCGGCCACCTCGTCAGCCGGTTCGAGGCGGCACAGCGGGTACGCCGCGGCGAGCCGGTAGTGCGGAAAGACTGGGGTGTTTCGGCAAGGTTCCTGTTCAGCTTGGCGAACGGAGAGATGATATCGGTCTCAAGGGACGGTGGCCCGAAAACGCTCTGCGTGATCCGTGGCATCGCAGAGGACTGCGTAGATTTTGTCGATGCAAGAGATGCCCGAAAGAAGGACGACATCCGCAGGGCTAAGCAATGGGGCAGAAGTCGCGTGAACCCCTTGCGGAAACTGGGCTGTCAGAAAGTCACCGTCTCGTACCTGGGGGAAGTTCGCATGGCGAATGACTGACCACATCCTCGACCTTTCCGAGACCCCGGCCTACCTCCGCACGGAGCACGGCCAGGTGGTCATCGAGCGCGAAGGCCAGCCGCCCGTCTCCCTGCCCATGGACGACGTGGCGGTGATCGTCCTCGCCAATCCGCGGGTGCTCTGCACGCAGGGCGTCGCCGCCGGCCTCATGGAACGCGGCGGCGCCGTGATCGTCTGCAACCACCGCAACCTGCCCGTCGGGATGATGCTCCCCGTCGAGACCCATTACGTGCAGACCGAGCGCTTCGCCCGGCAGGCCGCCGCCGCCCTGCCGGTCAAGAAGCGCCTCTGGAAGCAGGTCGTCCGGTGCAAGGTCCGGGCTCAGGGGCGCCTCCTGGCCGCCATCCGTGGCGAGGACCGCGGGCTGGTCAACCTGGCGGGGGAGGTCCGCTCGGGCGACCCGGCCAACGTCGAAGCCCAGGCCTCCCGGCGATACTGGACGGCGCTTTTCGATGACCCGACGTTTCGCCGTGATCGGGACGCCCCGGACGCCAACCGCCTGCTGAACTACGGCTACGCGGTGCTGCGGGCGGTGGTCGCCCGCGCGATCTGCGCGGCCGGGCTGCACCCGTCGCTCGGGATTCACCACCACAACCGCTACAACGGCTACTGCCTCGCGGATGACCTCATGGAACCCTATCGCCCGCTGGTGGATGCGGGGGTGGTGGGGCTGGTCGGCGTCCGGGGGGCCGGCTGCCCGCTCGATTCGGACGCCAAGCGGGCCCTGCTGAGCACGATCACGGCCCGTTACCTGGTGGAGGGGGAGGCCCGGACGCTCTTTCAGATCGCGTCGCGGACGGCGACGTCGCTCGTCCGGGTTTTCACGGGGGAGGGCAGGGAACTGGACTATCCGGAGATGTTCGTCCGTGCCGGCGAGTAGGTTTGCACTTTCGGGGTATCGCGGCGTGTGGCTCTTCGCGATGTTCGATCTTCCGGTGAAGACCGCGGACGACAAGCGCCGCTACGTGCGTTTCCGGAAGTTGCTTCTCTGCGCCGGATTCAGTAAGCTGCAGTATTCCGTGTATGCCCGGTATTTCCCGAGCGAAGAGGCCAGCGAGGCCCATCGATCGGCGCTGCGCGAGGGCATGCCGCCGCACGGCCAGGTCCGGCTGATGAGCGTGACCGACCGGCAGTTCGGCAAGATGGAGATTTTCTTTGGAAAACTGCCCCGGGAACCCGAGAAGGGGCCTCAGCAGCTCCTGCTTTTCTGACGGTCAATCCGTCTTAACCCGCGTCGGCGCCTGGGGTTGCGGCACAGGCAGTGTATCCGAGCGACGCTTCCCCACAAGCCACAGCCACTCGGCGTGCCGATCGCCGGATCCCTGAGAGTGTATCCGAGCGACGCTTCCCCACAAGCCACAGCACATCCTCAGCGTGCGCGACGTGCGCCACCAGTGTATCCGAGCGACGCTTCCCCACAAGCCACAGCGCGGAGCCCGGAGGGAGATCGTCGATCTCGAGTGTATCCGAGCGACGCTTCCCCACAAGCCACAGCTGGTTCGCTTCGCTCTCAGCTGTCAGCCGTAGTGTATCCGAGCGACGCTTCCCCACAAGCCACAGCCCGACTGGGCCACCTACAGCGAACGATTCGAGTGTATCCGAGCGACGCTTCCCCACAAGCCACAGCCCTGCTCCGGCTTCAGCAGGCCGCTCCGCAAGTGTATCCGAGCGACGCTTCCCCACAAGCCACAGCTCGCCCAGTCGGCTCTTGAACTGGCTCAGCAGTGTATCCGAGCGACGCTTCCCCACAAGCCACAGCAAGTTCTGCGCTACTAGCGCACGCGCCTCGAGTGTATCCGAGCGACGCTTCCCCACAAGCCACAGCAGTGGACGGCCCGCAACCGCAACAACCACCAGTGTATCCGAGCGACGCTTCCCCACAAGCCACAGCCGGAGCACGGCACCGATCTGCCGGTGGACTAGTGTATCCGAGCGACGCTTCCCCACAAGCCACAGCCGCGGCGCCGGCCTGGCGAAGGCCGTCGAAAGTGTATCCGAGCGACGCTTCCCCACAAGCCACAGCCACGAGCGAACGTCGAAGCCCTTGAAGACCAGTGTATCCGAGCGACGCTTCCCCACAAGCCACAGCACGCGGCCGACATCCGCGAGCTGCTCGAGTAGTGTATCCGAGCGACGCTTCCCCACAAGCCACAGCACTCACGGCGCGTGGCGAAGGAGGACACGGAGTGTATCCGAGCGACGCTTCCCCACAAGCCACAGCCGGAGCTGGACCGGGAGGTTCAGCAGGAGCAGTGTATCCGAGCGACGCTTCCCCACAAGCCACAGCGTCAGCAGCATTGCAGCTCCTAGGCCGCCAAGTGTATCCGAGCGACGCTTCCCCACAAGCCACAGCGATTCTGCAGGTCGACAATCCGGCGGTCGGAGTGTATCCGAGCGACGCTTCCCCACAAGCCACAGCGCAAGGTCCGCAAAGGGCAGGTCGCGCGGGAGTGTATCCGAGCGACGCTTCCCCACAAGCCACAGCTCGTCCTTGTCCGTGATCAGCGTGAGGTGAGTGTATCCGAGCGACGCTTCCCCACAAGCCACAGCCCGAGCAGTGCCACGCCGTGGCACCAGCAAAGTGTATCCGAGCGACGCTTCCCCACAAGCCACAGCTGGCGCTGGCCTCGGCCGCGCTGAGCTTCCAGTGTATCCGAGCGACGCTTCCCCACAAGCCACAGCATGTAGGCGGTGGTGCCCTTGATGGCGTCGAGTGTATCCGAGCGACGCTTCCCCACAAGCCACAGCCCGGCATCGATGGCGAGCACCCCCACGGTGAGTGTATCCGAGCGACGCTTCCCCACAAGCCACAGCCTGCGATGAAGTTGTGCCGGTCGTGACGAAGTGTATCCGAGCGACGCTTCCCCACAAGCCACAGCGATGACCATCTTATCCCCACCGATTCCGGCAGTGTATCCGAGCGACGCTTCCCCACAAGCCACAGCATTCGCACCCTCCATCCGTCAGGGGGCTCCAGTGTATCCGAGCGACGCTTCCCCACAAGCCACAGCCTCGGATTGCGGCATGAACCACGGGCAGATAGTGTATCCGAGCGACGCTTC
>CAYRSS010000042.1:0-36374 GCA_964426945.1 uncultured Phycisphaeraceae bacterium
GCACCGAGCCCGACGCCAGCATCGCGAAGCCCGTCGTGCGCGCGGTCATCACGTCGCTGTGATCGCCGAAGATCGACAGTGCGTGGGTGGCCAGCGTGCGCGCCGAGACGTGGAAAACCGTCGGTGTCAGTTCGCCGGCTATCTTGAACATGTTCGGCAGCATCAGCAGCAGCCCCTGCGACGCCGTGAACGTCGTGCACAGCGACCCGGTCTGCAGCGCGCCGTGCACCGCGCCGGCGGCGCCGCCTTCGCTCTGCATCTCGATGACGTGCGGCACGGTGCCCCACAGGTTCGGCCGGCCCTTGGCGGACCACTCGTCCGCGGACTCCCCCATCGCGGAGCTCGGCGTGATGGGGTAGATCGCGATCACCTCGCTGAGGCGGTGCGCGACGGAGGCAGCGGCTTCATTGCCGTCGATCGTCAGTTGTGCTCGGTTCATCGGTGGCATCCCGGCCTGGAGCAGTCGGCCCGTAGCGGGCGCGGCAAGGCCTGCCGTGCGCCGCAGCGGACGCTGGTCGTCGGCGTCCGCCGACGGAGGGCCAGCACGCGGCATACCAGCGCCGGCCCGCCCGGAAACCCGCCCTCGCGGCGTGAGGCTGCGCGAGAACCAAGCCACGCTGCGTGATATCCCGCAGTCCCTGCGTCGAGGACTGGCGGGTGCCGATGAAAGCGGAGTCTGCGGGATGTCAGCTGGTCGTCGGCGTCAAGGGATGAAGTGTTGCTGGCTGAGGGGGCAGGGGGGCGGTACCCTGCGGCCGAAAGGCCGCGAGGCGGACCGCCATCGCTCGCCCGCCGCCGCGATCCGCCAGCGCCCGGGGTTGACCAGACCGTGAAAGCAGCAGCTGCCAGGTCAGACGAAACGCCGCCCGCCCCACGGCGGGCCGGGGGGCACACGCTGCGCCACTGGCGGGTCGTGGCGCTGCTGGGCATCCTGACGGTCGCCTACTACGCCAACGCCATTCCCAACGACTTCCTGTTCGACGACGTCATCATCATCAAGGGCGACGAGCGTATCACGGAGGGTCAGTTCGGCCGGATCCTGACCGAGCCCTACTGGCCCGGCGAGGCCTTCAGCGACCGCCTCTATCGCCCCATTGTTTCGCTCAGCTACGCGGTGAACTGGGCGATCGCCCCGCACGGCTGGGGGTTCCGCATTCCAAACCTGCTGATGCACCTGGCGGTGTGCTGGCTGGTGTTCGAGCTGACGCGGCGCATCTTCGCGAGCACGACGGGGGCGCTGCTGGCGGCGTTGCTGTTCGCCATCCACCCGATCCACACCGAACCGCTGAACACGATCGTGGGCCGTGCGGACGTGCTCGGGACGGCGTTTGGCCTGGGGGCCGTGCTGTTGTGGTGGCGCGACGGATCCGAGGGGCCACGCCGGGGGCGGGCGATTGTCGCTGCCTCGCTGTTCGCGGCGGCGCTGCTTTGTAAGGAATCGGGCATCACCTACATCGGCGTGGCGGTCGTGCTCGACTGGCTGTACAGGCCGCAGGGAGGCGATTCGCGCGCCTCGTGCTGGATCGCGCGGCTCAGGCGATGCTACCTGCCTGCAGCGGTCGTGGTGGTCGCCTACCTCGGTGTGCGGCTGGCCGTGCTCGATCAGATCACCAACGAGCACGTCATCTATCGCCCCGACAACCCCATTGCCACGCCGGCCGAGATGCTGGAGCCCGGCGACAGCCGATCCCTCATCCGCTGGGGAACGCCGCTGTACACCTTCGGCAAGGCCGCCGGGATGATGTTCTGGCCGACCCCGCTCATCCACGACTACTCCTACCCCGCGATCCGCGAGGTCGCCCGTTCCGGCGATTGGCGGCTCTGGTATGGCGCCGCCTGGGCGGTCGGCCTGGGCATCGTGGGTGTCGTGTCGTGGCGCCGCCGACGGGTCGTCCTGATCGGTCTGGCGTTCGCACTGATTCCCTACTCGATCGTTTCGAACTTCGTCGTGTTGATCGGGACGATCTTCGGCGAGCGGCTGCTGTATACGCCGAGCGTCGGCTTCTGCATGGCGATGGGCATGCTGCTGGCGGGGGCGGTGGGTTCGTCGCGGTGGATGGCGGCGCTCACCCGGCTGCTCGGCGGTCAGGATGACGCCGCGGCCCCGCCGCGCCCCGGCCTTGCCGCCGGCGTCACGATTGTGCTCGTTGTCGCCGCCGGCGCAGCCTGGTGGGTGACGGTCCAGCGCAACCGTGACTGGCGAAGCCCGGAGGCGCTGACGTTCTCGGTACCGGACGACGAGTTTACGAGCTTCAAAGTACTCGACGCGTATGCGGACGAGCTGATCTACCGTGGGCACGAGCACCTCGACGCCGGTCGCCCCGAGGAAGCCCGCCGGTGCTTCGAGCGTTCGCTGGAGTATGGCGTCCGCGCCCGCGACGCCGCGCCCGATGCCTGGGGGCCGTACCGCGCGATCGGCAGGGCCCGCTACCGGCTGGGCATGCCCAACGAGGCGCTCGGCGCTTTCGTAAAGGCGCTCGGCCTGGGCGCGGGTTGGGATATCGACGTCAACCGCGAGACGATCGAACTGCTGTTGCCCCGCGGCGAGTACTGCAACATCTGCCTGATCTACGACCGGCTCGTGATGCGCCAGCCGACGTGGGAGAACTTCAACAACTTTGCCGACGCCCGGATGCGCTGCCCCGGCGCGCTCGCCCACCCCGACGGTCGCGTGGTGCCCGACGCCGTGTCGCTGGCCGAGCGCGCACTGGCCCTGAATCCGCACAGCTGCGCGGTCTATCACACACTCGCGGAGGTCTACGCCAGCGTCGGTCGCCTCGCCGACGGCCGCCGGGCGATCGCCGACGGCCTGACGCGCTGCCCCGCGGACGACCCCGCCCGGGGTGCGCTGGAATTGCTCGGGGCGCGTTTCAACGAGTGAGCCGGCGACGCCAAACCGCCGGGGCGTGGCGCGGGATGCGCGCAAACCATTTCAGATAGTGGACTTAGGAGGAACTGGAGCCAGCGAGACTCGAACTCGCGACCTTCTGCATGCCATGCAGACGCGCTCCCAACTGCGCCATGGCCCCATCGGGAGCGGGGATTATGCCGTGGACCCTGCGGCATTGCAACAGGGGCGGCCGGGCCATTCCGACCACTGCGCCTGGTCCCCGGCCGATGCGGTCCTGCGGCGCCGGCGTCCCGGTTGCCGCCCATCACGGGGCCCCTATCATGGCGTCCTCGGTTCGACTGCGGACCGTCCACTCAGGCTGTCGGATGATGGGCACATCCGGCGTGCGAGGCTCAGCATGGCCACTCTTCCGCCCGTGCGCATCTGCGCGATCTGTCTCCAGGATATCGGTGACTCACCGGCGACTCAGGCCCCAAGCGGCCGGATCTACTGTCCCGCCTGCGTCGTCCGCAGCGGCGGCCATGTGACGGCGCCGCCACCCGCTGCGGTCCCGGTTGCTGATCCCAGACTTCCCCCCGCCCGCGCGCAGCTCGATCGCGCCCTCGTCGACGCCACCAGGAGCATTCGGGGGCGGCGGGGTTCGGGGCACTCGGCCGCGCCCGTGCACGCTGCCGTCACCGTCGCGATCGTGGTTCTGATCGCGGGCTTTGTGGGCGCGGGGCTCTGGGTACAGCGCGCCAGGCAGCGTGATCTCGAGGTTCGCAAAGTGGTTGCTCGCGCTAAGCAACTCGGAACGGCGGAGCAGTGGGACGCCGCGAACCGGATCCTGGACGACGCGGTCCAGTCATATCCCGCCCGGGCCGAAGCACTCCGAGGCTTGAAGGCCGATCTGCTCCAGTCGCGCTGCAAGGTCACGCTGGCCCGCGCGGAGACTGCGATTCAGAGGAATGACTTGGCCTCCGCCATGCAGCTGCTGGATGAGGTGAGGCTCTTTGCACCCGACGTGTCGGTCGTGAACCGGCCCCTCGGGCGGGTGCACAAGCAGGCGCAGGCTCGTATTGCCAACTTGCTGGAGGAAGCCGATCGGCTGACAGCACGCGAGCGGTGGTCCGAGGCCGAAGAGGCGGTCGCCGCGGCGGAGCGGGTGCTTGTCGAATTGCGACTGACTGAAGAGGCATTCTCCTTCGACCTGGCCGCGCGCCGAGCGGCCATCCGTGTCGCCAGCGACCAGAAGCTGCAGAACCTGGCAGATGCCATCATCAGCAGCATCGACGCGGAGAAGTTCGACGACGCGCGCAAGGGGCTGGACCTCGCGAGGAAACAGTTTCCCGATCGCACCGATGTGCTCGACCAACTCGCAAGTCGGGCTGCGGACGCACAGTCCCTTGCCAATGAGCTGCGCCGCGCTATCGAGGCGGCGGACCAGGAGCTTCGTGAGTTGGCCGAACGGGTCATGGAGGTGACCGCCCGCGCAAAACAGTATCCGGCTTCGACGCTCGGAGTCAGCCTCGTGCTGAGCCACCGGGCGCAAGGCGATGAAGGCCGGGCGTGGTTCAAGGAGCAGATCGCGCTGGGCACCAATAGCGTTCCGGCCGTAGATGTCGCGACGATTGAGCTCATCCGCGTGGATTTGGATGGCGCCGAGAGTTCGCCGTTGCAGGTATTGGACGCCCTTGGACGCCTCGCCGTGCTGGACGAAGCCGCCATCGCAGCGGAAGTCTCGTTGCGTGCGCTTTCGCTGGCGCGGGCGGTGCAGGAGGTCGCGACGCTGTGCCCGCACTGCGCCGGCGTCGGCAACATTGCATGCGCCGGCTGCGGCGGCACCCCAAGGCGCGAGGTGCGGGTACCCTGTCCTGGATGCCAGGGTCGGCTGTCGGTGGACTGTCCGGTCTGCGAAGACCGGCGGACCAAATGCCTGCAGTGCGGCGGGGACGGAGAGGTCAAGCGGACGGTGAGGGCGAAGTCGGCTCCCCCTTTCACGACGAAGCGAGTCATCACTCAGCGTTGCGACCGGTGCTATGGCACGGGAACGGTCCGATGCACCAACCCCGCCTGCCGCGCAGACGGCTCGCTCGCGTGCACCCAATGCGAAAAAACGGGTTCTGTCCCCGCCATCGAGATATGCCGTGATTGCCGGGGCGCCTCGACGCCGGTGACCTGCGGGCCCTGCACCGGAACCGGGCGGCGCGGTACGGTGCAGGCCACCGTTGACGGGGCGTCATCCTCTGCCGAGGCGGCCCGGGACTAAGCTGGCCGCAGGGGTGACGCCTACCGACCGGTGCGCGCCCAGGTTCGCCCCTCAATCCCCCCGCCCGTGTGCCGCCGCCGCCCCGAGCGTGCCGATCACCACGTCGCAGTTCTGGTTGAGGTCGTTCTCGGCAAACCCGGGCCAGAAAAGGGGTTCCGCGCCCTCGTAGAGGATCAGCAGCCCCGCCGAGTCCGCCAGCCGGTCGCTCCCCAGGCGACCGCCGATCAGGTAGCCGCTGTAGAAATGGACGATGCTCCAGAAATCGAAACAGGTCGTCTCGGGGATGTTCCCGCCAAACGGGGAAGGGCCGAAGGTGGCGCAGTCGGCGAGGGGCACCTGGAGGACCGTCCCGGCGACAAGCAGCCGAATCAGGCCGGAGGCGGAGGTTGAGCGGCGCCGGAACATGCTGAACGTCTCCTCGCCACCGCCGCGGTGTCTTCACCCGGCCGGACAGGGAGGCTGGCGGCGTGGGTCGGCGGGGCGGCTTGTTCCCGCAGGTTACCGCCCTATACTCGACCCTCCAAGCGTGAATCGACCGCAGGGGAGTCTGAGCGGGCCGCCGACCGGCGACCAGCGGGGAGTATGACGTCCGTGACGAAGATCAAAGCCACCAACATCACCTGGCACGAAGGCCACGTCAGCCGCGAGCAGCGCGAGAGTCAGCTCAAGCAGAAGGGCTGCGTCGTCTGGATGACCGGCCTGTCCGGCTCCGGCAAGAGCACCATCGCCTACACCGTGGAACATGCCCTGATTCAGCGGGGCCACCTGGCCTACGTGCTCGACGGCGACAACATCCGCCACGGGCTTAACAAGAACCTCGGTTTTTCCGCCGAGGACCGCGCCGAGAACATCCGCCGGATCGGCGAAGTCGCCAAGCTCTTCGCCGACGCGGGGATCATCACCCTGACCGCGTTCATCAGCCCCTACCGCGCCGATCGCGACGCGGCCCGGGCCGTGGTGGGCAAGGGGGGATTCTACGAGGTGCACTGCGCCACCCCGATCGAGACGTGCGAACAGCGCGACCCCAAGGGGCTCTACAAGAAGGCCCGGGCGGGCGAGATCAAGGGGTTCACCGGGGTCGACGACCCCTACGAGCCACCGACTTCGCCGGAGCTCGTCCTCGACGCGACGAACACCAGCCCGCAGGAGGCGGCGCTGCTGATCATCGCGATGCTGGAGAAGGACGGACGGCTGCCCGTCCTGGAGTAGGGGCCAGGCATCAGAAGGGGCGGCCGGGCGTCGCGATGAGCCGGTAAAATGAAAGGGAACCCGAGCTCGCCTTCGCTCGGGCTCCCTCATAGGCTGCGCGCCCTTTCAGGCGAGACCCTTCACAGCCTCGATCTGCATATCGTCCCTGCATTACCGGTGCTTGAGGAACGATATCGGGCCTCCGCGGGGCGAAACCGCGGGCGACGCACGCCGGACACCCGCCCCGGCCGATAAAGTCACGGGGCCACGGCTCCGGCAACGGGTCTGACGTCTTCAGCCAGGATGATCATCATGAGCCAGCGACACTACGCGACGGCAGGATCCCGGCGATCTCTCTCCATCCTCGTGGTGCTGCTGATCGCGGGCGGGTGCGCCGTCACGCCGACACCGCCGGCCGGCAATGACAACACCGGCCCGAACGCCAATGTCAACGCGAACGCGAACACCAACGCGAATGTGAACGACAACACCGCTGCGAACGTCAACGACAACGTCGTGGCAAACGCCAACGATAACGTCAACGACAACACCGGGGGCAACGACAACGTGGCCCCGGGCTGCGAGAAAGACAGCGACTGCGACGACGGGCAGGTCTGCACGGAAGGGGTGTGCGAGGAGGCGCCGATCGCCGAGCCCCGGCTCGAGATCGGCTACACGAATTCGGCCACCGGCGGTTACCGCGTGATCGGCGAGGGCGGCATCATGCCGCTGTTTACCGCCGGGCAGGGGGGCGGTCACGTCTTCGTGACGCTGCGCCTGACGGGCTTCGGTCCGCCCATGGATGGGATCGTCGGGGCGATCGTTTCTCAGCGCGTGGTGCTCGTGGAAGAGGGCGGCATCCAGGTGTTGCACGACTTCACCCAGTCGGGCGCGCTGCCGTTCCGCGAGACTGAGCCGGGGTCGGGGGTGTACGAACTGATGTCGCGGTTCGTCTTCCTTGACGTCGTGCCGACCTTCATTGATCGGCGGCCACTGCTGTTTACCTTTACGGCCACCCAGTTCGACAACGCGGCAATCACCGCCACACTCGAGCAGAACATCATCGTGGAGACCGGCGCGGAGTGACGGCCACGCGCCCGCAGGGCTCCGAGCGCCGTCACTCTCGCCCGACCCCCATGGCCACCCTCGGCCGGTTCCCCGAAGGCCGGAAGATGATGAACCCGATGCGGTGGCGGAGCATACCCTGGTCGGAGTGAACCACCGCACCGGGTTCGTTTCATCACCCTCGAAGAACGCAACCTGCGGCTGCCGCTCACGGCCGCCGCGCGGATTTTCCGGTTGCTCCGGCGCTGACGCCCGGAAGGGGGCAGGACGGAACCGCAGAGGGCGCGGAGGGGCGGACGCGGAGAGCGGCGCCGCTGATTCGGTCGTTCCGGCGACGATGGGCGGTAACAAGCCGATCCTGTCCCCGCCGCGACCGTCATGAGCGGCCGGTGGGGTGGTGGCCCAGTTCGACCGGAAGGAACCCCGGCTCACCCGACTGCTCACTGACGCGCGCAGCTCGGCCACGCGCCCTTGCGTGAGACGTCTCACACCAAAGCGCAAAGGTCGCAAAGGGCAGAAGAACCAGTCACGGCGTCTGACTTCTCGGCTGGGTCGAGTGGGCCGCGTTCGCTTGGCGCCGCCGCCTTCGTTTAGCGCGGCCGCTTTCGTTTAGCGCCGCCGCGTGCGGCGGCATATCGACCGGGGCATCCGGCCCCTACGGCCTGACCGCTCGCTGCAGGGCGGCGAGGTCGCACAGGTCGCTGCGGCCGTCGTAGTTGTGGTCGAACGCCGGGCAGGCGGTGGTGACGCCGGGGCCGGTGAGGCAGGCGTCGATGTGCTCGTAGTCGGCCGCGTCAAAGACGCAGTCGCCGTCGAGGTCGAACATCAGGGGTGATTCGCAGCCGTTATCCGGCAGGGCCGTGTTGCCCACGAAGCGCTGCAGGGCCGCGTAGTCGCGCAGGTCCACCCGGCCGTCGGGGGCGTAGTCGGGGTGGACGCCGCCGGTGATGACCTTCGGGTCACCGGCGTAGTCGGCCTGCGGGCAGAGCCAGCACGCCACGGCCGGCCCCTGCATGGCCACCCAGAACCCATCCGAATCCCCCGGCCCGACGACGCCGTTGCGGTCGAAGTCGCCGGGGAGAGTCTCCAACGGCACGGGCGGGGGGATGATGGCGTACCAACCCTCCGTGGGCGATCCACCCCAGCCGCAAAGGCGGGTGCCGTTGTCGGAAACACCCTGGACGACGCCCGGGTTGTAGCCTCCGAGATCGAGGCCGTTCTCGACCTCCAGTATCTCGCGAAGGGCACGCAATCCTCGGCACCCACTCCAGATGTACGAGCCGCGAACATCGTTGCCCACGATGATCGTGCCGTCGGCGCTGGCGTCGGTAACAGAGAAGACAGGAAAGCCCAAGCCTACCATGCCGGCTTCGGGCGTCCAGCGGAACGGCTCGTACATGCTCGTACCGATAACAAGCAGCGACCGGCTGATTCCGTGAACGATCCGGCCATCGGCGGAAACGGTCTCCGCGATCGCGTCCACTTCGAAGAACGGGTTCAGATCGCCGAGAGGTTCCATACCGCTTTCGGCTGTCCAGCGGTAGGCGCGGCGAGGGCCGCTGCCGAACGTGCCGACAATCACGGTTCCGTCGGCGTTCACATCGAGCGCCTGGCTTGGGTTTCCGAGGCCCAGGTTGTGGACGAGCCCCGCAGCATCCCAGTAAACGCCGTTGCCACCGAAACTGACCGACGCGCCGCCGACAACTACGTTACCATCGTCTGAAACTGCTTCGGCCCACGTCCCGTACGGACCGCCCGGCAGATCCTGAAGCCCTTCCATGCCGACCCCATCGCGCCAACGAAATGCCTGCGTCGAGCTCGAACCCGACGCGGAAGAGTGACTTTTTCCGACGATTGTCCTGCCATCGAACGAAACGCCATAAGGAAGGCCAGCGACTAATGAACCGGGCAGGTCGCCGATGGACTCGAAGCCAGTGCCCAATGACCATCGATAGGCGAATGCAGCCGTCCCCGCTTCGCCGTAGCCAATGAGCCAACCTCCATCGCCGGACAGGCCGTAGGCCGTGCTGTGAAGCACGTTTGGAGGCGGGTAATCCCCTAGGCGAGTCAGCGCAGCATTGTGCGTGCCCGCTTGGAGGCCGACACCGGCCAGCAGGACTACAAGTGCGGGGGCGAACCTCGACCTGCGCACGGTGGTAGCTCCAAGAACTGATGAGAACCGATACCTAAAAGGCTTGACAATGATAGTAGCCAGAATCAAGCTGACGGTCAAGCCTTGCACCGGCGTGTGGACAGCGCTTACACAACCCGAACAGGAGGTTCCCAGATGAGCCGGATTATCGCCATCGTATTCTGCGTGGCCGTCGCGTTCAGGCTTATCCTGCCGATCTCAGCGGCTTCGGGCGACGTGATCTACGTTCGTTGGGATCCGACCGGAACCGGAAACAACGGAACCTCGTGAGTCGACGCGTTCTACGATCTCAACGACGCGCTCGCTTCAGCGGAAGCTGAGGACGAGATCTGGGTGGCCGCGGGCACGTACTGGCCGACCGGTACGACTTCAACCGGGGACCGCGCCGCGACCTTCGAGGTTCCCTCGGGAGTGAAGGTCTACGGCGCTTTCCTGGGCATCGAGACCTCGTTTGATCGTCGTCCGAAGGCTCGGGAGATTCTCGACGGCATCAACGAGACCATTCTCGACGGCGAGATCAACATCCCGCCGGACTATCCCTGCGATCCCGAGATCGAGAGCTGCCCGGATCCGCTCGCGGACAATTCGCGCCATGTCGTGATCGCTGACAGCGTGAGCTGCGACACCGTCCTCGATGGCTTCACGATCCAGAACGGCAACGCCGACGGATCCTCCGATGACGGATATGCGGGCGGCCTCTTCGTCAAGTACAGCGAGCTTCAGGTCCGGAATTGCACGTTCCGGACGAACCAGGCCGTCACCGGCGGAGGTGGCGCTTTCGTGGTCGATCAGGACGCGATCATCCGGCTTGACGTCGTGTTCATCATGGACACCTCGGACTCGATGAGCGATGAGGCAGCGGCGCTGTGTGACGCCATCAACACGATCATCATTTCTCTGGCCAACGACGGACTTCTCGTGCGCCACCGAGTTCTCGGGATCACCGAAGTTCCCGGCGACCCGGATTTCGACTGCCTGTCGGGCACCGTTCTGAACCTGCTCGGCACCGAAGTGCCCACCCCGGCCTCGTCGTGCGGCGACCAGCTTGATGAAGACAACAATGCGCTGCTCAACGCCGAAAACTGGGGGCCGGCCACAGCGATCGTGGCTGATCGATATGACTGGCTGGAGAACGCGACTCGGCTGATTGTTCCGATGAGCGACGAAGGGCCATGCCTGGGCTCAGACGACTCAGGCGGGTGCGACCCTGAGTCCGGCTCCGACCTTGATGCTATAGAGCACGCAATCGAGGTTGCCGACTCGAACGAAGTTATCGTCTCACCGATCGTCGCGTTCGCGGAGGACTTCTGCGATGCAAGCTGTGAGTCTACCTGCCCCCCGGAATGGTCGTGTCCGACGGAATGCGGACCCGGCTGCCCCGGAATGCATGATCCATGCGTGGTCTCGCTGGCGACTGAACTCGCTGGCGGAACGGGGGGCGAGTTGTTCCTTTCAACCACGCCTGCAGCCGACATCGCGAATGGGATCGCAGACATCATCTTCTCAGCGGCGGGCGGTGGGAGCAGGGGAGTGCTGTTCGAGGACTGCGTATTCGACCGGAACCGGTTTGTCTGTGAGCGAGACGAGTTCGAGGAGTGCGAGCCGAAGAACAGTGTCGGCGCCGGGCTTTCGAACTTCGGCTTCGTTACGATTCGCCGCGCCCGATTCACCAGCAACGGCTGGCTCTCGCCGGGCGCGGAGGGATCTCCGCCCAGCTCGATGGGCGGCGCAATCGGAAACGAGGGTCTGCTCATCGTCTCCGATTCGGTCTTCGATTACAACCGGAGCGATCGTTGCGGCGGGGCAATAGCGAATGCCCGAGATCAGCTTCTCGTGATCCGCAACTGCACGCTCGGCTACAATCTGACCACCGATTGGGAAGACGGGGCGGGAATCTGCAACGACGAGTCGGCATTGCTGCAAATCCGCAATGCGATTCTCTGGGGAAATGCCGGCGTGGAGGGCACGCCGCCGCTGGGCGCCCCGACGCTGGCAGACCAGATCGGAGGGTCAGGTGCGGGCGAGGCAAACTTGGCGCATGTCATCATCCGCGGGGCAACGACAAGCGGGACGATCTCGGGCGACGATCCCGAGTTCATCGATGGCGGGGAGTACATCGGCGGCGACTACCACCTGGAAACCACCAGCCCGGCGGTTGACGCCGGGGATAATGCCTTTGCTTCAAGCTTCGACCTTGAGCGGAAGGGGCGGATCGCGGCCGAAACCGTTGACCTCGGGGCCCTGGAGGTCGCGGACACGGGCGAGCCGGGAGCCTGCTGCCTTCCGACTGATTGCGAAGCTCGCGACACCGCCGACGAGTGCGAGTACGCTGGAGGCTGCAACGTGGGGAACCTCCTTCCCGGGACGTTCACGGGCTGTTACGGCGACGTGGACGGCAATGGCGCCGTCAATACAGCTGACCGAGGCTTTATTTCCGCTGCGATCGGCAGCCTGAACGTTGAGGACGTCTGCCTGTACGATCTTGATGGAAACGGTACGATCAACGCGGCCGACCGCGGCTTTGTCTCGTCGAACATCGGTCACTGCAATTCGCTTCCCGACTATCAGGATGGGAGCAATTGCAACAGTAGCGTCTGCCCCGACGATCGATGGGGAACCTACCTCGGCGACGGCACATCCTGCGCGACGACGACCTGCGCCCTCGTGTCCGATCACTGCGCCTCCAGCGAATCCTCGATGCTCATGGGCGAAGGCTCGTCGTCCTTCATGATGGAACTGGGCGGATCGTCGGAATCGGCGTCGTTCTCGATCAGCGTGGCGCCCAGTGAGGCCGAGGGCTACGAGGACCACTACGACGTCTCCTGCACGACGTCGCTTGACGGCATCGACGGTTACGCCGTCTACACGGTGGCGACCGGGAGCGGAGGAGTGCTGGCGGACGCCGCGGCGCCGGGCTCCGGGCCGTTCTCCGGCAGCGGCGTGATGCAATGGATGGATGTCGTCCAGACGCTCGGGCTGACTGTCAAAGCGCCCGGCTACGCGGACGGATACCACCGCCGCCACATGGTGACGGCCTCGGCCGCCGAAGCCGACTGCGGCCTGCTCTGCCGCATCAAGCCGGCCGCCTCGGGAACGCTGCGGCTGCAGGTGTATGTCTGGAAAGAAGGCTTCGGCGGCTCGGTGACGACGCTGTCGGCTGACACCGTGGTGACCGTGCCGTAGGCCGGAAGCTCGCCCCAGCCGCCACGGGACGAAGGAGCCCGTGGCGGCGGGCTCGCGATGATCGGCTGCCGGATCCGTGGGGCGCGTGATGGTGAGGGCAAGGCGTCTGCCTGCTCCGTGCGGGCCGTGGGTTTCGCATTCCCGCGAAGCGGCGTTACGACCCCGTGAAAACCGCCTGGAAGGCGGCACCATCAGCCATGTCGACGTCGCTGTCGCTGTCCGCATCGAAGTAGGTCAGGCAACTGCCGGACGCCGGCACCACCCCCGGGCCGGACATGTCGAGACACGTCTGGAACACGAGGTAGTCGGCCAGGTCCACATCGCCGTCGTCATCGGTGTCGCCGGGCAGGTCGAACTCGATCACGCCCTGGTCCATAACGATGGGCGGGCTCATGCCGAACAGCAGCCACAGGTCATAGGCCTCCAGGCCGGTCAGGTCGGTGTAGTTTTCGTCGCGAAGGAACTCGATGTACTCCTTCGTGGTCGTCTGGTGGAACAGGGTGACCTCGGCCTTCGTCGCTCCGGGTGGGATGGCGAAGTGGGTGTCATCCCAATACTGCCCGTCGGCGTAGGCATAGCCCACCGGCGCCGCCTGCACCGAGGCGAAGTTCGCGTTGGTGAACCCGCGCGGCGGGATGCGGTTGTCGTAGTAGATCTTGTTATTCAGCGCGAAGTGGAACGACGGCCCGACGGGCAGCCCCGTCGCCGTTGCGACGTCGGTGTCGAGCCCGAGCTCCATCTCGTACACCTTGGTGTCGTGATGGGTCAACTCGGCGGTCAGCTCGTCGTACGCGCCGTGCTCAAGGACGAGCATGTCGGCGTCGTCGAGGAACCGCACGTTCAGCCACATCCGCCGGCCTTCCGGATAGCCCGTCGGCAGCTTGTGGCCGGTCTGGTTGATGATGCGGACGCTCAGATCGTCGCCGGCCCAGGCCAGCTCCATGTCAGAGGCAAGCTGCAGCATCGTCTCGGCCCGCGCGACCGAATCGGCCACCGAATCAGCCGACAGGCCCGTCTGTGAGTCGAAGTACTGGTAACGGATCGCCTTGAGCACCCAGGTGTTGGCGCCGTTGAAATTGTGCTGCGGCAGGTCGCCCCGGAGCGGCGGCTCAATCGCACAGCCGTGGCCGATGGTGGTGGCCATGTGGCAGTCCTGGCAGGTGCTGACCTGCGGGTGCAGACCGCCGAACCGGCCGCCCATGTCGATCGGCCCCTGCGCGAAAGCGCTCATGAGCCACTCGCTGTAGGTCCGCTCCACCGGGAACTGGTCGTATTTGTTGCCCGTCGGGTGCGGCTCGTTGAGCGTTTGCGGATCGAAGGCATACCGCCCGTCCGGCTGGCGGATGAACACGGGGTTGCTCACGTCGTGGCAGGTGCCGCACAGGCTCGACTTCTTATGGAAGGGCGACATGTAGGTCGCATCGGGGTGGAAGAGGAATCCGCCCAGCGGAATCCAGTCGGTCTCGACGTCGTACGGGCCGCGCCGCCGATCCAGCGGATCGATGACGTACTCGCCGCCGCCGGGATGGAGCGGGACGGAAGTCAGACCCGCCAGAATCGATTGGTCGGGCGGCGGGTTGACGCCGGGCGTGTAGCTGAGGTCCACCATCCGGTGGCACACCGCGCAGGTGACGCCCTGACGCTCGCTGTTCGTCAGGGCGGAACCGTCCGGCGGGAGGCTGTTGCCGTTGAGCCAACCGACCGGCGAGTGGCAGCGGAGGCAGAAAGACCCCGCGTCGCCGGCGTCCTGATTGGCGATCGCCAACGCGGCCAGGAATATCGGGTCGCGCGTGGCCTGCCCCATCATGCTCGCCGCCCAGCGGTCGTACTGGGCCTGCTCTTCCGTGTAGTCGCCTTCGCTGCTGGGAAACCCGTGGCAGAGCTGGCAGTTGGAAGGACTCATCATCGCATGAGAGAGCGTGCCCGGTTGCGTGCCGGGACCGTCGAAGTCGAGCGAGGTAGTCGGGGCTTGCGCGTAGGCAGCGGCCGACAGGCCGGCGGACAGCGCTGCGGCACCGAACAGCATCCGCCGAAATGCGCCGGCGGATGCGCCAATCAAAGAAAATGACATCAGCTCCCCCTCGGAGTGTCGCTGTACCGTGGCGCAATGCCCGGAGACCGCGGCACCCGTGTGTGTGCAGCCTCGGCAATTGGCCGAACGGTGATCCACAACCACGAAGCTCGCCCGTCACCCCGGAAGGTGTGGCGGCTTCGCTTCCCCCTGTGGCCGATCCGTGCGGATCGTGCCCCGTGATTGTATAGGGCAGCGGCTCGCGTGATCAAGTCGGAGTTTGCAGGCCGCGGGGCGCGCTGGGGCAGGCGTCCGATATTCGCCTGCTCAGGCGGCGCCGCGAGCGCGATCGCCGGGCGCGCAAACGGCCGTGTTGCATTCGCACAACGCGGCGACGCGGACGGGCGCGCGTCGCGAGTCCGCACCGGCATGTGGCGAACGGCGCGTGCGCCGGCTCTCTAGCTTGAAAACACGGGTGATTCTCGGTACCTTCGCTCTTGAGGAGAGAGAGGGCCCGTCGACAGGGCTGGAGGGTTGTCCGCGCGCGGCTCGCGCGCGGCGTTCGGCTCGTCCAAACCCGCACCTCTGCTCCACCTCACCAGGAACTCCAGCCGCACCTGTCACCGTGGGCGAACTGCGTCGCCCGGGCCACCCTGAGGAGCTGCGCCGTGAAACTTTCAGCCGTCCTTGCCACCACCATCGTCGTCGCGGGAATCGCCTTTGCCGGAGGATGCGGCAACGGGCTTGTCCCCGCTGACCAGAGTGCAGCCTCGGGGCTGGACCGGCTCGTGTCTGCCAAGGCGATGAGCAGTCACTACGTCGAGGTGAGCTTCGCGGGTCCCGTCGGCTCGGCCGCGGAGGATCCGGCGAACTACACGATCGTGGCGATGGACGGCGGAGCGCCGCTGGCGGTGACCGACGCCCGCCGCGTGGGCGACGGCTCGCAGGTCATCCTGACGACCGGCAAGCAGCAGGTCATCACCTACGGCCTGAGCACCGGCAAGCCCTCCTACACGGGGGCGAAGGTCAGCACAGTCAACTACCAGACCGGCACGACCTTCAACGGCGTGGAGGTTCCCGAACCGTACATGGAGGCGGCCATTTCGATCAGCAATACGCAGGTGCTGGTCACCTTCAGCGAGCCGATGGAGGGGCCACCGGCGGAGAATGTCCTCAACTGGCGCATCGCCAACCCCGACCTGAACATCATCTCGGCGCAGATCGACAGCATCCGTCGTCGCGTCACGCTGACGACCGAACCGCAGCGGAATGTGCTCTACAACCTCAAGGCGGTGAACCTGACGCGCCCCAGCGCCATCGGCGGCGACTTCATCGATCCGGAGCGCAACTCGACGACCTTCTGGGGCACGCCGGCGACGGACACGGCCGGTCCCCGGGTCACCAAGGCCGTTTCGCTCGGCCCGACCGCGCTGGCGCTCTACTTCAGCGAGCCGCTTGAATCGCAGTGGGCGGCGCCGCAGCACTACGCGATCGATAACAACCTGCACGTGCTCGACGTCGTGTTCGACGACTACAACGCGGTCGCGTTCCTCACCACGACGGCTCAAAAGCCCGGCACGATCTACACCGTCACGGTCAGCAACGTCCGCGACCTGGCGCGCAACCTGATCGATCCGGACTTTGATACGACCACTTTCGAGATGTTCCCCGAGGACACGAGCCTGCCGCAGGTGGTCTCGGCGGTCTCGACCAGTACGACGACGGTCCTGCTGTCGTTCTCTGAGCCGATGGCGGGCGACGCCGGCGACGCCACCAAGTACGGCATCGTCCCGACCCTGCCCGTCGTGGGTGCGGAACTGAACGCCTTCGGCACGCAGGTGCTGCTGGAGACGCTGCCGCAGACACCCGGCGTGCAGTACATGCTCACGGCCAACGCCGGCCTGAAGGACACCGCGGGCAACCCCTTGGCGGCCGGGGCCAACACCGCGGCCTTCGAGGTCGACCCGCTCGATGACACGCCGCCGGTGCTGATCAAGTTCGCCTTGGCGACCACGACCGAGGCCATTGTCTACTTCTCCGAGCCGATGGCGGACAACGCCCTCGAGCCGACGAACTACGAGTTCAGCCCCGAGGTGGTCGTCACCGACGTGGCCTTTAACCAGACCCGCACGGTGGCGCTCCTTACGACGCTTCCCATGACCGCGGGGCAGGCGTACGACCTCGAGGTGTTCAACGTCACCGACCTCGCCGGCAACCCGCTGGCGACAACGCGCGGCGCACTGACCGTGACTTTCACCGGCGCCACCGCCGGCTCGGAGCTGGCCCGCGTGGTCGGCGCGGCGTCGCTGCACAACAAGGCGGTGCTGGTGCAGTTCAGCAAGCCGATGGGCGACAGCGCCATCAACCCGTCGCACTACATCATCGTTCAGGCGAATGTGAACGCGGAGGTGGGCTTCCTGACGGTCATGTCCGCCGACTGGGCCGACGCCGAGCACACGTCGGTTGGTCTTCAGACCCTGTCGCAGAACGAGGTGACGTACGATCTGAAGGTAGTCAACATCAAAGACGCCTCGGGCAATCCGATGGCGCCGCGGGCGATCCCGGGTCTGCTCGACGACCCGGAGGGCGCCAGCTTCCCCGGCACCCCGCCCGGCCTGACCGACATCACCGATACGGACGAAGACGGCCTCAGCGACAACACGGAACAGCGCGGGTACGAGGTCGAAATCGAGCTTCAGAACGGCACGACGACCGCCCGCGAGGTCACCAGCAGCCCGTTCACTGCGGACACCGACGGCGACGGCCTTGACGACAAGGACGAGCGCCGCCTGCTCTCCGACCCGCGGAGCGGCGACACCGACTTCGACGGGCTCGGCGACGCCGATGAGTACAACATCTACTTCAGCGACCACACCGATCAGGACACGGACGACGACGGCATCAACGACCAGGACGAGCTGGCGTTCTTCAAGTCCTCCCCGATCCTGGCGGACACCGACGGCGACGGTTTCGAGGACGGGCGCGAGCTGTTCGAACTGAACCGCAACCCGCGCATCGCCGACCTGCCCGTGCCGCAGATCATTATCGGCGACATGCGCCTCCAGATCGACGAGCGCTACACCTACACGGACGAGGAAGGCCAGACCGTTTCGCAGAGCGATTCGACCAACGTGAGCATGACGCAGAGCAGCGAGAACAAGCTCTCCACCGTCGATACCACGGCCTGGAAGATCGGCGCCGAGATCGGCGGCAGCGTCACCGCCAAGTTCGGCAAGGACGCGGGCACGGAAATCAAGGGCGAGGCCAAGGTCAGCGGCGGCTACGAGAGCACGACGCAGACGACCAACGAGAGCACCAACGCGGTGCAGAACGCCTACGAGCGTTCCTTCCAGAAGGGGCTTGAGCTCAGCCAGAACCGCAGCGTGACGCGCACGGTCGAAGGCGCGAGCATCAGCACCAACGTCAGCATCAAGAACGCCGGCGAGATCGCCTTCAGCATCACCAACATGGAAATCTCGGTGCTGCAGCAGGGCCCGACGCGCGCTTCGTTCGTGCCTGTGGCCACGCTGATTCCCGAGAGCACGCTGCTGACGGGCAACACGCCGGTCTTCAACCTCGGACCGCTCGATCCCGAGCGCGGACCGATCATCTTCAGCAGCCGCGAGGTGTTCCCGAACCTGGTGGAAGACCTGATGCGCCAGCCGCGCGGCCTCGTGTTCCGCCTGGCCAACTTCGACATCCTCGATGAGTTCGGCCGCAACCGCGCCTTCTCGTCACAGGAGGTGGTCGATCGCACGGGCGGCATCACGGTGGACTACGGCGACGGTACCGTCGAGCGCTACCTCGTAGCGGTCAACGGCCAGTTCGACAGCAGCTACCTGCTCGGCGGCATGTGCAGCGAGGATTCCGACGATGCCGGCGAGTTCTGCGGCGACGGCACGGAGTGCTCCGGCGGCTCCTGCGACGCGATTCTCTACGGCGGCTTTGACGATCTGGGCCGCCCGTCGGGCCTGCCGCTCGACTACATCTTCCAGGACATCCTGGAGCTGCCCAAGAACCCGCCGCTGTTCGACGCCATCGTCGCCGGCTACGACGGCATCTGCACTACCATCGCCGCCGGCGACGACGTGCAGGTGGTGCCGCCGGGCACGACGGGGCTCGATGATCGGGAGATCGTCGTGCTCGCGGGCCAGAACGGCGTGCTGAACACGACGCCGAACAACGGCAACCTGCTCAACCCCAGCCTCGATGACACCGTGGCGAAGACCGTCGGCTACGAGACCAGTGTGACCTGCAACGAGTTCACCGCCACGCGCATCGCGGAGCCCGACTTCGACGGAGACGGCTTTGCGAGCACCGATGCGGTCGGCGACGACGTGCAGGTGGTCGCGGTGGGTGCGGTCGTCACGGCCGGCGCCACGATCGTCTCGGCCGGTCCCAATGGCGTCCTCGACACCGTGCAGGGTGGCGACGACATCTTCCGCGGCCCCGGCGACGTCTGCACCAGCGACGCCGGCTGTCCGCAGAACCCGAACGCCGGCGCGGGCAACGTTGCGGCGTGCAATGGCCGCGAGGTACTGACACGGTTCAAGAACTCCAAGACGGGCGATCCGAACCGGTTCTGGATCACCATCACCCAGGACGGCATCCCCGCCGGCACCAGCTTCGGCGAATACCTGCTCAAGCCGGGCAAGGCGATCACCCTCGCGTTCGGTCAGGACGTCGACCGCGACGGCCTGTTCCTTGTCGAGGAGTACATCCACGGCAGCAGCGACCGCCGCAAGGATACGGACGGCGACGGCCTGGGCGACTTCACCGAGATCCGCATCGGCTGGAAGGTCCAGCTCGCCGGAGAGTCGACCTCGATCGGCGTGTTCCCCGATCCGCAGCTCGACGATTCGGATCGCGACGACCTCCGGGATGACATCGAGTCGCGCTGCAAGACCAACCCGCGTCTGCGTGACACGGATAACGACGGTCTGACCGACGACTTCGAGCTGACCTACAAGGGCACGCGTGTCGGCTCGGCCACGTCGGCCGGGGCGTGCGATACGGCGATCGGCGCCGCGAGCCCGCTCGCCGGAGCCTGCTGCACCAGCGCGGCCGGCACCAGCTGCGCGACGTTCAACCGCTTCTGCAGCCAGAACGCAGACTGCACGAACGTCGGCGTCTGCTGCACCACCTCGGTCGGCACATCGTGCGATCCCGCGGACGATGCGATTCTCTGCGACTCCGACGGCGACTGCGACGGTGCGAGCAGCTACGGGGTCTGCGTGAAGGACAAGTTCACCGTCTGCGCGAATCCGATCTCGGATGCGTGCCCGGTGAACGAGGAATTCTTCCCGAACTTCCCGCCGTGCGGCCTCGACCCGCGTAATCCCGACACGGACGGCGACTCGCTGCCCGATGCCTACGAGATCGAGCTGGGGGCCAACCCGCTCGATCCGGATGATGCCGAGGACTTCATCGACTCCGACGAGGACGGCCTCTCGGACGCGATGGAAGACACGCCGTACTCGATCACCGTGCAGTACTGCAACAACACGTGCGCAACGGCTTTCAACGGCGTCTGCAATGATACGCAGGCCGGAGGATCGTGCGCCCTGGGCAGCGACTGTGCGGACTGCGGGCCACGGAACGTCACGGTCAACAACATCGTGACCGAAATCCAGGAGCCGGATTCCG
Organism: uncultured Phycisphaeraceae bacterium; assembly: GCA_964426945.1. Taxonomy (GTDB): domain Bacteria; phylum Planctomycetota; class Phycisphaerae; order UBA1845; family UBA1845; genus CAYRSS01. The sequence goes on from CAYRSS010000042.1 coordinate 20,345, forward strand.
ACTTCGACGGCCTGCCCGACCTCGTCGAGCGCAGCGTCGGCCTGGACGGCACGGATGTCGACACGGACAAGGACGGCATCCTCGACTACGACGAGTTCAATCGCTTCGGCGAGTTCCTCGCGCTGAACTTCCAGTATGACGGCTTCTCGCTGAGCGACGCCGGTTCACAGAAGTACGGCACCGATCCGTCGAAGCAGGACACCGACGGCGACCGCCTGTCCGACTTCTTCGAGCTCACCACCCAGTGGATCGTGAACGTGCCGGGCGGCAGCATGTCGCTGATGGTTGATTCCAGCCCGCTGTCGGCAGATACCGACGGTGACATGGCAAGTGACCGCCAGGAGTATGTCGGCTGCGACAATCGGCCGGCGGGCAGTTCCGGCGACTCGGGTGATGCGACCAACCCGCGCGACCCGAACTCGGACGACGACGGCCAGCTCGACGGCGCCGAGTACGGCACCGAGTTCGACGGCATCTGTGCCACCAATCCGCTGGTGCCCGACCTGTCGGTGCGCGTGAGCATCACGAGCGTCGGCGTGTCGGCCAGCCCCGGCGACGGCAACCCGCCGAACGACTGGTACTTCTGGGCCGACGTCGAGAAGAACGGGTCCTACCAGGGCGAGCTCGTGAACTCGAACAGTTGCTGCAGCGGCGGAAGCTGCGGCGGCCTGACCTGCGACGGCTGCAGCCTCCTGCAGGGCAACGTGTGGACCATCTACGGGTTTGATGGCACGAACTCGACCATCACCGTCTCGATGGTGGCGGGCGATACGATGACGATCAGCTACGACATGTTCGAGCTCGACAACTGCACGAACCTGGGTGGCACGATCACGTACGACTGCTGGACGACCTCGTCGATGAGTTACTCGTTCACCGATCTGTCGAACGGGAATAACTCGGTGCCGGTGACGCTGACCAACAGCAGCGACAGCTGCACGACGAACCTGTCGTTCAACATCGTGAAGAACTGATCCACCGCCGCGGCCGGCCCGGGCGATGCCCTCCGAAAAGGATGGGGGTTGTCCGGGCCGCGACCGCGGCGCTTTGTTGTCGGACCCGGCGGCGGGGGAGAAGAACCATGCGCTCGGTTTTCAAGGTGCTGCCTGTGATGGCGGCCTTCGCGTTCTGCGCGCCGCTGGCGGCGCAGACGGTGTACTACGTCGATCCGGACGCGGCGGGCGGCACCCAGAACGGCGACTCGTGGACGAACGCCTTCTCTGACCTGCGCACGGGGCTGGCCGTCGCCGCACAGGCGGGCGGGCCGGCGGAAATCCGCGTGGCGGCGGGGACGTACCTGCCCGACTTCGGCGAGGGTGTCATTCCGGGCGACCGCAACGCGACCTTCTCGCTGTCAAGCAACGTCACGGTCCGGGGCGGCTACGCCGGGTTCGGGGCGCTGGACCCCGACCTCCGCGATTTTGATTCGCATCAGACCGTCCTCTCCGGCAACATCGGTACTTCCGGCAGCAGCACTGACAACTCCTACCACGTGGTGACGGCCAGCGGCGTCGACGCGACCTGCGTGCTCGACGGCGTGACCGTCCGCGGCGGCAACGCGAGTGCCGCTGCGCCTAACAACGACGGCGGCGGTGTCTTCATCACCGGCGGCACAGGTCCGACCATCACGCACTGCCTGATCGACGGCAATGCGGCCGCTGACCAGGGCGGCGGCGTCTACGTCGGCGGCGGCGCCTCGCCCCGCATCATTAACAGCGTCCTGACCAACAACACGGGCACCGCCCAGGGCGGCGGGCTCTACGTCGACGGTACGAGCTCGGCCGACGTGACCAACTGCACGGTCACGCGGAACACCTCGGCCGCGGGGGCGGGGGCCTTCCTCGCCGCGGGCGGCGCGGCGGAGATCATCAACACCATCGTCTTCGGCAACACGTCGACGGGAGTCGGCGGCACGGGAACGGCGACGATCACCTTCAGCGACATCCAGGGGCTCCCCGCGGCGGGAAGCAACATCAGCGCCGACCCGATGTTCGTGAACGCGGCCAGCGGCAACGTGCGGCTGATGAGCGGCTCGCCGTGCATCAACACCGGCAGCAACGCCGCCGCCGACCTTCCCGACCTCGACCGCGATCTGGCTCAGCGCGTTTCGGACACGACGGTGGACATGGGGGCCTACGAGTTTGCCGACTGCGACGGCGACGGCACCCCCGACTCCGAAGAGGCCGACGGCGACGGTGACGGCGTCCCCACCGACTGCGACAACTGCCCGATGCTGGCCAATCCCGACCAGCTCGACATGGACAACGACAGCATCGGCGATTGCTGTGACCCGAGCCTGCCGGATTCGGACGGCGACGGCGTGCGCAACGTCTGCGAAATGCCCGCCGGCGTAATTGCCGTGCGCGAGGGGGCCACCGGCCTGGCCAACGGCAGCGACTGGTTCAACGCCTACACGAACCTTCAGACCGCGATCAACGCGGCCGTCGCCTCGGGCGGCACGATCAACGAGATCCGCGTGGCCGTGGGCGAGTACCGACCCTCCTCGGCCGGGCTCACTGACCCGCGCGACGCGACCTTCCAGCTTGTCAACGGCGTGACCATCCGCGGCGGCTACTCGGGTTTCCTCTCGTCCGCGGGCGACGTGCAGGATGTGGACCGCTACGAGAGCATCCTGACAGGCGATCTGAACAACGACGACGACGTGGAGGGCCCCGGCGGCGGCGGACCCGGCGAAAACTCGTACCACGTCGTGACCGGCAGCGGCAACAACGCCACGGCCGTGCTCGACGGCGTGGTGATCGAAGGCGGCAACGCCGACGGCGGTGACGAGCGCGGCTCGGGCGGCGGCATGTTCAGCGAGGAGGGCTCGCCGACAGTCCGCAACACAACCTTCCGCAACAACTCCGCCATCTTCAACGGCGGCGGCATGTACAACCAGGATATCGGCATCGACGGGCCGGGTCTGCTGGGCAGCAATCCGACCGTGTCCAACTGCCGGTTCTTCGCCAACGCGGCGGGCTTCTCGGGCGGCGGCATGTACAACGCGAACAACAGCAAGCCGCGCGTCGAGAATTGTCACTTCCGGGACAACTCGGCTGACAACGGCGGCGGTATGGCCAACCAGGTGCTGTCCAACCCGACGATCGTCGGAACCCGATTCGAGACCAACGGCGCCGACGTCGGCGGCGGCGGTATCTCGAATCTCGACGCCGGCGCGATCGTCATCAACAGCACCTTCGTGGGCAACCACTCGGTCAACGGCGGCGGGCTCTCGGCCCAGTCGAGCAGCGTCCACCAGACCCAACTGGTCAACTCCGTGTTCTTCGCCAACACCGCCACCGTGCGCGGCGGCGCGTGGTACATCGAACAGGCTCCGCTGCGGGCCAGCAACTGCACGGTCCGCGCCAATACCGCGACGGCCGGCGCCGGCGGCATGATGCTCAACAGCGCCCCGGCGACGATCGTCAACTCGATCTTCTGGCAGAACTCGCTGCCGCTGTTCTCGGGAAGCTCCTCGCCGGTGGTGATCTACTCGGTGGTCCAGGGCGGGTTCTCGGGCACAGGCAACCTGAACGTCGATCCGCAGTTCTCCGACAACGACGAGAACACCACGATCGGCCCATTCTCCCCCTGCATCGACGCCGGGGCGAACGGCGCGGTCGCGTTTGACGTGGCCGATCTGGATGGCGACGGGCTGACGCTCGAGAAAGTCCCCTTCGACCGGGCCGGCAACCCGCGGTTTGTCGACGTGCTGGCTGCGCCGGACATCGGCCAGGGCAACGCGCCCCTCGTGGACATCGGGGCGTTCGAATACGCCGAGCTGCTGCCCGTGTTCAACCTCTCGCGCGGCACCTACCACGCGACCATCGCCGAGGCCCTCACATTCGCGGGCACCGGCGACACGATCGAGGCCGACCCGCCCAGCTTCACCGGCGCGCTGACCCTCAGCTACCCGGGCAAGGCCCTCACCCTTCTCAGCACCGGCGCCATCAGCCAGGCGGCTGCCGGATCCTGGACGCCGGGCAACGGTTCGACCCTGCGCTCCGCGCCGGGCGAGTCGATCGCCGTTGCGGGCGAACTGCTCGTACTCAACGGCGCGGGTTTCGAGCTCGACGCCGATGAAGTCGATGTGCCGGCCACCGGCTCGGTCGTCGTAATCGGTGGTTCGCTGCTCTCGTCCGGCATCTTCGAAAACGCCGGGCTGTTCCAGTTCCACGCCGCCGAGGTCTACGCCGGCTCGCTGCTCGCCAACGCCTCGGGGGGGCAGTTCTCCGGCTACGGCGACCTCTTCGCCACGACCGTCATGAACGCCGGCATGGCCACGTTCATCGCCGACACTCAGCTCGTCGGCAGCTACCACAACAGCGGCACGACGTTCGTCCAGAGCGGCACGCTCACCGTCACCGGCTCGATCACCAACACCGGCACGATCACCGGCGACGTCTCGCGCGGCGTGGGCTCGGGGCTGTCGGTGCTGGGCAACTACACGCTCGGCGCGGCGGCCACGCTGACGATGCCCGCGGGTTCCCGGGTGAAGGTCGGCGGTCACTTCGATGCCGCCATTAACGACAACGACCGCTATGACCTCGCCGATGCCACTCTCCAGATGATCGGCGTGGGACCGGTGCAGCAGCTCGAGCTCATGAGCAGCGACGTCGGTGCGGTCATCAGCGGCTTCGACCGCACGCTCGAGGGTCACTACCCGGTCGACACCCTTCGCATCGGCCCGACGCCGACCACGGTCACCCTCGTCGACAACCACGACAACGACGGTCAGGGCCAGGGCGCCTGCGAGGCGATTTACGCCCGCCACGTGATCATTGAGCCCGGCACGACGCTGAACACCGGCTCGTGCAAGGTGTACTACGAAACACTGACCAACAACGGCGCGGTCGACACGCCCGCCAACCTGGCGCAGGTCGAGGTGACCGGCGCCTGCTGTACGGGCACGGCCTGCAGCAGCTCGACGGCCTCTGCTTGCGAGGCGGGCGGCGGCGTGTTCCTCGGCCTGGGGCTGGCGTGCGGGATGAACACCTGCGACACGCCGCCTGTGGGCGGGGCGTGCTGCCTGGCGGGCGGAGACTGTGCCCGCACGGCGAGCGCCAGCGTCTGCAGCGACCTGGCCGGCGTCTTCAGCGGGGCCAGCACCTCCTGCGCGACGGCGAACATCTGCCCCGACTGCGTCGCCGGTTCAGACTGCGGCGACGGCAGCGCCTGCACGACCGATTCGTGCGACGCCGGCACCTGCGCCAATGTCGCCATCGACTGCGACGACAGCAACGCCTGCACGACCGACGACTGCGACAGCGCCTTCGGCTGCTCGCACGTGGCGGTCAGTTGCGACGACGGCTCGGCCTGCACGACGGACTCGTGCAACGCGGCGACCGGCTGCGTCTTCACGCCGGTGAGCTGCAACGACGGCAACGCCTGCACGATCGACTCGTGCGACGCCGCCCTCGGCTGCATCTACACGCCGATCTCCTGCAACGACGGCAACGCCTGCACAACCGATTCGTGCAGCCCGTCGACCGGCTGCGTCAACACGCCGCTGACCTGTAACGACGGCAACGCCTGTACGACCGATTCGTGCAACACGACCACCGGCTGCGTCTACGTCCCCGTGACGTGCGACGACAGCAGCCTGTGCACGACCGACGCCTGCAACCCGGCGACCGGCGCCTGCGAGTTCGCCGACATCGACTGCGGCGACAAGGATCCCTGCACGACCGATTCGTGTGATCCGGGCACCGGCTGCGTCAGTGACCCGGTGGACTGCGACGACAACGACGCCTGCACCGCCGACGCCTGCGACGCCGGTGGTTGCTCCAACGAGGCGGTCGATTGCGACGACAACAACGCCTGCACGACCGATTCGTGCGATTCGATGCTCGGCTGTGTCAACGACGCGATCAGCTGCGACGACGGTGATCCGTGCACGGCCGACTCGTGCGACACGGGCAGCGGCTGCGTCTTCACGCCCATCCCCTGCGGCGGGGCGTGCTGCAACAACGCGGGTTGCTCGGTGGTGAACACCGCGGCCGAGTGCACGCCGTACGTCTGCGACCTGGCCGACCTGCTGCCGCCCACCTTCGCGGGCTGCTTCGGCGATGCCGACGGCAACGGCGTGGTCAACGCCGCCGATCGCGGCTTCGTCGCGGCGGCCATCGGCCAGACCGGCGAGGCGACGATCTGCCGCTTCGACATGGACGGCAACCGCTTCATCAATGCGGCGGATCGCGGCTTTATCTCCGCGTCGATTGGCCTGTGCCTGCCCCTGCCCGACTACATGAACGGCTCGGGGCTCAACCAGGGCTTGCCCGACACGCGGTTCGGTACGGCGACCTTCCAGGGCGAGGGCACGACCTGCGAAATGGTGACCTGCCCGTAGGGCCACTCGCGGTCCCGGCCGCGGGAGGATCGGCGTGATTCGCTGCCCGCTCTGCGGCGAGGCCGACTGCCGTCCGTTTCATCGGGACGCGGTCCGGCCCTATCTGCGCTGCGGTTGCTGCGCGCTGGTCTTCGTGCCGGCGTCGCACCACGTGGATCGCGCCGCGGAGCGCGCCCGCTACGACCATCACCGTAACAACCCGGACGACGCGGGCTATGTCGCGTTCCTCTCGCGGCTGGCGGCGCCGCTGGTGCGGCTGCTTCCTCCGGGCGCGGCGGGGCTCGACTTCGGCTGTGGCCCTGCGCCCGTGCTGGCGGACATGCTCTCGAGCGGGGGGCGGCCCACCGCGGTGTATGATCCGATCTACTTCCCCGACGAGAGCGTGTGGCTGAGCCGCTATGACTTCGTCACCGCCACCGAGGTGTTTGAACACCTGCGCGACCCCGCCGTCGAGCTGCGGCGCCTCCTTGGCATCCTGCGCCCCCACGGGCTGCTGGCGATCATGACCGGCTTCGTGCCGGAGGATCCGCGTGCGCTGGCTGACTGGCACTATCTGCGCGATGCGACCCACGTGGCGTTCTATAGCGAGGCGACGTTTACCTTCATCGCCGAGCGATGGCGGGCGTCGATCGCCCTGATGGAACGTGACGTGGTGATCCTGCGGGCGGCGGGGGAGGGGTCGGGCGGCGCGCGGCAGCCGGCTACGTGGTGAACATGCGCAGCTGGTTTTGCTCCATGGCGAACTTGTCCACAGGTTCGGCGACGTTCATCGGATAGTCACCCGAGAAGCACGCCGTGCAATACTGATCTGCGGGCATGTTCACACACTTGAGCATGCCCTCGTGCGACAGAAACGCGAGCGAGTCGACACCGAGGTAGTCGCGGATTTCGTCGACCGTCCGCGTGTGCGCGATGAGCTTGCTCTGGTTGGGAAAGTCAATCCCGAAGTAGCACGGATGGCGGATCGGCGGGCTGGCCACGCGGAGGTGGATCTCGCGGGCCCCGGCCTCGCGCAGGGCGCTGATCTTGCCGCGTGTCGTGGTGCCCCGGACGACCGAGTCTTCCACCACGGCGAGCCGTTTGCCCGCCACCGCCTCGCGGATGACCGAGAGTTTCATCTTCACGGCCAGGTCGCGCCCCGCCTGCGTGGGCAGGATGAACGACCGGCCGATGTAGTGGCTCGTCGTGAAGGCGCGGCCCTCGGGAATGCCGCTCTCGCGCGAAAACCCGATCGCCGCACACTGTGCACAAGTGGGAATGGGCACGACCAGGTCCGCTTTGGCGGGCGCTTCGCGGGCGAGCTGTGCCCCCAGCGCGACGCGCACCAGGTGGACGTTCTGGCCGAAGATACTGCTGGCCGGGTCGGCGAAGTAGACGTGCTCAAAGATGCACGCCGCGCGGCGCTTGGGCTCGCCGCCGAAACGGGCGCTTTCGATGCCCTTGTCGGTGATGGTCACCACCTCGCCCGGCTCGACGTCGCGGACGAACTTCGCGTCCACGAGGTCCAGCGCCTTGGTCTCCGACGCGACAACCGTGCCCCCGTCGGGCAGCCTGCCCAGGCACAGCGGCCGGAAGCCCAGCGGGTCGCGCACGGCGATCATCCGATCGGCGAAGAGCAGCAGCAGCGAATACGCCCCCTGCAAATGGTTGAGGACGTGCGTCAGCGGGCTCGGCAGCGACTGGTGACCCGGCTTGGCCAGCAGGTGGATGATCACCTCGGTATCGCTGGTCGTCTGGAAGATGTGCCCCTGCTCTTCGTACTTGCGGCGGAGCAGCGCGGCGTTGATCAGGTTGCCGTTGTGGGCGATGGCGACCTGGCCGCCGGCGAAGCTGAACAGCAGCGGCTGCATGTTCATCGCGCAGTTCGAGCCCGTCGTCGAGTAGCGGACATGGCCGATGGCCACCGGCCCACGAATCGGCTCCAGGTTGGCCGGCGTGAAGACCTCGTTGACCAGACCGAGCCCCGCCACCCGCTGGAGTTGTCCGCCGCGGGTCGAGACGATTCCCGCGGATTCCTGTCCCCGGTGCTGGAGGGCGTAGAGGCCGAGCTGCGTCAGCCGGACGGCGTCGGGATGCCCGTAGACGCCGAACAGGCCGCAGTGATGTCGGATGGAAGGCTGGTGCATGGAGGTCTCTACCGAAGGTAGTCCAGCCGAGCGGGCCGAGTCAAGGACGATCGACCCGTGCGCCGTGGCCGCGGTGGCGGGGAACCCCTCATTGACCCCACCACGCCGCATCGGTTACAAACATGACGAGGGTCGCTTTCGCCGGGCCGAGCAGGCTGGCGCCGGGTGGCTGCCTCGGGGTCTCGCCGCCGGTCGCACGCATCGTGTCGCCGCGGGGGACCGCGCGGGGCCCTTTCCGGCCAGGTGCTCGGAGGCGCTATTCCGGCTGCAGCGAGACTCTAACCGCCGTGCCTGTCCTTCTTCTGCCGGGACCCACACCCGGACGGGCGCGACGTAGCGCCGCGCCGCCATCCGCGGCGGTCGGAACGTACACGCGCGACATTGTCGGAGCCGAATCCATGTCTCCCTTGCGATCCCGCCACTTGAGGTCTGTTTCTGCGCGCCCGATGGGCACGCTGCTCCTGGTTGCCGCGATCCAGCTGCTGGCCGGGCCGCTCGCGCCTACCCGCGGGCAGTGCTCGATGCACGAGGTAGAGATGCTCAGCAACCAAGGGGCCGGAGAGATACAGCGGTTGGGCCGGTCCATTGCCGCGGAGGGCGAGGTCGTGGTCGTCGGCGCCCCAGGCGAAACCGACGCGTCGGGACCAGGCACGTACACGGGTAAGGTCCTGGTCTTCACGAAATCTGTCGACGGATGGTCGCAGCAGACGATCGTGGCTCCCGGCGGAACCGCGGGGACGGGCTTCGGTCGCTCGGTGGCGCTCAGTGGCAACCGGCTGTTTGTTGGCGCGCCGTACGATCCGGGGCAAACCGGCATCGCGGCGGGTGCTGTGCACATCTACGAGCGGAACGGATCCACCTGGACCCCGCTCGGGCGCGTCGGTGTGACCGACGCGGACGCCCGATTCGGCTGGTCTGTTGCGACACTGAACGGCCTGCTGGTCGTGGGGTGTCCGCAGGGCTTCTCATCGCTCGGGGTTCGCAGTGGCACCGTGTACGCGTACCGGGATTTCGGGTCGGGCTATACGCTCATTGACTCGCCCATCGCGCAAACTCTGGTCGAGGGCGCCTTATTCGGGTGGTCACTCGCGACTCATGGCGACACCCTGGTCGTGGGTGCGAAGAACGAACCCGGCCCCGGGCTGGCGAACGGCGGCGCCGTGTACGTCTTTGAGCGCCAGTCCAACAGCTGGGCATTTTCGCAGCGCCTGCTGCCGGCTGAGCCGTTGGAGGGGCTGCACTTTGGCTACTCTGTGGCGGTCGACGCAGACGCCATCGTGGTCAGCTCGTATGGTCGCCTCGTTTCGTCGAGCACCTCCACCAACGCGAATCAGGAGATTCACACGTTCCATCGACAGGGTTCGGGCTGGGCGAGGCATTCGCAGGTTCTCGTTCATTCCACGCCGTTCCTGGTCTCGTCTCTGCCCACGGCCTCGCTGGCGATGGAAAACGGCCTGCTGGGCGTTGGGATCCTGGAGAGGGAGCCGCTCTTCCGGTGGATGCAGACCGGTCGAGCCTATCTGTATGAACCCGGGGCGGCTGGATGGGTGTTGAAGGCCAGGATGGGAATCCGCGAGGGCCAGTCCTATGACAGGCTGGGCATGGCCGTGGCCTGGCTGGGCGATCAGTTCTTCGTCGGCGCTACGGGACGGGAGACGGCCAACGGCGAGGGCGCCGTGTACGCCTTCGACACCAGCGACGCCGACGGCGACGGGTTGATCGGCCCGTGCGACCTGTGCCCGGCCTTCGCCGGCGGATCTAACGCCGACCCCGACGGTGACGGGCTGGGCAACGCCTGCGATCCGGACATGGACGGGGACGCCCTCGCCAATGACGACGACAACTGCCCACTCGCCACGAACGCGGCGCAGGACGACTCCGACGCCGACGGTTCGGGCGATTCATGCGATCCCGACGTCGACGGAGACGCCGTCGACAACGAGCTGGACAACTGCCCGCGAACGCCCAATCCCGATCAGGCCGACGGCAACGCCAATGGTCGGGGTGACATCTGCGACCTGGTGCAAATCGCTGCCCCGATCACAGTCACGGTGACTGACAGCCTGGCCGGTGATCGCTTTGGCGACTCGTTGGCCTTCGCGGGCGACACGCTGGTCGTCGGGGCGTACCGGGATCATCTGGCCGCCGGCCAGCCGGGTTCGCCCGACGGCGAGGGTTCGGTTCACTTGTTCCGCCCGGCCGGAGCCGGTTGGGAGCATTACCGCGCGCTTCGGGGCGGCCTCCACGCCGGCCCAGGGGACAATTTCGGCTTCGCTCTGGCCGCCACGCCTGAGCTGATTGTTGTTGGCGCGCCTGGCGCGGCGCAGCTCGTGGACGGCGCCCTGCTGCCGGAAAGCGGTGTGGGCTTCGTTTTCCGCCGCTCGGGCGACACGTGGATCGACGACGGCCGACTTCAGTCCGAAGCCGGTGCCGCGGCGGTGGGGAGCAGATTCGGCGACCATGTGATCGTGAGCGGCTCCACGGTCGCCTGCACCGCGCCCTATGAGGTCATCCCAGGCGCGACGGCCCGTGGTGCGGTCTACATCTTCGACCGAATCGGCGTCGAGTGGGTGCTCGCAGCGAAGCTTACTTCGCCCCGGCCCGAAGCGACGTTGAACTTCGGAATCGGCGTGGCGCTCGACGGAGACCACCTGCTCATCGGCGATCACACCGCGCCGACTCCCGGTGTCGATCCCGACGCCGGACCCGCGCGCGGCGCCGTGTACGCCTATGAGCGCACCGCTGACGGCTGGGTGATGCAGGATACCCTGCGGGTCGACGAGTCGACCGTGATCGCGATGGGGACGCACGTCGAGCTTCGCGGAGACCTCGCGCTGATCGGGGCCAGCTCGAGCACGGAGGATGGTCAGGCCACCGCGGGTTGCACCTACGAGTTCCGCCACATCAACGGCCAGTGGCAACTGATTCGCAAACATCGGGCCGAGCCTCCCGTCCCCGGCGAGCGGTACGGCTTCCGCCAGCGACTCGCCGAAGACGTCGCGCTCATTCAGACCAGCAGCTATCCGCGGCGGATCGATCTCTTCGCGTGGGCGTCGGCCGGGTGGGAGCTCCAGGGCTCGATCCGGCCTGCGGACTCGGGCTGGACCAGTTACGCCATTGCCGCCTTGGATCCGTCGCGCCGCTGGGTTGCCGTGGGGGCCCGCGGAACGGGATCCTCGGGTCAGGCCGAATCGGTACAGGTTTACTCCCTCGTCCGCGACGGAGCGTGCTGCACGCCCGCCGGCTGTGTCGAGACCACTGGTTCCGCCTGCGCGGAGGGCTTCGTCTGCGACGTGGAGGGGTTGCTGCCGCCGACCTTCCAAGGCTGCGCCGGCGATATGAACGGCGACGGTCGGGTCAACGCCGCTGACCGCGGCTACGTCCGGGCCGCCCTGGGTTCGACGGACAGCCGGCAGCTCTGCCTCTACGATCTCACCGGGGATGGGCGGATCGATCCTGCGGACGTGGCTGCGGTCTCCGTCGGCATCGGCCAGTGTCTCGCCCTCCCGCCGCACCAGACGACCGCGGGCGGCCCTTCGCTGGCGATCGGACCGGGGGTGTTCCGTGGGGTGGGGACGACCTGCGACGTGGTCGAGTGTCCCTAGGGCGGCGGGGGGGCCGCCTACCCGAAATCACCCGCTGACGGTATAATTGCATTGGTCACAGGTGAGTTCGGGCATGTCGCATTACCCCCCGCTCGCAGCGATGCTGATCTTGCTGACTGTCGCCGCGCCCGCCCTGCGTGCCCAGCCCGAGGAACCCCCATCGCCCGACGCCGCCGACGCGATGCGATCGTTGTTCGAAACGACCGAGAGCGTCAAGGCGATCGGTCCGTGGGAGGATGAGTACACCAACATCGCCGCGGCCCTGCGCACCGTGTGGGAGCAGAACGGCTGGAACGACGAGGCGGACCTCTACGCCCGCGATTTGGCGCTCGACGTATCAAAGATTCCCCCGTGGGAGTTCACCAAGCGGCTCGAACTCGTCTCCAACCGGGTGAAAGATCGCTACTCCTTCTCGCCGGCCGAGGCACAGCGGTTTCAGGGCCTGATCACCCGCGAGCTGTTCGGCTTCATGATCCGTCACGCCCCGCTGATCGCCTCCCAGGCACGCGAGATGGTCGAGACCCGGAGCAAAAGGCAGCCCTTCACCAGCGACCAGATTGCCCGCTGGGTCCGCGATTCGGAGCCCCTGATGGGCGAAATCCGGGAGCGGATCGCGACGCTCAACAAGGAGATCCGCTCGGGCATGAATCCCGAGCAGCAGGCGATCTACGACCGCGACTTCGCGAGCTTCTCCAAGCGGTTCGATCGCTACCAGGAGCAGCGGAAGGTCTGGGCCAAGGGGGGGTGGAAGCCCGACCATTGGGGGCTGCAGAACGACCCGATCCATCGGCAGGCGGTCGCGGGCGCCTCTGCGGCCCCGGCGACCAGTCCGGCAGAAACTGCGCCCCTCCCTCCTGTCGCCGCCCCCGCTCCGGCGGGCGCTGTCGCGGTCGTCACCGTCGCCCTGCCCACCCGGTGGGTCTCCCACGACCCAACGACCTGGATCGCCTACGTGCTCGACCGCGGCCAGAAGCTGGGCTTTGACCAGGCCCAGCGGAACTCCGCCGTCACCATCCACGAGGAACTGCTTCTGCGGGCCGATAAGTACATGGCGAAGCGGAAGGAAGCCCTCGCGGCGGTGGCTGAGTCGGCCCGGTCGTCTGACCCTTTGTACCACCCCGTGCGTACCATGTTCGAGGAACTGGTCCGCCGTCTGGACGCCCTGGCGACCACGGCCCAGCGCGAGCAGGCTCCTCGATAACGTCTGAAAGCACAAACACTTGTGTGCTGGTCGGCCTCCGCTTGCTTCGCTCGGCGGCGATCAGTACGATCTGCCGTCCGGTGCCGCCTCGGGCGGGCCGGCGTGTGAAGCTGGAGAGAATGCCATGCGCTGTCCGCAGGGCGGATTGCCCTCCATCCTCCAGATTTTGCTGATCGCATCAGGGTTTTCCCTGATGCTCGCACCGACTGCGAAGAGCCAGTTCGAACCCCTGCCCGACGACGACGCGAATGTGCCGCGCGAGGGGTATTCGATTGACCGCATCTTCCAGAACGCCGCCCAGCGCGAGATCTTCGGCATGTATCAATCCGCCACCAAGCAGTACGGCGGGCCCACGTACAACCCCTTCGGCGGCGACGGCCGGCGCGTGATCGCGGGTGTCCGAATCAACGCCGGACCGTACACCGGGTTCTCTGAGCCGACTCCGGTTCCCTATCCGCAGGCCGGCGGTCCCGGCGCGGCCTGGGACCTGGTCCAGCCAACGCGGTACTACGAGGAGATGTACGGGGGGTTCGGGCGGCACGGCGCGACCTACACGCCGGGCTCGATGACCGAGTTGCTCCGCCGCAAGCCGTCCATGTGGGCGGCGTACGCCGGGCAGATGCCGATCATCCGGGCGCAGGACCGCGTGAAGGACACCGAGGGCGCCGGCGCTCGGCTCGGCGGCGGCACTGCGCCGCAGGTCAACCAGCTTCCTGACGCGATCGAGTCCGACGTGACGCTCGGCGAGCAGTGGGAGCCGCGGCTTCGCGGAGAGGGTGCGCGCAAGATCATCGAGGCGTGGGGTTACTTCAACAAGAGCGACTACCGCAGCGCTGCCCGCGCGTTCGAAGCGGCGCAGGCGCTGGTGCCGCGCCACACGGTGGCAGGCGTCGGCGAGGTGTTCTGCTATGTCGCCCTCGGCTCGCGGGGAACGCTCAGCGTTGCCCTGCGGCAGTTCGTCGAGCGGGTGGAGAACCCGTTCGCATCGACCATCAACTTGAACGAGCTGTTCGCTTCGCCGCAGGAGGCCGATCGCGTCCGGACGCTCATCCAGCAGGTGGCGCTGGAAAGCTCCTCGTCCACGGAAGCCCGGGCGCTGCAGGTGCTCATGCTGTGGTACTACGGCGACCGCGATGCGGCGATCACGGCGGCGGTGTCACTGGCCTCGGCCACGCCGGCCGAGTCACCTTACGCCCGCTGGCCTTCGTTGATGCAGAGCACGCGCCGCGCGATCATGAATCAGCCGTGATGAATCGGCCTGCCCCCGGGGCGGTTGCAGGGGGAATCAGCCGTCGGAAGCGCGGCCACGCGGAATCGGCCTCGAGGAAACCTGCACGAGATGGAGCCTGCCGCGCCACGTCCGTTCATCGCTCGCTATCGCCTGCCGATCTCGGCGGCCCTGCACGGCGCGCTGTTTGTCCTGGCGCTGTTCTGCGCGTTTCTGTTCGCTTACAACTTCCGGTTTGAACAGCCCGGCGACGAGGTGGTCCATCGCTGGTTCGGCGAGTTGTACCTGCCGCTCGTGGCCATTGCGCTGCCCATCAAGCTGCTGGTCTTCCACTTCACCAAGCAGTACCACGGATCCTGGCGCTACGTCGGCCTGCGCGACCTCTTCGACGTCATCAGTTCCGCGCTGATTTCGACCTTTCTCTTCCTGGGCACGTACTTCGTGCTCGAGAATCTATGGGTCCGGCTCTACGCGGCGCCGCTGATCGACTCGCCCGACCGTTACCTGAGGCAGTCGGTTTTTCCGCTGGATTTCGTCATCACCATCGGCCTGGTCAGCGCGGCGAAAGTGCTGGTGCGGTTCTACTACGAGGAGGTCCGCGTCCAGCCGCCCACCGACCAGCGCCGCGTGCTGATCGTCGGTGCGGGGGACGCGGGCGAGGCCCTGCTTCGCGAAATGCTCCGCATGCGGCGCGGGCGGTACGAATGCGTCGGCTTTGTCGACGACCGCGTGACCACCGGCTTCCACGGCCGCATCCACGGCGTGGACATCGTCGGCGCGACTTCCCAGCTCCGCGAATTGTGCGAGCGATACTCCGTGCAGGAAGTGCTTATCGCGCTGCCGCACGCCTCGCCGCGGACCATCCGCGGGCTGGTCGAACAGTGCGAGGGGCTCAACGTCCACTTCCGCACGGTGCCGCCCATGTCCGACGTGCTCGAAGGCCGTGTCACCGTCAGCCAGATGCGCGACGTGGAGATCGCCGACCTGCTGGGCCGGGCCCAGGTCGAGCTCGACACCGACAAGATCGGTGAACAGCTTCGCGGCCGCCGCGCGATCGTCACCGGCGCGGGCGGAAGCATCGGATCGGAAATGTGCCGACAGGTGGCGCGGTTCGAGCCGGCGCGGCTGATCCTCGTCGAGCAGGCCGAAAACAACCTGTTCGAGATCGAGCGCGAACTCCGCGCGGCCCATCCGAAGCTCGACATCGTTCCCTATGTGGCGGACATCGTCGATGCCCCGCGGATGAAGGTGATTTTCGAGACCCAGAAGCCCTCCATCGTGTTCCACGCCGCCGCGCACAAGCATGTGCCGATGATGGAGTGCAACGCGGGCGAGGCGATCAAGAACAACGTCCTGGGTACCAAGACCATCGCCGACGCCGCATCCGCTGCGGGCGTCGAGCGGATGGTGATGATCTCCACCGACAAGGCCGTCAACCCCACGAGCATCATGGGCTGCACCAAGCGCGTCGCCGAAATGTACGTGCAGGGTTTGAACGAAAAAGGTCCCACACATTTCGTC
>CAYRSS010000043.1:0-35919 GCA_964426945.1 uncultured Phycisphaeraceae bacterium
CGGACCGGTCACGGTCACCCATCCGGAGATGACCCGCTATTTCATGACCATCCCCGAGGCCGCGCAGCTCGTCCTGCAGGCCGGGGCGATGGGCAAGGGCGGCGAGATTTTCGTGCTCGACATGGGCGAGCCGGTCAAGATCGTCGATCTCGCCCGCGACATGATCACCCTCACCGGCCTGCGGCCCGGCGTGGACATTGAGATCCAGTTCAGCGGCGTGCGCCCCGGCGAAAAGCTCTTCGAGGAGCTCATGAGCAAGGGCGAACACATCGGCGACACGGCCCATCCCAAGATCGGCATCTGGAAGCACCGCGCCGAGAACTGGGATGGTGTCTGCGCGGGCATCGAACGTTTGCTGGCCATGGCCGACACTTCGGCCAACGGTGCGATCAAGCGCGAACTCAAGCAGATGGTTCCCGAATACATGCCGCCCGAGCCCGACTGACCCGTCTCCGCCCCCGCCCCCCCCCCGGCGCCGGTTCACTGCTGGGCCGAATCGCAGTAGAATCCACGGCAACGCGACGCGCGGGCAGTCGCCCGCCGCGGACGCTGAATTTCGGGGCGGCCCCATGCAGTTCTCCATCCTCGTCCATCCCTGGGACCTGTTCGACGAAGGGCCGGAGCCGGTGCTCGACCGGCTGCGCGGCGACGTCGGCGTCACCGCGGTGACGATCGTAGCCGCGGCGCCGGCGATGTCGACGCTGCGCACGCGATCGGTTGATCCGCGCGTGCTCCACTGCGACGGCGGGCTGCTCATGTCGCCCGACGAGTCGCGCTACGACGCGTCCCGGCTTCGCCCGCTCCCTGCGTCCAGGGTCAAGGCCCGCGAGTCGTTCGATGCCGCCGCGGAGGCCGCGGCCTCCCAGGGGCTCCACATTCGGGCACAGGTCAGTGCCGCCGCCACCGGGCGTCTGGCCCTCCGGCACAAAGCGGCGGCCGCGAAGAACGTGTTCGGCAGTCCGTCGCAGTTCTCCCTGTGCCTCGCCAATCCGGACGTTCGCGCGTATCTGCTCGCGCTCTGCGCCGACCTTCGACAGCGATGCCGCCTGGCGGCGCTCGTGCTGACCGACTTCGAGCTGCGATGGACCGACGCGGTGAACGGGCGGCTTGCGCTCGGCGCGGCGCCCGGCCCGCGCGAGTCAGAACTGCTGGCGATCTGCTTCTGCGAATCGTGTCGACAGGGCGCGACGGACGCCGGCGTGGACATCGCCGCGGCGGCGCGGTCTGTCGAAGCATTGCTCGAGCGGTTTCTCGATACGGCTCGGCCCACTGGAGCGGATTTCGATGCGGTACTGACCGACGCCCCAGCCCTGCGCGACTACGTCGCCTGGGGCGACGGCGTGCTTGCCCGGCTGTTTGAGGAGTGTCGCTCGGCGGTTGGCTGCGAGGTGCTGGTGCGGGGGGCAGTGCGGCGCGAGTCGCGCGGCGTGCCTCCGGCTGCCCGCGTCGAGCTACTGCCTGATATGGAGCGCGCCGGTTCGGCCCTGGCCGGGCGCGAGGCGTTCATCGCCGCCGAGGCAGTCAACGGTCTCGAATCGAGTGAACTGGTTCGCGGATTCGCGCTGGCCGCGCAGGCGGGGTGCCGCGCCTTGGAAGTCGGCCCCTGGGGCCTGCTCACCGAGTCAGCCATATCCAGCCTGCGCCAGGCGATCCGCTTCGCGCGGCGCACGGCGTAGGGCAGCCTTACTCGTGCTCGATGCCGCGATCGGGCGTGAGGCTCTCGAGCTTCCGTCCGCCCGCCGCGTAGCGCGTGTACGACAGCACGGCGTCCTTCTCGTACTCCGCCTCCCACTCCAGATCGCCCGAACTCATCCAGCGCATCTCCCGTCCGTGCCGGTGGCCGTCGTGGTAGCGACAGGTCCACTGTCTGCGGCCGTTGGGGTGCCACTGGGTCGCCTGCCCGTGTCGGCGGCCGTGGCGATAGGTGGTTTCGCTTTCGGGTGTGCCGTCTTCGTACCAGGTCTTCCAGGTGCCGTGCTTCTCGCCGTAGGCCAGCGATCCGGAAGCCGCCTTCGTGCCGTCGGCGTAGTACTCGACGTACGCGCCATGGGGCACCCACTGCCCCTCGACCCGCCGCAGGTTGGCGATCGAACGGACCTGCCCGGACGGGTACTCGATGCGCTCGCGATGAGTCTCGGCGCAGCCGGGCAGCAGAAGGGCGACCTGCAGCAAGGCGAGCCGCAGGCTGCGGTGCGGGCGGATCGGTTTGCGGCCCATGGCGGCGGCTCCCTCACCCGGCCTGCATACGCACCGCCTGCAGCGCCCGGTCACTGCGCGGAACGATCAGTGCCTCGCCCGGCCCGACCGGCGGAAACGGCGGCAGGTTTACCGCAGATGAGCTTCGGTTGACCGCGATCATCCCGTACGCCAGCCCGACCACATGCTCCAGCATGGTTGCGGTCAGATCAGTCGACCAGATCGAGCGCGCCGCGAAGTCGGCGTCGCAGGCGGGCGTTTCGATGCGGACCAGTTCCGCCCCGCGTTCGCGCGCCGCCCGGTGGGCGTCGCTGAGGAACGCGCCCGGATCAGCGATGACCTCGACCTTCGTGGCGAGCTCGCCCAGCTGGTACACGTCGCGATCTGCGCCGTCGGCGATGCGGCTGTAGTTCACGTAGCGGCCGGGGGGCATGGCTTCTGCGAGGCGCGGCAGCCACGCTGCGTACCGCTGGTACGAGCCCTCGAGCGAGGGGACCACGACCCGCGGGCCGGCAGGGCCGACGGCCACGTCCACCAGCAGGGCGAACTCCCGATCCGCAAGCGTCCCGGGCAGCGGCACCTCCACGGGACGACGTGAACGGCGGAAACCGGATTGCGATTCCCAGGCCGCTACCAGCGGCTGCCAGGCTACGCGAAACTGGGATGCAAGCGTGTCCACGTACGTGCAGCGATGCGGCGGCATGCGAACAAGCTGCTTAAACCACCACCACGCGCCGTAGACGCTCTCGGCGTCGCCGGGGGCCAGCCCGCTGCGCACGAACACGACCGGCCGGGCCCGCGCGGGCAGCCCGAACGACTGGTCCTCGTGGCCGAGCAGCAGGAGCTGGTCGTGTAGTTCGTCGACGGGGACATCCGCCTCGACGGCCTGCAGCTCCCTGAATCGCACCGGCATCTCGCGAATCGCGTCGCGAAGCCGTGCCTCGGTGGCCACGGGCTGCGCGTACTGGCCCAGGGCGGGCATCTCGCGTCCGAGCATCGATAGCAGCAGGTGCACTGCGAGGGCGGGCTCGCCCATGGTGGTCGGCGGTGTCTCAGCGGGCGCGATGTCGCAGGCGAAGAGGCCTCCGCGATGACCCTCCCGGAAGAGCGCGACCGGATGCCCCGAGCTGGCGTCCGTGTCGCACACTGAGCTGAGCACGGTCACAAAGTTGTGCTTCTTCAGGAACGCCTTGGCGTCGGTAGTTTTCCGCAGGTAGTTCATCCGCTGCGCATGCGGCACCTTGCCAGGCCAGGCGAAGGCGAACGCGTCGTGCAGGGCGAAGCCGCGCGTGGCAAAGTGGGCGTAGTCGACGCGGGCGTGGATCGGATCGTCGGGTTGTTCGACCCGGCGGACGCGCAGTTTTGCGCCGCTGAGTGCTGCCAAAGACTCGAGGGAGACGACAACCACGCAGCGATCGGCCAGCGCGAAGAGGTCAGCCAGCTTGCGGATCCCGCGCGGCGGGGAGGCTTCGGGCAGCAGGACCGCGTCACTTCCGGGCCGTTCGGGATTGAAGTTCGCCGGGTCGATCGCCCGTACGGCCTCCGGTCCGTAGACGGTGCGGAGCAGGGTGGTGATCGGGCGGTCGGCGGCGTCGGCCGCGACGACGGCCACCGTTCGCGCCACCAGGGGGGCGGGGGCCGACAATGTCGGCGGCGGAATGGCCAGCGGGTGCGACGCCGCCTCGTGCTCCAGCGTGTGGCAGAGGAACACCGAGTGCACACGGAGTTGGCCCGAAGCGTCACAAAGCCCGATGGACAGCCGCAGCGTGGACGTCTCCGCCGGCGTGACGAAGTAGGTCCGGATGGTGGTCGGGTGCGTGCTCCGCCGGACCGGCGTGGTCCGCCACGTGGCGGCAACCCCGCGGGCGGTCAGCGCTTCGACCTGCAACACGCAGCCGCTCTCTGCACTGTCCCCGATGAGTTCACCGCTCACGATCGCTTCGGCGCGGTAGGCGGTGTCCGCCTTTGCGCGGACGGTCTGCACGAGCATCGCGCGTTCGATGGAGCGGGCGGCGGAGAGCACGGCGCCCTCCGTGCGCGAGCGCTGAAGCTCGACGGCCCGGCGATCGCTGACCTGCCATTCCCAGTGCGTGGGCGCGGTTGCTCCCCGGTCCAAGGTGGCGTTCCGGATGCGGTTGACACTGCTGCTCAAGGGCGATTCCCCTGCCGTGGCGTGGTGTGGTTTCGACGATCAGCGAGCCTGGCCGCTCCCTTCTGCCTTCCTTCGATCGCCGGGACGGCCGGTCTGGCCGGTTCTATAGCCCCCCAGAGCCGGAAACGCAACGCACCCGCGGCGAAGGCGGCAGGGTGATTTGACTCGGGCGGCCCGTTCCCGTACCATCCGGTTGCCTCCCGTGGAAGCAAGATCGCCATCGGAGCACATTCAGGCATCGATGGCTCTCGCAGGCGTACCCCTCCGAACACATCCAGGCCTGGAAACAAACTGCCCAGGGATTTGGGCTGATCCGCCGAGGCGGCTTAGCCGATGACAATCGTGTCCACCCCGTGATTCGGCAGCAACCTAACCTGCTCTTGCAAGAGATTGATCAGCATGCGATTTGAAGACCTGCGGCTCGCCGAGCCGCTGCTGCGGGCCGTTCGTTCGGCCGGCTACGAGACCCCGACCCCCATCCAGGCGAAGGCGATTCCGCACGTCCTGGCCGGTCGTGACGTGCTGGGCAGCGCCCAGACCGGCACCGGCAAGACGGCGGCCTTCGCGCTGCCGATCCTGCAGCGCCTCGCGGAGAACCCGGCTCCGCGGCGAGGAACCCAACTGCGCATCCGGACGCTTGTGCTCGCCCCGACGCGCGAGCTGGCCCAGCAGATCCATGACAGCTTCGCCGCCTATGGTCAGCACCTGCCGCTGCGCGGTGCGGTGATCTACGGCGGCGTCGGCCAGGGCAACCAGGTCCGGGCGCTGCGCAGTGGGGTGGACATTCTCGTCGCCACGCCCGGCCGCCTGCTCGACCTGATGGGCCAGGGCTACATCAGCCTCGACGCCATCGAAGTACTCGTCCTCGACGAGGCCGACCGGATGCTGGACATGGGCTTCCTGCCCGACGTGCGCCGGATCATGTCGCACGTGCCCGCCAGCCGCCAGACGCTGTTCTTCTCGGCAACCATGCCGCCGCCGATTCGGAAGCTGGCCGACGACATTCTCGACGATCCGGTCGGGGTCGAGGTCGCGCGAGTCTCGTCCGCCGCGGCCACGGTCGAGCAGTTCGTCTACCACGTGGAAAAGCCCGACAAGCCGCTCCTGCTGACCAGCCTGCTGGCCACGACGCCGCACTCGCGAGCCCTCGTGTTTACACGAACCAAGCATGGAGCCGACAAGCTGATGAAGCACCTGCTCCGCGCCGGGCTTCGCGTCGCCGCGATCCACGGCAACAAGAGCCAGGGTGCGAGAACCCGGGCCTTGGCCGACTTCCGCTCCGCCCGGACACCCGTGCTCATCGCGACGGACATCGCCGCCCGCGGGCTGGACGTCGACGATATTTCGCACGTCATCAACTACGACCTGACCGCGGACCCCGAAACCTATGTGCACCGCGTCGGCCGTACCGGTCGCGCGGGCGCGACCGGCACCGCGTTCTCCTTCTGCACGGCGGACGAGCGCGACTCGCTCCGCGCTATCGAGCGACTGATCCGCAGCCCCCTTCGCCCGGCCGGGCAGCGACCCGCCCCGGTTCACTCGGTGGGACCGGCGATTACGCCGTCGATGATCGAGACGCCGGAGGATGCTGTCGGGATGGATTCCTTGGACGAAGGTCCGGGCGACGGCCGTCCGTCGCAGCCGCGGCACATGCGGCCGCGGCGACGTGGGCGCGGTCAGGGCAACCGTTCGCGCGAGGCGGTTGCTGCCGCTCCGCGCGGCCAGGCTCAGGGCCATGCGCCACGCAGACCGGCCAGCCAGCCGCGTGACCGCGCAGAGGGCGTGGCCCGCCCACGCAGCGCTCCGCCCGCGGCAAACCGCGGGCCACGCAGCCCCCGTCCCGCCGGCGGCAAGGGGCGTCCCGGTAGTCGTCCGGTCGGTCGCTAGTCGTCCGCTACCAGCGATGAAATCGATCGCGGCCGCGCCCGGTTGGGCGCGGCCGCTTGCTTTTCCGATCAAGCCGCACCGGCAGGGCAGCATCAGTCGGTGAGCATATCCCACCGCAGGGTTTCGTCCGCGGCGATGTCTGCGGCGGCGCGGCGGCCGAGGACTCGCTCAAGATCCTCCGGACCCAGCCCGCCGCCCGGCCGCTTGAGCGCGATCATCCCGCTGGTGAGCGGTTCACCGGCCCGGATCGCCCTTCCTGCGACCAAAGACCGGCGCGCCACGCGGCGGACGTCGCCCTCCACGGCGTGCATACCGAGTTCGCCGTCGCCGAGTGCGGCTTCGGCAAGCCGCACGAGCCGGACGTATTCAGCGAAACCTGCGCCGTCGAGCGACGCGGCATGGTCGGGCCCGGGGGCGGCGCGATCCGCCGTGAGGTGCTTTTCGAGCAGGCTCGCTCCGCACGCCACCGCCCACGCCCCGGTATCCACGGAGGCGGCATGGTCGCTGAAGCCGACCGGCATTCCGGCGAGCGCCTGCAAGGCGCCGATCGCACGGAGGTTCAGCGCTTCGAGCGGGGCGGGGTAGCTGCTCACGCAGTGCAGCAGCGCCAGCCGATCCGCGACGTGCAGCGCGCGAAGGCGGGCCACCGCCAGTCGGATTTCGTCGGCTTCAGCCGCCCCGGTGGAGACGATCAGCGGCAGTCCTGTCCCCGCGGCCGCGGTGAGCAGCGGCGTGTTGACGAGGTCGGTCGAGGCGATCTTGATGGCGGCTACGCGCAGCGCCACCAGCCGGGCGACGTCTGCCGGAGAAAACGGCGTGGCGAGAAAGACAAGCCCGACCCGGTCGCAGTGCTCGCGCAGCCGGGAGAAATCGCCGTCGGAAAGTTCGAGCCGGCGGAGCATCTCGCGCTGCGAGGCTGCTCCGGTCGAGCCCCGCTGGTAGTCGGCCGTCGGGGCGGCGGCGGTGGTCAACTCCGCCGCCCGGAATACCTGGAACTTCACCGCGTCGGCGCCGCACTCGGCGGCGAGGTCCACGAGGCGGAGCGCCTTGTCCCCGTCGCCGTCGTGATTCACGCCCACCTCGGCGATCACGAAAACGCGGTGGCCGCGGCCGAGGCGCCGGTCTGCGACAGCGATCACGGATTGTGCGGGGTGGCTTGGCATGGGGTGTAGTCGTCAGGCCATATCCGCAGCGAGCGGTGTCCCGGGCGGCTACCGCGCGCCCGACGCGGCACCCGCGACGTCGGCCTGCTTCGCGCGGAGAACCGCCTCCGCAAGGTACAGATCGATCGGTTCGTCGATGTCGACCGCGTCTTCGCAGCGCTGCACGATCGCCCGGCGGTCGTGGCCGAGAAACGACTGGTGGTCGTCCGGCGTTCGCAGCGCGCCGAAGAGCGCCGCCCTCGTGACGGCGACCACCGCGCCGTCATGGTAATACAACGGTTCCAAGTCCTGCCGACGGTAGATGCTGTTGCGGCGAAACTGGTTCATCCGATCGCCCTCGAGGCGGTGGAGCCAGTCGGGGTGGTGCTTGCCCACCGGGGCGACCGTCCGGACCGAGTCCGCCCCGCTCGCGGCCAGATGCGCGATCGCCCGATCCACCACGCCGTCGGCCCGCACCGGGATGTTGCCATAGAGCAGGACGACCGCGTCGACCTGCCTGCCGTTGGCTCGTTCCCAGGCCTCGACCGCGTGGCGAGCGGCCGAATCCACCGTGGCCGTATCGGCCGCGAGGTCGGCCGGGCGGTCGACCACCGCGATCCCGGCCGCCCGGGCGAGGGCCTTCGCCGGCTCGGAATCGGTGGTCAGCACCACCGCGGAGACCAGCCGGGCCGCGCGGGCATGGTCGAAGGTGTAGGTTATCACCGGCCGACCGATGAGCATGCGGACGCATTTGTCCGGCAGGCCCTTGCTGCCGGCGCGGGCGAGGATGACGCCGAGCGTGGTGGTCATGGGGTTGCCGAGGATTGCAAACCGCGGGGGGCCGGCGTCGCGGCCGGCGACCCGCCCGGCTACTTCCGCCGATACGTGCCCTTCATCTCGACCTTCTGGATCAGGTGAAGCGGGTCGAGCCACTCGGTCATCTGCCAGTCGATCGTGTTGTCATCGACGAAGCGCAGCTTGTAGCGTCCGTGGCTGGTGGTGCCGTCAAGGCCGATGCTGCGGTAGTGCATCGTCCAGCAGCGATCAGCCGCCTTGTAGCGAGCCGTGCCGTGCTGCGGATAGCCCCAGTTGTTGAACATCCACCAGACGTACTTGCCGGATCGCGGGTTCAGCCCCCACATCCCTTCCGAGTCGAAGGCGTTGTCGCCGGAACTGGCGGAGATCCGCCCGGCCAGCAGCCGCTCGTCGAGGGTCCAGCGCCACTCCGCCGTGCCGGTCCAGCGTTCGGCAGGCTGGTCGCGGATGGTCATGTCCGCTTCCCATGTCCAGGAGCCGACGAACGGCGCGTAGGCGCTCATCTCCGCCGGCCGTGCGGGGCGCTGCAGATCGCCATACCCCGCCTTGCCGCCGCAGCCGCCGGCACATGCCAGCACAGCCACAAAGCCGAGAGCACGAAGCCCGGATCGTCTCATACTCTGACTCCTTCCAATGAGAATGCGTGACGTGTCGCCGCGCCGCAGGCTACGTCCCCGCGGGACAAGCTGTCAACGCCGCTGCCTGCTTCTCTTCCCTCCTTGCCTCGTTGCCTACTTCTTCCCCTTCGCCCGCTGCTCGCTGAAAAACCCAGTCAGCAGGGCCGCGCAGTCCTCCTGCAGCACCGTGTCGCCGAGGGCGACGCGGTGATTCAGGCGCGGATCGGTGGTGATTTCGTAGAGCGTCCGGCAGGCCCCGGCTTTGGGGTCGGGCGTGCCATAGACGAGGCGGGGGATACGGGCCTGGACGATGGCCCCGGCACACATCGGACAGGGCTCCAGCGTCACGTAGAGCGTGCAGCCCTCCAGCCGCCAGCTCCCCAGGTGGGCGGCGGCGGCGGTGATGGCCAGGATCTCGGCGTGGGCGGTCGGGTCCTGCAGCCGCTCGCGCTGGTTATGGCCCCGGCCGATGATCCGCCCTTCGTGCACGACCACGGCCCCGATGGGCACCTCGTCCTCGTCCCAGGCGGCCATGGCCTCGTCGATGGCGGCGCGCATGAACCGGCGGTCGGTTTCCAGGGGATCGAGCGGCTGGTCGGCGGTGGGGTCCAAGGGCTCTCCGGGCGGCCGATACTTGACAGGCGGCGCCTTTGGCGGGACGCTGCCCCATTCGGGCTAAGTCGGCCCGTAGCAGGAATTTACCGCGCGCAGGCGTGGAAGGGAACGGACGCGGAAGGGGGAAACGCAGAGGTCGCGGAGGGTGGACGCGGAGAGCACGGAGACGTCCCCGCATCCGAAACCGGTCCTGATCTCACACGAAAACCCTCTCAAGGTCCCTCGAAGTGGGTATGACCGAGTGCGCGACCATGGCTGGCGCGTCTCCGTGTTCTCTGCGTCCTGGCTCGGTGCCCTCTGCGGTCAGTCTTCATTCGGTGAAACCATGTCAAAGTCAGTCGAAGTGATGGAAAAGATCGTCGCCCTGTGCCGCCGCCGCGGGTTCATCTTCGGCAGCAGCGAGATCTACGGCGGCATCGGCGGCTTCTGGGACTACGGCCCGCTCGGCTGCGAGCTCAAGAGGAACATCAAGGACGCGTGGTGGAACGACATGGTCCGCAACCCGCCGCCGGGCCCCGGCGGCCGCGAGTTCCAGATGGTCGGCGTGGACTGCTCGATCATCATGAACCCGAAGGTGTGGGAGGCGAGCGGGCATGCGACGGGGTTCAGCGACCCCATGGTAGATTGCTCTGTCTGCAAGAAGCGGTTCCGAGAAGACAAGATATGGGTCTTCACGCTCTTCCCGCAGGGCGCGATCCGAAACAGGTCTGAAGTCGCAGCCGGCCGGGCAACACCGGATGTCGATTGTGAATTATCCAAGAGGATCACAATTGCCGCCGAGGTCGAGCTTGGTGCCATATGCAACATGGCGGAACACGCGATACAGGCCTTTGGGAAAACCAATAATGTCGCCTTCCTGAAGCAATTTCGCGTAGGGAGGGAAGGTGATTGTTCACGATACCCGATTTACTTCGCGGGGCATGACTTCCGCAAGCCGGAGCACGGTTCCGGTCTCGACATGACTGTCGAGCCGGATTTTGAGTGTTTAATGGAACTTCAACAGAGTGCAGCTTTCACGAACGGGAAGCGGCCCTGTCCCGCTTGCTACAATCCGGACGGACTCGGCGAGGCCCGACAGTTCAATCTGATGTTGAAGACTCACGTGGGCGCCTTGGAGGACTCGAGTAGTCTAGCCTACCTCCGCCCCGAGACCGCCCAAGGCATCTTCGCCAACTTCAAGAACGTCATGGACTCCACGCGCGTCAAGATTCCCTTCGGCATCGCGCAAATGGGCAAGGCGTTCCGCAACGAGATCAACCCGCGTAACTACACCTTCCGCTCGCGCGAATTCGAGCAGATGGAGATTGAGTTTTTCTGCCGTCCCGAAGAGTCGATGAAGTGGTACGAGTTCTGGCGCGACACGCGCATCGCGTGGTACAGCTCGCTCGGCATCAAGAGCGAGAAGCTCCGCCCGCGCGAGCAGGGCGAGAAGGAGCTGGCCCACTACAGCAAGGCCTGCACCGACATCGAGTACATGTTCCCGTTCTCCGACGAGCCGCAGGAGCTCGAAGGCGTCGCCCATCGCGGCAGCTTCGACCTCAATCAGCATGGCAAGTTCTCGAAGAACGACGAGAACGCGTTCGCCGTGGTGGATGATGAGACCAAGGAGAAGTTCGTCCCGCACGTTATCGAGCCCTCGGCGGGCGTGGATCGCTTTACGCTCGCGGTGATTTGTGAGGCGTATTCGTATGACGAGTCGCGGGCGAGCCCGGAGTTCCTCAAGTTCCACCCGCGCCTCGCGCCGGTGAAGGCCGCCGTGTTCCCGCTCGTGGCCAAGGATGGCCTGCCGGAGATCGGCGAGCCGATCTACAACGAGCTTCGTCGGCACTTCCCCTGTCAGTACGACGCGAAGCAGTCCATCGGCAAGCGCTACGCCCGCATGGACGAGGCGGGCACGCCGTTCTGCTTCACCATCGACGGCCAGACCAAGGAAGACGGCACCGTCACCGTCCGCAACCGTGACGACGCGAGCCAGGAACGCATCGACAAGTCGCGC
This sequence comes from uncultured Phycisphaeraceae bacterium, assembly GCA_964426945.1. Classification (GTDB taxonomy): domain Bacteria; phylum Planctomycetota; class Phycisphaerae; order UBA1845; family UBA1845; genus CAYRSS01. The sequence continues at coordinate 11,422 of CAYRSS010000043.1, forward strand.
TGCCTGCAGTACCTGCGGGACAAGCTGGGGCTGTAGGACGCCCGAGAGGCGCGCGGCGTGCGATCGCGAAGGGCGGCGCGTGCCGCACGACGATGCGACAATGCCCGAACTCCCCGAAGTCGAGACCATCGCCCGGCAGCTGCAGTCCCGCCTCGCTGGCCGGCGGTTCGGCGCGGTCCACCTCGGCCGCCCGGACATCGTGCACGCGGCTTCCGCGCCGCTGGAGCGCGCCCTGCCCGGTCGGCGGATTGTCGCCGTGTCGCGCCGGGCGAAGCGGATCATGATCCGGCTGGAGCCCGCAGGCGACCTGGTGTTCCATCTAGGCATGACCGGCCGGCTGACGGTCGAGGCGGCCGCAACGCCGCTGGAGATGCACACTCACCTTCGCGTGGCCATATCGTTCCCCGCGGGCGGCGAGGCGGCGGAGCTTCGCTTCCGGGATCCACGGCGCTTCGGCGGGGTCTGGGTGCTCGACGAGGGCATGGAAGCGACCGGCCGGCTGATGGGCGCGCTCGGCCCGGAGCCGCTGACGCTTCGCCTCGCCGAGTTCCGCGGCCTGATCGCCCGCCGGCGGCAGATCAAGGCGCTGCTGCTCGACCAGACCGCCATCGCGGGCTTGGGCAACATCTACTGCGACGAGTCGCTGCACCGCGCGAGGATTCACCCGCTCACGTCGGGCGATCGGCTTGATCCGGCGGACGCGGCCGCGCTGCTCCGTGCCATCAAGCAGGTCCTGCGCGAGGCGATTCGCCACCGCGGCACCACGCTGATGGACTATCGGTCCGCCGACGGCGAGCCCGGCTCCTTTCAGCGGCGACACCGCGTATACCACCGCGAGGGCAGCCCGTGCCGGACCTGTCGCACGCCCATCGTCCGAACCGTCGCCGCCGGGCGATCGACGTTCTGGTGTCCGCGGTGTCAGCCGCTCACGGCTCGGCGCTGATCGGGGGGGATGATTGCCGCCAGGGGAATCCGACGTGTCTGCCATTCCGCAAGAGCCGCAACTGGAGATGATCGACGGCACGCCGCATTTCCGCGGCCTGCGGGTCGTGCAGCGGGGGGTCGAGATCGAGGGCGAGTTGTTCGCCATCGACGCGCTGCTCGACGCGGCCGACCTGCTGGACCAGCCGGACGTTGCCGCCCGGTTCCTCAAGGAGGACCTCGCCCCGTACGGGCTGGAGCTGTGGCCGTCAGCGCGAATGCTGGCGGCCTACATACTCCGCGAGGGTCCGGGTGACGGGCGCAGCGCCATCGAGATCGGCGCCGGTCTGGGGCTCCCCTCCTTCGCGGCGGCCCGCGCCGGGTGGCGGGTCACCCTAACGGACAACGAGCCCATGGCGCTGCAGTTCGCGATCCGCAATGCCCGACTCAACGGGGTGACACTCGACGCCGTTGCGGCGCTGGACTGGCGGCACCCCGCGACCGGACGAGTGTTCGACCGCGTTTACGCCGCCGACGTGCTCTACCAGCTCGTGGATCACGCGCCGCTGCTGCGGTGCATCGATGCGCTGCTCGCGCCCGGGGGGACGGCGGTCGTCGTAGACCCCAACCGCGGCGTGGCGGATCGTTTTGCGGACATGGCGGCCCAAGCCGGATACGCGGTCGCGGTGCACGCGTCGTCAGCCCCGGACCACCAGGATCGGCCGGTGGGAGGGCGGATACATGTGCTGCGACGCCGCTGAGTCGATTTGGACGGGCGGGCCGCTTGCGCGCGGGCCGATACAATCTTCAGGAGCCCTGGCCGGCGGGAAGTCCGCTGCCGCCGGGTCGGGAGGTGTCAGCGTATGGAAATCTTCATCGACGATGATCCGGTCAACGACATCCCGGCAGAAGCAGGGACGATCGAGGAGGCCGTCATGCGCGTGCAGCGCGGCTACTGCGAGCCGGGTCACGTGGTCGTCGGCCTGCGGTGTGACGGGTTGGAGGTCGGTCCCGGCGAGATGGAAGCGACGCTGCGTCGTCCGACATCGCAATGTCGACGTTTGGAAATCTACACCGGCAGCCAGTCAGACCTCGTGGCCGACGCGATGCGGCAGTCGTCGCTCGCTCTGAACGAGGCCGCCTCTCAGCATCACCAGATCGTCGAGATGCTCAGCGCCGGCCGCGTGACCGACGGGGTCGCCCAGCTGGCCCGCAGCCTGGAGATCTGGAAAGGCGTGCACGACGCCATCAGCCAGTCAGTGCGGATGCTCGGCATCGCCCCCGCCGACCTGGTGATCGAGGGTCGCTCGCTGGACGAACTCATTGTCGAGCCGAGGGAACTGCTGATGAACGTCAAGTCGGCGCTCGAGGCGCGCGACTACGTCCTGCTGGCGGACATTCTGCAGTACGAATTCGACGTAGTGGTGGCGCGGTGGCAGTCCATCATCGCGGAGCTGCTTCGCCGGGCCGAGTCGGCATGAGCGACCTCAGGCGGTCGCCGCGGCGACGCTCGCCGGCGGCAGCGCCGTGACCACGCGCGTGTCGCGCTCGGTAGCGAGGTCGATCACGTTGCCGGAGGGAGTGTTGTCCTCCCGCAGCAGCATCACCACGGGCTTCGTATGCAGGCCCGGTGTCGAGCGGATGACCCGAGCCCGCCGCCCATCGAGCAGTTCGACGGTGCTGCCGATGGGGAACAACCCCACGGCGTCGAGCAGGGCGCGGACCACGTCCCGATCAAACACACCCTGGCTGGTTCCCACGAGGATCGTTTCGGTCGCCCGGTAGGGCAACTGCGCCGGCCGATAGGGGCGGGCATGCGTCATCGCGCAGTAGGTGTCGGCCACGCCGTAGATCCGGGCGTACTGGTGCAGAAAGATTGCGCGCCGCCGGCGGGGATAGCCTGAGCCGTTGCAGCGCTCGTGTCCCTGGTACCCCACAACCGCCACATGAGCCGAAACGCTGCGGATGCTCTGGAGGCAGTCCAGCGTGTGCAGCGGATGTCGGCGCACCTCCTCCATCTCCAGCGCGGTGAGCGTTCGCGGGGCCAGCCGGATACTCAGCGGAACGCGGAGCATGCCGATGTCGGCCAGCAGCGCTCCGAGCCCGACCTCCATCACCTGGTCGCGCGTCAGCCCGAGGTGAATCCCGAGGATCATGCACAGCAGCGACACGTTGACCGAGTGGTCGAACAGGTACTCGTCGCTGGACTCCTGCAGGGCCAGGACGGTGGCGAGCAGGTCACGGTCGATCATGTAACGGCCGACGAAGTCCTCGACCGCCTCGTTGACCTCCCCGAGGCCGACGCTGCGGCTGTCACGCAGCTCGCTGGCCACGTGGGCCACCTGGCCGCTGACCCGGCGGTGGGCCTCCAGTCCGCGCTGCGCCTCGCCGGCGAGGTCCTCGGGCTCGAGGTTACGGTCGCCGGTGGGGATGCGGTCGCCCGGCTCGTCCTTGCGCAGGCCGAGGGCGTCAAGTTTGCGGAGAAACGCCCCATGCATGCGCCGGGTGCGGTCTACACCCATGAGCACGACGCTGTGGATCTGCCGCTTGGCGAGCAGGTCGATGAAGCGCTGGGTCAGCTCCGCGCCGCTGGACAGCAGAAGGGCGCCGTCCTGATCGTAGATGTCCTGCGTCAGGCGCATGCCCGGACGCAAGGCGTGGACGCTGATGGTGCGTTGCTCGTGCGACCGCGGGTCGCCGTCTCGCGCGTGGGGCTTTGGCAAGGCACCTCTCCCGAACGCCCCGGCGGGGACTGACGCGTCGGCGGCTTCCCGTCCGGAAGTCATCGCACGACGCCGCCCGGGCGGCGGTGGACACCCCCGGCGTCTCCCTCAGTGATGGTCGAGCGCCGCGGATCCGCCTGATTCCACCGGGTCTATCGACCCGCACCGCCGGGACCGTTTGCCCCTGCGTGGTCGGTGCGATGGTGTGGCCGATTCTGGGACGCAGCAGGTGCGCGAGGGGCCGTGGGCGCCGGTGGCTTGCGGGGAGACGATCGGATCGTTCGGCGGGGCTATCGGACGGTGGAGAGCGCCGCCTCGGGCTCGCGCTCGGCAGCCGTCCCGGCGGGCAGGCGCATGACGAACGTCGTGCCCTCGCCGACAGCGGTCTCGACATCGAGGCTGCCGCCGTTCTCGGAGGCGATGTCGCGACAGAGCGGCAGCCCCAGCCCGCGGCAGCGCGCGTCGCGATCACCCCGGGCGGGCTTGGTGCTGTGCAGCGGATCGAAAATGTAGGGCAGTTCCTGCGGCGGGATGCCGCCGCCATTGTCGGTTACGCGGATGACCACGTCGTCCCCGTGGCACTGGGCGGTAACGCGGATCGTGCCGCCCCCGCGGGGCAGCAGGGCTTCGCGGGCGTTGAGAATCAGGTTGAAGAACACCTGTTGCAGGTGAAGGGCGTCGCTGATGCAGGAGAGAGAGTCCGCCACGTCGATGCGCAGCGTAATCGCATCCTTGTCGAGCGAACGAACCATCGTCTCCACGGCGGCGTCGAGCGCGGCGCGGATGTTGACCAACTCGCGTTCGGCCGGCTTCGCCGCAGAAATACGCAGCAACCGCGCCGACATGCTCTCGAGAACCTGGACGCGGTTGATCGCGACGTCGAGCGCCTTGCGCGTGAGTTCCGGATCGTCCTTCGCTCGCGCATACTGCGCATAGCCCAGCATCGAGGAAAGCACGTTCTTGATTTCGTGGGCGAGTGTCACCGCGCCGACACCCAGCACCGAGAGCTGCTGAGCTTGGCGGACCTGCACCCGCAGATTGCCGAGCTGCTCTTCAAGCCGGGCGAGCTGATCCTCGACCGCCGGTCGGCGGCGGGGCATCCGCGAAGTTGACGAAAAGGGCATGCTTGCCTCTGGTTCAGAACCGCTGCACGCGATAACCTGCTGTTTCGAAGTATCGGTCCCATACGCGCCGAGGCTTGACCCATCCAGTGTCATGAACGTTGCATCTTCCCATCTTGACGGATTGCTCGAAGTTCTGGGGAAGCTGGCGGTCGACGTGCGTCGCGAGTCGCTCGGCGGCGCCGGCGGTGGCTTGTGCCGCATGAAGGGGCGGATGTTGTTTTTTCTTGATCTGGACGCCGATCAGGCGACGCAGATCGAGAGTGCGGCGAAGGCGCTGGCAGTGGTTCCGGGGATCGACGACTTGTTCGTGCCGCCGCAGCTGCGCGAATTGATCGACGCGCAGCGGCGCGCATAAATACGGCGGCTCCCCGCCGGACTCACTGCCTCCGGCTACGCTCATCTCCCCACAAGCGCGCCCGAGTCAGTGGCTCCGACGGGTTGCCACCGTATGATGAGAACGTGACCCGGGTCTCCCCGGATCCATCCGGATCAGGCCCCCCGACCTGATCCGAACGAGAAGCCTGTAGAGCACCTGCCGTGCCAAAGGCCGAGAAAACTACCCCCAGGCCGCACGATTAATCATTACTTGTTTATTAACAATGGGTTACGTACAAAAACTTCCCGCACGGACGTCCTGAGCAGCCCCGCGCTGGGGACAAGGCTTCCGCCTGGGTGGGTACTGGATCGGGTAATAATTCCCAATTAATTCCCATTTTGGCGGCGGCTCAGCGCGCGATGGCGGCGGGGTTCGTGGCCTTCCGGCGGCCCTCGGGGGCGTGCGGCAGGTCGATCCCAAGGTCCCTCAGGCCGCGCTCGGCCTGGTCAGCCCATCCGCGGTTGGCCGCGGGGCTCGCCGGGCTCGGGTGCAGGATGTGGCCGATGGTGATCTCGTGCCCGGCGAGGGCTGCGCGGATCCGTTTCTCCGCGAAGGCCCCGACGCCGACGACAAACATGGGCCGGAAGTGCTCCACCGCCGCGGCGAGGGCGCGGTCGCACGCGGCCTCCAGCCGGGCGCGCTCTGCCGCGGGCAGCTTGTCCGGGGTCAGATTCCGCCCGCCGGCGTCGAGAAAGGCGAGCGGGCAGTAGTTGAGGACGAAGAAATCGCGAAAGAACCGCTCCGCCGTGCCGAATCGCACCTCAACCCAGCTCCACAGCCGCTGCCCGCTGACCTCCCGCCGGGGGCAGGCGAAACCGAGGATGGGGCGTGCCGGGTGCTGGCGGGCGGGAGGATCGACCGGCTCATCGATGCCGAGAAAGTCGCGGACCGCGGTCACCTCGCCAAAAGGCACGCCGGTCTGAACCATGCCCCAGGGGCCGGGGTTCATGCCGACCAGCAACACGCGTCGACGTCCCTCGCCGTAACGCCGAAGGTACGCGTGGTGCGGGCGAGCAGCGTACTCAAGCGGGTTGTAGACGTGGGCGACCGGTGCGGCGAAGCGCATCGGGCGAAGCGCTCGCGTGAGGCTGTCGGCCACTTCGACAAGGTGCATGGCCGGACTCTACCATGCGGGGCAGTGAGCGGGAAACCGGCGAATGCTTGAGTCTGAACTGCTGAACCTGCTGTCCGTCGGCGATATCGTGCCCGAGGTGTATGCGCGCTACCGGCCCGTCGTGGCTGACGGGCTGGGCTTCTTTCTTGAGAATCTGCCCGGCGCGCGGCGTGCGGCCATCCTGCACGAGCAGGCCGCGCTGCCGGTGGACACGCCGCCCGCGGAGCGCCTCGCCGCGCTGATGCACCAGGGTCCGACCCTGCACAAGCTCGGGCAGGTGCTGGCGCGCCACCGCGCGCTCGACCCTGGCATCCGCGGCGCGCTGGTTCAACTTGAGTCGCGTACGCCTGTCGCGCTGCCCGCGATCGCTGGCGACCTGCTGCAGCGGGAACTGGGTGGCGCCGCCGCCGCGGGGCTGACAATTGGTTGCGCGCCGCTGGCCGAGGCCAGCGTGGCTATCGTGGTGCCATGCCAATGGCACGAGCGCGCTGAGCCGCCACGGGACGGCGTCATCAAGCTGCTTCGGCCGGGCATTGTCGACCGTCTCGCCGAGGATCTGGAGGCTTGGTCCCGCCTCGGCGCGTTCCTCGATGACCGCGTCGAGCATTACGGCCTTCCGGCCCTGGACTACGGCGAGACCCTCCGCCAGGTTCGCGACCTGCTTACTGCGGAGGTGTGCTTTCGGAGGGAGCAGGCGCATCTCGCGGCGGCGCGCGAGGCCTTCGCCTCAGAGCCGGGCGTCGTGGTGCCGCGCGTGTGGCCCTTCTCGACCGATAGGGCGACGGTGATGGACTTCGTCGCCGGGCGTAAAGTCACCGAAGTCGAGCATCTCGCCCCGGCCCGGCGCCGGTCGCTCGCGTCGGCCGTGGTCGAGCACCTGCTGGCGGCGCCATTCACCGCACCCGGAAACGAGTCGCTGTTTCACGGCGACCCGCACGCCGGCAACATCCTCTGCGACGACGGACGGCTCGGACTGATCGACTGGGCGCAGGTCGGCCGTCTGCGACGGCAGGACCGCGAGCGGCTTGCTCAGTTGGTGTTGGCCGGCGTCTCGGCCGATCGCCCGCGCCTGGCGGCGGCATTGGCCGCCGTGTCGACGCGCGGGGCCGACCACGCCGCGCTGGCCGGGGTGGTCGATCGCGCGATGCTCCGCCTCGTGCGCGGCTCGCTGGCGGGCGCGCGGTGGCTGTGCGCGACGCTCGACGATGCGGCGGGCAGTGGTGCCGTCTGCTTCAGCGAGGACTTTCTGCTGCTCCGCAAGGTGATGTCGGTCATTGATGGCGTGGCGGCGGATATCAGCGTAGAGATAGACCTCGACCTGGTGCTGATCGCACGCGTCATGCGGTCGCTCGCCGCGGAATGGCCGACGCGCATGAGCAACCCGTTCGCCCCCGCCTCGACGGGCGTTCCGGTCTCCACGGCAGAGCTGATGGCGCTCGCGGCGGGCGGCCCGCTGGCCGCGGCGCGCTGGTGGATGGAGTGGTGGCGGCTGCGATGAAGCCCGCTAGCGGCTCCACACCTCGATGACGTTGTCCGACTGGATCAGCAGCGCGCCGTCGAGCAGCATCATCGCCTTGACTGTCCGGCCGTCGATGCGCCCGAGGCGCGTCACGCCACCCTCGCGCGGGATGACGCCGCTGGCGTTGCGGTGGTCGTAGAAATACGCCATGCTGTCGACCTCGCGCGCTTCCGGCTGGATGTCCAGCGCCACGATGTAGGCCTTCGAGGTGAGCCGCCGCAGAAATCGCGGCTGGTCGGGCAGCGTGCCAACCCACAGGGTTGTCCCTGCGACCGCGTCCAGCGCGGCGATCGCCGCTTCGCTCGAAACGATTACGCTGCCGTCCATGACGGCGAGCGTCATCGCGCCGCCGCCGTACGGCATGATGGGCTCGGAGCGCCACAGCGTCTGCCCGTCCTGCAGGCTCAGTTTCTCCACCTGCCGGTTGTTGGCTGAGAAATAGACCGCTTCCAGATCGACGTGCACCGCCGAGCCCTGCAGATGGTCCTGGATCGGCACGCGCCAACGGCGGCTCATGGTGTCCACGTCGTACGCGCAGATGGATTGCGAGGTAACAAGGACGATCTCGCCGCCGAGGCCGGTAAAGATCTCCTCGACCGCGCGCTGTTCTTCGGTCACCAGCGCGCCGACCCATGCGCCATCCGACGCGTCGACGACGCACAGCACCACGCGGCGCTGCTCGTCCATCGCGTGATACACCACCCACGAATCGGAAACCGCGACCGGCCCGCGCGGGGCGATCGGGTGGGTCCGCTCCCAGAGGAGCCGGCCGTCGGTGATCGAGATGCAGGTGATCCGGCCGTTGTCATCGACCACGGCGAGCCTGCCGTCGTGCAACGCATAGCGGCGGTTGACGCCCGTGCCCTCCCAGTCGGCGGCGTCATCGATGACGTTGGGGTAGGAGCCGTAGGTCCACAGCCGCTTGCCCGTGGCCGGGTCGAGGCCGAACACTTCGTAAAGCGTGGCGAACACGGCGACTTTGGCGGTAGCGATGAGCAGTTCCGGCCGCGCCTGCACGTTGGTGGGCCAAGCCCAACGCGGCTGCTGGAGCTGCGGTTCGTAGGCGCTGACGGCATCGTTCTCGTAGACGTAGGCCGTGTCCCACACGCCCATCGGGTCGGTGTCAAAGCGTGGCACGAGCAGCAGCCCCGAGCCCACCGATCGCGCCAGACGCGCGTCAAGCGGGAGGGTGATCGCCGGCCGGGAAGGTTCGACGTCGGCCGTAGCGCCTTTGAGTCGCTCGCGATACTCCAGGAAGGTCATCGGCCGCCCGCTGATCATCACGCGGGCCGAGGGAAACTCCCGAGCGGCCTTAGTCAGCCAGCGATACGCGTGGCCGACCCGGCCTGCGGCGGCGTAGGCGTCGGCGATGCGCCGGAGTGTGGCTTCGCGGTCGATGCGGTTGGGATGGCGCTGGTAGGCATTGGTGAGCCGCCTGGCGGCTCCCTCGTGATCGCCGCGGGCGGCCAGGACATCCGCTTCGGCCAGCAGCGCGAGCGGCGCCGCGGCGCTGTTCGGAAACGTGGTGGACACCATCGAGAGCACCTCGGCGTCCGCGCTGCTGCGGCCGCGCTCCAGCAGCGAAGCCGCCTCCTGCTCGTAGGGTTCGTAGAGCGCCCGACCCTGCTCCTCGATGAGCCGACCGATCTGTGACCGCGAAAAGGCCCCGGCCGACTCGGATCGCCCGCCCTCGACCGCCGCGACCAGGTCGCGGAGCGAGCGGTCCCGGAGGATCTGCTGATAGAGCCGCATGGTGCGATCGAACAGCCCCAGCCGCTCGAACCACTTCGCAAAGCGCAGCCGGTAAGCCACGTGGCTCTCGCGGTCCGGCGCGGTGAGCGAGGCGTAGCCGTGAAGCTGCTCCATGGTCTCCGCGTCGGCCTCCGCGCGGGCCATGAGGATGTCGCCGAGGGCCATGACGTCTTCGTAGAATCGCTTCTGCAGCGCGGTCTCCGGCGGCGTGGCCAGTTCGCCCGCCCGCCGTACCGCCTCGCGCAGCGCGGTCCTGGCTTCGTCCAGCTCTGCAGCGCGGATCGCCACCTCGACCAGTTCAAGCGCCGGAGCCGGGTTCTCCGGCTCGTCAGCCATGGCACGTCGCAGGCGCGACCAGATCTCCGACTTGCGGACGAAGACCGAAACCACCGAATCGCCCGCGACGACGAGCTGGTCAGGCAGCGCGACGAGGTTGCCGCCGGTGCCGGCCGCGTCCCACGACAGGTCCACGCGGGCGCCGGCGGGAAACGGGAACGCCGCCAGGCCGCCGCGCAGGGGCACGAGCAGGCGGTCGAGCGCCCACACGCCGCGGCCCTCAATGCTCGCGCCCGGGGGTAGCGGCCACTGCTGGGCGGGCTCGCCCTTTTCGACGTCGTAGCACGCCGCCGCCGCGTCGCCTGCGGTGCACAGCAGGTCTCCCTGGAACCCCAGCAGGGTCACGGCATCGCCCAGCTCCGCCGCTGACGGCGAGCGCAGCACGCGGCCGTCTTCCGCCGATAGCACCAGCACGCGCAGCCCGTCGACCGGGAGGCAGGCGACGCGCTGGCCGTTGACCATGGTCGGATTCAGGTGCCACGGCTTGACATCCCGCACCGTGCGCTCGGATCGCCGCGCCGCGGCGGCCCGATCCCTGTCATACAGCCGCAGCCAGTTCACCGCGCCGTTGTAGGCGGACAGGCTCGCGATGGTCCCGAGGTTGGTGCAGACGTAGACGCTGTCGCCATGCAGCGCCGGCATGGCCATCGTCGCCTGTCGCGAGGTGAATGCGCCGGTCGAGGCACTGCCCACATGCGTGCGGAACACGACCGATCCGTCATTCGCCTTGAGACAGAAAAGGTAGGCGTCTTCGAAGCCGAACGACCGACGGCGACGTCCGACACAGTAGACGCGCCCGTCGCGCGCAACCGGCCACGGGTCGAAGCTCACGTCGGTCAGGTCCGGCGCGATCTCCTGCCGATCGCGACGCCACTGAAGCGCGCCGCTGGCGGCGTCGAGGGAGACCATCGTGGTCGAGTCGGGAACCGTCTCATAGCCGAAGGTGGCGGTCTGCGGTCCCGGCAGCGCGGCGAAGAGCATCCCTCGGTCAATCGTCGGCGATTGGGCAACGGGAATCTGTGATTCCGGATCGCTGTCCTCGCCGCCCCCCCTCACCGGGTAGCGCCACTGCTCTGCACCGGTGGTCAGGCGAACCGCCCACACGCTGCGAAGGTGCTGGTAATACACCATCCCGTTGAGTACGACGGGATTGATGGTCAGGCTGTCGCCGAACTCCGATACGCGCCGCGTCGATTCACCCTCCTGGCCCCGCGGCTCGGCCGGGATGACCGCTTGGCGCCACGCAAGCCCCAGTTCATCCACACCGGTCACACCCAGGCGCGTCCGGGCGGCGTCGCCGTGAAAGACAGGCCAATCAGACGGAGGGAGGGGCCGGCGCAGGTCGACAAAGCCCTCTTTGACCCGGGCCAGCACGTCACGCAGGGGTGCTTCGCGGCCCTGAAACGACACCACCGCTTCCTCGGAAACCGTGGGGTCCGGTCGTTCGCCGCGCAGACCCGCAATCACGGCCAGCATCGCGCGATAGGATTCCTGGTAGCGTTGTCGATCGGGGTGACGTCGCAGCACCTCGACGTAGACGTGCTCCGCCAGGGGCAGATCACCCGCTTCGATCGCGAGTCGCGCGATACGGTCGGCCAGGCGACCGGCGGCGCTCGTGCAGAAGTAGCGCTCAAACAGGTCGAGCAGTTCCTCCTGCGTCCGTCGGCGCGTCTGGTCGCGCAGCATCGCCTCGACATCCCGCTCGTGGAGCAGGCGGTAGGCCTCGACGCCTTCGACGGGCCAGCCGGCGATCAGCGCGTTAATGTGGGATCGGACGGCGGTGTAGTGACCCGGCGCCACACGCATCAGCTTTGCGCCGGCTGCGTCTGAAGTGGTTTGCAACAGTCCGGCCGCGTCGTGCCACTGACCGCGCCGCGCGAGCCGTGTGGCGCGGGCCACCGCATCGGTCGCCTCGAGACTGTCGTCCAGATAGACGTCCGCGGCTTCGTCAGGTCGGACGACCTCGGGCCGCGGGGCGGCGTCGGGCGGCTCCGGGGGCAGCGGTTGTGCGATCGCCCCGCCCGCGGCAAGCAGGCCGGCCGCGGCTACGAGCATGCAGGTCCGCCGTCGCATCGGCTTCGTTGGTTGTGGGCTTCGCAGGCTCACCGCGGTCTCCCCGGTCAGGGCTTCCCTCGGGATGCATCGGCCAGATACCGGCCGATCAGCGGTTCAAACCGCTGCCGGACCGCCGGCTCAAGCCGACCGAAGTCGCTCCAGATCGCCATTTTCAGGGCTTCCCCGCAGGAGCAGCGGGGATCCGCGCCGCCCAGGCGCGGCAGCGCGGCCTCGATCAGCGCAATAGCCCCTTCCGTAGCCCGGCGCAGGTTCGCCAGCACCGACGCCAGGACCGATGCGTCGTCGCCCGCCGACTCGTGCGGCCTCCATGAATCATAGTCCGTCGCGATGCCGACCATCGCGTAACAGAGTTCCGCCTCGCGGGCGAGCCTGGCCTCGGGCATGCAGGTCATCCCGATCAGATCGCCGCCCCACAGGCGGTGCATGTGCGATTCGGCCCGGGTGGAAAACTGCGGCCCCTCCATGCAGACGTAGGTGCCGCGGGGATGGACGGTCGTCGTGCCGCTGCGGCCTGCGTCTGTCAGTACGCTGCGCAGGCGAGGACAGAACGGCTCCGCGAGTTCAACGTGAACGACGAGCCCCTCTTCGAAGAAGGTGCCCGCGCGGCGAAACGTCTTGTCGATGACCTGGTCGCACAGGACAAGGTCCGCCGGGGCGATGGTCTCGCGCAGGCTGCCGGTCGCGCCGCTCGCGATGATCGACCGGACCCCCAGGCGTTTGAGCGCCCAGATGTTCGCCCGGTAGGGGACGGTGGACGGGTTGTGCACGTGGCCGTTGCCGTGGCGGGCGAGGAAGGCGACGCGGACGCCGTTCCACTCTGCGAGCACCGGCGGCGCGCTGGGTGGCCCGAACGGGGTCTCTACCGAGACCGCCTCGCCCCCGCGTTGCAGCAACGCCTCGCCGAGTCCCGTGCCGCCGATGATGCCAACGTCCGCTTGCGCCATGAGGTGATCGCTCCGCCCTGGCTGCGTGCAACGGGCTGTGCCTACGTGGCGGCACGACTCGTTCTCACGATGCTAGTTCGGCGGGCCGGAATCGCAATGCGGCAGAAGGGCGGATGCGAGAGAGGGCGTTGAGCTTGGACGGCAAGAAAAAGACCGAGGGCATCGGTCCTCCAGGGGCGAGCGGGAGTGACCCATGGTCCTCGGATCTATTTCGATCGCTGCTCGCCGAGCCGCTACGCAGGGCGACGGCGGCGGAAGGCCAGCAGCGTGCTGGCCGCGAGAATCGCCAGGGAAGCGGGCTCGGGCACCACGACGTAGTTGATCAGGTTGTCCTGCACGTCGCCGCGGGCTTCACCGCCCATGGCCCAGCCGACCGTGAGCGTCGTGACGAGCACCCGGCCGTCGCCATAGGCGTACTCGACGACTGACGGGCCGAGCGTATTGGCCGTGATCTGAATCGGCGAGTCGACCCCGCGCTCCATCGAGAGGCTGGCAGGATCGATATGGCCGTGATCCGTGTGCAGCCACATGGAGAAGTCGCTGGGGTTCAGCGAGTGGCCGCTGTAGCCGAGACCCGTCAGCAGCGGGTGGGCAGCCGACACAAACGAGGCATTGTTGTTGTGCGTGCCGCCGACGTAATCGACGCCGCCGGGGGCGATGTCGTTCTGGCTGCCGACGCGGCCGGCCACGTTGACGACGAGGGTGCCGCCGCTGGCAACGTACATCTGCAGGCTGCCGCCGTCGGCCACCGCCGAGCGAAGGGCTCCGTAGCTCATCGGCGTGAGGTCGGGGCTGACGAATACGGTGTCATACGCGCTCAGCTGCGCCTGGGTCATGGCGTTGATCTGCGCTAGCGAGCGACCGGTCACGGTGTGCTGAAGCTGGACCGCGCGGAGGATGTTGCTGTCGGAGTAACCGTCGAGCGACATCAGGAGCGGCCGCGCCGATGCCGAAGCCGCACCGAGCGCGACGAAAGCCGCTGCCAGCATGGAAAACCTGGTAAGCGTCATGTCTGAGCCGTTCCCCCACATGCTGCGGCGATCGGTATCGCCGGATCTTCGTTCCCCCAGAGCATCCCGATGGCGGGAGACAGCGCGTACGACCCTAGGGCCCCAGCGCTGAGCCTGCAGTATAGAGGAAAGCCGCCGGCCATGTCAACGCTTCACTATCTTATTGTTCCGGGCGGGGGAGGCGTAAGAAGCGAGGCTTTAGCGTGTCCGTCGGGGATGGCCGGCCGGGGCGATTCGGCTCCGACCGGACGGCCCGCGGCGGGGGAGCGCCAGCAGGGCCGCCGGTCCCAAAAGGAGGAGGCAGGAGGGCTCAGGAACGGCGTACTGGAAGAGATTCCGCGTCGGGGCGCCGTTGGCATCCCCCGCGATCGCCCACCCGACGGCCAGCACGGTCACAACCACGCGGCCTTGCCCGTAGGGGTATTCGACGAAGGACGGCGCGACCTCGATCGGCGTCGGCGTGCCCCCGTTTGTGTTAGTAAGCACGGTGATGGCGTTCGGGGGCAGGCTGAGGGGGTCGAGGTGGCCGTGGTCGGTGTTGAGCCACAGCTCAAAGTTGGCAGGTGTGAGGGTCTGGCCGGAGAAGCCCTGCCCCGTCAGGTAGGGGTGGTCCGGCGTCGCGAAGGTCTCCGCGTTGTGCACCATGCCGTAGACGTAGTCCACCCCACCCGGGGCGATGTTCTGCTGACTGCCAACGCGACCCGCAACGTTAAGAACAAGGGTGCCGCCGGTGGCGACGTACAATTGCAGGCTCCCGCCGTCGGCCACGGCGGCTCGAAGCTGGGCGTACCCGGCCTGATTGAGGTCAGGGCTGACGATGACGGTGCGGAACCCGGCCAGTTCAGCCTGGGACTTGGCGTTGATGGCAGCCAGCGAGGCCGTGGAAACCTCGTGCCCGAGCTCCTGGACGGCGGAGATGTTTCGCGAGGACTGGCCGTCAGTGGCCATCAGAACGGGGAGGGCGTGAATGCGGTCAGGGGTGAGCAGCGCGGCGACCGCCGCCAGTAACCAGAAAGAGCTCCGGTCGATCCTCAAAGCCTCTTCCCCTTCCCTGGGCTCTCCGGATCGCGGCCGCGCCGGTGGAGACCACCGGCGGTTCCGCCGCGCTTCGCACATATGGCGATTATACGGACCTGACTTCCGCCGGGTCAAAGGAAACCCGCCACCTGCCTTGGGGTCATGCGCTGCCGCGGCGCAGTCCGCAGGGATGACCCAGATTAACTTTCGCCTCCTCAGGCATCGCCGCAGCCCGAGCCGAATGCGAGCAGCCGGCGTCGGCGGGGCGTTGAAATCGCGAGCCCGCCACGGATTTCGCGCGGGATCCCGGAGGTTGCGCGAGCAGTGCGGCTTGAGGGGCGAAGCCCGCCCCGGCGTGACGTCGTTGCGGAAAAGCACGACAGGTGTTCGGTTGTGAGGTCGGTGCGACAGTGGGAGTTGAACGCAAGCGCACGGCGCTCGGGCGTCAACAACTAATTACACGGCGCCGAGTTGTCCAGCCATTTTGCGCTGCGTATGAAGAGTCGCAGGGCGTGCGGTGGCGCAATCGCCATCATCCATACCGATCCCACCGGCGGCCGAGAGCCGCCGCTGCCTCCGCAACGTATCTGCATCGTCCGCGCGAATTGAATTCCGGGAGCCAGGCGCCAGCGAGCCTGCGACATCTGAAGAAATCCGGCGGCATCGGGCTGCGAGTTCGACCTTCGGGTCAGCCGGACTGAGTTGGCTGCGTCCTCGCGGTCGCCGGCCGCTCGTCCCTGCGCGATGCCGCCGTGTTCGGATCTCCCCTAAACGCGTCACAAATTCCCATCGTGACGCGGACGACCACAGCGGCGCGTTCGCTTGGCCCCCAAGCCAAACCGCCCCCGCCCCAATTACGGAAAACGTTCAGGATCCGGGGTGGACGTGATACTCGCCGCGCTCGGCGGCCACGGTGAACCCCTCGGCCGTCTGCTTCAGCGCTTCCCACGATTGACGGATGCGATCCGCCTCCTCAGGCGCGATGGCGTTGTCGTCGGCGATCGACTTGGTGACCGTGTTGAGCAGGTGGCTGAACTCGCTGACCAGCTGCTGCGTGCGCAGCAGCAGGCCCACGCTGGCGGGCTGGGTTGGCTCGGGCGGATTGGGCACAAAGAAGCCGCCCGCCTCGTGGCAGAGCCAGTTGACCACCTCGGTATCGCCCGTGGCCCGGATGATGTCGGCGAGGCGGTCGAGGGGGTTGCGGGCGCCGCTCGCGTCGGGATCGTTCTGGTCCGACTCCTGGCACCACTTGTAAATCAGCGCGGGCGACAGCCGCAGCGTCGCCGCGAGGGCCTTCACGCCGATCCGTTCCGTCGCGCGCTTCAGGACTTCATCCGATCGCATGGGAGGCTCCGTCTGGGGGAAACGCGCTGCCCGAACGGGATCACCGCGCCCGGGGCCTGGCGGGCCGGCGTCCGCCTCGCGCACGATCCCGGCCCGCGGCGCAGTATAATGCCCGCGGTTGCGGCGCACGACCTCACCCGCGCGGCGGTTGTGGACGGCTGCCGCTGGGGAGGAACTGCCCTCCCGGAGTTCCGAATTCGTGGCGATCCACGTACAGACCCGCAAGGAAATCGAAGCCGTCCTCACCGCGGCAGGGGTCCGGCCGCTGAAACGGTTCGGTCAGAATTTCCTGATCGACGGCAACCTGATGCGGAGACTGGCCGAGTCGGCGGAGCTTTCTCCGGCGGATCATGTCCTTGAGGTCGGGCCGGGTACTGGCGGCCTGACCGACCTGCTGGTCGCGGGGGGCTCTCGGGTGTGGTGTGCCGAAATCGACCGGACGTTTGCCGGGCTGGTGGCGGACCGGTTCGCCGATTGCCCGCGGGTGACGGTGATCGAAGGCGACGTGCTGGGCGGCAAGCACCGACTCAACGAGGCCGTCGCCGCGGCGCTTGCGGAGCCTCCTGAAGAGGGCGGCGCGTGGAAACTCGTGGCCAACCTGCCCTACCAGGCGGCGACGCCGCTCGTGCTCAACCTGCTGGTGGACTATCCCCAGATTCGACGGATGTGCTTCACCGTGCAGGCGGAGGTGGCGGAGCGCTTCGTCGCCGAGCCCGGCACCCGGGCCTACGGACCCCTGGGCATCATCACGCAGACGCTTTGCCGGGCGGAGCTTCTGGCGCACCTGGGCCCGCAGCTTTTCTGGCCGCGACCGAAGGTGGATTCCGCCATGCTCAGGTTGGCCGTGAGCGATCCGCCGGAGGGGCTCCGCGAGGCGGGTCGCGTCCGCGCCCTTGCGGAGCTGGTGCGGGGTTCGTTCGATCATCGGCGCAAGCAGCTGCGTTCGGCGCTCAGCTACGTCGTCGATGAAGCGGTCCGCGATCGGATCTGCGCGCTGGTGGATCCTTCGGGTCGTCCGGAGGACTATTCACCCGACGACTGGCTGGCGATGTTCCGCGCCTCGATGGAGGTATCGGAGGGCCGGGCGTGATTTACCTCGACAACAACGCGTCGAGCGCTCCGCTGCCCGTGGTCATTGAGGCGATGGCTGAAGCGATGCGGCGTCATGGCGCTAACCCGTCGAGCGTCCATCCGGCCGGGCAGCGGGCCCGCCATGCGATCGACACGGCGCGCGAGCAGGTGGCCCGTCTGATCGGCGCGCGATGGGCGGACGTCCTGTTCACCAGCGGCGGTACGGAGAGCGTCAACCTCGCGCTACACGGCGTGATGGCGGCAGTTCCCCTGTCGTCCAGGCGACGGCGGGTTCTGATCACCGCGGTCGAGCACAGTTGCGTGACCCGCGCTGCAGAGCGCCTGGCTGCGACGGGCTTCGGCGTGCATGTGATCGGCGTGGATGGCGACGGCCGCGTCGATGTGGCGGCGTTTCGCGCCGCGCTGAGCGACGAAACCGCGCTGGTGTCGGTCATCCACGCGAACAACGAGACCGGCGTGACGATCGACATCGGGCCGCTCGCGACCCTCGCGGTTGAGCGCGGGGCGCTGGTCCACGTCGACGCCGTGCAGTCGGTGGGCAAGGTGCCGCTGTGCGTGGACGAGTGGCCGGTCGACCTGTTGTCGATATCCGCGCACAAGTTCCACGGTCCGGCGGGCGTCGGCGCCCTGTTCGTGCGCAAGGGCGCACGGCTTGCGCCGCTGATTGCGGGTGGCGGACAGGAACGCGGCCGCCGCGGCGGGACTGAGAATCTGCCCGGCATTGTCGGCATGGGCGTGGCTGCGCTGGCTGCGGCGGACGCGCTGGCCGAAACGGCGGCGCACACCGTGGCCCTGCGCGATCGACTGGAGCGCATGATCAGGGCCGCGCTGCCCCAGGTCGTCGTAGCCGGGGCGGCCGCGCCGCGCGTCGGCAACACGTCCAACCTCGTCATCCCCGGCGTGCCCGGCGAGCTGCTGCTGATGCGGCTGGCTCAGGAGGGGTTCTGTGTGTCCAGCGGCGCCGCCTGCGACAGCGGCTCACTCGAGCCATCGCATGTGCTGCTCGCCATGGGCTTCAGCGAGGCGGACGCGTCGGCTTCCGTTCGCGTCAGCACGTCGCGATTCACCACCGAGTCGGAGATGGACGCTTTCGCCGCGGCGCTGTGTCGACACGCGAAGGAGCTTGCCGGCTGCACGGCCTGAGACGGTGGCTCGACCGCTCAATCAGTCGTCACCCGCCGGCGTGTCCGTCTTAGGTTTCGGCTCTTCCACCTTGGCCGGCTCGAAAGACGCAAAGGTGAATCCCTGCGTCGTCAGCGCGGACGCGTAGCGCTGCGGGTTCTTCGCATAGGGTGCGGGGCAGCGACCGCAGCAGAAGTACACCGTCTCGCCGCCCACGAGCTTCGTGCTCCACTTCGGGCTGATCGTCTTGCTCATGACGGGACACTTCGTCTGCCAGGTGTAGCTTCCGGCGAGGCCAGACTTGAACGCGGCAGGGTCCGTCTCATACTTTGCCCGGCACGCCTCGCCGCAGAAGTGGATGGTGGCTTCGCCCGCCGTCAACGCGAACTTCCGCGAGCACGGGTTGCCGTCGACGGGGCAGAGCACCTGCACTTTGGGGAGGGCCGCGGTGGCGACGCGCTGAGCGGCGACGGCATCGGCGTGGCGCGATGCGTCCTTCTCGTAGCCCTCGCGGCATTCCTTCCGGCAGAAGAACACCGGGACGTCATCCGTCGCGAGGCTCACCGCGAGATTGGCCTGCGCCGCGCACACGGGGCATTTCACCAGCTCGTGCGGCGCGGGCTGCTTCGGCGCCGGCTCCGCCGCGCGGACGAGCGCTGGTCCAATCAACATCGTGAGCAGGAGGTGGGCCAAAACGATCCGGCTGGTCATGCTGAGTGCTCCGCGGGGGCCCGTGCGCCGCCGAACCCGCGACGGGCCCGGAGTTACGCGGGGGAGATCCTAACGCCGGTCCCTCGAGCGGGTGATGCCCGATGGCGGGGCCTCGCTTCTCGGACCGCGGCCCGATTCCATCGGATGCGGATTTTGTTCAGTGCCTGTTGCGAAACGGGGCCGGAAAGCTCAATCGGTTGGTCCGGCCACCCCGCAGGCCGTAAGATCAGGCGGCACGGGGATTGTACGCTCGGGGGACGCCTGTCGAGCCGGGGAATGCGGGGGCCGGTTGCGACAGTGCCGCAGGGGAAGCCTGTCCCGCCATTCGACCGCTGGCTGTCGATTCAGGAGCAGGAAAGAGATGACGCACCGGGCTATCTCAGCCGTGGCGCTCGGCCTTGCCGTTGCGCTGGGCGCTCCCGTTCGCGGGGGGACGACCACCACGCTCACGCTTCAGACCTATTCGGACGCACTGAACCGGCCGGTCTTCGCGACGCACGCGCCGGACGGCACGAACCGTCTGTTCGTCGTCGAGAAGCGCGGCGCGATTCGGATCTTCGACCCGGGCACCAGCACGTACCTCGCGACACCGTTCCTCGATATCGATGCCCTCGTGGTCAACCCGGCGAGCGGCAGTGACGAGCGGGGCCTGCTGGGGTTGGCGTTTCACCCGAGCTATGCCAGCAACGGCTACTTCTATGTGAACTACATCGACAACTCAGCCGCTCCCGGTGACACGGTGGTGGCACGATACCAGGTCTCGGCCGACCCCGACGTGGCCGACGCGTTGAGCGCGACAATCCTGATGACGCTGAACCAGCCGGATTTCAACCACAACGGCGGCTGGATGGACTTCGGCCCGGACGGCTACCTGTACATCGCCAGCGGCGACGGCGGCGGGGCGGGCGATCCGCCGCGCAACGCCCAGGCCCTGACCAACCTCTTCGGCAAGATGCTGCGCATCGACGTGAACACCGCCTCGCCCGTGGCCATCCCGCCTTCGAATCCCTTCGCCGGTGGGGCTGCGGCCGATGACGCCATCTGGGCCTACGGCCTGCGCAATCCCTGGCGCAATTCGTTCGACCGGCTCACGGGCGACCTGTGGATCGCCGATGTCGGTCAGAACGTTTACGAGGAGATCAACTTCCAGCCGGCCGGATCGGCCGGCGGCCAGAACTACGGCTGGGACTGCCGAGAAGGGCAGCACGACTTCCAGTTCGTCGTGGCCTGCGAGAGCGAGACGTTTGTGGAGCCTGTTTTCGAGTATACGCACTCCGAGGGTTGTTCGATCACCGGCGGTTATGTCTATCGCGGGTGCCTCATGCCGGACGTCCGCGGGCGGTACTTCTGGGCCGACTACTGCACGGGGGTGGTGCGTTCCGGTCGCCTCGGCGGCGGCGTGCTCACCGACGTGCAGACGCACTTCTCGTCAACCGGGCTGACCTCGTTCGGCGAGGGACCGGATGGCGAGCTCTACATCACGACCGGGATCGGCACGACCTCGGGCCGGCTTCGGCGCATCATCGCCGACGGCCCTGTCGGAGCGGCCGCGCCGCACGACTACAACGGCGACGGCGTCGGGGACCTGGCGGATTTCGACTACTACCCCGCCTGCCTCGGCGGGCCGGGCGTCGCGTACAGCGATTGCTTCTGCGACGCGTTTGATCGTGATGCGGATGGCGACGTGGACGCGGTCGACGCCGCCGCGCTGCAGCGCGATCTGAACTAGCGACAACACTCCTCCCGCCCGGCGCTGGTTTACTTGGCAGGCTTGCCGCAGGACAATTGGTCGCCGATGCGATGGCGACCGGCGACAACTCCTGCGGTGCGATGGCTCGTGGTTCTCGGGCTCGTCGCCGCATCCGCCTGCAGAGCGCACCGGCACGCCGGCGCGCCGGTCGCTGCGACCACGTTGCCGGCCGCGCCCGATCCTGAACTCCTTCGCGCCGAGCGCCGCCGCTTCCAGGATCAGGAACTGATCCCTGCCCGCCCGATGAGCTACATTTTCAACGTCGGCGACACCCCGCGAATCATCTGGCGCGACGTGGACGAAGTCCGGCGACTGGGTGGCAGTGCGATTCCGCGGGTGAGGTGGTTCGACGGGGCGTGGCGCGAGGTCGATCAGCCCGACGCGCCGGGACGGTGGGGGGCCTACATCGAAGGCCGCGCCCCCAACGGCACGCCGCTTCGGCGGGCACTGACCTTCTATGCGCGGCCGCCGGGGTTCCTCTTCTACTTCCTTCCCGAGTCGTTCCGTGAAATGCCGCTCGCGCCTGCGCCGGTGGCGCCGGAGGTCTGGGCCGAGCATGGGGCGGAGATCGCCCGCGTTTCAAAGGATCTGCTCTTCCGCGCCCTCAACGACAGTGAGCAGGGGGCGATTCTCCTGGCGGGGTTGTCGGCTGCCGCGCCGCTCGGCCGCGCGCCGCGCACCACCGAATCGGCGGCGCTCGCGAATGAACGCTACCACCTGGGGCTGAAGCTGCGGGTGCTGGGGCTGGCCGATCGCGTGCGGCCGCTGGCGATGCCGCGACGGCTGGACCCGCCGGCCCGGGCGCTGCGTGAGGGGACTCCGGCGGAAGCGGGCGTGCGCCCTGAGGCGAAGGCGATCATCGACGGGATCTGCAGCGATTGGGCGGTGGATTCGGGTGTGCCGTTCGTGACGCTGGTCGCCCGTTGGGGGGTCATCGTGACGCACGAGGCGTTCGGGGCCGACAAAGACGGCGCGCCGATCGACCGCGAGTTCCGCTGCCCGGTGTTCTCGATCACCAAGACACTGACGGCGATGCTCTTCAGCCAGTTCGTCGACCAGGGGCTCATCGGGCTTGACGACTCGCTGGCCACGGTGTTCCCCGACTATGAGCCGCTCGGCGATTGGGTGCCGACCTTCCGCGAGTGCCTCACCCACACCAGCGGGCTGAAGGGGCACGGCGATTGGGGCGGCGTCCGTAACGCGCACCTCGATAACATCATCCTCAACGGGCTCGACACCAACCGGCCCGGCACGCGCTACGAATACAGCGGTACCGGCTTCGACCTCGCGGCCGAGGCGATGGAACTCGTCTCAGGCCGCGTGGCGGCGGACCTGTTTCAGGATCATCTGTTCGCGCCGCTGGGGCTTGGCGACGTGCCGACGGGTAATGCCAGCTCCGACGCACGGCTTACAGCGTACGAGCTGGGGGCGGTGGCCCAATGGCTGGCCAACGGCGGCAGCTACGGCGTGCACGAGTTCATCTCACAGGCTACGTTTGATGCGCTGCTGCCGGAGGATCTCAACACCCGCTACCCTGGGATCGACGAGAATGAGGGAATCGGCATGCACTGGATGTGGCGCGATCACCGACCGGGTGCGCAGGCCGGTTCGACGCGCGCGGAGGATCTGATCTTCAGTCGCCGAACGATCGGCCACGGCTCGCTCAGCGCGTGCATCCTGCGGGTGGACCTCGACCGCGAACTGATCGTCGTGCAGGTCCGCCGCGAGGCCGGCCCGCGTCACGGCGAATGGGCGGACCGGTTCTTCCTTGCGATCGTCGACAACCTGGAGCCGTGACGGGCGCAAAGCGACGCCCCGTACACATGCCTTGCAGTGTCCGGGGCGCCGACAGGCCCGGTCAACAAAGCCGCCGGACGTGCGGCGGTTTCCGTTTGCTCCTCAGAATGGCCGGAACGCGGTTCGGTCGCCGCCCGCCACGGGTGCTAGGACGATCTCGCGGTCGGGGTTAACCCACGCCGCACGCCCGCCGAGTACCGTCGTCTGCCCTGCGAGCCCGTCCGCGCGGAACTCGGCCAGCTTCTGGCCGCGGCCCGACGCGTCATAGCGGATTACGCGGATTCGAGCGGCCGAGTTGCCCTGCGGCTCGACGATTTCCTCGGTAATGACATGGCTGTCGGTCGCGCCAGCGAGCAAGCCGCCCGCTGACTCGGCGATCACGGTGGTCAGCCCCGTCGCCAGGTCGTAGGCGCTGATCCGCCAATGTCCGGCACCATCGGGCTGGGCCCAGACGATGCGGTTGGGAGACGACACCAGCCGAACCTCACCGGCGTAGGAAACGCGTATCGCCGCGTCGATGACGAGCTCCTCGCCCGTGGACAGGTCGCGCAGCAGCAGCGCTGCCGCCTCGCCCTCGTCCTGCAAGACAAAGGCGAGATCATCGCCGCGGAGCACGAACGGTCCAATCCGGTCCGCTTCGATCTCAAGCGCGGTCTCAGCCCCTGTCATGTCGACGACGCGAAGCAACTCCGGGCCGCGCCTCACCGGCGTGAGCAGGAAGGTGACCCGGCCGCCGTCCACCTTGAGCCCGAAGGGTGCCGGGGAGTATTCCGGCTCAACCGTCGGGTCAAAGAGCACGCGCGTCTGCCGCGTTGCGAGGTCGAGCACTTCGACGGAGAGCCGATACTCCGCGAGATCGAGCACGCGAAGCATGGCGACGTATCGGCCGTCGGTGGCGAGGCCGGTGTAGGTACCTGCGGGGATCAGCGGCTGGAGCAGCTCCCGCTCGCGCGGCGATTGCTGGAAGCGGTAGAGATTGCTGGGGCCAAGCAGGCCGGGAAACACGACGTCGTTGGTCGGGCCGGGGAAGTTGAGCCGGACGTCGCCCAGGTTGGTGGCGTAGAACACACGCGTCTCGTCGCCGCCGAGGATAACCGGGAAGGGCTTGCTGCCCAGCGGATCGGCCACGGCGCCGGCGATCGCATCCTGCGCCGCGTCGACGGCGTCGCCGATCGGTGCGAAGAGGTTGGCCGGGTCAACAGGAACCTGCACGTTGCAGGCGGCGTTCGTGAGCAGTCCGAGGAGGCCCGGCAGGGCGGCATGGTGGAGGCGGCGCATCGTGTGGCTCCTTGCTCTTCAAGAACGGATTGTTCGGCGCGGACGGACGGGTGCCTGTCGCCGGGCCCCGGCGGATCCTCCCGGCGGGGCGGGCACAGACCTTTTTACTGTGGGCCGGGCGCGGGTGTCCGTCAAGTTCGACCACGGCCTTCCCCGCAGCCGCGGCGGGCTCGTGCGAGCGGGGGGCAGCGTGCGCCTCGGTTGCGACGCGTGGGCAGGTCGGGCGGCCGTTTTGCATTCGCAGAACCGGCGGTATAATGCCCGGCCCGGGTGAGCAGGTTGGTGGATCAGGGACGGATCTCCGGCTCCGCCCGCGGTGCGCACGAGCGGCCGCCCCGGTGACGCCACTTTGACGGGACCTCGATGGCCGACCTCAGTCGCATACGCAACTTCTGCATCGTCGCCCACATCGACCACGGCAAGAGCACGCTGGCCGACCGCATTCTTGAGCGGACCGGGGCGATCTCCAAGCGCGAGATGCGCGAGCAGTTC